>NZ_MVOC01000035.1 GCF_002043095.1 Mycobacterium sp. AT1 | reverse complement strand
CCGATGTGGGCTGAGACGGCGTCCCAGGTGTCGGTGCACCACAGGTCCCGCTCCGCAGACCCGTCGGCGGCATGGGCGGCCGCGAACATGCCGGCCATCGCCGCGACGCGGCGAGCGCAGGCGGCGGACTCCACCCGCGACCACGACTCCACCGCACCGGCACCCGAAGTGTCGGCAGCGGCGGTGGCCAATGACTCGAACATACATTCGAATCTACCCGTATACACCGACCCGATCCAGGGCGGAAGAGCCGGCCTGTGGATGAATCAACCGCCTGTGTACAACCCGCCGCCGGGACACGAAAATGTCAGTGACGCATGCTAATCGGACGCGACCACCCGACCACCGAGCTGAGCGGTGAGCACGCGAGCGCTGACCATCAGGCCCCGCGCCCGCTTGGCGATCTCGGCGTCGGTGAGTGCCCGTCCGATTTGCAGCGACATCACCATCGCCTGTCTGCGGTGGTGGTCGAAGACGGGCGCGGAGATGACGCTGATGTCGTGCCGCTTCTTGGACCGTCCCGGTCCCGCGGCGGACGCCTCGCTGCTCAGGTAGACCCGCTCGCCGACGTCGGAGATCATCTCGCCGAGTAGCGCGCGGAGTTCCTGCGGCAGCGTGCTCGACATGCCTGCCATCAGTGAGTATAGCCGACGGCCACTCGGGGTAAGTCGCTCGACGAGGTAACCCTCCCTGCGGCATTCCGCGACCACCCTGTCGAGCCGCTCGGAGTCGGTACGCAGGGGAATCGTCGGTTCCTTGGCCAACCAGTTCCGCAGCGCCTCGTCGTCCCACAGCACGAACATCAAGCCCACCGGCGGAGCGAACGGATAACTCTGGCCGACCCGGACTCCCACGTCTGCGCTCTGTGGGCCGACCAGTTCCAACAGGGTGATGCGGTCGTCGATCACCGCGGACAGGGCCGCGGTCGTGTCGTACGTCGCGGCGAGGCGTCCCAGTTCCTCACGCGCAGTGGGGCTGACGCGCATCGACTCCTGGGCGGTGTGCCCGAGCGAAATGAGCCGTGGCCCAAGGCGATACGTCTTGTCTCGGGCGTCGCGAATCAGGTAGTCCGACTCGGCCAGTGTGGTGAGGATGCCGAGGCAGGTCGGCTTGCTCAGCTCGACGCGACGCGCCAGATCGGAGAGGCCGAAGCGGTCGTGCGGATGCCGGGACAGGAAGTCCAGGATCGAGACGACGCGCTCGGTCGGCGGCGAGGCTCTGTCGGTCATGCCACCCCCGCCCTCTCGGCACGTTGACTCGAATTAGAACACGTTCTAGTGTCAGGTCGGTAAATGTACCAGTGCGGTCCAATATTGGACCAGCATGGGCACGGTTGGTTCACCGGGAGGCCGCAGTCCGCATGTACTCACAGCCATTGGCCGACGCCATCGCCGAGGCCGAGAAGCTCGTCGCCGCCGCACCATTCATCGAGTCCGAGGCCGACCTGCTCGAGGGGCTGCAGTACCTCGCCGGCTGTATCTCGGGCTGCACCCACGTCGCATTCGACTACGACCGTGACCACCCGTTCCTGCACAGCGGCACCGGGCCGTTCACCAAGATGGGCCTCGACAACCCCGACACCATGTACTTCGGCACGCGGGTCCAGCCCGGCCACGAGTACGTCGTCACCGGCACGCGTGGCACCACCACCGACGTCAGCTTCCAACTGTTGGGCGGTGAGTACACCGACGACAACGTGCCCGACAGCGAGACGGCCTTTGACGACCGCAAGCTCGACATCGCCGACGACGGCACGTTCGAATGGCGCTTCACGCCGGCGACGCCCGCGCAACTGGTGATCCGAGAGGTCTACAACGACTGGTCGGCTCAGCGCGGAACCTTCGCGATCGCCCGCGCCGACACCGAGGGCACTGCACCGCCGGCGTTGACACGAGAACTCATCGAGAAGCGTTATGCCGTCGCGGGCAAGCAACTGGTACAGCGCGTCAAGACGTGGCTGCAGTTTCCGCAGTGGTTCTACACCGACGCCCCTGTCAACACGATGGTCTCGCCGCGCCTGACCCCTGGTGGGCTGGCCACGCAGTACTCGTCGGCGGGGCAGTTCGACCTGGCCGAGGATCAGGCGCTCGTCATCACCCTGCCGGTCACCGACGCGCCCTATCTCGGCTTCCAGTTGGGCAGCCTCTGGTACATCTCGCTGGACTACATCCACCACCAGACCTCTCTGAACGGCACTCAGGCGCAGGCGGATCCGGACGGGATGATCCGCATCGTGGTCGCCGACCGCAACCCAGGGGTTACCAACTGGGTGGAGACGCTCGGTCATCGCAAGGGTTATCTGCAGTTCCGCTGGCAGCGGGTGTCCCGTGCGCTGACCGAGGCGGACGGCCCAACGGTCGAGCTGGTGAACGTCGACGACGTAGCCGGCTCGTTGCCGTATTACGAGTCCAACAAGATCTCCGACGACGACTGGCGAGCGCGGATAGCGTTACGACAGAAGCAAATTGGCGAGAGAATGGTGGGATAGCAGATGTCCGGACTTCTGGATGGCAAGGTCGTCGTCATCAGCGGCGTCGGCCCGGCGCTGGGAACGACACTCGCAAGGCGGTGCGCCGAGCAGGGTGCCGACCTGGTTCTCGCGGCGCGCACGGTGGAGCGCTTGGAGGGCGTCGCCAAGGAGGTCACCGATCTGGGCCGCAGAGCCCTTTCGGTGGGCACCGACATCACCGACGAGGCCCAAGTGAACAACCTCGTCGAGGAGTCGCTCAAGGCCTTCGGCAAGGTGGATGTGTTGGTGAACAACGCATTTCGGGTGCCCTCGATGAGGCCGCTGGCCAACACCACCTTCGAACACATGCGGGACGCGATCGAGCTGACGGTGTTCGGCGCGCTGCGCATGATCCAGGGCTTCACGCCCGCGCTGGCCGAGGCGAACGGTTCGATCGTCAACGTGAACTCGATGGTGGTCCGCCATTCGCAGGCCAAGTACGGGGCGTACAAGATGGCGAAGTCGGCGCTGCTGGCGATGTCGCAGTCCCTCGCGACCGAGCTCGGCGAAGAGGGCATTCGCGTCAATTCCATTCTGCCCGGCTATATCTGGGGCGGAACGTTGAAGAGCTACTTCGAACATCAGGCGGGCAAGTACGGCACCTCCGTCGACGACATCTACAAGGCCGCCGCGGTCAACAGCGACCTGAAGCGGCTGCCCACCGAGGACGAGGTCGCTTCGGCGATCCTGTTCATGGCCAGCGATCTGTCCAGCGGCATCACCGGCCAGGCCTTGGACGTCAACTGCGGGGAGTACAAGGCATGAGGACGAACGTCGGGACCGTCGACGACCTGCACACGTCGGCGACGAAGGCGTGTGGGCTCGACGACTTCGGCGTCGACGACGACAACTACCGCGAGGCTCTCGGGGTGCTGCTGGATTCGTTCAGCCGGGATGCGCAGCTCACCGAGTTCGGCAGCAAGATGCAGAGGTTCTTCGTCCGCAACGCCCTGGTGGCCCGGCTGGTGTCCGAGGCGGCGTTCAAGCAGTACCCGCAGCACGTGGACGTGCCGATCGAGCGGCCGATCTTCGTGACCGGTCTGCCGCGCACCGGAACCACCGCCATCCATCGGCTGCTCACCGCCGACCCCGCCCACCAGGGTCTCGAGCTGTGGCTGGCGGAGTTCCCGCAGCCGCGGCCGCCGCGCGAAACCTGGTCGCAGAACCCGGTCTTCCAGCAGATCGACGCGCAGTTCAGTAAGGCTCACGAGGACAACCCCGACTACACCGGGCTGCACTACATGACCGCCGACGAGGTGGAGGAGTGCTGGCAATTGCTGCGCCAGTCACTGCACTCGGTGTCCTACGAGACTCTCGCGCACGTGCCGACGTACTCGCAGTGGCTCTCGCAGCAGGACTGGACCAAGCCCTATCAACGCCATCGCAGGAATCTCCAGCTGATCGGGCTCCACGAGCCCGAGAAGCGTTGGGTGCTCAAGAATCCCAGTCACTTGTTCGCCCTCGACGCGTTGTTCGCGACGTACCCCGACGCGTTGGTGGTGCAGTGTCACCGTCCCGCGGAGACCATCATGGCGTCGATGTGCTCGTTGGCTCAGCACACCACCGAGGGGTGGTCGAACGTCTTCACCGGTGACGTCATCGGGCGGGACTCGTTGGAGACGTGGTCACGCGGTCTCGAGTTGTTCAACGCCGAACGGGCGAAGCACGACCCGGCGCAGTTCTACGATCTGGACTACTTCGAGTTCATCAAGGACCCGATCTCGGTCGTCGAGAAGATCTACCAGCAGTTCGGCATCGACTTCACCGATGCCGCCAGGGAGTCCATGACGACGATGCACGCCGAGAGCCAGAAGGGTCCGCGGGCGCCCAAGCACACCTATGCGCTCGCCGACTACGGACTGACCGACGAAGAGGTCAAGGAGCGCTTCGCGGGGTTGTAGCCCGAAATATCCGTCATTCACACGATGGTCGTGCGTCGTCGCGCGCCCTAGCGTTGGTGCATGATCCCCATCCCCGGAGACGATGCCACCCGACGACGGATGCTCGACGAGGTTCAGGCGAGCGTCGACGACATGCGCGGGGTGGCCGGATTCTCCGTATTGCGCACCGAGGCCCCGGGTAGCGCGATTGGTGTGCACGGCGGCATTCAGGACGACGTCGTCCTCGACAAGGTTCTGACCAGGATGCGAATGCAGCCGACCGGCGCGTTCGGCGGCAAGCTCGTCATCGTCTGCACGGAGCTCGAACGAGAATGGCGCATTGCGCGGTTGTCCGGCATCCGTGGCGTGCCGCCCACCTTCGCCGACGACCGCGTCTTCACCGGCGAGCAGGACGCCCAGGCAGCGATTCTCGAGATGCGATTCGACCAGTACCCCGCCGAGGACGGCATGCCCGAGCACTGCACGCCGGCGTGGAAGTCGCGTGGGGAGAACTGGGGCGCATGACCTACCCGACGATGCTGCGACTGACCGGATATGGCAGCAAGTGGTCTGTCGAGCAGGGGGACTCGGTCGACCTCCACGTCAGCTGCGACGGTCCGGCGACGTACCGCGCCGAGTTGGTGCAGCTGATCCACGGGGACACGCACCCCACCGGGCCCGGATTCAAGGAGCGAGCCGTCGAATCCGCGGCCAACGGCACGTACCCCGGACGGGCACAGGCGATCCATGCCGGCAGCTACGCGATGGTGACGGACCGTCGTCCACTGCGCGTCGACGGTTTCACGCTGCAGTGCTGGATTTGGCCGACGATGCCCACCAAGGTGGACGGCTATTGGGCGCCCGGTCCGCAGACCATCATGGGCAAGTGGGCTGACGGCGTGGGGTATGGCCTGTTCCTCGACACCGAGGGGCGGGTGAGCCTGCGCGTCGACGGACACACGCTGACGGCCACCCATCCCACGCGCGACCGCGCCTGGCACTTCGTCGCCGCCACCTACGACGCCGAGACCGGCAGGGCCGTGCTGTACTGCGAACCTCAGATCCGGTACGCGCTCGATCCGGCGCCCGAACCCGTGGAGGCGACGTTCCCCGCTCCCACTCACACCGCGGTGCCGTTCACCTTCGCCGCTCATCCCCGCGACGTGCGGCCGGACCAGACGTCGCTCGAACCGGGTGGCTGGATCATGACCGAGCACTACAACGGCAAGATCGACGCCGCGAGGCTGTGTTCGAGAGCGCTCACCCGGCTCGAGGTCGAGACCATGAAACTCGGCGCCGCGCCGGGCATGGACGAGCGGCGCAGCATCGGTCCGTCCGCGGATCTCGGTGCGGCCGTGGTTGCTTCGTGGGACTTCAGCCTGGGCATCCCGACCCGCACGGTCGTCGACCGCGGCCCGTACCGTCTCGACGGCGAACTCGTCGGCGCCCCAGCCCGGGGGATGACGGGACACAACTGGAGCGGCGCGCACACGCAATGGAGTGTGGCCCCGTACGAGTACGGTGCCATTCACTTCCATGACGACGACGTCGACGACGCCCGCTGGCACGTCGACTTCACGGTCACGGTGCCCGAGCACCTGCCATCGGCCGTCTACGCGATGAAGCTGACGACGACCGACGGCGACGAGGACTACGTCCCGTTCATCGTGCGTCCCCCGGTGGACCAACCTCGGGCCAAGATAGCCGTCGTCATGTCGACGATCGACTACATGGCATACGCCAACGAGCACCAGGCGAGCAACTTCGGCAGCCTCGAGGCACTGGTCTACCGGACGCCGATCATGGCGCCCGCCAACGTGTTCCTGAGCGTGCACCGCGAGTACGGGTACTCGATGTACGACACCCACGGCGACGGCTCCGGCGTGCACGTCTCGTCGCGCTTGCGGCCGGTGCTGAACTTCCGGCCGAAGTGCGACTCCGTCATCACGCAGGCCCCGTGGCAGTTCAACGCCGACCTGCACCTGATCGACTGGCTCACCGAAATGGGCTACGAGTTCGACGTCATCACCGACGAGGACGTCAGCTACGACGGCCTGGAACGCATCGAGGGCTACAACGTCCTGCTGACCGGATCGCACCCCGAGCACAAGGACGGCCCCTACCTCGACGCCATCCACGCGTACAAGGAGCGTGGGGGTCGACTGATGTACCTGGGCGGCGACGGCTTCTACTGGCGGCACACCTTCCATCCCGGCTACGGCAGGGGTGAGGTGACCGAGATGCGGCGCTGCGAGTCGGGCATCCGGCCCTGGCAGGCGCAACCCGGCGAGTACCACCACCAGAGCGACGGCCGGCTCGGTGGCATGTGGCGGTTTCTCGGCCGCGACATGGCGGCAGTTAGCGGAACGTCCATGGTGGCACAGGGTTTCGACGTGTCGACGTACTTCAAGCGCACCCCGGAGAGCCTCGAACCCCGTGTGGCATGGGCCTTCGAGGGCATCGACTACGACGAGCGCCTCGGTGACTTCGGTCTCGTTGGGGGCGGTGCCGCCGGCGCCGAACTCGACCACGTCGACACCACGCTGGGTTCGCCGCCGCACACGATGCTGGTCGCCACGTCGGCGGGACTGCACACCGACGCCTATCTGACCGTCACCGAGCTGATCCTCACCAACGCCCCGGGCTTGACCGGGACGCAGCACCCGAGGATCCGTGCCGACATGGCCTTCCACGAGACGCCGAACGGTGGCGGCGTGTGGTCGTTCAGCTCGATCTCGTACTGCGGCAGCCTCTCTCACAACGGCTACCGCAACAACATCTCGAAGCTGACCGCGAACGTCTTGGACCACTTCGCCGTCGACGGGCCGCTGCCGCAACCCGATCCCGCCGAGGTGCGGCCCCGGGGCAGGTTCGACTCGACTCCCGCGCTCAACTACCACCTGCCGGAGGACGTCGTCCCGTGACGGCGGCCCGACGGCCCAACCTGCTGGCACCGTCGCCCAGCGGCAGGCACCCGTCGGCCGACACCCGTGATTGGACCGACACGTGGGTGTGCGTGGGCGTCGCCGAGCAGTTGACCGGACTGGGCGCGGTGCTACCCGCGACGATCGGCTATCACGCCGTCCACGTGCGGCGGACCGCCGCCGGTCTGGTCGCGGCGGTGAACGCACGGCCGTTCGGTGGATGCGCGTCGATCCCCGTGCACTGCGGAAGCACCCGCAACGTCAAGTGCCCTCATCTGGCCTGTGCCTTCAGCGCCGACGGTGGGATACTCGACGACACCAACGATCCGGTCGGCCGGCAGCGCGCCGAGTTCGTCGGCGACGGTCGGCGCACCGTCGTTCTGCCTCTGCTGCAGTGGAGTTCGCTGCTGTTCACCACCGTGACGCTGACGTCGGCGCCTCCGCACCCGTTGGAGGCGGTGCCCGCCCCACTCCCCGCGACCGCGGTCGGGAGCGCGGTGCTGCCGGGCAATTGGCTGACCACGCCGCCGCGGGTCGCGTCGGCTGTGGTCGACGCAATCGGCGGCGACGTCGTCGACGTGGCGCCGAACCTCTCCCTGATCCAGCACGGTCACCGTCGCGCGCTCGCGGTGTTCAGCATGCCGGCGGGACAGAACCGCAGCACGGTGTCGTGGGCACACCTTGGCCCGGCGCCAGCGCTCGACGTGGCCGCGATGCTGTGGGGCACGTCACCCACGTCTTAACGAAGCGGAAACAGGCCCTGAACCTCAGCGTCGCCCGCGCTTGGTGAACTGTCAGGGACGACCCCCGCGGACGGAGAACGACGTGACGACCCTCGACGAAACGCGTGACATCGCGTCGATCGCGGCCGACATGGGCTCCAACGACACCTCGGTGCGGGTCCGTGGGGCCGTCGACTTCCTGCGCGTCGAGGCACGATGCGACACGTTCCTGCTCGCCTACAAGACGCCAGGCACGAAGGGTTTCAGCCTCGTCAAGTCCGTCGGGTACTCGGATGCGGTGGCCGGATACCTGTCGTCGGACATCCAGGCAAAGCCCGAATTCGTGCGCCAGTTCTCCGATTACAGCCGGATCTGGGACTGGGAGGACGTGCCGGAGTTCGCGGAGTCATACAGCGGTGCCTCGGTGCTTCGCCCGGAGGGCTTCACCAACGGCTTCCTGATGGTGCTGCACGACGACGCGGGTGACATCGTCGGCATGTGCCAGGGCAACATGGCCTCACCCGAGTTCACGGACCGCAGTCGCAGCATCGTGGAGGGTGGGCGTCCGCTGTTCACCAAGTACGTCGACCGGATGCGGGCCAAGGCGTGCGCCCGGCTCACGCCCCGTGAGCAAGAGATCCTCGCTCTGTTGCGGGGCGGCCTGTCCAACGGCGAGATCAGCCAGCGACTCTTCCTGTCACCACGTACCGTCGGCACGCACGTCGAGCGCGTGCTGCGAAAGCTCGGCGTGGCGAACCGCGTCGCCGCCGCCGTGCACGCAACGGAATTCGAGCTAGTGAACCCGGCAGTCGCGCCTAGCCGCGCTGCCGGCTTCTGACTCACGCGCCGTCCCCGGTGGGTCACCTGGCGGTCTGTCATGCGCAAAGCGATTGCGATGCAGATCAATTGAAGTAGAACCCAGATATACGTCGGATGACGGATACCGCCGTCGACATCCTCTACCTACGGTGGTGGTAGGCATTTCCGGACATCATCGCGCGCCGTGGCGCGGTGTGGGACGGTCTCCAACACCCGGAGGATCCACGGATGATTCAGATCCCACCGCTGCTGCGGCGCAACATCTTTCGACTGCTCTCGCTGCTCGCCGTCGTCCTGCTGGGCGTCGTTGCGATGGCCGGCTGCTCGCGGGGGCCAGTACGCACGGGCAACGTCTTCGTCGTCGCCATCGAGTCCGAGGCCGACGTGCTCGACCCACAGGTCGCCGGTGGGTGGGTGTCATGGCGCATCAACCGGCAGATGTTCGAACCCCTCGTCGACGAGGACCTGTCGATCCCGTCATCGGAAGCCCGCGTACCGCCGCTGCGTCCTGGCCTTGCCGAATCGTGGGACGTCTCCAAGGACGGTCTGGACTACACCTTCCACATCCGGCGCAACGTCCGCTTCCACGACGGCACGCCACTCGACGCGCGGGCCGTCGAGTACAACATCCGCCGCATGTGGGACAAGGGTTCGCCAATGTACTCGGCACGTGCCGCAGGCCAAACGAACTTCGTGTGGAAGTTCGTCGACTCCGTCCGGACGGTGGACGATCACACGGTCAAAGTCCATCTGAAGCAACCATTCTCGGAATTCCTGCGCATGTTGAGCCAGGGCGGCAACGGGTCGACGGCCATCATGAGCCCCACTGCGCTGCAGAAGTACGGCGAGGACATCGGCGATCACCCGGTGGGTACCGGGCCGTTCATGTTCAAGCAGCGGATTCGCGGTGAGCGCATCGACCTCGTCCGCAACCCCGACTACTGGGGCCCCAAGCCGCAGATCGACGGTGTGGTCTTCCGGCCGCTGCCCGACGCGTCTGCGCGCACCGCGGCGCTGCGGTCCGGCACCGTCGACATGATCGCCGTACCCAACCCCGACAGCATCGACAACCTGGTCTCCGAGGGATATCAACTGTCCGAGGGCATTCCGCCGCACAGCTGGTACCTGTCGTTCAACATGCGCAACCGGTTCACGTCGATCCCGCAGGTGCGTCAAGCCATCAACCTGGCCGTCGACCGCGAGGGGATGGCGCGTGACTTGTTGCGTGGTTCGGTTACTCCCGCCTATGGCGTGCAGGCACTGTCCGCGGGCGGATACGTCGAACGGCGCGACGCCTACGAGCGCAACCTCGACGAGGCCCGCAGGCTGCTCGCGTCGGTCGGCCTGCAGGACGGATTCGACACGACGCTGATCACCTCGACCGACGGTTCCGGCCAGATCATGCCGGCACAGATGGCCGAGTTCCTCCAACAGAACCTCGCCTCCATCGGCGTACGGGTCAACATCCAGACCCAGGAATGGATTTCGTACCTCGGGGTGTGGGCACGGGGCATGGCCGACGACGTCGGGATGGCGCAGATGTCGTGGGGGATGACGAGCCCTTACTGGCTGTACATCGCCACGTCGTCGGAGTTGCAGGCGCCCAACGGTCCGAACGTCGGCTATTACAGCAACCCCAAGCTCGACGCGGCGATGAACAAGGCGATCACCGCGCTCGACCCGGCCGAGGCCGACCGCTGGTGGCGGACGGCCAACAACATCGTCACCGACGACGGAGCGCTGGCCCCGATCGTCAACGACAAGGCGCCCTACGTACTCGCCCCCTACGTGAAGGGCTTCGTGTCCGCCAGCGAGGAGTGGTACGACCTGACGACGGTGAGGCTCGAACAATGACACGTGTCATCGGAAGCCGCTTGTTCTCAACGGCTCTCGTACTCTTTGGCGTCAGCCTGGTGGTGTTCCTGCTACTGCAGCTGGTGCCGGGCGATCCCGCGGTGACGATCCTCGGCTCCGGAGCGACGGCAAGCGCGGTCGCCGAACTCCGGTCGGAGCTGGGCCTGGACCGAGCCCTGCCCATCCAGTTCTTCGACTACCTCGGCGGACTGCTGCAGGGTGACCTCGGCCGGTCGTTGACCGTCAACGCGCCCGTCACCGACATCATGGTGCCGCGCTTCCTCAACACGATGATCCTGACGGGCGCCGCCCTGCTGCTGTGCGTCGTGATCGCGGTGCCGCTGGGTGTGATCGCGGCGCACAAGCAGTACAGCCTGTTCGACCGCATGTCCATGGTGATCTCGATGGCCGGTGCGAGTGTTCCGGTGTACTGGTTCGGCCTCCTGCTCATAGGCGTATTTGCGATCACGCTTGGTTGGCTTCCGACGTCGGGCATGTACGACCCCCGGTTCCCTGGCGGCGTCGGCGACCTGCTGGCACATCTCGTCCTGCCCGCCATCGCAGCGGCCCTGGTGCCACTCGCGGTCATCGCTCGCATGACCCGCAGTGTCATGATCGACATCCTCGCCCAGGACTACATCCGCACGCTGCGCGCATCGGGGTTGTCCACCAGTTCGGTGCTGTGGCGGCACGCGCTTCGCAACGCGCTTCCGCCGATCGTCAACATCACCGGCCTGCAGGTGGGTTATCTCCTCGGTGGAGTGGTCTTCGTCGAAGTGGTCTTCGGGTGGCCAGGTCTTGGCCAGCAGCTCTACACGTCGATCACGCAGCGTGACATCCCCGTCGTCCAGGCCGGTGTCCTGTTCATCGCGCTGGCGTTCGTGATCATCAACCTCGTCGCCGACATGGCCGTCGGCCTACTCGATCCCCGAACGAGAAGGGCAGTCGGAGTATGAGTGCACTCACCGAAGCCGTTGGCACGGGCCGATCCTTGATCGGCACGCGACGGACGCCTGCGGGCGGGCACGCACGGGCGAAGGCCGAGGCGTCGAAGCCGGCGTGGCGCCTCGCGGTGCGCGCGTTCAGCCGCGACAGGATGGCGGTGCTGTCGCTCGTCGTCCTCGTCGTCGTGGCGCTCGCGGCGATCTTCGCGCCGCTGCTGACCAGTTACAGCCCCGTGGCTGGTGATCCGGTGAACCGGCTCGCGGGGGTCGGCACCGATGGGCACTTCCTCGGCCTCGACGGTCAAGGCCGAGACATCTGGGCACGCCTGCTCTACGGCGGCCGGAATTCGTTGCTGGTGGCCGTGATTCCCGTGCTGGTGGTGTTTCCCCTGGCATTGATGATCGGCTTGTTCGCCGGCTTCCGGCGCAGCCGCGCTGGCGAGGTGACGATGCGCGTGCTCGACGTTCTGTTCGCCTTCCCCCTCGTGCTGCTGGCGATCGCGCTGTCGGCCGTGCTCGGCGCCGGGCTCGGCAACGTGATGCTCGCGATCGGCATCACGCTGGTGCCGTACATGGCGCGCGTCGCCTACACCGCGACGGTGCAGGAATCGTCGAAGGACTACGTGGAAGCGGCGCGCGCGTACGGGGCCAACCCGTTGCTGCTCATGTTCCGTGAGCTGATGCCGAACGTCGTCGTCCAGTTGTTGGTGTACGCGACGACGCTGTGCGGGTTGATGATCGTCGTCGCGTCCGGCCTGAGTTTCCTTGGCGTCGGGGTCATTCCGCCCACGCCGGACTGGGGCATCATGACCGCCGACGGCAAGAACGTCCTCCTCGAGGGCATCTACCACGTGGCCACCATCCCGGGATTGCTGATCCTCGTCGTCTCGCTGGCGTTCAGCCTGGTCGGTGACGGGATCCGCGACGCCCTCGACCCCAGGAAGCAGACCAGCTGATGAACGACGCACTGGCACTGGAAGTAAAGAACCTGTCCGTGGACTTTCACACCGACGGCGGCGTCGTCCACGCCGTCAAGGGAGCCGACATCTCGGTCCGCGAGGGGGCAATCCTCGGACTGGTCGGCGAATCGGGCTCAGGCAAGTCGGTGACGTCGCTGGCCGTCCTGCGCCTGCTCGGGACGCCGCGGGCGAAGATCACCGGCGGTGAGATCCTCTTCCGCGGTGAGAACTTGCTCGACAAGACCGAGAAGGAGATGTGTGCCATTCGTGGTCCGCACATCGGGATGGTGTCGCAGAACGCCTTGTCGGCACTTGATCCGTCGTTCACGATCGGTGCGCAACTGGTCGAGGTGATCAGGCTGCATCAGGGCGTCGACAAGGCGACGGCTCGGGTCAAGGCCCTCGAGGCGCTCGACCTCGTCGCGCTTCCGGACTCGAAGCGCCGGATGAAGGCCTACCCACACGAGCTGTCGGGAGGTCAACGCCAACGCGTCGTGATCGCGATCGCGCTGTCGTGCCGGCCCGAACTGCTCCTCGCCGACGAGCCGACAACCGCCCTCGACGCGACGGTCCAAAAGCAGATCCTGGATCTGCTGCTCGACATCAACGCCGAGCTCGGGACGTCGATCCTGTTGGTGACGCACGACTTTGGTGTCGTCGCCCATGTCTGCACCGACGTCACCGTGATGCGGCGCGGCGACGTGCTCGAGTCCGGGACCGTCGAGCGGGTGCTCACCCGGCCCCAGCACCCCTATACGCAGGGCTTGATGCGGGCGGTACCGCACCTACGTCTAGACGAGGCCACCCGCGCCGTGCCACGGGCCGATCGCAGGCTCTTCGAGTTCCGGACCGAGGAGAAGGAGGCCGTCGATGTCGCCTAGGGGACCACTGATCTCGGTGACCGACCTGAGGAAGGTGTTCGGTGTGCGGGACGAGAATGGCAAGCGCGCCGACTTCGTCGCCGTCGACGACGTCAGCTTCGACGTGAATCGCGGCGAAACCTTTGGCCTGATCGGCGAATCCGGGTCGGGCAAGACGACGACCGGCCGGATGGTTCTCGGCCTCGAGAGGGCCACGTCGGGATCGGTGACCTACGAGGGCAACGAACTCGTCGGACTCTCCGATCTGGACCTGCGCCGGTACCGCAAGCACGTCCAGATCGTGTTCCAGGACTCGGGTTCGGCGTTCAACCCGCGGCGCAGCGTCGGTGCGCAGATCGCCTACCCGCTCACCCTGTACCGCATGGCCAGCCGGGCGGAGGCCCGCGCGAAGGTGCTCGACCTCCTCGACCGGGTGGGGCTGCTGCCGTCGCACTACGACCGCTACGTGCACGAGTTCTCCGGCGGCCAGCGCCAGCGGCTCGGCATCGCCCGCGCCCTGGTGACCGATCCGGACTTCATCGTGCTCGACGAACCGACGGCCGCGCTCGACGTGTCGGTGCAAGCGCAAATCCTCAACCTGCTCAAGGACTTACAGCGCGAGCGCGAGCTGACGATGCTGCTGATCACGCACAACCTCGCGCTGGTCGAGCACATGTGCGAGCACGCAGGCGTGCTCGACCACGGCAAGCTCGTCGAATCGGGCCCAGTCGACGACCTGCTGACCAATCCGGCGACCGACATCACCCGCAAGCTCGTCGACGCCGTCCTCGAGCCGGAACTCTCGGCAGCACACGGATAGGAGCGCTAGTGACCGAAATGCTGACCCACGCCACCGGACTGGTCGGCGCCGCGCTGGCCAGGATCAGCGAAACCGAAGACCGGATCCAGGCGTTCGCCGCGGTGTTCGCCGACGAGGCACTCGCCACCGCCAAGCAGCAGGACGAATCCGACGGGCCCGCCGGTGCGCTGACGGGAATCCCGTTGGTGGTCAAGGACATCTACGACGTCGGCGGCTACCGCACCGGCAACGGCTCGCTCGGCGCGCCCGAGCGGGTCGCCGCCGTTGACTCCGAAGCCGTGCGCAGGCTGCGGGCCGCGGGGGCGATCGTCGTCGGCAAGACCACCACGCACGAGTACGCCTACGGCGTGAACACCCCGCCGACACGAAATCCCTGGTCCACCGACCGCATTCCCGGCGGTTCCAGCGGAGGCACCGGCGCCGCGATCGCCGCGGGCGTCGTCGCCGCCGGACTCGGAACCGACACGGGCGGGTCGATCCGGATCCCCGCCGCCCTGTGCGGCGTCACCGGGCACAAGCCCACGTTTGGCATGGTGAGCAGACGTGGGGTGAGCGCGCTGAGTTCGACGCTCGACCACGCCGGACCGCTCGGGCGCACGGTCACCGACACCGTCGCGCTGCTCGAGGTCATCGCGGGTCACGACCCGCAGGACCCGTTCAGCAGCACCGCGCCGGTCGGTGACCTGCGTGCCGAATTCGGCAGGGGGCTGACCGGTCTGACGGTCGGTGTCGCCGAGACGTTCTTCTGCGACCGGCTCACCGACGACGTGGCCACGGTGTTCGAGTCGGCGGTGCGGATGCTCGAAGGCGCCGGGGCGACCATCCGGCGCGTCGAGTTCGCCGACGTCGAGCTGAGTTCGGACGTCGTCAAGGTCGTGTGCGGTGTGGAGGCCACTGCCTGGCACGACATGCAGGTCGGGACGAACCCCGACGCGTTCGGTCCCGACGTCGTCGACGCGCTGGCGGTTGGACGGGCGTACAGCGGCGTCGACTACCTCGCCGCCCTCCGCGCCCGTGCCGCGGTGATCGCAGGCATGAACGCGTTGTTCGCCTCCGGTGTCGACCTCCTGGTGTCGCCGACCATCCCGATGACCGCGCCCCAGTACGGCGCCACCGAGGTGTCGTTCGGCGGTGAGACGACACCGATCCTGTGGGCCGTCAACGCACTCACCGTGCCGGCCAACGTCACCGGGATGCCCGCGCTCACGGTGCCCGCGGGGTTCGGCACCGACGGGCTGCCGATCGGTCTGCAATTGATGGGCAGGCCGGGTGCCGATGCCACCGTGCTCGGCGCCGGACACGCCTTCGAGGGACTCGCCGGAGTCGTCGACCTACCCCTTCCACTCTGACAGATGAGGAGATTCGCATGACCGACCACGTGCCAACCAAGGACGACGTCGCCGCTGTGTTCGCGTTCGCCGGACTGACGGTGACACCCGAGCGGGTGGCCGAGCACTACGAGACGTACGCGACGACGCTCGCGCTGATTCGCCAGGCGTCCCCGACCGGACTCGGCGAGACGGTGCCCGCCGTGGCCTTCTCGGCCAACTGGGACTGACCAGCCCCACCACCAGGAGGAGGACATCACATGGAACTCTATGAACTGCCGTTGCTCGACGTCGCGGAGAAGATCCGCTCCCGTGAGGTGTCGCCGGTCGAGGTCACCCAGTCGGCGTTGGATCGCCTCGACGAGGTCGAACCGCTGCTGGGTGCGTTCGTCACCGTCACCGGCGATCTCGCCCTCGAACAGGCCAAGGCCGCCGAGAAGGAGATCGGTGACGGCATCTATCGCGGCCCACTGCACGGTATTCCGTTGGGAGTCAAGGACCTCTACGACACCGCGGGAGTCGCGACGACGTCGAGCTCGGGACAGCGGACCGACTTCGTCCCCTCCGTCGACTGCGCCGCCGTTGCCAAGTTGTACGACGCGGGAATGATTCTGATTGGCAAGACGCACACTCACGAATTCGCGTACGGTGCAACCACTCCCACGACCGGGAACCCCTGGGCTCCCGACCGCACTCCCGGCGGGTCGAGCGGTGGATCGGGCGCCGCCGTGGGGGCCGGTGTGGTGCACGTGGCACTCGGCAGCGACACCGGCGGATCCATCCGCATCCCTGCCGCCCTGTGCGGCACCGTCGGACTCAAGCCCACCTTCGGACGGGCCTCCCGTGTTGGCGTCGCATCGCTGTCGTGGTCGCTCGACCACGTAGGACCGTTGAGCCGCAACGTGGTCGACGCCGCGTTGACGATGGCGGCGATGTCCGGCTACGATCGCCGAGACCCAGGCACGGTGAACGTTCCGGTTCCGGACATGGTCTCCGGCATCGACGCCGGCGTCGCGGGAACCCGCATCGGCATCCCCACCAACTACTACACCGAGCGACTCGACCCCGAGGCCGCCGCGGCGGCAGCGTCGGCGGCAGCCACCCTCGAGGGTCTGGGCGCCACGCTCGTCGAGGTGGACGTTCCGCTGCCGGAGCACATCATCCCCACCGAGTGGGCCATCATGATGCCCGAGGCCGCCGCGTATCACCAGGACTACCTGCGCAATTCGCCGGAGAAGTTCACCGACGAGGTGCGTACCCTGCTCGAGATCGGCGCCGCGCAGCTCGCCACCGACTACGTCAACGCCCTGCGGCTGCGGACGCTGATCCAGGCGGCGTGGAGGGACATGTTCTCGTCGGTCGACGTCCTGCTCGCACCGACGCTCGTCGCGCCCGCGACGCTGCGGTCCGACCCGTTCGTCACCTGGCCCGACGGCGAGGTCGAAGCCGCGACCGCCGCCTACGTGCGGTACTCGGCGCCCGCCAACGTCACCGGCCTGCCCTCGCTGTCGGTGCCCGCCGGGTTCACCGATTCTGGTCTGCCGCTTGGCGTGCAGATCATCGGAAAGCCGTTCGCGGAGCCCGAGATACTGCGGGTCGGTCGCTCACTGGAGGCCAACACCGACGTCGTCGGAAAGATCGCGGCGGTCACGTCCAAGGCCGTGTAGTGCCGGTTCCCTTCGTCGTCGAGGCGATCGCGGGGTGGGACGACGACCCTGCGATCGCGGCGCGGTTGCACGTGCTGGCGCACCGGAATGCCGTCGAGTACGTACACCTGGCAATCGCCGACCTCGACCGCGGCCGGCTGCGCGTGACGTCCGACGCCGGCGTCGACTACGCCGTGGCGCTGCCCCGTGGCACGGGTCTGACCGACGGCGCGGTCCTCGTCCTCGACGACGACCGTGCGGTGGTCGTCAGGGCCGGCGCCGCACGGACGCTCACCCTGCGGGCCGTCGACGCCGCCGCGGCGCTGCGGCTGGGCTTCCTCGCAGGCCACCTGCACTGGAAGGTCGACCAGCTCGACGACCGGTTGCTCGTGCACCTGCAGGGCCCGGAGGCCGACTACACCGCGCGCATCACAGAACTGCTCGCCAGTGGACGCGTCGAGCGGTGCGACGGTGGATAGTTCGCAGCTGATCGCCGCAATCCGGTTCGCCGACAGTGCCTTTCCCTCGGGTGGGTTCGCGTTCTCGTCGGGGCTGGAGGGTGCCCATCGCGACGGCCTGGTGCTCGACGACGCCGACGTCACCGCGTTCGTGGTCGAACAACTCGACGGCCGGTGGCACCGCGGTGACCGCGTGATCCTGCGTCGCGCCTGGGCGGCCGCGGATCCGGCCGACGCCGACGACCTTGCCGAGGCATCGGCCACGATGTCGGTGCTCCGGGAGGCGTCGCGGCGCGCCGGCGCGGCGACCCTTGCCACGTTCGCGGCGTTCACCGACGGCGTCGCCGGCTATCGCGCCAGGGTGCTGACTGGCGAGGTGCCGGGACACCTGCCGGTGGCTCAGGCGCTGTGCCTGCGTGCCTCGGGGTTGACGCGCGACACGGCGGAGGCCGTCACCGCGTGGCAGGTGATCGCCGGAATCACCGGGGCGGCAGTGCGGCTGGGGATCTGCGGGCACCTTGGCGCCCAACGCATCCACGCCGACCTGACGCCGATGCTAGTGGACGTCCTCCGGCGCGAGCCGCCCTCGATGCCTGCACCGTTCACGGCGTTCGCCGACATCGCCGCGCAGCGCCGCACCTCCGGCGTGCGCATGTTTGCGAGTTGACCACCAAAGGAGATTGAATGCACCTGACCCCCACGGAGATCGAACGACTGTCGGTCTTCACCGCAGCCGAGTTGGCCCGCCGCAACCTCCGCGAGGGGATCCGGCTGTCGCACCCGGAGGCCGTGGCGCTGCTGGTTGACGAGGTGATGCTCGCGGCGCGCAAGGACATGACCTACGACGAGGTCGTCGACCACGCGGGATCGGTGCTGCGCAGCGCGCAGTGTGAGCCCGGCGTCCCCGACATGATCGGCATCGTCGCGGTGGACGCACCGTTCTGCGACGGCACGAAACTCGTCACGTTGATCGACCCGATCGCCAGGGGCGAGGGCGACGTCCGGCCCGGCGAAGTGATCGTCGGGGACGCCCCCGTGGACGTCTTCGTCGGCCAGCCGCACGTCACGATCACCGTCGTCAACCGTGGTGACCGAGACGTGCAGGTTCGCAGCCAGACGCATTTCTTCGAGACCAATCCCGCGCTGGAGTTCGACCGCCGCGCCGCTTGGGGATGCAAGCTCGCCGTCGCGTCGGGGGCAGGGGTGCGCTTCGAGCCGGGCATCCCCGTCGAGGTGACGCTGGTGCCCATGGCGGGGGAGCGTGTGGCGCAGGGCTTCTCGGGACTAGTGAACGGATCACTCGACGCGGCCGGGGCACTCGACGCCGCGCTGGCAGCGGGACAGTGGACCCGATGACGGCGATCGACCGGGCGTCCTACGCCCGCATGTTCGGCCCCACCACCGGCGATCGCATCCGGTTGGCCGACTCCGACCTGTTCGTCGAGGTGGAGTACGACCACGCCGTGCCTGGCTACGAGTTGCTGGGCGGCGCAGGCAAGTCGGTGCGCGACGGTGAGGGCTACCGGCCGGGCACGACGCACGCCGAAGGTGCACTGGACTACGTGATCGTCAACGCGGTAATCGTCGATGCGGTGACGGGAATCATCAAGGCCGACATCGGCATTCGTGGCGGACGAATCGTCGGCATCGGGAAGGCAGGCAACCCGGACGTCATGCCGGGCGTGACCCCGGGCATGGTGGTCGGGACGTCGACGACCCCGATCCCCGCAGAGGGGATGATCGTCACCGCGGGTGCCATCGAGACGCACGCGCACTTGATCTCCCCACAGCAGACCGAGCACGCGCTGTCCACCGGTACGACCACGTTGATCGGCGGCTCGCTCGGCCCGTCGTTCGAAGTCGCGACGGGCGGGCCGCGCAACCTGGCGATGTTCCTCAAGGCGGGGGAATACTCGCCGATGAACTACGTCCCGTTCGGTCGCGGTTCGTCGGACTCCGCTGCGGTACTCGAGATGGTCGCGGCGGGAGCGGGTGCCGTGAAGATCCACGAGGACTTCGGGGCCTCACCGGACATCGTCGACAAGACGCTCGTCGCCGCCGACTCCGCCGACTTCGCCGTTCACCTGCATACCGATTCGATCAACGAATTCGGCTTCTCCGAGACGACGATGTCGACGATCGGGGACCGGACGATCCACCTCTACCACGTCGAGGGGGCGGGCGGCGGCCACGCACCGGACCTGATCCGTTGTGTCAGTTACGACAACGTCATCCCCGGCACCACGAATCCGACGAATCCGTACACGCTCGGCGGTCTCGACGAGGGTGTGCCGATGACCATGTTGGCGCATCTGATGAACTGGCAGGCGCCCGAGGACGTGGCGTTCGCCGAGGCCCGCATCCGACCCCAGACGATGGTGGCAGAGGACTTCCTGCACGACATGGGCGCGATCTCCATCTTCGGCAGCGACACCCAGGGCATGGGACGCGTCGCCGAGAACATCGCCAACTGCTGGCAACTCGCTGCGGTGATGAAACAACGGGTCGGACGGCTGCCGGAGGAGACGACGGCGGCCGCCGACAACGAACGGGTGAAGCGCTACATCGCGAAACTCACCGTCAACCCGGCGATCTCGATCGGCGCCGAGGCCCACATCGGATCGGTTCAGGTCGGCAGGGTCGCCGATCTGGTGATCTGGCACCCCGCCTTCTTCGGCGTCAAGCCCAAGGTGGTCCTCAAGAACGGATACATCGCCTGGGCGGCACTCGGCGACGCCGCTGGATCGGTGTCGTCGTCGGAACCGGTAGTGGCGCGGCCCAATTGGGCAGCGCTCGGTGACGCGGCGGCCGATGCGGGTTTCGTGTTCATGTCGTCGCTCGCCGTGGAGGCCGGCGTGCCGGAGTCGCTGGGACTGCGCAAGCGCGTGCTGCCCATCGCGTCGGTGCGTGGGCTACGCAAGTCCGACATGGTCCGCAACGCCGCGCTCCCGAACGTCGAGGTCGACCCGCGCACGTTCGACGTGCGCGCCGACGGAGTGCTGCTGACCGCCGAACCCGCTGTCAGCGTGCCCTTTTCGCGCAAGTATCTGCTGCGATGAGGGCCGCCCGCGTCGGAATCGGCGGCCCGGTCGGGTCGGGGAAGACCGCGCTCGTCGAAGCACTGCTCGGTGAGTTCGCCCGTCGGGGGCGTGTCGTGTCGGTGATCACCAACGACCTCGTCACCGACGAAGACGCCGAGCGGGTGCGACGGTCGGGTCTGATCGACCCGCTTCGGGTGCGGGCCGTGGAGGCGGGCGGCTGTCCGCACACCGTCATCCGCGAGGACCCGTCGCTGAACATGGCCGCAGCCGACGACTTGGAGGCCCGGTTTCCCGACACCGAGGTGATCCTGCTGGAGTCCGGCGGGGACAACCTCGCGTCGACGTTCTCCCGCGACCTGGTGGACTACTGGCTGTTCGTCATCGACGTCGCGGGCGGTGACGACATCCCCCGCAAGCGCGGCCCTGGCGTCGTTCGATGCGATCTGCTGGTCATCAACAAGGTCGACCTCGCGCCGCACGTCGGCGTCGACCTGGAGCTGATGCGCAGGGAGGCCGACGACGTCCGCGAGGGCAGACCGGTCGTCGCGATCAGCGCACGCGGCGGATCGGGCGTCGACGCCGTCGCCGACGTTCTCGACCGCGAGGTGCTGTTCCGGTGACGCCGGCTCTCGACCTGGTGCTCGCCCGGGTCGGTGGCCGGACGGTGTTGACGCGACGCCGCTACCGGTGGCCGCTGCTGGTGGGCCGGGTGTTCGACGACGAACGAGGCGGTGTGCTGACGGTGCAGAACTCCGCGGGCACGTTGATCCCCGGGGACGTCATACGGCAGTCGGTCGAGGTGGTGGACGGCGGTGTCGCGACCGTGCAGGGCCAGGGCGCGACGACTATCAGCGGAACGGCAACGGGTGCAGAGGCTTTCGAAGACACCCGGCTGACGGTGGATGCGACCGGCGAACTTTGGTACGTGCCCGCGCCGCGCATCGTGACACCGCACGCGCGGTACCGCCAGGAGGTGCGGGTGCGCGTGGCGCCGGGTGGGCGGGCCGTCGTCGTCGACGCGGTGGTGCTGCATCCTGAGTGCGGCAACGCCGACTTTGGTTCATACGCGTCGACCGTGGAGGTGCGGGGGCCGGAGCACGATCTGCTCGCCGTCGACGCCCAGTCGCTCGACGCGATGCCGGCGGCAAGACGGGCACCGTCGGCGTTCGGCACCGTCTACCTGATAGGGCTTGGCGACGCGCCCACCTTGGCGCCGTCCGATGCCGGCTACGGCGCGTCGACCGAGTTGCCGAATGCTGCGGGGTGGGCCGTGCGGATCGCGGCACGCGACGGTGGTGCGTTGCGCACGGCACTCGACGAGGTGCTGACGACGGTGCGCAGGAGTCGGCTAACCGTCGCCAGGTGACGGTGCGCTCGACTGCTCCTCGAGGCAGCCCTCGGCGACGGCGTGCCGGATGCTGTCGGAGAGCCGGGGGCACGACTTGCTCCTGCTGCTGTCACCGCCGTTGGCCCGCACCTCGGCGAACGTCGCGCAGCGCTGGGTGGCTTCCGAACTCCATTGCACCGCAGTGTGTCCCGCGCCGAGCTTCTTGACGGCAACGGTGACGTGGCAGAACCGACAGTCGACGGGGGTCAGTCCCGCGGTCAGATAGCGCTCGCGATCCCGCGCGGACGCTTCCTTGACCGCCGCCGCCCGCTCGGGGTCGGAGGCGAAGTCCGGTGCCTTGGACCATGTTCCGGTCGCCTCGCGGGTGGCGGTGGGGTGTTCGTCGTCGTCGTGACCGAGGAGGGCCAGCATTGAACGCGCCAGCCGGTCGACGTCGGCGGGGCCGACCATCGGATCACCGTCGGCGGAGCCGACAATCGAACCAACGTCTGGCGCGTCACTCATGTCGCCGGCTGTTCCTCCGCGCGCTTGCGCAGATTCTCCTCCACCTCGACGTGCCACTTCTCGTTGGCCGCGGTGGTGTCGACCTCGATCTCGAACCGGTCCGTCATGTCAGGGGTCACGTCGGCGACGTCGACGTAGAACTGCTGGTACCAACGGCGCATCTGGTAGACCGCACCGTCCTCCTCGACCAGCAGCGGATTGTCGATCCGAGTCTTGTGCTTCCAGATCTCGACGTCCTGAAGGAAGCCCTTGCTGACGCCCTCGGTGAACGCCTTGGACAGCTTCTCGGTCATCTTCTCGTCCATGCCCTTGGGCTTCTCGACGATGACGCCCCACTGCAGCACGAACGAGTCCTGCGAGACCGGGTAGTGGCAGTTGATCAGGATCGACTCGGCCTTGAACCCGCCGTAGTTGTTGTGCAGCCAATTGATCATGAACGACGGGCCGAAGTAGGACGCCTCGGAGTCGAGGTGCGCCTCCCCGTACGCGGTGCCGAGATCGTTGACGTCGGGCCTGCCAACGTTGTGCAGATACTGCGACGCGACGTGGCCCTCGAAGACGTTCTTGAAGTACGTCGGCAAGCCGAAGTGAATGTAGAAGAAGTGCGCCATGTCGGTGACGTTGTCGATGATCTCGCGGCAGTTGGAGCCCTCGATGAGCATCGAGTTCCAACGCCATTCGGTCCAGTCGTCCCGGCCGTACTCGGGCAGTTCGGGGATGCGGAGCTCCGGCGGCGGTGGGTTGCCCTCGTGGTCGTGCCACACGTAAAGCAGGCCGTTGCGAACGTCGGTCTCCCACGCCCGGGTCCTGGCCAGTCGCGGCGTGCGCTTGGCGTACGGCACCAGCTTGCACTTGCCGTCGCCACCCCAGCGCCAGTCGTGGAATGGGCAGGCGACCTCGTCACCCTTGACGGTGCCCTGCGACAGGTCGCCGCCCATGTGCCTGCAGTAGCCGTCGAGGATCTTGAGGTCACCATGGGAGTCGGCGAAGACCACCAGCTTGGTGCCGAAGATGTCCACGGAATGCGGCTTGCCGTCGTCGAAGTTCACCACCGGGCCGATGCAGTGCCAGCCCCGCGCGTAGCGGTCCGGCAGCGCTCCGGTGTCGATCTCACGAATGTTCGCGGATACCGCGGTTGTCTCGCTGCTCACGGTGGGCCTCCCGTTCCGTTGCTCACTAACTAGAACACGTTACAGTTTTTTCCACCTCGTGCGCAATGCGAGCTCGGCCGTCCTTACTGGTCGGCCTCGAGGCCCACCCGCAGCGCGATCTGCTGCATCTTCGCCACGTTGGTCACGAAATCCTCCGTCGTGGGGTCTCCGACCGCGCTTTGAAACTCCAGTCGGACCAACGCCTTGCCCTCGGAGAAGAAGACCAGCGTGACCGCCTTGTCCTCGTCGGGCGCCGTCCCCGACACCACCACCCCGCCCGTTCCGACGGCCAAGGGCTGTGGAGTTCCGCCCGCGACCAGCGTCGGAAGGGTGCCAGCCGCCTGCTTCAAGGTGGCCGTCGCCGTGGCGGCATCCGGATAGATCAGAAACGTGTCGATGATCGCCCGGCTGTCCTCGCCGTTGACGAAGAACGCGCTGGCCCCGGGGCTGCCGTTCGGGTCCGACTCCCTCGAGCGCTCGACGAAGGTGTCGTCTGCGTCGGTGAGATCGGCGGCGTTGAGCAGCAACCGGCGGTAGTCGACCGTGGCCGACCCGCCAGGCTTCGTCGACGTGGTCGGCGTATATGGGACGGTCGGCAACGTCGGCGCGGTGCTGCTCTGCGCACTGGTGCCACCTACGTCGTCGGGCGGCGTGCAGCCGCTGATTCCGATTACGAGCAGGGTCGACAGGGTGGCAACGAGGGCTTTGGGCGTTGTGTATTTAAGTGTCATCAATTGTTAACAGGGGTTGGGGTTGAAATCCCCTCCAACGTACGCGATGGGTCGCCCTCCGACCTTCTACCGCTTGTCCGCCGACACCACCCACATCGAGTAGTACTGCGAACCGCCGCCGTAGGCGTGCCCCAGCGCCTTGCGGGCACCCTCGACCTGGTGGTCACCCGCCTTGCCCATCACCTGGATCGCCGACTCGGCGAACCGGATCATGCCCGACGCCCCAATGGGGTTGCTCGACAGCACGCCGCCGGACGGGTTGAAGGGGATGCGGCCACCGATCGCCGTCTCGCCGGCTTCGGTGAGCTTCCAGCCCTCGCCCTCCGCCGCGAACCCAAGATTCTCCAGCCACATCGGCTCGAACCAGGAGAACGGGACGTAGACCTCGGCGACGTCGATCTCGTCGATGGGTGAGGTGATGCCCGCATCGCGCCACAACGCCGCGGACGCATCCCTGCCGGCCTGCGGGTTGACCTGGTCACGACCGGAGTAGGCGAGCGGCTCAGTGCGCAACGCGGTGGCGTGGATCCACGCCACGGGATGGCCGTCCCGAACGCGTTGATCCGCGAATTCCTCGTTGCCGATGACCAGTGCGCACGCGCCGTCTGACGACGGGCAGGTCTCGTCGAAACGGATGGGATCCCACAACATCTGGGAGGCCATCACCTTCTCCAACGTGATGTCGGGCTGATGCAGGTGGGCCAACGGGTTCTTCGCCCCGTTGAGCCGATCCTTCACCGCGACCATCGCGCCGATGTGCGTCGGTGCTCCGGACCGGCGGATGTAGGACCGGATGTGCGGCGCGAAGTAGCCACCGGCACCCGCGCCAACGGGCTTCGTGAACGGCACCGGAATGCTCAACGCCCACATGGCATTCGATTCCGACTGCTTCTCCCACGCCATCGTCAACACGCGCTTGTACTTGCCCGATTGCACCAGGCTGGCCGCGACGACCGCGGTCGACCCGCCGACTGAACCGGCGGTGTGCACCCGGATCAGCGGCTTGCCCGTCGCTCCGACGGCGTCGGCCATGAACAACTCGGGCATCATGACGCCCTCGAAGAAGTCGGGCGCCTTGCCGACCACGACGGCGTCGATGTCGTCGAACGTGGAACCGGAGTCCTCAAGCGCCTTGTCGATGGCCTCGCGCACCAGGCCGTTCATCGACACGTCCTTGCGCTTGGCGACGTACTTCGTCTGCCCGGTGCCGAGCACCGCGGCGAGATTTTTGGACATAGCTACCTACATGCCTTTCTCTTCGCGCAAGCGCTCATCGGCCTTCCATGACCGCGACCAGATTCTGTTGCAGCGCAGCCCCGCTCGTCGCGTGGGCGAGCACCCGCTGGGCCGAGCCGTCGAAGATGTGCCTTGCCGCGAAGCCGACGCGCTCCAGGCCGGTCGAGAACATCGGATTGGCGGCGAGCGCTCCGCCAGACGGGTTGACCGTGGTCGAGCCGTTCAGCCCGATCGCCTCGGCGAGGATCAGCTGCTGATGGCTGAAGGGGGCGTAGAGCTCGGCGACGTCGATCGAGCCAACATCACCGCCGGTAGCCGCAGCCGCCGACGACGCAGTCGACGGTGAGACGGTGAGATCGCGGGCGCCCAGAATGGGGGTCTCGATGCGGTGCTCGAAACCGGTTATCCACGCTGGGTTTTCGCGCAGCTCCCTGGCCTTGTCGCCGGAGGCCAACACGATCGCCGACGCGCCGTCGGTGATCGGAGCGATGTCGTGGCGGCGCAACGGATCTGCGAAGTACGGCCGCTCCAACAACTCCTCGACACTCTGGGCCGGCTCGACGGAATCGGTGCGGGACGCGGCGTTCATGGCGTCAAGGGCGACCTGGGCCATCTGCTCGGCGGTCCACTTGCCGGATTCCAGTCCGAGCCGGGCCTGCAGGCCGGCGGTCGAGACGGCGTCCGGCCACAGCGGGGCGACGGTGTACGGATCGGACTGCATCGCCATGGTCCGGCGCAGGATGCCCGCCGACGACTTGCCGAAGCCGTAGACCAGGGCGGTGTCGACCGACCCGGTCAGGATCTTGATGTACGCCTCGTACAGTGCCCACGCGGCGTCCATCTCCACGTGCGACTCGTTGATCGGCGGAACGGCGCCGATCGAGTCGATTGCGGAGATGAACGAGAATGCCCGCCCGGCAAGGTAATCCGATGATCCCGAGCACCAGAACCCGATGTCTGTCTGCTTGATGCCCAGATCGGCGTACAGCTCGGCGAAGCATGGCATGAGCATTTCGACGCCGTTGGTGGTGCCCTCGGTGCGGCGCACATGCGGGGCATGTGCGAATCCGACCACTGCTACTTCAGTCATGCGTGCGCCCGCCTTACTGGTGGTGCTTGTAGGTGTCGTAGTCGGCGTCGGGCTCACCCGACGGCCGGAAGTGGTCGATGTTGTCGATGCCGAGTCCCCACTCCTCGCGGGGCTTCCACACCGCCTCCACCCGCATGCCCATCCGAACGTCGGCCGCCTCGATCTCGGTGACCAGGTGCAGGAACGGGATGTCCGCACCGTCGAGCAGAATGTAGGCGGCGACGTACGGCGGCTTGATCTTCTGCCCGGCGAACGGGATGTTGATGATCGCGAACGTCGTCACCGTTCCCTTGTCGGGCAGCTCGACGAACTCGGTGAGCTGCTGACCGGTGGACGGATCTGCTTCTCGCGCAGGGAAGTACACCTTGCCGCCGACGGTGCTGGCGCCGACCAGTCTGCCCTCCTCGAGGGCGCGCAGGAACGTGCTCTCGGGATGCGATGCGGTGTGCTGGATCTCCATCGACGTCGGGGTGACGATCATCGTCACGGGGTCGCGGTCGACGGGCGCCTCGGGCGCATCCTCGGGGGTGTCTCCGAGCTCGAAGTACGCGATGTCGGTGATCGCTCCGACGGGTTCGTCGGCCCAGTGCACGTGGACCCGCGCCCCGGTGGCGATCGAGTCGGGCGATCCGGCGTCGACCGCGTGGATGAGCGCGGTGTCCGCGCCGTCGAGGGTGATCAACGCCCACGCGAACGGGCGGTCGAGGGGTTGGCCCTCCAGCGGCTCGGGCTGCCACGTCCACGAGGTCACGGTTCCTACGCTGGCCACCGGTACGATCTCCGTCAACGGCGCATAGGTGACGGGGTCGAACTCGGCGGGCGGAACGAGCACCCGACCGTCCGATCCACGGATGCCGACGACGTGTCGGTCGCGGAGTTCGGTGAAGAACCGGCCGAGCACCGATCCGACTGAACGGGTGTAGTCGAATGACAGTTTCAGCGGAGCTGAGAGCGGCGGCTCGCGGTCTTCCGTATGAGGTGAGGGCTGCACCGGGCTGCTTTGGCTGGTGGTCACGGAGTCGAGTAGAACAGGTTCTAACAATCGAGGCAAGAACGGGCAGCGAGGCCCGGGAAGGTTGGCGGCAATGAAACTGGGACTGCAGCTTGGTTACTGGGGGGCGCAGCCGCCAACCAACCACGCGGAACTCGTCGCGGCCGCCGAGGAGGCGAACTTCGACACCGTCTTCACGGCCGAGGCGTGGGGCTCGGACGCCTACACGCCGCTGGCGTGGTGGGGCCGCGAGACCACGCGGATGCGGCTGGGCACGTCGGTGCTCCAGCTGTCGGCGCGTACGCCCACCGCGCTCGCGATGGCCGCGCTGACCCTGGATCACCTCTCCGGTGGACGGCACATCGTCGGCCTCGGCGTCTCCGGGCCGCAGGTCGTGGAGGGCTGGTACGGCGCCAAGTTCCCGAAGCCGTTGGCCCGCACCCGTGAATACGTGGACATCCTGCGCCAGGTGTGGGCCCGCGAGGCGCCCGTGCACAGCGACGGCCCGCACTACCCGTTGCCGCTCACCGGTGAGGGCACGACGGGTCTCGGCAAGAACCTCAAGCCCATCACCCATCCGCTGCGCGCCGACATCCCGGTCATGCTGGGCGCCGAGGGTCCCAAGAACGTGGCGCTGGCCGCCGAGATCTGCGACGGCTGGCTGCCGATCTTCTACTCGCCGCGAATCGCCGGCATGTACAACGAGTGGCTCGACGAGGGGTTCGCCAGGCCAGGGGCTCGCCGGACGCGGGAGACCTTCGAAATCTGTGCGACGGCGCAGGTCGTGGTGACCGACGACCGCGCCGAGGTCATGGAGCTGATGAAGCCGCACCTGGCGCTCTACATGGGCGGAATGGGCGCCGAGGACACCAACTTTCACGCCGACGTCTACCGCCGGATGGGCTACTCCGAGGTGGTCGACGACGTCACGGCGTTGTTCAGAAGCGACCGCAAGGACGAGGCCGCCAAGGTCATTCCCGACGAGCTGGTCGACGACTCCGCGATCGTCGGCAACCTCGACTACGTGCGTGAGCAAATCACGGCGTGGGAGGCGGCAGGCGTCACGATGATGGTGGTCGGCGCCCGCTCGCCCGAGCAGATCAGGGATCTCGCCGCGCTGGTGTAGACACTTCTTGCAAGTTGTCTAGAACACGTTCTAGATTCGTGGTGTGACCGAGCACACCATCGCAGGATCAGTCGTGACCATGCCCGTTCGGATCCGCTCCGCGACTCAGCACATGGCGATGTTCTCGGTGAACGCCGACGCCGCGCAGCGGATGATCGACTACAGCGGAATGCAGGTCTGCCGCTTCCGGCCCCAGCGGGCCGTCGTCGTCCTCATGCTCATGCACTACGTCGACGGCGACCTGGGGGAGTACCTCGAGTACGGCACCAACGTGATGGTGAACCCGCCGGGGTCCAACGCCAGTGGGTTGAAGGCGCTGCAATCCGCTGGCGCGTTCATCCATCATCTGCCGGTCGACGGCGCCTTCACGTGCGAGGCGGGACGGACGATCTGGGGATACCCGAAGGTGTTGGCGGACTTCACGATCCGCGACGGTCATCGGTTCTCGTTCGACGTGACGGTCGACGGTCAGTTCGCCGTCGGCATGGACTTCAGCCCCGGGCTGCCGGTGCCGTCGGCCCTGACGTCCAAGCCCCAGGTGCACCCGACGTACTCCCACATGGACGGCGTCACCCGCGAAACCTCCGGCGAGATGACGCTATCCGGCGTCCGCTACCGACCTGGCGGAGTGCGAGTCCGACTTGGCAAACACCCCTACGCCGACGAACTCGCGTCGCTAGGGTTTCCCAAACGCGCGATGATCTCGAGTTCCGCCGAGAACGTCGAGATGACGTTCGCCGACGCCAAGGAGATTCGATGACCTCCCTGTTGACCACCAAGCCTGACGTCGACTTCACCGACGGCACCTTCTATGCCGACGGCGGCGCCCGTGAGGCCTACCGGTGGATGCGGGCCAACCAACCGGTGTTCCGCGACCGCAACGGGCTGGCCGCCGCGGCCAGCTACCAGTCGGTGCTCGACGCCGAACGCAATCCCGAGCTGTTCTCCAACACCGGAGGCATCCGACCCGAGACGCCGGGCATGCCCTACATGATCGACATGGACGACCCCGCACACGTGTTGCGCCGCAAGCTCGTCAACTCCGGCTTCACCCGAAAGCGCGTGATGGACAAGGTGCCGTCGATCGCCACCCTGTGCGACACCCTCATCGACTCGGTGTGCGAGCGCGGGGAGTGCGACTTCGTCCGCGACATCGCCGCGCCACTGCCGATGGCGGTCATCGGCGACATGCTCGGCGTGCTGCCCGAGGAGCGGTGCATGCTGCTGAAGTGGTCCGACGACTTGGTCACCGGCCTGAGCTCGCACATCGACGAGACCTCGGCCCAAGCCATGATGGAGGCGTTCGCCGGGTACACCGCGTTCACGATGGAGAGCATCGGAAAGCGGCGCGCGGAGCCGACGGAGGACCTGTTCTCGATCCTGGTGAACGCCGAGGTCGAGGGCCAGCGGATGGCCGACGACGAGATCGTCATGGAGACCCTGCTGATCCTCATCGGTGGCGACGAGACCACCCGTCATACCCTCTCCGGCGGCACCGAACAGCTGCTGCGACACCGTGATCAGTGGGACGCGCTGGTCGCGAACACCGACCTGCTGCCCGGCGCGATCGAGGAGATGCTGCGCTGGACCTCGCCGGTGAAGAACATGTGCCGCACGCTCACCGCGGACACCACGTTCCACGGCACGGAGCTGCGCAAGGACGAGAAGATCATGCTGATGTTCGAGGCCGCCAACTTCGACGAGGCAGTGTTCGGCGACCCGGAGAACTTCCGCATAGACCGAAGCCCCAACAGCCACTTGGCCTTTGGTTTCGGCTCGCACTTCTGCCTCGGCAACCAGCTGGCGCGCCTCGAGCTGTCGATGATGACCAAGCGGGTGCTGGAGCGGCTGCCCGATCTGCGGCTTGCCGACGACGCCGTCGTGCCGTTGCGGCCCGCCAACTTCGTCAGCGGACCCGAGGCGATGCCGGTGGTGTTCACGCCGACGGCGCGGGTGCTCGACTAGCGCGAAGCCTCTTGCGCCGAACGTGACGTCAGTGCGGTCTTCAGCCCGTTTCGTCGCAGTGGCGTCACGCTCGGTGATCCTGCCAACGTGACGCAAGGCGATCGAGGATGACGGCCGGTGGATCCATCGACGTCACGCGCAAAACGTTCCAGCCGAGATCGCGAATCTGTTCGTGCTTGCGGATGTCGTAGGCAAATTGCTCGCGGCTCAGGCGATGGTGGGCGCCGTCGTATTCGAGTGCCAGCCGTCGCTCCTCCCAGCCCAAATCCAGGTGCGCGATCGGTATCCCGTACTCGTTGCGGACCGGCACCTGGGTGTCCGGGCGCGGGTACCCGGCGCGAATCACCAACAGGCGCAACCACGTTTCGCGTGGGGACTGCGCACCGGCGTCGACGAGGAGGATTGCGCGGCGCGCCCGGCGGATTCCGCGCCGTCCGCCGTAGCGCTCGGCAATCGACTCGATCTCCGCCACCTTCAGTCGGGTGGCGTTCGACAATGCGTCGACGGCGGCCACGGCTTCGTCGAGTCGATAGCGGCAGGCGTAGTCGACTGCGGTCCGCGCCGGCGTCGTCATCCGCATTCCGTCGACGAGGACCACTTCGTCCTCGGCGACGGCGTCCGACCAGCAGGTGATACCGACCGGCGGACGACGATTGTCGTAGAGAAGCTCGGCGGGCGCGCGTGGGTCGAGCCATTTCGCACCGTGTAGCGCAGCGGCTGAGGCGCCGGCGACCACCGCCTGACGCCTCGACCACAGCCAGGCGGCTCTCGCTCGCATCGCGGCCGTCGGCTCAACCCCGTCTGGCAGGTAGACGTCGTGGTGCAGCGCAGTGAACTTCGCTCGTAGGGCGTGCGATGTCACGGAGCCGGACGTGACGGCCTCGCTACCGATGAAGGGTCCCACCATGAGGTGAGTCTTCATCCGCGGTCCGACACGTCGCCGAGCGTGACGTGGTTGCGGTGGAAGGGGCGGGAAGTCGCGGTGGCGTCACGTTCGACGCATCCTCGCTACTTCATCTGGAAGTTCGGCGCCCGCTTCTCCTTGAATGCCAACGGGCCTTCCTTGGCGTCGTCGGACATGAACACGCCGATGCCGATCTTCGTGTCGACCTTGAACGCGTCGAGCTCGTGCATGCCCTCGGTGTCGTGGATCGACTTGAGGATCGCCTGCACGGCCAGCGGCCCGTTCTTGTTGATCACCTCGGCGATCTCGAGCGCCTTGTCCAGCGCCGACCCGTCGGGAACCACGTAGCCGATCAGCCCATATGACAGCGCCTCGGCGGCGGTGATGTGGCGGCCGGTCAGCAGCAGATCGCACGCGATCGTGTACGGAATCTGGCGCACCAGCCGCACCGCGGAACCGCCCATGGGGTAGAGGCTCCACTTGGCCTCGGAGATGCCGAACTTGGCGCTCTCGCCAGCCACGCGAATGTCGGTTCCCTGCAGGATCTCGGTGCCACCCGCGATCGCGGGGCCTTCGACGGCGGCGATCAACGGCTTGGTCAGCCGGCGCCCCTTCAGCAGCCCGTCGATGCGGGTGGGGTCGTAGCCGCCGCTCTTGAACGAATCGCCGGGCGGGGCCTTCGTCGCGGCCTTGAGGTCCATGCCCGCGCAGAAGTAGCCGCCGGCACCCGTCAAGACGCACGACCGGATCTCGGGATCGGAGTCGACGCGGTCCCACGCCTCGACCATTATCGAGAGCATCTCAGTTGAAAGCGCGTTACGCGCCTCCGGTCGGTTCAGGGTCAGGATCAGCGTGTGTCCGCGCTGCTCAATGAGGGCGTCGGGCTCATTCTTGGGCTCGGTCACGGGGGTCCGCCTTTCAGCGTCAATGCGGGAGACTTGTCACAAAATGTAACAGGTTCTAGTTTAGGTCTCGTGGCCCTGAATATCGCCGATCTAGCCGAGCACGCCATCGATGCCGTGCCAGACCGCGTCGCCCTGATCTCCGGCGACCAACAACTGACCTACGCCGAGTTGGAGGAGAAGGCCAACCGCCTCGCTCACTACCTCCTCGACCAGGGCGTGCAGAAGGACGACAAGGTCGGTCTCTACTGCCGCAACCGCATCGAGATCGTCATCGCGATGCTGGGGATCGTCAAGGCGGGTGCCATCCTGGTGAACGTCAACTTCCGCTACGTCGAGGGGGAGTTGAAGTACCTCTTCGACAACTCGGACATGGTCGCGCTGGTGCACGAACGCCGCTACGCCGACCGCGTGGCCAACGTGCTCCCCGAGGTGCCGAAGGTCAAGAGCATCCTCGTGGTCGAGGACGGCAGCGACGACGACTTCGAGCGCTACGGCGGCGTCGAGTTCTATTCCGCGCTGGAGCAGGGATCACCCGAGCGTGACTTCGGGCCGCGCAGCGAGGACGACATCTACCTGCTCTACACCGGCGGCACCACCGGCTTCCCCAAGGGCGTGATGTGGCGCCACGAAGACATCTACCGAGTCCTGTTCGGCGGCACCGACTTTGCCACCGGCGAGCCCATCGCCGACGAATACGACCTGTCGAAGGCCGCAGCGGCGAATCCGCCGATGATCCGGCTGCCCATCCCGCCGATGATCCACGGCGCGACCCAATCGGCCACGTGGATGTCGCTGTTCTCCGGGCAAACCGTAGTCCTGGCACCGGAATTCAACGCCGACGAGGTCTGGCGAATGATCCACGAGCACAAGGTGAACCTGCTGTTCTTCACCGGCGACGCCATGGCGCGCCCGCTGCTCGACGCGTTGATCGCGCACCAGGACGAGGGCAACACCTACGACCTGTCATCGCTCTTCCTGCTGGCCAGCACCGCGGCACTGTTCTCGACGAGCCTGAAGGAGAAGTTCCTCGAGCTGCTGCCCAACCGGATCATCACCGACTCGATCGGCTCGTCGGAGACCGGGTTCGGCGGGACCAGCATCGTGGCCAAGGGCCAGTCGCACACCGGCGGCCCGCGGGTCACCATCGACAAGAACACCAAGGTGCTCGACGAGGACGGCAACGAGGTCGCGCCGGGCTCTGGCGTGCGCGGCATCATCGCCAAGTGCGGCCACATCCCGGTCGGCTACTTCAAGGACGAGAAGAAGACCGCCGAGACGTTCCGCACGTACCACGGTGTGCGGTACGCGATTCCGGGCGACTACGCCGAGGTCGAGGCCGACGGCAGCGTGACGATGCTGGGCCGCGGCTCGGTGTCGATCAACAGCGGCGGCGAGAAGATCTACCCGGAAGAAGTCGAGGCTGCGCTCAAGGGCCACCCCGACGTCTTCGACGCGCTCGTGGTCGGCGTGCCCGACCCGCGCTTCGGGCAGCACGTCGCGGCCGTCGTCCACCCCCGTGAGGGAACCCGGCCGACGCTCGCGGAGCTCGACGCCTTCGTTCGCACCGAGATCGCCGGATACAAGGTGCCGCGCAGCCTGTGGATCGTCGACGAGGTCAAGCGCTCCCCGGCGGGCAAGCCCGACTACCGCTGGGCCAAGGACACGACCGAGGAACGTCCGGCCGACGACGTTCACGCCAAACACGTAGGAGTGCAAGCATGAAGACCGAACTCTGCGAACGCTTCGGCATCGAGTACCCGATCTTCGTCTTCACCCCGTCGGAGAAGGTCGCCGCGGCGGTCACCCGCGCCGGTGGACTGGGCATGCTGGGCTGCGTCCGGTTCAACCAGGCCGACGAACTCGAGCGGGTCCTGCAGTGGATGGACGAGAACACCGACGGTAAGCCGTACGGCGTGGACATCGTCATGCCCGCCAAGGTGCCCACCGAAGGCACCAGCGTCGACATCAACAAGCTGATCCCGCAGACGCACCGCGAATTCGTCGAGAAGACGCTCGCCGACCTCGGGGTGCCGCCGCTCGCGGACGACGAGGCGAAGTCCGAAGGCGTTCTTGGCTGGCTACATTCGGTTGCCCGGTCGCACGTCGAGGTGGCCCTCAAGCATCCGATCAAGCTCATCGCCAACGCCCTCGGTACTCCGCCGAAGGACGTCATCGACCAGGTGCACGCCGCGGGAGTTCCGGTGGCGGCCTTGGCGGGAAGTGCCAAGCATGCGCTGCGGCATCTCGACATCGGGGTCGACATCGTCATCGCCCAGGGACACGAGGCGGGCGGCCACACCGGCGAGATCGCGTCGATGGTCTTGGTGCCGGAGGTGGTCGACGCCCTTGACGGCAAGGCCGCGGTGTTGGCCGCAGGCGGCATCGGCACCGGCCGGCAGGTGGCGGCGGCGCTGGCGCTCGGTGCCCAGGGTGTGTGGATGGGTTCGGCGTTCCTCACTGCAGCCGAGTACGACCTCGGGGTGCGGGGATCCTCGGGTGTGTCGGTCATTCAGGAGGCCATGCTCGCCGCAACCTCGAGTGACACCGTGCGACGCAAGATCTACACCGGCAAGCCTGCGCGACTGCTGAAGTCGCGGTGGACGGAGGCGTGGGACGCCGATGGCGCGCCGGAGCCGTTGCCGATGCCGCTGCAGAACATCCTCGTCAGCGAAGCGCACCAACGCATGAACGAGGCGAAGGATCCGACGGCGGTCGCCATGCCGGTCGGTCAAATCGTGGGACGGATGAACGAGATTCGTCCCGTCGCCGAGATCATGAGTGAACTGGTCACCGGTTTCGAGGCGGCTTCCCGGCGCTTGGACGACATCCGGGGCTGACGCGGCTGACGTGGCTGAAACGCCGAACGCCGCCACAGTGCTCGATCACTGTGGCGGCGTTCGGGTTTCGCCGGTGGTGTCAGCCGATCGTGGTGTCGCTGTCGATCTTCTCGGTCGCCGACGCCAAGACGTCGCCCGCGGCGTCGGGTCCGTCGACGTTGAGCTGCAACACGTACAGGCCGTCGGCGGCCGGGATCACGACGGTCTTCTGCGCGATGAAGCGCGTCGCACCGTCCCTGGTGTAGGTGCCCCCGAGGACGTAGGCCGGGTAGTCACCCAGGGTGCTGGTCTCGCCCTCGTTGCCCGGCTTGTAGTCCGGCAGGTTGTTGAGCTCGCCCGGTGCCAGGTCGATGATCTTCTGTGGGTCGACGTCACCGTCCAGCTTGGACATCAAGGCGACGATGTTGGGCGGGTCCGCCTCGAATTCCGGTCCGGTGTAGACGATCGCGCCGTAGGCGTACTCGGGTGCTTGCTCCGGCGGGAGGACCTGCCAGCCCTCCGGCACGGGCAGGTTGACCGCGGGAGCGTTGGGATCGCCCATCTTGATCCCGGTCTCCTGGATCTTGTTCTCGGCGATGTAGTCCGCGATCGTCGGGTTGGGACCCGCCGCGGCGTTCGGGGTCTCGGTCACCGTGGGCTTCTTCGAGGTGGTCGTCTCCGTACTGGACGACGACTTGCTCTCGGAACTGCTGGACGTCGCGGTCTTGCTGTCCGAGCCACAGCCGGACAGCACGACGGCAAGGGCGGTGACGGCCGCAGCCACACCAGTGAGCGCCGAAGTTCTCATTCGTTAACTCCTCGTATTCGGAAACGTGGTTCGTGGAGACTGCTGGCAAGCGATGAGGCCGTCCATTCCGGACCGAAGCGTAGCTCAAAACACCCCCTGTGCAGGGTGGGTATAACTACTCAATGTCCCCCATCGGGCTGCCTGCCAGGTTCGAGGCCGTCGTGACATGGCCTGACGATCATTTGCTCTGGCGGCATGCGACTGCAACCCGTCGTGTCCGATTCGTTCACGACGTGCCCGCCTGCCGCCTACCCTTCGCCGGATGAACGTTTCAGCGCAACCCCGTCGACGACGATGAGGTCCATGCACCCGTCGGGAAGTATGCGGACCGCATCGCCACCGCCGTCGGCAGTCCGACCGATGGCGTGTACCGGGTCGGCGCAGTCCAGTGCCTCGGCCGACAGCACACGTTTGAGCACCTTGAAGGTTTCGGTGCGCGGCAGGGCGGTGCCAATCCGCACGAACGACGGCCACTGCTTGGGCCCCAGATCCGGTTGACCGGCCAGGAAGGCGGCGAACGCCTCGGCGTCGAAGTCCGCACCGTCGGTGAGGACCAGCGCGGCCATCACCCGGTCGCCGACGGCCGGATCGGGGATCGGGTAGACGGCTGCCTCGACGACGTCGCGGTGTCGCAACAGGATTCGTTCGATCGGCGCCGTGCCCAGATTCTCGCCGTCGACCCGCATCCAGTCGCCGAGGCGTCCCGCGAAGTAGACGTAGCCCGCGTCGTCGCAGTAGGCCAGGTCGCCGCTGTGGTAGACGCCGCCGCGCATCCGCTCGGCTTCGGCGGCCTCGTCGCCGTAGTAACCGCGGAACCAGCCCCGGCCCCGAGGGTTCACCAGCTCGCCGACCTTCCCCGGTGGGCACGGTTCACCGGTCTCGACGTCGACGACGGCGATCTCGTCGGTCAACGGCCCCAGTGATCCGTCGGGGGTGTCGGGGGTTCGGGCGATGGCGATACCGCCCTCGGTCGAGCCGAACCCGTCGACGACGTAGGTGCCGAAGCGCTCCGCGAAGCGCGGCAGGTCGCGTGGCGCGCCTTCGTTGCCGTACATGAACCGCAACGGATTGTCCGCATCGTCGTCGTGAGGCGGGGTCGCGAGGACGTAGCTCAGGGGCTTGCCGACGTAGTTGGCGTACGTCGCGTTGAAGCGGCGCACGTCGGGGATGAACTGGGACGCGGAGAACTTGCGCCGCAACGCAATGGACCCTCCGGCGGCCACTGCCACCGCCCAGCCCGCCATGATGGCGTTGGAGTGGAAGAGCGGCATCGCGAGGTAGAACGTGTCGTCACGGCCCAGCCCGAAACGCTCGGCCAACATCGTGCCGGGAAACGCCACCTTCTCGTGCGTGACGCGGACGGCTTTCGGCTCACCGCTGGTGCCGGAGGTGAAGATCAGCATGTACAGGTCGTCTGGACCGGTGTCGGCGAACGTCACGGGCGTTCCGGCGTGCGACGCCAATTCGGCCGCCCAGTCGGCTGATTCGACGTCGACGACGACGACGCCGTCGGGCACTGCGTCGCCGAGGGCGGCGATGTCGTCGGTCAGCACCAGTTGGCAGTCGGCGCGGGCGACGTCGCGGGCGAAGGCATCGCCGCGCCGGGTCGGGTTGAGCCCCACCGTCACCAGCCCGGAGAGGCCGGCCGCCAGCAGGACCGACGAGAAGAACGTGGTGTTGCCGAGCATCACGCCGACGTGCGGCGGCCTTGCCGGGTCGAGACGCGCGGTCAGGGCCGCCGCGACCCGAGCGCCGGCCAGCAGGTGATCACGCCAGTTGACGAACGAATCATCTTCGTACACACCGCGATCGGTGATGTCGACCAGCGGTGCGAGTAGTTCGGTGACGGTTGGGTTGCGGTCGTCGGACACCTGTGTCTTCCCCGTCGCTTCGCTCGCCCGGACTCTCAGGCGGGCGTCTCGGCCAACTCGCGGCCGATGCGCAGCAGCTGACCGGTCGCCCCTCCGACGGCGAACTCCGTCTGCTTGGCGGCGAGGAAGTATCGATGCACGGGGTGGTCGACGTCGATGCTGACGCCGCCGTGGACGTGGACCGCGGTGTGCGCCACGCGATGGCCCGCCTCCGCCGCCCAGAACGCAGCGGTGCCGACTTCGAGATCGGCAGGCAAATCCTCGGACAACCGCCACGCCGCCTGAGTCACCGTCAACCGTAGGCCCTTGATGTCGATGTAGCCGTCGGCGAGCCGTTGGCCGACCGCTTGGAAGCTGCCGATGGGCCGGTCGAACTGCTCGCGCTCACGGGCGTACTGCGCGGTGAGCTCCAGGGCACGCTCCAGCACTCCGAGTTGAAAGGCGCTGCGTGCCAGGGTGGCTCGGGTGGTCAGCCAGGACAGCGCCTCGTCGCCACCGACCAGCCGGCTGTCGTCGAGTTCGACCCCCTGCAGGTCGAGGTGGCCGACGCTGCCGTGGCCGGTGGTGTCGAGCGACGTCGTCGACACCCCGTCGTCGGACGCCGAGACGAGGAAGACGTGGGTGCCCGAGCCGGTCTCGGCGGGCACCAGGAAGGCGTCGGCGACGGGCCCATAGCTGACCAGCGCCCGCGACCCGGTGAGGCGGTAACCCGAGTCGACGGACTGGGCCTGTACCGGGCCCTCGCCCATGTCGCCGTCCATGGCGACCGTCAGGATCTTCTCGCCAGCCACCGCAGGCGTCGCCCAATCACGTTGCAGGGACTCCGAGCCGAACTTCGCCAGGGCGCCCGCAGCGAGCACGACCGACTCCAGGTAGGGGACCGCCGCGATTTGGCGTCCGAGGGCGACCAAGACCGCGGTCTCCTCGAGAACTCCAAAACCGCCGCCGCCCAAAGACTCTGGAGCGGTGGTGGACAGGACGTCGGCGTCGACCAGCTTCGACCAGAGCTCGCGGTCGAAGCGCTCGTCTTGCTTGTCCAGTTCGCGCTGACGATCGGGTGTGCAGATCGCGTCGACGATGGAGCGTGCGAGACCGCCGAGATCGGTGGCGGCCTCAGGTGTTGAAAAATCCATGGTGGGTCCCTTAACGATTCACTCGGGGCAGGCCGAGGGCGACCATGCCGATGATGTCGCGCTGAATCTCGTTGGTGCCGCCGCCGAAGGTCAGGATCAGGCAGGAGCGGTGCATGCGCTCGATCCGACCGCGCAGCAGCGCGCCGGGAGTGTCGGTGCGCAACGTCGCGGCGGTGCCGAGCACCTCCATGAGCAGGCGGTAGGCCTCGGTGGCCAGTTCGGTGCCGTAGACCTTGGCCGCCGACGCGTCCGCGGGGGAGGGAGCGGCGTCGCTCGAGGCGAGCTCCCAGTTGATCAGCTTTAGTACCTCGGCCTTGGCGTGCACGCGGGCCAGGTTCAGCTGTACCCACTCCGAGTCGATGATCCGATTGCCGTGCACGTTCTTGGTGTTCTGCGCCCATTCGCGGACACCGTCGAGCGCCGAGTAGATCGGCTGCGCCGAAACCAGGGCCACGCGTTCGTGATTGAGCTGGTTGGTGACCAGCTTCCAGCCGGCGTTCTCCTCGCCGACCAAGGCGGACGTCGGGACGCGGACGTCCTGGTAATAGGTGGCGCTGGTGTCCACCCCCGACATGGTGTGCACCGGGGTCCACGAAAAACCCTCGGCGGTCGTGGGCATGATCAGCATCGAGATGCCGCGGTGCTTCTTGGCCTCGGGGTTCGTCCTGACGGCGAGCCACACGTAGTCCGCGTAGGCGATCAGGCTGGTCCACATCTTCTGACCGTTGATGACGTAGTCGTCGCCGTCGCGCACCGCGGTGGTCCGCAGTGCGGCCAGGTCGGTCCCGGCACCGGGCTCGGAGTAGCCGATGGAGAAGTGCAGTTCACCGGCGGCGATCTTCGGCAGGAAGAAACTCTTCTGCTCGTCTGAGCCGAAGTGCATGATCGTCGGCGCGACGCTGTTGATCGTCAGGAACGGCACGGGCACGTTGGCGATCGACGCCTCGTCGTTGAAGATCAGCCCGTCCATCGGCGGCCGTGCCTGCCCGCCAAATTCCTTGGGCCACGAGAGCGTCAGCCAGCCGTCCTTGCCCATCTGTGCCACGGTGTCGCGGTACACGCTGCCGCGACCCATCTCGCCGCCGTCGCCCGCGCTGAGCGCCTCGGCGCGCTCGGGGGTCATCAACTTGGTGAAGTACGAGCGCAACTCGCGGCGCAACTCCTCTTGCTCGGGGCTGTAGCCGATCCGCATCGCTGCTGTCCTCACTGTGTCCGCTCAGGTCTGGGGGACCCATGGTCCTCCCCGGTTGTAACACGTTCTAGTCTTGGAATCCAGGCACGGTTATTCTGATCCGACGCCGGGCGGAGATCCGCGCGGGTTTCGAGGAGGTTGTTGATGCGAGTCGAAGTCGATCGTGATCGCTGTGAAGGCAACGCGGTATGCGTGGGTATTGCCCCGGACCTGTTCGATCTGGACGACGAGGACTACGCGGTCATCAAGGCCGACCCCGTACCGGATGGCCAGGAGGACCTGGCCGAGCAGTCGGTGGCCGAATGCCCAAGAGCAGCCCTCATTCGCAAGGACTAGAGGTATTCATAAAGTGAGCATGCAGACTGACTCAACGGATCTGTCCGGACTGGTCGCGGTGGTTACCGGCGCGGCCGCGGGCCTGGGCCGCGCCGAGGCGATCGGCTTGGCCAGAGTCGGTGCGACGGTGGTCGTCAACGACATCGCCGGCGCGCTCGACAAGTCCGACGTGCTCGACGAGATCGCCGCCGTCGGCTCCAAGGGCGTCGCCGTCGCCGGTGACATCAGTGCGCGAAGCACGGCCGACGAGTTGGTTTCGACCGCCGACGGCCTCGGTGGCCTGTCGATCGTGGTGAACAACGCGGGGATCACCCGCGACCGGATGTTGTTCAACATGACCGACGAAGACTGGGACGCCGTCATCGCCGTCCATCTGCGCGGTCACTTCCTGCTGACGCGCAACGCTGCGACCTACTGGCGGGCGAAGGCCAAGGAAAACGGCGGGACGATCTACGGCCGTCTCGTCAACACGTCGTCCGAGGCGGGCCTGGCAGGCCCGGTGGGTCAGGCCAACTACGGCGCGGCCAAGGCGGGCATCACCTCGTTGACGTTGACGGCTGCGCGCGGACTCGGGCGTTACGGCGTGCGCGCCAACGCGATCGCGCCGCGCGCCAGGACGGCGATGACGGCCGACGTCTTCGGCGACGCCCCGTCGCTCGAGGACGGGAAGGTCGACGGTCTGTCGCCAGAGCACGTCGTGACGCTGGTCCAGTACCTGTCGTCGCCGGCTTCGGAAGCGGTGAACGGACAGCTCTTCATCGTCTATGGTCCAACCGTGACGCTGGTGGCGGCGCCGACCGCCGAGAAGCACTTCACCGCGGGGTCGGACGCATGGGCTGCCGACGACCTCGGCTCGACGATGAGCCAGTACTTTGCTGGTCGCGATCCCGAGCTCGGTTTCTCGGCCAATGCCCTGATGTCCTCGCGAGACTGACAGTCTTGGTTGTCACCATGTCGCGACCACTAGAACACGTTACAGAATGACCTATGTCACAGTGGCTCTGACCTGCAGTGATAGGGCAATACTGACGGATATCGCGGTTCTTTGACACTGCGAACGTGTTCTAGTTAATATGAGCCGGCTCACTAAGAGCGGCGTTAAACCGAGTAGTTGGAAGGTTGTCGCGGCTCGTAGTCACTGACTATTCGCCGTCACCGCATTTTCGACCACTCGACCCGAGAACGGAGTCCAGGTTGAAGGAACAGCTGACGGCTCCGGCGCGGGCCGTTGGCGGATTCTTCGAAATGTCACTGGACACCTTCGTCAAGGTCTTCCGCAGGCCCTTCCAGTTCCGGGAATTCCTCGATCAAACGTGGATGATCGCGCGCGTCTCGCTGGTTCCGACGCTGCTGGTCGCCATCCCGTTCACGGTTCTGGTGGCGTTCACGCTCAACATCCTGCTTCGTGAGCTCGGCGCGGCCGACCTCTCCGGCGCGGGCACCGCTTTCGGCACCATCACGCAGCTCGGCCCGGTGGTGACGGTGCTCGTCGTGGCCGGCGCAGGCGCCACCGCGATCTGCGCGGACCTCGGCGCCCGCACCATCCGCGAAGAGATCGACGCGATGCGCGTGCTCGGCATCGACCCGATCCAGCGTCTCGTAGTCCCCCGGGTGCTGGCGTCGACCCTGGTGGCGCTGCTGCTCAACGGTCTCGTCTGCGCCATCGGCATCGCAGGCGGCTACGTGTTCTCCGTCTTCCTTCAGGGCGTCAACCCCGGCGCCTTCATCAACGGACTCACCATCCTCACCGGGCTTGGCGAACTGGTGCTCGCCATGTTCAAGGCGCTCCTGTTCGGTCTGATGGCCGGCCTGGTCGGGTGCTACCGCGGATTGACGGTCAAGGGCGGGCCCAAGGGTGTCGGCGTCGCCGTCAACGAGACCGTCGTCTATGCCTTCATCTGTCTGTTCGTGATCAACGTGATCCTGACGGCAGTCGGCGTGAGAGTGCTGGCCCGATAGTGAGTTACGACGCGACACTCCGCATCCGCCGGTTCTTCCGAGGCGTGCCAAAGGCCATCGACACCGTGGGGGAGCAGGCGCTCTTCTACGGCGAGTCCGTGCGCTACATCCCCAACGCGCTGACCCGCTATCGCAAGGAGACCATCCGCCTCATCGCCGAGATGACGATGGGCGCCGGCGCCCTCGTCATGATCGGCGGCACCGTCGGCGTCGCCGCGTTCCTGACGTTGGCCTCCGGTGGTGTCATTGCGGTCCAGGGCTATTCGTCGCTCGGCAACATCGGCATCGAAGCCCTGACCGGCTTCCTCTCCGCGTTCCTCAACGTGCGCATCGTGGCTCCGGTGATCGCGGGCATCGCCCTCGCCGCGACGATCGGCGCAGGCACCACCGCCCAATTGGGCGCCATGCGCGTCGCCGAGGAGATCGACGCCGTCGAGGCGATGGCGGTGCACTCGGTGTCCTACCTGGTGTCGACGCGGATCATCGCGGGACTCATCGCGATCGTCCCGCTGTACTCGCTGTCGGTGCTGGCGGCGTTCTTCGCCGCGCGCTTCACGACGGTGTTCATCAACGGGCAGTCGGCGGGACTCTACGACCACTACTTCAACACGTTCCTGGTGCCGACCGACCTGCTGTGGTCCTTCCTTCAGGCCATCGTCATGTCGATAGCGGTGATGCTGGTGCATACGTACTACGGCTACAACGCATCCGGCGGACCCGTCGGCGTCGGGATCGCCGTCGGTCAGGCCGTCCGGACCTCGCTCATCGTCGTGGTCACCATTACCTTGTTCATCTCCCTGGCCGCGTACGGCGCGTCGGGCAACTTCAACTTGTCCGGATAGGCGGGTCGCGAGATGGGTGACGCCAAGCGCAGTCATGTGAGGATCGCCGCTGCGATCCTCGCGGCTGTCATGCTGGCGGCCGTCGTCTTCACCTACCTCTCGTACACGGCGGCGTTCACCCGCACCGACAAGGTGACCGTGACCGCGCCGCGCGCCGGCCTGGTGATGGAGACCGACGCCAAGGTGAAGTACCGCGGCATTCAGATCGGCAAGGTCGAATCCATCGAGTACGCGGGCGAACAGGCCAAGTTGACGCTGGCCATGGACAGCAGTCAGCTGAAGTTCATCCCGTCGAACGCGAAGGTGCGCATCGCAGGCACCACGGTCTTCGGGGCCAAGGCAGTGGAATTCCTGACACCCGAGGAGCCGAAGGGCGGCTCGCTGCGCCCCGGCGCGCAGGTGAACGCACCCGACGTGCAGCTCGAGGTCAACACTCTCTTCCAGTCGCTGACAAACACCCTGCAGAAGGTCGACCCGGTCAACCTCAACGCCACGCTGAGCGCGCTCGGCGAGGGCGTGCGCGGCAACGGCGACGATCTAGGCGCCACGCTCGCGGGGCTCAATTACTATCTGCAGCAATTCAATCCAAAGCTGCCCCAGCTGCAAGAGGTCTTCCAGAAGACCGGCGTCGTCGGAAACGTCTATGCCGACGCCGCCCCCGACCTGGTCACGGTGTTCGAGAACACGCCGACGATCAGCAAGACCGTCGTCGACCAGCAGGACAACCTGAACGCGACCTTGCTGGCCGCCACCGGGTTGGCGAACAACGGCACCGCCACCCTGCAACCCGGGGCCGAAGACTTGATCGCAGCCGTGCAGCGGCTGCGCGCGCCGCTGAAGGTCCTCGGTGACTACTCGCCGGAACTGGGCTGTGTGCTCAGGGGCGTCGCCCAGGCCGTCGACACGTTCGCGCCGGTGATCGGTGGCATTCGTCCCGGCCTGTTCGTCGCGTCGAACTTCCTGCCGGGCGCTCCCGCCTACACCTACCCCGAGAGCCTGCCGATGGTGAATGCCTCGGGCGGTCCCAATTGCCGTGGGCTGCCCAACATTCCGAGCAAGCAATACGGCGGTTCGTGGTATCGGCCACCCTTCCTCGTCACCGACAACGCCTACATTCCCTACCAGCCCAACACCGAACTGCAGTTCGACGCACCGTCGACGTTGCAGTTCCTGTTCCACGGCGCTTACGCGGAAAGGGACGACTTCTAGATGAAGACGGACAAGACGGTGGTCTACGTCAGCATCTTCACCGTCGCCATGTTGTTGGTGGCGGCGGGTCTGGTAGTCGTCTTCGGGCAGTTCCGCTTTGGGTCGGGCAACAGCTTCCACGCCACGTTCACCGAGGCCTCGCGTCTCAAGGCGGGTCAGGACGTCCGGATCGCCGGTGTGCCGGTGGGTTCGGTGAAGTCCGTCGAGCTCAATCCCGACAACACCGTCGACGTGGCGTTCGACGTCGACGGCCGCTATCAGCTCTACACCTCGACGAGGGCCCTCGTCCGCTACCAGAACCTCGTCGGTGACCGCTACCTCGAAATCACCTCGGGCCCCGGTGATCTGCGCAAGCTCCCGGCGGGCGCGACCATCGGGACGGCGAACACCGAACCCGCACTGGACCTCGACGCACTGCTCGGCGGACTTCGGCCCGTGCTCAAGGGCCTCGACGGCAGCAAGGTCAACGAGGTCAGCAACGCCGTCATCGAACTGCTTCAGGGACAGGGCGGATCGCTCTCGACCCTGCTCGCCACCACGTCGTCGTTCACCCAGAACCTCGCCGCTCGTGACCAGCTGATCGGCGACACCATCAACAACCTCAACGCCGTGCTCGGCACGGTCGACGAGAAGGGCGCGCAGTTCAACGCGGCCGTCGACCAGTTGCAGCAGCTCATCACCGGGCTGGCGGAGAATCGCGATCCCGTCGCGGGCGCCATTCCGCCGTTGGCGTCCGCCACCAACGATCTGACGGATCTGCTGCAAACGGGTCGCCGCCCCATCCAGGGTGTCGTCGAGAACCTCCGGCCGTTGGCGCAGCGACTCGACGAGCGCAAGGCCGACGTCAACAAGGTCATCGAGCCGCTGGCGGAGAATTACCTGCGGCTCAACGCCCTTGGCGCGTACGGATCGTTCTTCAACATCTACTACTGCTCGATCCGGATGAAGATCAACGGACCTGCGGGCAGCGACATCCTGATTCCGTTCGGCGGTCCGTCCGATCCGACCAAGGGGAGGTGCTCGGAGAATGGCTAGACCCGGCGAGAGCAACCCCGTACGCACCGGTGTCTTCGGCATCACCCTGGTGGCGTGCCTGGTGCTGGTCTCCTTCGGCTACACCGGCCTTCCGTTCTTGCCGCAGGGCAAGAACTACGAGGCGTACTTCACCGACGCAGGCGGCATCACCCCCGGCAACGACGTCAACGTGTCGGGCATCAAGGTCGGCAAGGTCAACTCGGTCGAGCTCGCCGGCGACTCGGCTCTGGTGAAGTTCACCGCGGACCGAAAGGTGCGCGTCGGCGACCAGTCCCTGGTGGCGATCAAGACCGATACGGTGCTCGGCCAGAAGTCCCTCTCGGTGACCCCGAAGGGATCGGGCAGCACGACGATGATTCCGTTGGGCCGCACCACTACTCCCTACACACTGAACACCGCGCTGCAGGACCTCGGCCAGAACGCGGGCGAACTCGACAAGCCCAAGTTCGAGCAGGCCCTTCAGGTGCTGACCGACACGTTGCGCGACGCGACCCCACAGTTGCGCGGGGCGCTGGACGGCGTCACCGATCTGTCCCGCAGCATCAACAAGCGCGACGAGGCGCTCGAACAACTGCTCGCCCATGCCAAGAAGGTGTCCGACACCCTCGCGCAGCGCTCCGGTCAGGTCAACCAGTTGATCACCGACGGGAACCTGCTGTTCGCCGCACTCGACGAGAAGCGCCAGGCGTTGAGCAATCTGATCGGCGGGATTCAGGCCGTCTCCGAACAACTCTCGGGCTTCGTCGCCGACAACAAGCGCGAGTTCGCGCCTGCCCTGCAGAAGTTGAACGCCGTGCTGGACAACCTGCTCGAGCGCAAGGAGCACATCGGCGAGGCACTTCGCAGGCTGCCCCCGTACGCCACCGCACTCGGCGAGGTCGTCGGCAACGGCCCGGGCTTCAACATCAACCTCTACGGCTTGCCCCCCGCCACGCTCTCCGAGGTCCTGCTGGACACCTACTTCCAGCCAGGCAAGCTGCCGGACAGCCTCGCCGACTACCTGCGTGGATTCATTTCCGAGCGCATGGTGATTAGGCCGAAGTCGCCATGACACAAGAGAATTCGACTGGTTCGCGCAACAGGTGGCTGCGGTTCGCCGTGGTCGCCATGTTGGTTGCCGCCTTGATCGGCGGCGTGTACGTGGTGTGGCCGTCGGCCAAGGGCCACGAGGTCGTCGCATACTTCCCGTCCACGGTGGGTCTCTACCCGGGTGACGACATCCGGGTGGTCGGTGTTCCGGTCGGCAAGATCAAGTCGATCCAGCCACGCGCCGACGACGTCAAGGTCACGATGATCGTCGACGGCGACGTCAAGCTGCCCGCCGACGCGCGGGCCCTCATCATCGCGCCGAACCTGGTGTCGGCCAGGTTCATCCAGTTCGCCCCCGCCTACACCGGTGGGGCGGTGATGGCCGACGGCGCCCAGATCGGCCTCGACCGCACCGGCGTTCCCGTCGAGTGGGACGACGTCAAGACCCAGCTCACCCAGCTCAGCGCGTCGCTCGGACCCAAACAGGGCGACATGCAGGGACCGCTGGCGTCATTCGTGAATCAGGCGGCCGACACCTTCGACGGCAACGGCGACTCCTTCCGCAACGCGCTGCGGGAACTGTCCCAGACGGCGGGGCGCCTCGGTGACTCCCGCAGCGACCTGTTCGGGACCGTCCGCAACCTGCAGGTGCTGGTGAACGCGTTGGCCAACAGCAACGAACAGATCGTCCAGTTCTCCAATCACGTGGCCTCGGTGTCGCAGGTGTTGGCCGACAGTTCCAAGGACCTCGACCAGACACTCGGCGCGCTGAACCAGGCGCTTGGCGACGTCAAGGGTTTCCTCAACGAGAACAACGAGGCGTTGATCGGCCAGATCGGCAAGCTGACCGACTTCACCAACCTGTTGACCGAGCACAGCGACGACATCGAACAGGTTCTGCACATCACGCCGAACGGCCTGGCGAACTTCTACAACATCTACAACCCGGCCCAGGGCACCGTCGGCGGTCTGCTGTCGCTGCCCAACTTCGCCAACCCGGTGCAGTTCATCTGCGGTGGCACGTTCGACGTCGGGGCCTCGCCAGACAACTACAAGCGCGCCGAGATCTGCCGTCAGCGGATGGGGCCCGTCTTGAAGCGTCTCGCGGTGAACTACCCGCCGATCCTGTTCCACCCGATCAACAGCATCACGGCCTACAAGGGCCAGATCATCTACGACACACCGGAAACCGAGGCGAAGGCCCAGACGCCGGTGCCGTACCTGCAGTGGCAACCCGCTCCCGGCGTGACGCCACCGACGCTCGGACCCGACGGCAGGCTGACCGACCTGCTCCTACCGCCACCGCCGGTTCCCGGTCAGGTGTCGCAAGTCGGTGCCCCGGCCGAGGGGTACGGACCCCCGCCCGACGGCAGTGGTCCGCTGCCCGGACCGGCACCCGGTCCGCCGTTACCAGCCGAAGCGGGGGGTGGTTAACAGTGAACAGTGAAAGAACGTTGCCTCGTAAGGCGCTGCGCATCGGGCGCAGCACCGTGGCGATCGGCTCGGCCGCCGTCCTGTCGGCAGGCTGCGCCTTCGGCGGGCTGAACTCACTCGACATGCCGGGCACCGCGGGCCACGGGAAGGGTTCGTACACCATCACGGTGGAACTTCCCGACGTGGCGACGCTGCCGCAGAACTCGCCGGTGATGATCGACGACGTGACGGTCGGCAGCGTGTCGGGAATCGAGGCGGTGCAGCGTCCCGACGGCACGTATTACGCAGCGGTCAAGGTGTCGCTTGACGGGGGCGTCGACCTCCCGGAGAACGCGACCGCCAAGGTGGCTCAAACTTCGCTGCTCGGCTCCCAGCACATCGACCTCGCCACGCCGGTCGACCAGGCGGGACAGGGCAAACTCCGCGAGGGCTCCAACATCCCGCTGTCCCGCGCTGGCCGCTATCCCACCACCGAGGAAGTGCTTTCGTCGCTGGGCGTCGTGGTCAACAAGGGCAATCTCGGTGCGCTGCAAGACATCACCGACGAGTTCTACAACGCCGTCGCGGGCCGCTCCGGTCAATTCGCCGACCTGCTCCCGCGACTTGCGGAGCTCACCTCGTCCCTGGACCAGCAGACCAACGACATCGTCGCCGCCATGGACGGGTTGAACCGCTTCGCGGGCATCCTCGCCAACGGAAGGGACAGCCTGGGACGCGCCCTCGACTCGCTGCCCGCGGCGCTCAAGGTCCTCAACGAGAACCGAAGCAACATCGTCGACGCGTTCGCCGCGCTGCAGACGTTCGCCGGGGTGGCGTCGCACGTCTTGTCGGAGACCAAGGTCGACCTCGTCGCCGACTTCAAGGATTTGTATCCGGTCATCAAGGCGCTCAACGACAACGTCGACGACTTCATCAAGGATCTCGAAATCCTGCCGACGTTTCCCTTCCACTACAAGTACCTGCGCAACGCGGTCCGTGGCGACTACCTGAACGTATTCGTGACGTTCGACCTCACGCTGCGCAGGACGGGTGAATCGGTGTTCACCACCTCGAAGGGCCTCGACCCGAACATGAAGCACATGTCCGAGATCATCAACCCGCCGGACTTCCTCGTCGGGGCGATGGCGAACCTCTCCGGACAAGCCGCCGACCCGTTCAAGATCCCGCCGGGCACGGCGACCCAGCACGACGGGGGGACTCCCTGATGCTGGACCGTCTGACACGTCTGCAGTTGACGATCTTCTCGATCGTCACCGTCGTCTGCGTTGGCGCCATCTCGGCGTTCTATCTCCACCTGCCCGCCGCGGTGGGCATCGGCGCGTACCACATCACCGCGGAGTTCAAAGCCGGTGGTGGGCTTTACCAGAACGCCAACGTCACCTACCGCGGTGTGACGATCGGCCGCGTCGAGAACGTCAGCCTCGACGACACCGGCGTGGTCGCCTCGATGCGGCTCAACACCGACACCGACGTACCCGACAACGTGACCGCGACCGTCAAGAGCGTGTCCGCCATCGGCGAGCAGTACGTCGACCTGGTGCCGCCGAAGGACGCCTCGACGAAGCTGCTTCGCGACGGCGCCAACATCGGCCTCGACCGCACCGCCGTCGGCCAGGACATCGCCGTACTGCTTGAGCAAGCAGACACGTTGGTGAGCAGCATCGGCGACGCGCGCGTACAGGACCTGTTGCGCGAAACGTTCAAGGCGTTCAACGGATCCGGCCCCGAGCTGGCCAGGATGATCCAGTCGTCACGGCTCCTCGTCGACGAGGCCAACAACAACTACGGCCAGATTTCGCAGTTGATCGATCAGGCCGGACCGTTCCTCGACTCGCAGATCCGCAGCGGTGACGACGTCAAGTCGCTCGCAGACGGTCTCGCCCGTTTCACCACTCAGCTTGCGAAGGCCGATCCGCAGGTCCGGTCGGTACTGCAGACCGCACCCGGTGCCGCGCAGGCCGCGAACACCACCTTCGACGGCATCCGCCCGAACTTCCCGATGCTCGCCGCCAACCTGGCGAACGCCGGCCGCATCGGCGTGATCTACCGCAAGTCGATCGAGCAGGCGCTGGTGATCGTCCCGGCGCTGTTCGCCGCGCTGCTCACCGTCGGTGGCGGATTGCCCGCCGACGAGGGCGGCAAGCTCGACTTCAAGGTCAACCTCGGCGACGCGCCGCCCTGCTCGACGGGTTTCATCCCGCCGGCGATGATCCGGTCGCCCGCGGACACCACGCTGCGCGAGCTGCCGACTGACCTGTACTGCAAGACCGCTCAGAACGACCCGTCGGTGGTGCGCGGTGCCCGCAACTACCCGTGCCAGGAGTTCCCCGGCAAGCGCGCGCCGACGGTGCAGCTGTGCCGGGATCCGCGCGGCTACGTGCCGATCGGCAACAACCCGTGGCGCGGTCCGCCGGTGCCCTACGGCACGCCGGTGGAAAACGGCCGAAACATCACGCCCCCCAACAAGTTCCCGAACATCCCGCCAGGGGCGGACTACGACCCGGGACCACCCGTCGTGCAACTGCCGCCTGGCGTGCCGCCAGGACCGGGGCCCGCGCCCAACGCCCCGTTCCCGCTGCCGGTGCCGCCAAGTGACCTTGGACCGCCGCCACCGCCGCTGCCGTTCTACGCGCCGCCGGACCAGATCGTCCCGCCGTACGGCAGGACGCCGCCAGGGGCAGTTCCGCCGCCGGCGATCGCGCCACCCCCGCCGGCCGAGCTTCCGCCGGGTCAGGGGCCGCTCCTCCCGTCGGAGGCAGTGCCACCGCAGGCAAGTGGTCCCACCACGGCGACGTACGATTCGAAGAACGGCGTCTTCGTCGACCCCGCAGGGGGCACGGGCGTCTACGCCGACGGCATGGACAAGGTGAACTCCGCGGAGACGTGGGTGGATCTGATGTTGGATCCACGACAGGCGTAAGTGAACAACCGCTCCGAACGACGAGAGCGACGCGACCCGAGGGAAATGGATTGACTGACACGACATCCGGCGAATCGTCGACCGAGACCCCGGAGTCGGTGAAGAAGGCCGCCGCCCGGCGCCGCGCGTCGAGGGCGGCCGGTCCGGCCGGAGCTGTTCCGGAGCCAACGGCGCACGTGGTCGACACCCCACCGGCCGTCAAGGTGCGTCCCGTCAAGCCGGTTGGGCCGCCGCCCCGGCGGCAACCGCACCGCATGCTGGTCGCCGGACTCGCCCTTGGCGTCACGGCCGTCCTGGTCGCCGCGATGGCCGGCGTGGTCGCGCTGCTGTTCAACCAGCAGCGTCACGCGCAGGCCGAGGAAGCGCGGGATCAGAAGTTCGTCGACACCGCGTCGCAGACGGTGGTGAACATGTTCAGCTACACCCAGAACGACATCGACGAGAGCGTGAACCGGTTCGTCAACGGCATCAGCGGTCCACTGCGGGACATGATGAGCCAGGGCAACAACGTCGAGAACCTCAAGGCGATCTTCCGCGACACGAACGCCAGTTCCGAGGCCGTGATCAACGGCTCGGCGCTGGAGAAGATCGACGACACGGCGGACAACGCCTCGGTTCTGGTGTCGGTGCGGGTGACGGTCACCAATCTGGACGGGGTCAACTCCCCCTCGAAGCCGTACCGGCTGCGGGTCATCGTGCACGAGGACGACAACGGACGCATGACGGGTTACGACCTGAAATATCCCGACGGGGGCAACTGATGGGTCGCTTGAGTTCCCGGCTGACGGTGCTAGTCGGCATCTTGTTCGCGGTCGGCTTCGTCGCGTTGGCCGGTTTTGGGGGCACTCTGTACTGGAATCGTGTCGAGCGGGTTGGTGAGCAGGAAGCCAGGGCCGAGTTACCGCAGTTGGCGGCCCAGCAAATTCCAATCATCCTCGGCTTTGACTACCAGACGATCGAACGCAGCCGGACCGACGCCTACCGGCTGCTGACCTCGGACTTCCGTCGCGAGTACGAGGACGACACCACCAAGAACGTGATCCCTGCCGCGCGTGAGCGTCAGCTCATCAGCCAGGTCAACGTCGTCGGTGTCGGAATGCTTGACGCGCACCGCGATTCGGGCTCGGTGATGGTCTACATGAACCGCGTGCTCACTGACAAGACCAAGCAGCCGCTCTACGACGGCAGCCGGTTGAAGGTCGACTACCAGAAGGTGGGCCAAGACTGGCGGATCAGGAACATCACTCCGATCTAGGAGTGTCCGCGTCCTGGGTGGCGGCCAGCGCCTCGAGGAATGAGCGCGCCCAGCGGTCGACGTCGTGGGCCAGCACCTGCCGACGCAGCGCCCGCATCCGGCGTCGTCCCTCCTCGGGGGTTTGCGCCAACGCCGCCTCGATCGCGTCCTTGACACCGTCGATGTGGTGCGGGTTGGTGAGGTAGGCCTGCCTCAGTTCGGCTGCAGCGCCGGTGAATTCGCTGAGTACCAAGGCGCCGCCGAGATCGCTGCGACAGGCGACGTACTCCTTGGCGACCAGGTTCATCCCGTCGCGCAACGGCGTCACCAACATGACGTCGGCCGCGACGAAGAACGCGATCAGTTCGTCGCGCGGTAGGGCCTGATGCAGGTAGTGCACGATCGGGTGCCCGACCTTGCCGTACTCACCGTTGATGTGCCCGACCTGGCGCTCGATGTCCTCGCGCATCATCTTGTAGCTCTGCACGCGCTCGCGACTCGGCGTCGCCAATTGAATCAACACCGTGTCGTCTGGATCGATCCTGCCCTCGTCGAGCAACTCCGAGAACGCCCGCAGCCGAACGTCGATGCCCTTGGTGTAGTCGAGTCGGTCGACACCGAGAAGGATCTTGCGCGGATTGCCCAGATCGGCGCGCAACTCCTTCGCGCGCTGTCGAGCCCCGCGGTTTCGCGCCTTGGTGTCGAGTTCCTCGGAGTCGATCGAGATCGGGAACGCGCCCACCTTCACCGTGCGGAAGCCGACCTGGATTTCGCCGAAACGTGACCGCACGCCGACGTTGGCCCGTGAGGTGTTCGCGCCGAGGAGCCGTCGAGCCAGGATCATGAAGTTCTGCGCGCCGCCGGGCAGGTGGAAGCCGACCAAGTCGGCGCCGAGCAGGCCCTCGATGATCTCGGTGCGCCAAGGCATCTGCATGAAGAGCTCGACGGGTGGGAACGGGATGTGCAGGAAGAAGCCGATGGTCAGGTCGGGCCGCAGCATGCGAAGCATCTTCGGCACCAGCTGTAGCTGATAGTCCTGAACCCACACCGTCGCGCCGTGCGCCGCGGCCCTAGCCGTCGCCTCGGCGAAACGACGGTTCACCTCGACGTACCGGTCCCACCACTCTCGGTGGTAGATCGGCTTGACGATGACGTCGTGGTACAGCGGCCACAGGGTGGCGTTGGAGAAACCTTCGTAGTAGTCGGCGAAATCCTCGGCAGACAGCGCCACTGGCCGCATCTCGAGGTCGTCCTCGAAGATGGGCTCTTCGTCGCCGTCGGTGATACCGGGCCATCCGACCCAGGCACCGCGCCGTCTCCGCAGCAGCGGTTCCAGCGCCGTGACGAGGCCGCCAGGACTCCGCTTGTACGTCGTCGAGCCGTCGGGTCGACGCTCCATGTCGATCGGCAACCGGTTGGCGACGACGACGAAGTCGGACTCGCCCTCGCCAACCGGGTCGAGCTCGAAGACCTCAGAGTGCCCGGAGTCGGCTGATTCGCCTACTCCTGAGTCCACTACGCCTCTTGCTTCGCCGGTCCGATGCCCAGCATGGACAAGAACACCCGGCATTCGTCGGCGTCGGTGGCGTACGCGGCGACGACACGCCTCGCCATGCGGGCGGTGCTGTCGGCCAAGGGCTCGACGTCACCGATTTCGGCAGGATCAGGTTTTGCAGCCATGGACCAACTCTAGGCGACTCGACGAGCCGCCTAGAGCCTGATCGGTGTTACTGGCCGTTGATGCTCGTCGGAGGCTGCACGAATTTGTCTGCATTGTCCTGCAGACCGATGCACTGACCGGTGTTCTCGCCGGTGCAGGGGATGCCGTCCACGGACGGCAGGCCGCCGGGGGACTGCGAGATCGGCGACGGCGGGAGGCCGTTGTTCGTCGGCGAGTTCGGCACCGTGTGGGGCAGGCAGGAGCCCGTGTACATGTCCTCTTCCTCGCCGGCCGGGCACGACGCCGCGGGCGCGGCGTTCGCGGCGACGGGAACGGCGAAGGCGGCCACCGCGGGAGCGGCGGCGAAGGCAAGCGCGAATCCGCCGGCAAGGATGATTCGTCGAGCAGAGAATTCAAGGTGCGGCATTGTCACGCTTTCTGTGGTTTCCCGGGCATTTCGTGGTGTCCGAGAATATTGACGGTTCGTCGCAGGAATTGTAGGGATGCTGCCGGGAATCTGCACGAGTTCCACGTGTTCCCTGGCGTGGCCGCCGTCAGTTGGTCGAACCGGTGATCGTCGGATCCGAGCCGACCGACGAGGTGGGTGGCACGTACTGCGGCGCGTCCTCGGCAAGGCCGATGCACGCACCCGAGTCGCGCCCGGTGCACGGCACGCCGTCGATCTCGGGGATGTCCGGGTTGCCCGCGGGCGTGGTGAACACCGGCGCCGGTGAATTGGGCACCATGAAGGGGACGCACGAGCCGGTGAACTGGTCGGTGTCCTCTCCCGCGGCGCAGTTTTCGGCCAGCTGTGTGCCGGGGGCCGAGGGGACCGCAATCGCGGTCACGGCCGGTGCGGCGGCGACGGCGAGCGCGAATCCGCCGGCAAGGATGAGGCGTCGTGCAGAGAACTCGAAGTGCGGCATGCGTGGATTGTATGGAAGCTGCCAGCAATCTGCTCACATACTGCGAGTTATCTACCGAAGCGTGTCATCACACTTAGCTAGTTGGTGGACCCCGTGATGGTCGGGCTCGACCCGACCGACGATGACGGCGGCACGTACTGGGGGGCGTCCTCGGACAGGCCGATGCACTGGCCCGAATTTGCGCCGGTGCAGGGAATCCCGTCGACCGAGGGCAGGCCGCCAGGTGACTGCGCGATCTCGGGTGAGTTCGGGACGAGGTCCGGGGTGCACATGTCGGTGAAGGCGTCCTCGGTCTCGCCGCTGGGGCAGGACGCCCCGAACGAGGGCGCGATCGACGGGCTGGCGAATGCGGCCACCGCGGGGGCGGCGGCGATCGCGACGGCGAAACCGCCGGCGAGAAGCAATCGTCGTGTTGAGGTCTGTGGTTTCGTCATCGCCACGCTTTCTCTCCGATGGGCCCGTCGTATGCGGGAACCAACTGCGCCGTCGACGATACGCCGGCGACCTTGAAATCAGGTGTGGTTACATGACGAGAACGTGTTCTAGTTTCTCTCGACGGGGGCGATGTGCAGCTTTCATTGACGGATCGGACGATCATCGTCACGGGTGGTGGAAGCGGCATCGGCAAGGGAGTTGCCACTGCCGTCGTGGCCTCTGGTGGCGACGTGGTTCTCGTCGGGCGCAACGCCGACAGGCTCGCCGCCGCGCAGGAGGAGATCACCGCCGCAGCGGGTGACGGCTCGGGCGAGGTCAGGTACGAGCCCGCCGACGTCACCAACGAGGACGAAGTCGCCGCGATGGTGGAGGCGGCGACCGCCTGGCGCGGTCGCCTCAACGGCGTCGTGCACTGTGCGGGTGGGTCCGAGACGATCGGCCCGATCACCCAGGTCGACTCCGACGCGTGGCGACGCACCGTCGACCTCAACGTCAACGGCACCATGTACGTGCTCAAGCACACCGCACGGGAGATGGTCCGCGGTGGCGGCGGCTCATTCGTCGGCATCTCGTCGGTCGCGGCCAGCAACACCCACCGGTGGTTCGGGGCGTACGGGGTCAGCAAGTCGGCGATCGACCACATGATGCAGCTGGGAGCCGACGAGCTCGGCGCGTCGTGGGTGCGGGTCAACTCGATCCGGCCGGGACTCATCCGCACCGAACTCGTTGCGCTGGTGCTTGATTCGCCGGAACTCAGCGAGGACTACCGCGTCAGTACCCCACTGCCGCGGGTCGGTGAGGTCGCCGACGTCGCCAACGCGTCGGTCTTCCTGCTCAGCGACGCCGCGAGCTGGATCACCGGGCAGGTGATCAACGTCGACGGTGGCCAGCTGGTGCGGCGAGGCCCCGATTACTCGGCGATGCTCGAACCCGTCTTCGGCGCCGACGGCCTGCGCGGAGTGGTCGACTAGACGGCGGGTTACTTCTTGGGCATCGACGTCGGGCAGTAGCCCTGCACCGCGAGGCTGCCGAAGGAGCCAATCTTCTTGCTGTCCGACCAGTCGGTGGCGTTCTGGACGTGGCGCAACGCGTTCTCGACCGACCCGGTGCGGGTCAACACGTCGCACGTCGAGTGGGCCAGGTCGAGGGCGAACCCGTCCGACTTCAACTTCAGGCCCTGATCCTTGACGGCCTTGAGGAACGCCTGGTCGATCTGTTCCGATCGCGCGTCGTCGGTGGGGTCCGCGTGTGCCGGGACCGCCGTCGCCACGACGACGGACGCGGCACCGGCGAGAAGTGCTGCGCCGAGGTTCTTCAATCCCATGTCATCCCCTGTCTCGCGAGCCACGACCCGACCCTACGTCGGCAAATTCTCATACCCGTATCGGCTGGTTGCAGACCGGTGTTACGAGCCGTCGTGGTGGATGCGGGAGTGGCACCGACAACCAATGTGCGGCAGGCGCAGGGTCACCGCCAGCACCGGTACGTCGAACTAGGGTTCGTGGGTCAGGACCAAGATGACGAGTACCGTTGCCCCATGACAGGTTCGCCGCACCAGCCACGGCGACGGCGGCGGCTCGTCGCCGTTGCGTGTGTCGCCGTCGTGGCCACGATGACGGCCTGTGGTCGGGACGCGGCGCCCGACTCGCTCTTCGAGTCGGCCGGCTATCACGTCCGCGGAGACACGGTGTTCTACCTTCGGGGTTTTCCGGGTAGGGCATCCCAGGTCGACGGTGCCGATGCGGCGTCGTTCGCCCCATTGGACCGGACGTTCGCGAAGGACCGTTCGACGGTATACGTCGACGGCAGGCCGCTTCCCGAGGCGAATCCCGACAGCTTCGTCCTGCTCGACCGCCCTGATTTCGCAAAGGACGACGGCCACGTCTACCAACGCGACACGGTGCTCAGCGACGACCCGACCAACTTCGAGCTGCTCGACGGCAACTTGGCCAAGGACGGCCGCGCGGTGTATTGGTCCGACGGCAGGGTGCTGTCGGACGATCCCACGCACTTCTCGATCGTCTCGGACACGGACTACTACCTGTTCACGAAGGACGATCGGACCGTGCACGTGAACGGCAACTCCGTCGTCGGTGCCGACCCGGCCACCTTCCGGGTGCTCAGGGACGGCTACTCACGCGACGGCGCCAACGTCTTCTACGGCACCGATCGCATCGTCGACGCCGACGTCCCGTCGTTCGACGCGCTCGAAGGCCCCTTCGCCCGCGACGACCGTCACGGCTATTGGATGGGCACGCCGATTCCCGACGCCGACGGCGCGACGTTCCACGTGTTGAACGCGGACTTCGAATGTGCCGCGGACGCGACGCACGCGTTCTACCGCGACGACGTCATCGTCGATGCCGATCCCCGCTCGTTCCCGTCGGGCCACGCGGTTACCGGCTGCTCGGAGACGTCGGTCTTCTTCGCGCCGTAGCGGGCCAGGCCTAGGGCAATCGCTGCCACAAGCAGTCGCCGGTCAGCTCGATGGTGAACAGCCGGGGTACCACTTCCAGCGTCAGGGTCCGACCGGGTTCGCCTCGATCGGATTGCGGCGGAGTCAGGGTCGGCGTGCCGGAGACCACCGCGAATTGAGTTGCCCCGCAGGTGCTCTCAGGGGACAGCGGGGTGGCCGTCCAGCGGCCTGATTCGAGCATGGGGTTGCGACGTCCCTGGCCGTGCAGCGTCATCACTGGTCCGGTGCTCAGCCACTCGTCGCTCATCGGATAGGGATCGGCGACAGGTTGCCAGTTGACGCCGTCGCACACCATCGGTGCGGTGGCGCCGGCTGGCCAGGTCAGCGCGTCCTTCACCTCCGCGGTGCACGAAGCATTCGTCTGCGGCGCAACGGGATCGGCGTCGGCCACCGCGAGCGGCGACGCGAACGCCGCCGCCGTCACCCCGATCGCGATGCACCGCAACACGTGTCGGCCTAGACCTTGGTGAGATCGGTCTTCATCAACATCACGTTGTACTCCGACCACAGCGACAGGTTCCAGTACAGGTCGGTGCCGGTCCCCATCGTCGACGACGACCACGGATGCATCATCGGCGCGTAGATGCCGCCCTGCTGCTGTGCCATCAGAATCTTCGCGCTCGACCAGGTGCCCTGAGGGGTGTCCGAGGTGCGCATCACGATGTTGTTGAACTGATCGCCGTGGAGGACGACGTACTTCTTGAGTTGCTTGTTGTACTGGACCGACATCTCACTGACCTGGTTGCCCGGCTTCCCGACACCGCATGCGCCGGTGTCCTGGCCGAACGCGGCCGTGGCCTTGGCCGGCTGGTTCTTGTACCAGCCCGCCGGGGTGGCGCCGATGCCGAACCAGCCGCCAGCCTTGCCCTTGCTGTAGTACTCGTACTTGCTGGTGTCGAGGATGTCCTTCTCAGCGACGCGCGACACGTACGCCGCGCCCTGGCGGCCGTTGGGTGTCCCGTAGTTGTAGACGTAACCGTCGCCCGGTCGGACGAAGGCGCCCTGCTGGAATTTGTCGTTGCCGCCGACGGGTGAGTTGTAACGCACCGAAGTCGGTGCGACGGTCCAGTTCTCGCCGTTGTCCGTGGAGTAGGCGATTGCGGAGTAGTTGGTGGACCACGTGCCCGCCGCGCCCCAGTTGCTCACCGACATGAAGTTCACGTACTGGGTGACGCCGAACTGGGTGCCGGGCGTCGGGATGGAGATGCCCGCGGTGGGGATGAGGGTGACACCGGCGGGCAGCCCGGAGGGGTGGATGATCTGCCGTGCGGTGGTGGGGCTGCTGAGCGGCGTGCCGCCGAACATGTTGCCGTTGAACCACTCTCCATTGGGAATGGTCATGCCGTCGGAGAGGTCGGTGTCGGCGCTGCGGAGCAGCACGTTGAAACGCCAGTTGCCGGTCATGTTGGCGCCGCTGAAGGTGTCGCCGAAGGCCATCAGCACCTGATGCTCGTTGTACGGCGTGGTGGGATCGTCGACCATGCCGTTGTCCCACATGACGCCGACGTCGGTGCCGTTGATGCCGAAACGCTTCAGGGTGTCGGCGATCAACGGGTTGCCGGTCTGATAGTTGCCCGTGACCCACTGGACGAACTGGGTGGACGGGCTCAATTGCGCACCGGGAAGCGGGAATCCGGGCACGTTGACCGCAGCCGCCTGAGCGAAGGCGGCGGTGGCTGCGGCCAACGAGACGCTGGTGGCGTCGACGGCCTTGGCCGGGGTCTGGGTGGCGCGCCCGGTGACGGCGTTGACGAAGTGGTCGAACTCGCGACGCGCGAACGCAAGCAACGACCACGCCAGCGGTGGTTCGGCGGGAGTCGGTGAGCCCGCGCCCATGAACGGGGTCAGCATCCAGTTGACGACGCTCGACACCACGCCGCTCACCACGGCCAGTGGGTTCGGGGGTGCCTGGCGTGCGGGGGTCTCTGGCGTGACCGTGACGAGGGTGACCTGTGCGTCGGACGCCGACTTTGCGTCGGCCGAGACGACGGCGAGGCTGGCGATCTTGGGGGCCGGGCCGTCGACGTCCTGCTTGGCCACGGTCGGTGTGACGGTCTTCGGCTCGGATGTCTTGCCGCTGTCCGCCTTCGACGTGTCGGTCACCGTCGGTGCAGGGGTGGACACGGCCGCGGTGGCGTTTGGCTTGGGCTTCTTGGTGGGCGTCGGGCTGGGGGTCGGCGTCGCGGTCGGCGCTGGCGTCGGCGTGGTGTCCGGCACTTCCGGTGTCGTCGGCTCGGGCTCGGGCTCGGGCTCGGCTTCTGGTTCGACGGTCGGCTTGGGGGTGGGGGACGCCGTGCTGCCGGAGCTGCCGGTGTTGGTCTGGGCGCTGACGACCCCGCTGGTGACCGAGCCCGAGGTGGTCGTCGAGCCCGTCGGCTTGTCGTCGGAACCGGTGGCCGTTGGCGCGGTCGAGGCCTGCGCTGCGGCGGGGGCGGCGCCCTCGGTGCCGGTGTTCGTCGAGGTGCCGGTGTTCGTCGACGTTGCGGTGCCGGAGGCGTTGGCGCTCGCGGACTGGCTACTCGACGAGCTGGTGGACGTCTCGTCGGCGTTGGCGACGCCGTATCCCGTCGCCACCGCGGTCCCGACTCCCAGTGCGACGGCTAGACCGCCCACTCGACCGATGTATCTCGACGCTCCCATGACTGGCCCTCCCGACGCGCTGAACTGCTCTTCCCCGGTGAAGGCTGACTTTCACAACGTTCACTCCTGTTGCCTTCGTCGCAGGAGCCGCTTGCGTTACCGCCGGAGCGGTCAGCCGAGCTCCTTCAACGCGTCTTCGTACAGCGCGAAGGCCTCCGACAGTCCGTCGCCGACCCAGGCGTCGACGATTCCGACCTTGTCGGCGACCAACTGGATCTGGGTGGCCCACGTCTGAAAGCCCTGGTCGGTGCGGAGCGCCTCGATTTGGTCGTGGGTGCCCTGGATGAGGATGAAGCCACCGAGTTCGGTGGTCTGCGGCCTGAGGATTGCGGCGTCGAAGCGCTCGATTCGGCCGTCGGCGGAGAGTTGTTCGAGGTACGTGGTCAGCGACGACTTCAGAAGCGCCAGCGCCTGGCCCTCGCGTCCGCGGGCCGGAATTCCCCAGGCCACCCATACACCGGCTTCGGACACGGACTCCTCCTCGGCTGTTTGCTATTTCGTAGCGGACACTACCGCGCGCCGGGGTCGGATCGGGGCTAGTACGACTGCCCGTCGGCGTATCGCTGGCGTCGGGAGTGCCGGCCGTTGCCACGGTTGCGACTCTTGTACGTCGCCAGCTGCGAGTCGCAGTTTGGGCAGACCAGCCGCAGGTTCTCCCGTCGGTTGTTGGTCGGGTTCCCGTCGACGTGGTCCAACACCAAGGCGAGGTGCGCGCCCAACCACCTGTTCGCTCCGCCGCAGATTGCGCAGCAACCGCCTTGGGCGTCGGAGAGGTATTGCCGGATGTAGTGGCCGCGATATCCGGCGATGCACGCCTCACCGGTCTCGAGCCACAGCTTGGTACCGGTTGCGCGCCGCACCACAGCCTGACACGCATTGCTGCAGTACACCTTCTGGCTGCGCTTCGAGAGTGGGGAACCACAGCCGCGGCACTGTCTCATGGGTGCGACGGTAGGTCCTACCACCGACAACGCTTGCGGGAGTTGGAGCCCCCTATCGGGATCGAACCGATGGCCTACGCTTTACAAGAGCGTTGCTCTACCGCTGAGCTAAGGAGGCGTGCACGCCTAGCTTAACGGCTCACTCGTCGGCGTCTATGACCTGTGGGGCGGGTACCGCACTAGGCGTCGGCCGCCGCCCACGCGAGCGTGGCAGCGGGATTCGGCCCGCGATGTTGCTCAGCGGATTGACGACCTGGCTGAGGGTGATGACGGCTTCGTGCAGCGCGTCGATGGTCGGGGTCAGCGCCTCGAGTCCGGGGGCGAGCCGGTTGAGGGTGTCGGCCACGTCGGCGAGCTTCATCAGCGCGCCCTGCTCGGCGGTGAGGGTGTCGAGCAGACCGCCCTCGGCGAGCAATTTGTCGGCGACGCCGTCCTCGCGCAGGATGCGCTCGATCAGACCGTCGTTGGCGAGCAGCTGGTCGGCGAGTCCGCCCGGCGCGATCACCCGGGACACGGCTCCGTCGTCGGTAGTCAAACGGTCGACGAGACCACCCTCGGACGTCACCTGGTCGATCAGTCCACCGGGCGCCACCGCGCGGGCGACGGGACCGTTCTCGGCGGTCATCCGGTCGAGCAGGCCGCCCTCGGCGGTGAGCTGGTCGACGAGCCCACCAGGTCGCAGCAGTCTGTTGAGTGGCCCGTCGGGGGCCAACGCTCGCCCGAGCGGGGCGTCGTCGTCCATCAGGTGGGCCAGGCGGTTGGCGCGTTCGACGGCGTCTTCGAGCCCCAGCAGCTGAGCCAGCGAGGACCTGCCTGCGGGCACGTGAGCGTCGTCGAGTCCCCGTTGGACGACGGCCAGCGTCTCGGTGGCGATGCCGAGGCCGATGTCGGCGACGGCAAGGCCGATGCGGGCCGGTGCGGTCGCCACGTCGACGAGGGCTTTGCCGAGATTCATGGTCCTCAGTCTATGGCGGGGATCACACCCAGCTTCCCTGAGATCAACTCACAGGAATCTCACAGCGCTCCGGCAGCGTCAGGCCATGTGAATGGGAGGACATTGTTCCTATGGCCATGGCTGCAATTCCGGAGTTCATCCCCGAAGCGAGAATCCTCGTCGTCGACGACGAAACCAACATCGTCGAGTTGCTCTCGGTGAGTCTGAAGTTCCAGGGCTTCGAGGTACACACCGCGTCCAGCGGGCCCGCGGCCTTGGACAAGGCGCGGGAGATCCGCCCCGACGCGGTCATCCTCGACGTGATGATGCCCGGGATGGACGGCTTCGGCGTGCTGCGTCGGCTGCGCGCCGACGGCATCGACGCGCCCGCACTGTTTCTGACCGCCCGCGACTCACTTCAGGACAAGATCGCCGGCCTGACTCTCGGTGGCGACGACTACGTCACCAAGCCGTTCAGCCTCGAAGAGGTCGTGGCGCGGTTGCGCGTCATCCTCCGTCGCTCCGGCCGCGGCGTCGAAGAGCCCCGCAGCGCCCGGCTGACGTTCGCTGACATCGAACTCGACGAGGACACCCACGAGGTGTGGAAGGCCGGCGAGCCGGTCTCGCTGTCGCCGACCGAGTTCACCCTGCTGCGGTACTTCATCATCAACGCAGGCACGGTGCTGTCCAAGCCGAAGATCCTCGACCACGTCTGGCGTTACGACTTCGGTGGCGACGTCAACGTCGTCGAGTCCTACGTGTCCTACCTGCGTCGCAAGATCGACACTGGTGAGAAGCGTCTGCTGCACACGCTGCGCGGCGTTGGATACGTGCTGCGCGAGCCGCGCTAACGCGCCATATGCGCGAGTTCGCCAGCCGACGGTCACGCGTTTTGCACAATGTCGGAATGACGAGGGGAATGACTGGAATTCGGGGGCGCGGTATCCCACTCCGGGTGGGTCTGGTGGCCGCGACCCTCGTGCTGGTGGCGTGTGGCTTGCTCGCCTCCGGCGTCGCCGTCACCTCGATCATGCGGCACAGCCTGATCAACCGGGTCGACGAAACCCTGCTCGACGCCTCCCGCGGCTGGGCCCAGGCACCCCGCCGGATGCCGGCCACCCCGATGGAGGATCCGAACCCGGCCCGACCGCCGTCCGACTTCTACGTCCGCGGCATCGATTCCGACGGGCGCATCTGGATGGCGGTCAACGATCGCGATGCCGAACCCGCCCTTCCCGACAGCAACGACGTCGGGCCCGTTCCCGTCACCGTGGATTCGATCGACCACTCCGACGTGCAGTGGCGGGCGATGACGGTGCGCGGGTTGCACGGTGAGCTGACCACCGTCGCCATCGACCTGTCGGACGTCTCGTCGACGGTGCGTGCGCTGACGTGGTCCCAGGTGGGCATCGGCGTCGCCGTGCTCCTGGTGCTCGGCATTGCGGGCTTCGCCGTCGTGCACCGCAGCCTCAGACCGCTGGTGGAAGTCGAGCAGACCGCTGCGGCTATTGCCGCGGGCGAGCTCGACCGCCGCATCCCGGAACGGGACACGCGCACCGAGGTGGGCCGATTGTCGTTGGCGCTCAACGGGATGCTGGCCCAGATTCAACGGGCGGTGGCGTCGTCGGAGGCCTCGGCCGAGAAGGCACGCACCTCCGAGGACCGGATGCGCCGGTTCATCACCGACGCCAGCCACGAGCTTCGCACTCCGCTGACCACCATTCGTGGGTTCGCCGAGCTGTACCGCCAGGGCGCCGCGCGCGACGTCGAGCTGCTGATGAACCGCATCGAGAGCGAGTCCCAGCGGATGGGTCTGCTCGTCGAGGATCTTCTGCTGCTGGCGCGACTGGACGCCCAGCGCCCGATGGAGCAGCGCCGGGTCGACCTGCTGTCACTTGCCAGCGACGCCGTCCACGACGCGCGGTCGGTCGCCCCGAAGCGCACCATCACCATGGAGGTCTTCGACGGCCCGGGGACGCCCGAGGTGCTCGGTGACGAGGCTCGGCTGCGGCAGGTGATGGGCAACCTGGTGGCCAACGCACTGCAACACACTCCGGAGTCGGCGAGTATCGCGATCCGGGTCGGCACCAAGCAGGACAGCGCCATTCTGGAAGTGGCCGACGAAGGACCCGGCATGAGTCGGGAGGACGCGCACCGGGTCTTCGAGAGGTTCTATCGCACCGATTCGTCGCGGGCGCGGACCAGCGGAGGTACGGGTCTTGGCCTCTCCATCGTCGACTCGCTGGTGTACGCGCACGGCGGCACGGTCAGCGTGACGACGGCGCCGGGTCAGGGGTGCCGCTTCACCGTGCAGTTGCCGCGGATCGCGGAGGCTCCGGTGGTCAACGACCCCGGGGCCGACGAGCCCGCGACGGTCTAGGCCAGTTCCGCCAACGCGGCCACGATCTTGGCCTGCGCCTCGTCCAGTGACTCCGGCGAGGGATTGCGGTCGACGCCTGCGAAGCCGAAGTCGGACAGGTTGCGCGCCGGGAAGACGTGCACGTGCAGGTGCGGTACTTCGAGGCCGGCGATGATCAGGCCCGTTCGTTCCACGTCGAACGCCTTGGACTGAGCCTTGCCGATGCGCTGAGCCACGGCCATCACGTTGGCGAAGACGCCCGCGTCGACGTCCTGCCAGTTGTCGATCTCGGCGCGCGGGACGACGAGCGTGTGTCCCTGCGTCATCGGTTCGATGGTGAGGAAGGCGACGACGTCGTCGTCCTCGTAGACGAATCGACCGGGGATCTCACGGTTGATGATCTTGGTGAAGACGGAGGCCATGGCGTCGAGCATGCCAGAGCGCGGCAACCGCGGATTACCTGCGTATCGCCGGGCGTTTACGGAGCATGAGTGCACGCGATTCGGTATCGATCGTCAATGCGTTTTGGGACGCGGTGTGGAACGGTCATGACCCCGGAGCCGTCGACGACTTCGTGGTGGAGGACTTCGTCATCGTGTCGGGCGGGGAGACGATCACGGGCCGCGAGGCCTTCAAGCAGTGGATCGGGAAGTTCTTGGCCGTCGTCGACGACCTACATCTCGAGGTGCTCGAGTCGTTTCAGAATGCCGACGGCAGCCGCGTGACGTCACGATGGCTCTTGACCGGGTCCAACAACGGCATCTTGGGCACGCCACCGGACAAGCAGGACGTCGAAATGACCGGCACGGCCGTCTGGGCGGTACGTGATGACGGGAAGCTGCTCGTGAATTGGGTCGAGCGTTCGTCGTGGGAGTTGCACCGGCGGCTCATCGCTGCCAACTGAACCCGTCTAGTTGCCGACCTAGAAGCCGATCGTCGACTTGATCATCTCGGGGCAGTACGTCTTCACGGCCAGCCCGGTGAAGGTGGTGGCGACCTTGCGAGGGATGCCGCTGGCAACTACGCCGGAGACGGTCCAGGCGAAGGACTTGGCGCCCTTCTTCAACGACGGGCAGACGTTGTGGGCGACGGTCTTGGCAACTATCTGGTTCTCGAAACCGATGCCTGCGGCGCCAAGGGCAGCCATGAAGGCGTCGTCGGCCGGATTGGCGTTGGCGGGCGCGGCGGCGATGGGCGCCACTGCGACGGCGAGCCCGGCGGCTGCTGCCAGCAAACGAGGCTTCAGGAATCGGGCGGAACTGTTGGTCACCAGAAGACCATGACGCATATTTGCTGACTTGTCCAATGCTCAGGTCTGTCGGCCGCTGCGGACGAGGCCGTCGAGCTCGGCGACGGACCACGGCGGCGATCCGTGGTGGTCACGGTAGGCGAGCAGGCTCGGCGTCTGCCGGTCGAATCGGCCGACGAATCCGCCCGCGGCGACCAGAATCTGTCCGGTGACGTCCCTGGCCAGGTCACTGACGAGATACGCGTACACGGGCGCCGCATACTCTGGCGGTGCGGCGTCCAGTGCGCCCTGCATGCTGACCTCGTCGAGCAGGCCACGCCGGTGCAACTCCGCTATCTGTGCCTCATAGTCGGGCCCCGTCGACAGCCGCGTCCTGGCGCCGGGACACACCACGTTTGCTCGCACGCCCGTGGCCTTCAGCTCGGCAGCAATTGCCATTGTCAGGCCGTTCACGCCGCCCTTGCCGGCCGGATAGCCGGTGCCGCCGTAGTCGCCGAGAAACGCGAACGAGCTGGTGTTGACGATCGCGCCGCCGCCCTGCGCGACCATCTTCGGTGCGGCCGCCCGGCACGTCTCGAAGGCGGTGAGCAGGTGCGCGTCGAGGAGCTCGCGAAACTGCTCCGACGTCACGTCGAGAATCGACGACCCGGGCAATTCCGCGGTTCCTGCGCAGTTGACGAGCGCGTCGACGCTGCCGAATTCGTCGACGCACCGGTCGATCAGGGCGTCGGCCACCGCCGGCTCGGCCGGGGAACCGGCGTGCCCGACGGTGCGACCACCGATGCCGTCGACTGCGTCGGCTACGGCATCGGGGTCACGTCCGTTGACGACCACTCCAAACCCTTGAGCGGCAAGCAGTTCGGCGACGGCGAGTCCGATGCCTCGCGAGCCGCCGACGACCACCGCTCCGGTCAGCTTGGGTCCTTCTGGCCGAACTGCATGGCGTCCATGTTCCAGTAACCCCGCAGGTTGGTGATCTGCCCGGAGTCGTTCACCCGGTAGGTGAAGACACCGCGCACCGTCGCCGTGAAGCCGTTCGGAAACTCGGTGTGCAGCACCAAGATGTACGCGATCTCCGTCGGCGAACTCGACGTGAACGTCTCCTCGCGGGTGACGGTCAGCCGGTTGGGGCCGATGTTCGCGTCGTAGAAGGCAGCCAGCGCCTCCTTGCCGCGGACACCGGTGCCGTCGGGGTTGGTGACGGCCTCCCCGATCGGGTCCTCCACGACGACGTCGTCGGCCATCAGCGCCAACCAACCGTCGCGATCGCCCGCCTGGACGCACCGCCACGATGCCTCCGAGGCGGAGACGACCGGCGACTGCTCGGTGGTGATCTCGGACATCGACGCGCCTACCTGTCGGCGTCGGTGTAGCGGATGACGCCGCGGATGTTGCGGCCCTCCAACATGTCCGTGTAGCCCTCGTTGATCTGCTCCAGCTGGTACTGGCGGGTGACCATGTCGTCGAGATTCAACCGGCCCGCCTTGTACATCGACAGCAGCTGCGGAATGTCGAAGTGCGGGTTGCCGCCACCGAAGATGGTGCCCTGCAGCCTCTTCTGCATCAGGGTCAGCATCGCCAGGTTCAGCGTCACGTTCGTGTCCATCATCGAGCCGATGGCGGTGAGCACCGTGGTGCCGCCCTTGGAGGTCAGGTTGACGTAGTTGTCCACGTCCTTGCCCTCGAGTTCGCCGACGGTCACGATGACCTGCTTGGCCATCAGGCCGTGGGTCACCTCGGCGACACCGCCGAAGGCGGTCTCGATGTCCGGATAGGCGTGCGTCGCACCGAATTTCAGCGCCGCGTCGCGCTTCCACTCGACGGGCTCGATGACGAAGAGGTTGCGTGCGCCCGCGTTGACCGCGCCCTGCAGCGCCGACATGCCGACGCCGCCGACGCCGATGATCGCGACGTCGTCGCCGGGGCGGATGTCGCCGGCCTTGACTGCGGAGCCGTAACCGGTCGTCACGCCGCAACCCACCAGGCAGGCCACCTCGAAGGGGATCGACGGGTCGATCTTCACGACCGAGCTCTTGTGCACCACCATGTACGGGCTGAACGTGCCGAGCAGCGTCATCGGGAAGACGGGCTGGCCCTTCGCCGTGATGCGGTGCGTGCCGTCGGAAACGGCGACGCCACCGAGCAGGCCTGCGCCGAGGTCGCAGAGGTTGCGGAGGCCGGCCTGACAGGACGGGCACCGACCGCACGACGGGATGAAGGACAGCACGACGTGGTCACCGGGTGCGAGGTCCTCGACGCCGGGGCCGACTTCGGTGACGATGCCTGCGCCCTCGTGCCCACCGAGCACGGGGAAACCCATCATCGGGATGCCGCCGGTCACCAGGTGATGGTCGGAGTGGCACATGCCAGACGCTTCCATCTGGATTTTGACCTCGTCCTTGACGGGGTCGCCGATCTCGATTTCCTCGACCGACCAGGGCTGGTTGAACTCCCAGATGAGTGCGCCTTTTGTCTTCACGAGTACCTCTCTCGACGTGCGATGTGGGTGAGTGGCCACAGACTAGAGCCTCTAGTTAACTGGATCACACCCGCCCCAAGCAACTGCTTGGTGGAGTTAAAAGAGGCCGACCGGGCTTTGGCCCAGCGGGTAGTAGCCGGGCAACTGCTCACCGGCCATGCTGCGCTCGATGCGCTTCTGCATGGTCGGCGTCAGGTCACCGGATTCGATGAGCTTGATGAAGGCCTTCTGCACGTGGCCGAAGTCGAAGAAGTCGCGCTGCCACTCGATCAACAGCTGATCGTTGAGCCGGAACCAGCTGCCGCCGATGCCGTAGATCTCGTCCTTGGTGCCGTCGCCCTTGGTGGCGATCTGCTTCCAGAAGCCGACGATCTCGCCCAGCTTCTCGTCGACCAACACCTTCTGGTATTCGTAGACCCAGTTCTCCAGGCCTTCCATCTCCAAACCGAGTGCGACGTCGCGGATTTCGTCGCGTCCGACGCACATGACGTCTTCCTTCGGGCCGATGTTCCACCCGTAGGTGGCGTCCTCGGTGTAGAAGTCCGCCATCGGCTTCCAGTCGCCGGCCGCTTCGGCGTCCTTGTTGGCCTGCAGCCACCGCTCGACCCACTCGTCGAGCTGTTCGCGACTCGCCATGATCAGTCCTTTTCCTTGAGTGAAATTGCTTGGGTGGGACACATGTCAATCGCCCGCTCGACGTCCTCACGGATGTCGTCGGGTGGCTCGGCGTCGAGGATCTCGACGACTCCGCGCTTGGGCACCGCGAAGACGTCGGGAGCTTCCAGTTCGCACATGGCGTGGCCCTGGCACAGGTCCTCGTCGAGTTCCACGCGGTAGCAGCCCATGGGGATTCCTACTTGGCCCGCTTGCGGTAGCGAACCTTGGCTGGCTGGGCCAGCTGGACGACCATCTTGGAGTGGTCGTTCTGGTAGCTATCGGCAGGCTGGGACATTTCGAACTCGTACTCGCGCAACAGGACCGAGAAGATCGCCTTGATCTGCATCTGGGCGAACGCCGCTCCGACGCAGCGATGCTTGCCCGCGCCGAAGGGGATCCACGTCCACCGGTTGGCAAGGTCTTCCTGACGCGGCTTGTCGTACCGGTCGGGGTTGAAGTCGTCGGGGTTCGGGAAGTCCTCGGCGATCCGGTTCGAGATCGCCGGCGAGGCGGCCACCATCTGACCCTCGTGAATCGGGTAGCCCGCGACCTCGAATTCGTCCTGCGCGACGCGCATCAGGATGATCAGGGGCGGGTGCATGCGCAGCGTCTCCTTCAGGGAGTTGTCGAGTCTCGGAATCTGGCGCAGCGCATGGAAACTCACCTCCTGCCCGTCGGCGTAGAGCTCGTCGAGCTCCTGCTGGACGTCGGCGTAGACGTCGGGATGGCGAAGCAATTCGATCAGAGTCCACGACGAGGTGCCCGAGCTGGTGTGGTGACCCGCGAACATCAACGAGATGAACATGCCGGTGACTTCGTTGGCCGTAAAGCGGTGGTTGCCGTCGTCGTCCTTGATCGACACCAGCACGTCGAGCAGGTCGCGGTCCTGTTTGTCCTTGGGCGGGTCGGCAATTCGACCATCCATGATCTCCTGCACCAGCTCGACGAGTTTGACGCGTGACTCGTCGCGGATGCGGAAGCTCTCGATGTCCAGGTAGGGGTCCACGTAGCAGAGCGGGTCGGTGCCGCGCTCCAGCTGGTGGTAGTAGTGCGCGAAGCGGCTGTCCAGCTGCTCGCGGAACTTGAGTCCGATGAGGCAGGCGGTCGAGGTGTAGATGGTCAACTCGGAGAAGAAGTCGAGCAGTTCGATCTCGCCTTCGTCGCCCCAGTCGGCGATGATCTTCTTGACCTCGTTCTCGATGGTCGCGGCGTGACCCTTCATCTGCTCACCGCGTAATGCGGTGTTGTGCAACATCTCCGCGCGACGCTCGGGGTCGGCGTCGAACACCACGCCCTCGCCGAAGATCGGTGTCATGAAGGGGTAGGCCTCGGCCTGGTTGAGCTCGGCGTCGCTGGAGCGGAAGAAGAATTCGTTGGCCTCCGACCCGGACAGCATGACGACCTGCTTGTCGACCAGCTGGAACCAGCCGACGTCTCCGCATTCCTCGCGGATCCGGTTCATCAAACCGATGGGGTCGGTGCGGAACTCCTCGAGATGGCCGTATTCCTCCTCGCCACCGGATACCCGGGGGACGTCCTTGGTGATGGTCATTTCAGGTTCTCCTCGTTGAGGATGAGCTTCTGCCGCTCGGCGGGATCGCTCGTCAGGGGAGCTTCGGGCTGAAGCTCCATGTTCGCGATGTACCCGCCACGCGGGGTCTCCGCGACGAAGGTGATCGCACGCGCCAAATCCGAGGCGCGCAGGAAGTAGTCATGGCGAGCCTGGCCCCACTTGGCCCAGTCGTCGAGGGCGGGGCCGATCTGCTCGGCGGGAAGGCTCCAGCCCATCGACGTCTTGGTGGGCCCGGGGTGCACGATCGACGCACGGACGCCGGTGCCCTCGAACTCCATTTGAAAGTTGTTGACCATGGCAACGAGTGCGGCCTTCGCGGCACCGTAGGCCCCCATGTGCGGCCGCTGTCGCAGCGCGACCTCGGAGCCCACGAAGATCAGGTCGCCCCGCTGCCGTTCGAGCATCCCGGGCAGCACCGCGGTGGCGAGACGATTGGCCCCTACCAGATGGATCTGCAGCTGCGAGTTGAAGTCGTCGGTGCTGATCTCGGCCAGCTTGCCAAAGTAGGTGTCGCCTGCGCCGGCGACCAGGAGCTCGATGTCGCCCAAGGCGTCGACGGCGTTGGCCACGAACGACTTCACCGAGTTCGGGTCGGTGACGTCGAGGTGAAAGGCGACGGCTTCGCCACCGTCGGCGCGGATCTTGCCGACCAGGTCGTCGAGCTTCTCCACCCGCCGGGCGCCGAGTGCGACGGGAAAGCCACGCTCGGCGAGCGCGATGGCCGTGGCCTCCCCGATGCCTGCGGACGCGCCCGCGACGATGGCGGGCCTGCGGTCGGGTAGGGGTGAAAAGCGGGGCATTCCGAGGGTCCCTTCAGCGGGCTTGGATGGTGATGGGCAGATGGGCGAAGCCACGGACGCTGCTCGAGTGCACGCGAACGGAGTTGGCTTCGTCCACCTCGTAGCCGCGGACGCGCTTGAAGAACTCGGTCAGGGCGACCTGGGCTTCCATCCTGGCCAGGTGTGCGCCAAGGCAGAAGTGGGCCCCGCTTCCGAAACTGACCAGCTTGGAACCGATTTCGCGGTCGATTCGGTAGTCGTCTGGGTCGTCGAAAACTCGGTCGTCACGGTTCGCCGACCCCGGCAGCAGCAGGAGCACGTCTCCCTCGGGGATCGTGGTGTCGTACATCGTGATGTCGGCGGAGACGGCGCGAGCCAGGATCTGGCTCGACGTGTCGTACCGAAGCGTCTCCTCGACCCACGGTTTGACAAGGGAGTGGTCGTCGAACACCGGGGCCAGCTGGTCGGGGTTCTTGAAACCCCAATACGCAGCGTTGGCAAGGAGTTTCGTGGTGGTCTCGTTGCCTGCGACGACCATCAGGAACAGGAACGCGATGATCTCTTCGTCGGTGAGCTTGTCACCGTCGATCTCGGCCTCGACGAGCGCCGAGGTCAGGTCGTCGGAGAGCTTCGCCCGCCGGGAGGAGACCATGTCGGCGTAGTAGACCATCAGGTCGGCCGACGCCTGGATCGCCTCGGCTGGGACGTCCTTCACGCCGTCGTCACGGTGCATCACACCGTCGGCAAGCGCGCGGATGCGAACCCGGTCCGACTCGGGGACGCCCATGAGTTCGGAGATGACGTCCATCGGGAGCTTGCCGGCGAAGTCGTCGACGAAGTCGAAGTGATCGGACTGCACGGCGGCGTCCAAGTGCTGTACTGCGATTTCGGTGACCCGGGCCTCCAGCTCACGAATTCGTCTGGGGGTGAATCCCTTCGACACCAATGTGCGCAACCGCAGATGGCCGGGATCGTCGAGCGCCAGGAACGACATCACCCGGTGGGCGTGTTCGTTGCGCGAGATCGGGTCGAGCGAGACGCCGTGCTTGTTCGACAGCGAGGTGCTGTTGCGAAAGCCCTGGACGACGTCGGCATGCCGAGACAGGGCCCAGAACTTCTGATCGGAGTTGCGGTACAGCGGGGCCTCGTCGCGCAGCCGTCGGTAATAGGGGTACGGGTCCTCGTGGAAGTCGTAGTCATATGGGTCCAAGAGGACGTCCGACGTGCTTGCGGTCATGTGTGTTCTCCCAAGATGAGGCCGACGACGTAGCTGAGCCGGTCGGCGATCTGGTGGTAGGTGAATACGCCGCTGCCTGCGTTGACCAGCGCGCCGAAGTACGTCATCTCCAGTGCTGACACCACCCGTGGATCGGTGTCGGGCCCGGCCGCGGACTTGATCCTGCGGTGGATTTCGAGGCCGATGCGGTCGCGGACCCGGCGCACCGTCGGATCGTTGCCCGTCAGCAGGGCGGTCGTGCATGCCGCGGCCACCTCGGGCTCGTCGGCGACCACCAGGGTGAGATTGCGCAGGGCCTTTTCGACGCGGACCGGCATGGGCTCGTTGACGTCGGTGTAGTACGGCACCTTGCTCATCAAGTCGAGATAGATCTCGGCGATCAGATGATTCTTCGACGAGAAGTACGTGTAGGCCGTCGCCGGTGCCACCTTCGCCCGCGCCGCGACGGCACGCACCGTCAGGTCGGCGTACGAGGATTCGCGCAGCATCTCCATGCCCGCGGTGAGGACCTTGCGGAAGGTCTCTTCCTGCCGTTTGTTGCGCGGCGTCTCGTCGGACGACGACCCGGTCGGCTCGGCGATTGCAGCCACGGCATCACTGGACACATGTCCAAGTTATCCGACGATGTCGGCAATCGGCAAGCGCGGCCGGCAAGTCACCGGGAAGTCCCAGTTGGAGGCTGACTTTCGCAATGGCACGCCGGGCCGGCCTTGCCACGGTCGCGCACGTGCAGTTATGGTTCGACTCAAGATGGCCGGACAGGTGTCCAGGACAGGAACGGGAGATGGAATGACGCTGCTCGGTGATCGCGAGAGCCGGCTGCTGATCGACGGCAAACTGGTCGCCGGCAGCGGAGGGACGTTCCCGACGGTCAACCCGGCGACCGAGGAAGTGCTTGGCGTCGCCGCGGATGCGACGACCGACGACATGAGCTCGGCGATCGGTGCGGCTCGGCGCGCGTTCGACGAGACCGACTGGTCGACCAACGTCGAGCTGCGCGTGCGGTGCATCCGGCAGCTGCAGCAGGCGATGCGCGACCACGTCGAAGAGTTGCGAGAGCTGACGATCGCCGAGGTGGGCGCGCCGGTGATGCTGACGTCGATGGCTCAGCTCGAGGGCCCGATCGAGGATCTCAGTTTCTGCGCCGACACGGCCGAGTCCTACCAGTGGACAAGCGATCTCGGCATCGCAAAGCCGATGGGCATCAAGACCCGTCGCACGGTTGTCCGAGAGGCCGTCGGCGTCGTCGGTGCCATCACGCCGTGGAACTTCCCGCATCAGATCAACCTCGCCAAGCTCGGGCCAGCCCTCGCCGCCGGCAACACGGTCGTGCTCAAGCCCGCGCCCGACACGCCATGGTGTGCAGCGGTATTGGGTGAACTGATCGTGGAGCACACCGACTTTCCGCCCGGTGTGGTCAACATCGTCACCTCCAGCGATCACGCTGTGGGTGCGCTGCTGTCGACGGATCCGCGCGTCGACATGGTGTCCTTCACTGGCTCGACGAACACGGGCCGGGCGGTGATGGCCGACGGTGCCGCAACGCTGAAGAAGGTATTCCTGGAGCTCGGCGGCAAGTCCGCCTTCCTGGTGCTCGACGACGCCGACATCGCCGGTGCGTGTTCGATGGCCGCCTTCACCGCGTCGATGCACGCCGGACAGGGGTGCGCGATCACCACCCGCCTCGTCGTGCCGCGGGAGCGCTACGACGAAGCCGTCCAAGCGGCCGCGGACACCATGGCCGGGCTGAAGGCCGGCGATCCGACCAACTCCGGAACCGTCTGTGGACCCGTGATATCCGCTCGCCAGCGCGACCGGATTCAGGAGTACCTGGACTCGGCGATCGCCGAGGGCGGGACGTTCGCGTGCGGTGGTGGCAGCCCCGCCGGCCGCGACACGGGCTTCTTCATCGATCCGACTGTCATCGCGGGCCTCGACAACAACGCACGGGTGGCACGCGAGGAGATCTTCGGGCCCGTCCTGACGGTCATCGCGCACGACGGCGACGACGATGCAGTGCGGATCGCCAACGACTCGCCGTTCGGCCTGTCGGGCACGGTGTTCTCCGCCGACGACGAGCGCGCCGCGGCAGTGGCCGCCCGCATGAGGGTCGGCACGGTGAACGTCAACGGCGGCGTCTGGTATTCGGCGGACGTGCCCTTCGGCGGGTACAAGCAATCCGGCATCGGCCGGGAAATGGGCGTCGCCGGATTCGAGGAATATCTCGAGACCAAGGCCATTGCCACCGCAGCCAAGTAAGCCATTGCGCCGAGTGTGCACTTAAGTCACGCCAATCGCCGAACAGCGTGCAACAACACCACAGTCGGCGTCTAGGAAGGATTGAGATGGGTCTGTACGGAGATCAGTTCAGCGAGAAGGTTGCCATCGTCACCGGTGCCGGCGGCGGCATCGGGCAGGCGTATGCGGAGGCACTGGCCCGCGAGGGCGCGGCCGTCGTCGTCGCCGACCTCAACCTCGAGGGTGCCCAGAAGGTCGCCGATGGCATCAAGGGCGAGGGCGGCAACGCGCTGGCGGTGCGAGTCGACGTATCCGATGTCGACTCGGCCAAGGAGATGGCGGCGCAGACGCTTTCGGAGTTCGGTGGGATCGACTACCTGGTCAACAACGCCGCGATCTTCGGTGGGATGAAGCTCGACTTCTTGATCACCGTCGACTGGGACTATTACAAGAAGTTCATGAGCGTGAACCTCGACGGTGCGCTGGTGTGCACCCGCGCGGTGTACCGGAAGATGGCCAAGCGTGGTGGCGGCGCGATCGTCAACCAGTCCTCGACCGCGGCGTGGCTGTACTCGAACTTCTACGGGCTGGCGAAGGCCGGTGTCAACAGCCTGACCCAGCAGCTGGCCACCGAGCTCGGCGGCCAGAACATCCGCGTCAACGCCATCGCGCCGGGGCCCATCGACACCGAGGCCAACCGGACCACGACGCCGCAGGAGATGGTGGCCGACATCGTCAAGGGCATCCCGTTGTCCCGCATGGGCGAGGTGGACGACCTGACCGGGATGTGCCTGTTCCTGCTGTCGGACCAGGCCAAGTGGGTGACCGGACAGATCTTCAACGTCGACGGCGGCCAGATCATCCGATGACGGAGTTGAAGCTGGGCTACATCGGCCTCGGAAATCAGGGCGCGCCGATGGCCAAGCGTCTCGTCGAATGGCCCGGCGGGTTGACGGTGTTCGACGTGCGTACCGAGTCGATGACGCCGCTCGTCGAACTCGGGGCAAGCCTTGCTGACGACGTGGCCGGAGTTGCGGGGGCCGACGTCATCAGCGTCACCGTGCTCACCGACGCGCAGGTTCGTGACGTCGTCGCCGAACTGGCCGAGCACGCGAAGCCGGGCACCGTCATCGCGATCCACTCCACCATCGAGCCGGACACCGCGGCCGAACTCGCCGAGGCGCTGCGGCCCAAGGGAATTCACGTCGTGGACGCCCCCGTCAGCGGTGGTGCTGGCGCGGCGGAGAAGGGCGAGCTGGCCGTCATGGTCGGCGCCGACGACGAAGCGTACGAACGCGTCAAGCCCGTGTTCAAGCAGTGGGCGTCGATGGTCGTCCGGGCGGGGGAGCCCGGCGCGGGAACGCGAATGAAGCTGGCGCGCAACATGTTGACGTTCATCGGGTTCGCCGCCGCCTGCGAGGCGCAGAAGTTGGCGGCGGCCTCGGGCATCGACCTGCAGAAGCTCGGCCGGGTGGTACGGCACAGCGACGCCCAAAGCGGCGGACCGGGCGCCATCATGGTTCGCGACGACACCTTGCCACTGCCCGCCGACCACTTCCTGTACGACATGTTCATGCACACCCGCGGGCTGGCCGAGAAGGATCTGCGGTTGGCCCTGGGACTTGGTGAGGCTTCCGGGCTCGACCTGCCGCTGGCCGAGATCGCGTTGCGAGACCTGGCCGACGGCCTCGGCGTGCCGCACGAGAGGAGCTAGACGATGGACGAATTGCGCCGCAAGGGCCTCGAGAAGATGAACGAGGTGTATTCGTGGGAGATGCCGAACATCGAGGGCGACGCCTTCTTCGACCTCACCGTCGACCATCTCTTCGGCAGCATCTGGACGCGGCCGGGCTTGTCGATGCGGGACAAGCGGCTGATGACGCTCGCCGTCGTGACCGCGCTCGGTGAGCAGGGTCTGGCGGAGATTCAGGTCAACGCCGCGCTGGCCAACGGTGAGCTGACCGAGGAGGAGCTCAAGGAGATGGCGATCTTCCTCACCCAGTACGTCGGGTTCCCGAGGGGCGCCGGCCTGAACGGGGTGGTCGGCAAGGTCGCAGGCAAGCGGAAGAAGGCGGCCGAAGCGGGTACCGGTGAGGACAAGAAGGCGAATGTGAAGTCCGCGGTCAAGATGAGCACGGGGAAGACGCTCGATGATGAGTAGGTATGCCGCGCTGTCGCGCGAGGAGCTCGCCACCCTGGTGCCCGAGCTGTTGTTGATCGGTCAGCTCATCGACCGGTCGGGAATGGCGCATTGCATCAGCGCGTGGGGACGCGACGAGATGTTGCAGATCGCCATCGAGGAGTGGGCGGCGTCCAGTCCGCTCTACACGAGGCGGATGCAGAAGGCGCTGAAGTACGAGGGCACCGACATCTTCACGTTGTTCAAGGGGCTGCAGCTGGACATCGGAGCGCCGCCGCAGTTCATGGACTTCCGCTACACCGTGCACGACCGCTGGCACGGCGAGTTCCACCTCGACCACTGTGGGGCGTTGCTCGACGTCGAGCCGATGGGCGAGGACTACGTCAAGGGCATGTGCCACGACATCGAGGACCCCACCTTCGATGCCACCGCGTTGGCCACCAACCGCAAGGCGCAGGTCCGCCCGGTCCACCGTCCGCCCAGGGCGTCATCGGATCAACATCCGCACTGCCGCTGGACCGTCATCATCGACGAGTCCTACCCGGAGGTGCCATTCATCCCGGCGATGGACATCGTGGGTGCCACTCAAGCCCACTCGATCGAACTCGATCCGATAGACCCGAACGACGAAGGGATGGGCGACTATTCGGGGGAGCTGCTCGCCGACGTCGACTTCGGTGCGTTCTCCCACTCGGCGCTGGTTCGGATCGCCGACGAGGTGTGCATACAGATGCACCTGCTGGTGAAGTCCTTCACCATCGCCGTGGAGAAGCGCGCCAAGGATGATGCGGCACTGGCCCGCTCGGTTCGCACCAAGCAGCTGATCGGGATTGCCGGCGTGGCCGCCGAGCGCATTCACCGCGCGTTGGGCCTGTCGCGCGACGTCAAGGGTGCGCTGCGCGTTCTCCAACTGCATCCGCTGCTGAATCCGGCGGCCTACGTGTCGGCCGACGTCGACCCGGAGTTCGTCCACGTCCGCCGCTCGCCCGCCTACGAGGACGGCTCCTGGATTTCGCTGGTGTCACCGGTTGCCGACCTGCCGCTGCAGGCCATCGTGCAGGCCGTCGACCCGCACCTGCGGGCCGAGGTCTCCGGCACCGAATCGGACTGGACCGTGCGCGTGATCGAAACCGACACGCCGGCCAAGGAACTCGGCGAGGTGGCCGTTACCAGGTTCAGCGGCGGCGCGAACTGGGTGTTCCAGGAGCGAAAGTCGTTGCCGCTGACCGTCGTATAGTCACCCGGCCGTAACGGCCGAACCCACCCAGCGCCTCAAGTACTCGCGAAGGGCCTCACCCGTCCGTGGCGGGCGGCCGGGGTCGAGGATGAACGACTGGATGATCCGCAGCAGATGCTCGGCGAGTTCGTCGAGTCCGTCGTCGGTGAACCCCAGCGCAGCCCAGTCGACGTCGAACCGCCGCAGCATGGCGTTCGCGAATTGCAGTGCGACGTCCGAGGTGACGGATGCCGTGTGCTCGTCGGCGCGACCCGGTGCGATCAGCAGACCGATGTGCTTGTCCTTGGGCAGCCACTCCAATGCGGTGGCGATGGCCTCGGTGACGGCGTCGACCGGGTCGGTGAGGCCGCGAAGATGTTCGGCCAGCCGGTCGAGGAAGTCGTCGGCGGCGTGGACGGCGGCCGCCACCAGAAGCGCTTCGGTGCTGGCGAAGTACCGGTACACGGTCTGCCGTGTCACGCCGAGGGTGCGCGCGACGTCGGCAATGCTGACGTCGGCGCCGCGTTCGTCGACGGCCTTGCTCGCGGCGTCCAGGATCCTCGCCACGGCCTCGTCGTCGGTCGCGGGGGCCGATCCCGACCATCCGTGGGTACGCACGGCGGAAATCGTAGCCGGACCTCGACTCAGCCCTGGTAGGCGACCGACAGTTCCTTGACGCCGTTGATCCAGCCGGATCGAAGCCGTTGCGGCTCGGCCACTTTGGAGATGTCTGGAATCTGGTCGGCAAGCTCGTTGAAGATCAGCTTGATTTCCATCCGAGCCAGGTTGGCTCCGATGCAGAAGTGTGCGCCGTTGCCGCCGAAGGCCAAGTGCGGATTGGGGTTACGCGTCACGTCGAACTCGAAGGGGCGCTCGAACACCGACTCGTCGAAGTTGGCCGAGCTGTAGAAGAGGCCGGCCCGTTGACCTTCCTTGATGGTCACGTCGCCGAACTCCACGTCGGCCAGAGCCGTCCGCTGGAAACAGTGCACCGGGGTGGCCCATCTGACGATCTCGTCGACCGCCGTGGCGGGCCGGTCCCTCTTGAAGAGCTCCCACTGGTCCGGGTTGTCGAAGAATGCGTTCATGCCGTGCGTCATGGCGTTGCGGGTCGTCTCGTTGCCCGCCACGGCCAGCAGGATGACGAAGAAGGCGAATTCGATGTCGTCCATGGCGTTACCGTCGATGTCGGCTTGCACTAGCCGGGTGACGATGTCGTCGGCCGGGCAGCGCCTGCGCTCCTCGGCCATGTTGTAGGCGTAACCCATCAGTTCCGCGTTGGCCATCGTCGGATCGGAGTCGAAGTCCGGATCGTCGGTGTTCATGATGCAGTTGGTCCAGTGGAACAGCTTCTCGCGGTCGGCCTCCGGGACGCCGATCAGGTCGGCGATGGCCAGCAGCGGCAACTTGGTGGCGATGTCGTCGACGAAGTTGCCGCCGTCCTTCGCGGCGGCCTCGGCCACGATCTCGCGGGCGGCGACGGCGAGCTTCTCCTCCAGCGCGGCCACCGACCGGGGCGTGAACAGGCGCGACACGATCTTGCGCAGTCGGGTGTGCTCGGGGGCGTCGTGGTTGATCAGCAGCGCCTTGGTCAGGTCCAGCTGCTCGGCGGTCACGCCGTCGGGCAGTCGCATCACCGCGCCCTTGCGGTTGGTCGACCACAGGTCGCCGTTGCGGGAGATGGACTTGATGTCCTCGTGGCGGCTGATCACCCAGTAGCCGCCGTCGTCGAAGATCGACTCCTGCTGCTCGTTCCACCACACGGGGGCGGTCTTGCGGAGTTCTGCGAATTCCGTGACCGGGATACCCCGGAGCAGGACGTCGGGATCGGTGAAGTCATACCCCGGGGGTAGGAGCGAAGCGACTCGGGGGGAATCACTGTCCGCTCCGAAGGGGCAGCCGTCATGCATCGTCGCCATGTTGCAGACCATACACCGCATCGGGAAGTGTATGGCCGGATTCGAAGGTTTAGGGTGACGACCGTGCGAGTCCTCGTGATCGGATCCGGTGCCCGTGAACATGCGCTGCTGCTGGCGCTGCGTCGCGATCCCGAGGTGGACGCGCTCGCCGTGGCCCCCGGCAACGCGGGCACGGCGGCGATCGCCGAGCAATACGACGTCGACGTGACCTCCGGGGACGACGTCGTGAAACTGGCCAAGCGGTTCGAGGCCGACCTCGTCGTGGTCGGACCCGAGGTTCCGCTGGTCCTCGGCGTCGCCGATGCGGTCCGAGCGGCCGGCATCGTCTGCTTCGGGCCGTCGAAGGACGCCGCCCGCATCGAAGGCGCCAAGTCCTTCGCGAAGGACGTAATGGATGCCGCGGGCGTGCGCACCGCGCGAAGCGAGATCGTGGACAACCCCGCCCGGCTGGACGCCGCGCTCGACCGCTTCGGCCCGCCCGCCGGCGATCACGCCTGGGTGGTCAAGGACGACGGCCTGGCGGCCGGAAAGGGCGTGGTGGTGACGGCGGACCGCCTCGACGCCCGCGCGCACGCGGCGAGCCTGCTGGATTCCGGGCATCCCGTGCTGCTCGAATCGTTCCTGGACGGCCCCGAGGTCTCGCTATTCTGCGTCGTCGACGGTGAGACCGTCGTGCCACTGTTGCCCGCGCAGGACTTCAAGCGCGTCGGCGACGGCGACGCCGGACCCAACACCGGAGGCATGGGCGCGTACACGCCGTTGCCGTGGCTGCCCGCCGACGTCCTCGCGAGCATCGTCGACGACGTCGTGAAACCCGTTGCCGCCGAGATGGTCGCGCGGGGCTGTCCGTTCTCCGGCCTGCTGTACGCCGGCTTGGCGATCACCTCCCGAGGCCCGGCCGTCGTCGAATTCAACTGCCGCTTCGGCGATCCCGAGACCCAGGCGGTACTTGCGCTCCTCGAGAGCCCGTTCGGGCAGTTGCTGCGCGCCGCCGCCGTCGGTGAACTCGCCGCGCAACCAGCGCTGCAGTGGAGTGACGGGGCCGCCGTGACGGTCGTGCTGGCCGCCGAGAACTACCCGGGGCGCCCTCGCGTCGGCGACGTCATCACGGGCTCGGAAGGGCCGGGCGTGCTACACGCGGGTACCGCCAGGCGTGACGACGGCGCCGTGGTCTCGTCGGGCGGGCGGGTGCTGTCGGTGGTGGGCACGGGTGCCGACCTCGCCGCGGCGCGCGAGGCGGCCTACGCCGTCATGGAAGGGGTTCGGCTGCCTGGCGGGCACTTCCGCACCGACATCGGGTTGGCGGCCGCCGAGGGGCGAGTCGTCGTCTAAGCGACGAGAAGCGGTGCCATCCAAGCGATTTCGGCTGGAAGCTGCGAGCTCCAGAACTCGCCGTCATGGCCGCCGGGGGAGAACCCACCCGCGGGCGGGTTGGGCAGCTGCCCGATGAACTGTTTGGTGGCGGCGTAGAACGGATCGCTGTCGCCGCAGTCGATTCTGATCGGAATCGACGCCAGATTCGGCAGACCCCACACGCTGTTCGCGGCGTAGTCGGCCTCGCCGTCGAATGCGCCGGGGGCCGTCGCACCCGAGGACGTCCACAGTGCCGGGCTTACCGCGCAGATCGCGGCCGTGCGGGCCGGACCGAGCCGGGACCCCAGCAGCAGGGCGCCGTACCCGCCCATCGACCAGCCGAGGAAACCGACCCGCGATATGTCCAAGCCCTGCTCGCCCAGCATCGGAATCAGCTCGTTGAGCACCATCGCACCGGAATCCTCGCCGGAAGTCCGTGAATGCCAGTAACTCCCGCCTCCGTCGACGGCGACGACGGCGAACGGCGGGATGCCAGCCGCGACGGCTTGCGCGAGGCCCTGCTCGACGCCGCCTGCCATCACGCCCGCCGCATCCTGGCCCTTCCCGTGCAGTGCGATCACCGGCCGCAGCGGTCCGGTCTGGCCCGGTGGCCGGGCGATCGCCCAGTTGGTCGACACCCCGCCACGGGCTGCCGAGACGAACGATCCGGTGACGTAGGTGGGAGCTGCCGCCGGCGGCTCGAGGGGTAGCGGCGGTCGCGGCGGCGCCAGCGGCGCGCCGATGCCGGTCATGGCGACGGGCGGCCGGGTGACGGGCGCTTGGCTCAGCATCGTGTCGAGTGCGTACGCGCCCGCGGCTCCCGCCGCGGCACCGACGCCGAGTCGCAGAATGGCGCGACGGCTCAGGTCTGGCATGCGGGCCATCATGCCATCGGCGGCCTGGGACGAGCACTTGCGGGACGCATGTGACGGGTGGGTTCTACGCGACTGTGCGCGCGCCCTGCCTTTCCTGTGGAGAGCCTTGCAGTTGGCCGAAAGCCCTATGTCGGCGGGCCGTGGCTGGCAGCATGCAACACGTGACGGCAGCGGTCACCCCCAAGGGTGAGAGACGACGGTACGCGCTGGTCAGCGCGGCCGCTGATCTGCTGTGCGAAGGTGGCTTCGACGCCGTCCGGCATCGTGCCGTCGCCCGCCGAGCCGGGCTGCCGTTGGCCTCGACGACGTACTACTTCTCGTCCCTCGACGACCTCGTCGAGCGGGCCGTCGAACATGTCGGAACGCGCGAAGCCGAGACCTTGGACACCCGCGTCGCGGCGCTGTCGCGGCGCAAACGCGGCGCCGAATCGACGGCCGACGTCCTCGTCGACCTCTTGGTCGGCGACGGACCCGGCACCCGGGTCTCGGAGCAGTTGATCTCCCGCTACGAGCGTTACATCGCCTGTGCGCGCCAACCCGGGCTGCGCGACGTCCAGCGTCGCATCATGAAGCAGCGGACGCAGGCCGTCGTCGAAGTGGTGGAGCGGTCGGGGCGATCGGTGCGGGCCGAGCTGATGACGGCGCTGGTGTGCGCGGTCGACGGTGCGGTCGTCGCGTCCCTCGTCGGGGTCGGGGACGGGCCGAGGGCTGCCGCTCGCGCAACGCTCGTCGACGTCATCGACGTGCTCGCGCCCTTCGGCTGAGTACGGTCGGTGACATGTCCGTCACCGGTGTCCTCGACGCCGCTCTCGACCGATCCGTCCTCCTCGGCTACTCGAAGATCGGGTCGGGCGTGCGCAGGCTCTGGTGGCCCGCGGACCCGGCACCGTCGTCGATGGCAGGCAAGCGCGTCGTCGTCACGGGTGCCACCTCCGGTCTGGGCGAGGCGATGGCGACGTCGTTCGCCGAATTGGGCGCCACCGTGCACCTTCTCGGCCGCAACCCGGACAAGGTCAAGCGCTCGGCGGACGTGATCCGCGGTGCCGTACCAGGTTCGGTCGTGATCGACGAGGTGTGCGACGTAGGTGATCTCGACACCGTCCGGGCGTGGACCGACGACCTGTCCGGGCGCGTCGACGCCCTCCACGGACTGGTGCACAACGCGGGCGCCATGCCGAAGCGACGCGACGAGACGCCCCAGGGGCACGAGCTGCAACTCGCGTGCCACGTGCTGGGTCCGCAGGTGATGACCGAACGATTGCTTCCGCTGCTGCGCAACGCAGGTGGGGCGTCGATCGTCTTCGTCTCCTCGGGAGGGATGTACAGCGCGCCGCTGTCCACCGGCGACATCGAGTCGACCCGCGGCGATTACGACGGGGTTCGGGTCTACGCCAAGACCAAGCGCATGCAGGTGGTGCTGGCCGACGCCTGGGCCCGGCGACTGGCGACGAGCGACGTGCGCGTGGAGAGCATGCATCCCGGATGGGCGAAGACCCCCGGTGTCGCCGAAGCCCTTCCGACGTTCCAGAGACTCACCGGGCCGATCCTTCGCGACCCGGCCGACGGCGGGGACACGGCGGTCTGGCTGGTGGCGACCCGGCCGTCGTCGCAGTCGCCGCACTTCTGGCACGACAGGGCCCAGCGGCCGACGACGTTCGGGTGGCAACGGACGCAGGATGCCGCCGCGGTCGCCCGGTTCCTCGACGCGGTCTCGGAGATGACGGACACGCCGCGAAGTTGGATTGCGCTGCAGGCTTGAACTCTTCCTGCAATGGTTAACCCTGATTGACAGCGGACTATCAGGGAGGCGTCATGACGCAAGCAGCGGTCGAGGAGCAACCTGAACTGAAACGGGTGATGGGCCCCGGTCTGCTGCTTCTCTTCATCATCGGTGACATCCTCGGCACCGGTGTCTACGCGCTGACCGGAGACGTGGCGGCCGAGGTGGGTGGCGCCGCGTGGCTGCCCTTCCTCGTCGCCTTCATGATCGCGATGCTGACCGCGTTCAGCTACCTGGAGTTGGTCACCAAGTATCCGCAGGCGGCTGGTGCGGCGCTGTATGCGCACAAGGCGTTCGGCATTCACTTCGTCACGTTCCTCGTCGCGTTCATCGTGATGTGCTCGGGCATCACCTCGGCGGCCACGGCGTCGCGGTTCTTCGCGTCCAACTTCTTCAAGGGCTTCGGATTCGATTGGGGCACAGCCGGAATCGTTGCCGTCGCCCTGCTGTTCATGGTGATGGTCGCCGCCGTCAACCTGCGAGGCGTCGGCGAGAGCGTGAAGCTGAACGTGGTGCTGACCATCGTCGAGATCACCGGCCTGATGCTGGTGATCTTCGTCGGCTTCTGGGCGTTCACCCAGGGCGGTGACACCGTCGACTTCTCGCGGGTGATCGCCTTCGACACCGCCGAGGACAAGAACGCGTTCCTCGCCGTCACCACGGCCACGTCGCTCGCGTTCTTCGCGATGGTCGGCTTCGAGGACTCGGTCAACATGGCCGAGGAGACCAAGGATCCGGTCAAGATCTTCCCGAAGATTCTCTTGACCGGACTCGGCATCGCGGGCGTCGTCTACATCGTGGTCGCCATCGTGGCGGTGGCGCTGGTCCCGGTCGGCACGCTCGAGGCCAGCGAGACGCCGCTCGTCGAGGTGGTCAAGGCCGGGGCGCCCGGTATGCCGATCGAGAAGATCCTGCCCTTCATCTCGATGTTCGCCGTCGCGAACACCGCGTTGATCAACATGTTGATGGCAAGCCGGTTGATCTACGGCATGGCCAAGCAGCACGTGTTGCCGCCGGTGTTGGGGACCGTGCACCCCTCGCGCCGGACCCCGTGGGTGGCCATCGTGTTCACCACCTCGATCGCGTTCGGGCTGATCCTCTACGTCACGGCCTTCGCCAACGACAAGGCCATCTCGACCCTCGGCGGCACCACGTCGCTGCTGTTGCTGGCGGTGTTCGCGGTGGTGAACATCGCAGTTCTGGTGCTGCGCAAGGACGTCAAATCCGACGGCAATCACTTCAAGACCCCGACCTGGCTGCCGTGGGTGGGCTTCGTCGCCTCGGCCTACCTGGTTTTGCCACTGTCCGGTCGGCCGCTGCAGCAGTACGTGCTGGCGATCGCGCTGGTCATCCTCGGCGTCCTGCTGTTCGGGCTGACCGTGGCCATCAACCGCGCCGTCGGCATCAAGTCGACGCGAATGATAGACGTCGAAGAACTGGACTCCGGCCCGAAGTAGCTACGCGACGCAGGGCTCCAACAGCGGGTTGCGCGGGCTGGCCACCACCTGTCCGGGCTCGGCTCCCGGAATGAACTTGCGCCAGTCGCCACTCACCATGGTGGGGCTCGGTACGACGCGGGTGCCGTCGGCGAAGTAGGTGTTGGCCAGCACGACCCGGGCCTTGGTGGTGCGGTTGGCCCCGGCGGTGTGGAAGCAGTTGGCGCCGTGGAAGCTGACCTCGCCCGCGGCAAACGGTCCGTCCTCGACCTGAACGGCTTGGGCCCGAAAGACTTCCGACACCCCACGGTCATAGGACGTGCCGTGTTTGTCGAATTCGAGATCCGCCACCAAGTTCCCGACGTCGGCGCCGCGGGCGAAGGCCAACGGGCCCATCTCGCGCGGAGTGGGCTGCAACGGAATCCACGCCGTCAACACGTCGGGGGAGTCAAGGGGAAAGTGATGGGCGTCGAAATGCCACGGCGTGCGCCCCGCGCCGGGTTCCTTCGACAGCGCGTTGTCGTGATAGAGCCGCACCCGCTCCGTCCCGAGCAGGGCGGCGCTGATGCCGCCGATGCGCGGTGACAACACCGCGGCGCGCACCAAATCGTCGTCGAGCCACATCATTTCGCGACTCTGGAAGCCGACCTCGGGGTCGACGGCCTCGTCGAGCAAGGTACGCAACCTCATTCGAAGGCGCTGCACCGCGCCGGGACTGAGCACGCCGGGCAGCTTGACGAACGCGTCGGTGCGGAACTCGTCGATCTGGGCATCGGTGAGTGGATAGGCCACGGCGAGTTCGGCCGCGATCTCGTCGTCGGACGGCAACGGCCCCGGGTCGTGGGCCTGCGGGTCGACAAGCGGCCCGTCGGGGGCGGGGCCGTCCGCCAGCGACATGTACCAATCCCACCACTGGTCGTTGCCCCGGTCCCACTCGACGGCGACGTCGGACGCGGTGCCGGCGGCAGTGGTGTCGGACAGGTGCGGGTTGCGAATCATGGCTGCTGCCAAGTGATCAGGTGCGCTTCGTGCTGGAACTCGTAGGCGCCGTCCGGCCCCCGGCAGCCGGCGAGGTATTCGCCGAGCGCGGCACTGCCCTCCATCTGGTCCAGTGTCACCGTGTCGTCGAACGCGCAGCGCTGCAGGAAACCCTCGGCGACGGCCCGGTCGGACGTCCCGGTGCGGTAGTTCAGCACCTGAACCTCGACCGGTGCCCCGGCGTCGCGAAGTGCTGCGGTCACCCCCTCGGCGTCGGTGTACGGCGTGGCCTCGGGTGCGAACGACGCCCGATAGGCGTCGTAGAAGGTCAGGTAGTGCGAGCGCGACGACGCCTGCGCGACCACGCCGAACCCACCGGCACGAAGAGCGCCAACCATTTTCGTCACTCCCGCGGCCAGCTCGCCGGGCGGCAGCGCGTAGAGCGCGTGGGTGGCCCAGGCGACGTCGTAACCCGTGCCGGAGAATTCTTGGAGCAGGACCTCGTGCTCCCCGGCCGCGACGAACGGCGGGGCGAGAGCCGTGCGTGCCTCGGCGATGCTGAAGGCCGACGGGTCGAGCAGATCCACCTCCAGCACCGGCTGCGCGGCGAGTCCCGACGCGACTAGTGCGGTGGGAAACTTGCCACTGCCGCACGCCACGTCCAGTAGTTTCACGCGCCCGTCGACGGCATGTGCCGCGAGGTCGGCCTTCCAGTCGCGAGCGCCGGCAAGCTGTCGGTAATCCTCCGTGGCGAGGGCGTAGAACGCCTGCATTTCCGCCCGTCCGGCCTCACTCCAATGGTCGAGACTGCGCTGGGCGGTGTCGGGTCGGGTCACCGACCAAGCCAACCACGGATCTCGACGACCGATTCTTACGCAACGGTGTCGTCTTGGACGATCGTGCCGTTCGGGCCGCTTTTGCAGGGACACTGGGACCACATGACACTGATCGGGCTACCCGTGCCCTTGGTAGGCCTGCGGGACAGCGTCCTGGAACAGCCGGCACTTCCGGCGTTGACGAACGAGCGGTACGCCCACACCCACGCCGTGTACGAGGCGGCCAGCGATCAACGCCCCGGCCTGCAGAAATGGCTCGCCACGGAGCTGCCTCCGATGCTTGCCGATCGTGATCCGGTACGGGTCGTCGGCGTCGGGGTCGGCGACGGAAGCGTCGACGCTCCGTTGGCCGCCGCGCTGGCGGCAGGCGGGCGCCGAGTGCGATACACCGGCGTCGAACCGCATGCGGCGTCGGCCGCGGGATTCGCCGAACGACTGAATTCCCTTGGCCTGCAATCCCTCGTCCCCACCATCGTCATCGGCGACTTCGCCGACCACGATGTCGGCCATCCCGCCGATCTGGTGCACTTCGTGCACTCGCTCTACTACGTCGAAAAGCTCGCCGCAGCACTGGATCACGGCTTCACCCTGCTCAGGTCGGGCGGGTTGCTGGTGGCCGCCGTCGCCCCGCTAGAGCCGCTGTGCGTCCTCACCGAGATGCTCTGTCCATGGTCCGGACGCACGCCCTGGTTCGCCGAAGACGTCCATGCCGAGTTCGATCGTCGTGGCGTGTCCGTTCGCACCGAGACGATCGTGGGGCGCCTCGACGTCCGCGACGCACTCGTCGACCCGCTCGGACGGGGTGAAGCCGTTCTCGACTTCCTGATCGGGGCCCGCTCGCGCGCGCTGGAACCCGTTGCACGCGAGCGCCTACTCGGCTACCTTCGCGACATCTCCGTGCCCGGTCATCCCGGCGTCCTGCCGCATCCGGTGGACGTCATCATCGCCCGCAAACCCTGAATCAGCTTGCAGCCGTCAGCTTCTCGAGCCGAGCCTGGAGCTGAGCGACCCGGTGCGCGTTGCCGGTGAGGCCCACGTAGCGGTCGCCGTAACGAGCCAGCAGAGCGTCGTCGAGCCGGCGCACCGCACCGGCTGGGTAGCGGTAGTCCATCTTCTCGTTGACCGCGTCGGTGTCGAGGCCGGCGAGCAACTCGTCGAGTTCGTCGAGCGAGTCGATCCCGAGTTCCAGCAGGAGTCCCGAGATCCACGCGTAGTGCTCGGTACGCGACCAGCCCGCGTCGGGGAAGCGGTTGCCCAGATAGGTCGCCAGCACCGGGGTGCCGATGCGCGGATCGTCGGACTGCTCGGACCGCGCCGCAGGTGGCGAACTCTTCAGGCGCTCGCGGATGGCGGAGAACTCCCGGTCGGCCAACTCCAACAACCCCGCCGCGAGGGTGAACCGCCGGTCCAGATCGGGGGCGTCCTCCTCGGGGATGGAGCCCTTGTAGCGGATGTCGTGCTCGAACTCGGCCCACGCGTGCTGCAACACCGTTCGCACCTGGATGGACGCGGGCTGCTGCTCACCCTCGACGGCGACCACGAGATGCCTGCTGGCATAACCCCATCGGCCCTCACGTGCTGTCTCCTGACCCATGTCGCGATCGTCGAGGAGCTGCATCTCCTCGGCCAGCAGGTTGGCGACGGTGGTGACGTCGTCACGCAGGAACGTGATGACCCGCAGCCCAATCTGGTCGGTGAGCTCGGAGAGCGGATCGGTGTAGAGGCGTCGGCCGTCCACGCTGCGGTCGGCCTTCTCCGCGAAGGACGCCACACTCTTGGTCCGCGCCGTCACGTTCAGATAGTTGATGCCTGCGTCGTCGAGCAGCGTCGTGACCAGATGGAGGTAGCGGTCGGTGGCTCCGACGAGCGCCGGCCGTCGGGCCGCGTACTCCGTGATGGCGTCGCGCACCGCACCCGGAGTCGGCTCTTGCGGCGCCGGGACCAGGTCGGGTGGCAGCGTCGGGGTGATGGTCGCCCCCGTCTCGGCGTCACCGTAAACCGTCACGTCCCCGGGCCTGCGGGTGGCGAACAGCGCGACGTAGGCGCACAGCACCGCGTCGACGGGATCTTCGGCCCTGCGCAGGTCGCTCTTGCGCTCGGCGGTCTCCACCGCGTGCCGAAGTGCGATCCAGCCTTCGTCGTCGGTGACCCGCAACGGCGGCGTCGCCTGGGCAAGCGTCCCGATCAGATCCAGCAGCCGCAGTAATTCGGACCGCAACTGAGCGACGCTGCGACCCGGCTTCGACTTGTACTTCAACGTCCGGCCAAGCCGGAACAGCACCACCGTCGCCGGATGCGGATACACCTCGACGGCCCGCCGCGGCGACGAAGAATTCGGGTCGATGTCGAGGTCCAGCGCGCTGGCGATGCGGGCCGCCCGCGGTATGCCGGCGAACTCGGGCTTACCGGTGTTGGTGGGATGCGCGCCGGCTTCGAACTTTGCGAAGTCGCGGTTGAGCGCCGCCTCGCTGGGCCGCTGACCAGTCGGATTGGTCACGACGAGCGGCGCGTCGAAGGCCACCAGGCAGTCGTCCTCGACGTACGGCGCGATCGCCGCCCTGATGCTGGCGTCGTCCTGCGCAACGCCGACGTAGACCAACCGGCCGTCGTCGTCGACGACGGCGACGCCCGTTGGCTTGCGCTCACCCCACGCGAGGTCCAGGCCGACGAAGTACATCGGTCTAGCTTGCCTCAGCCGGGTCGTAAGCTGTGTATCCGTGACGATTCCGAATGTCCTGGCCACGCGCTACGCCAGCGCGGAGATGGTGGCGATCTGGTCGCCAGAAGCCAAGATCGTCGAGGAACGGCGACTGTGGATCGCCGTCCTTCGCGCGCAAGCCGAGCTGGGCGTCTCGGTGCCCGACGGCGTCATCGCCGACTACGAGCGGGTACTCGATCAGGTCGACCTGGCCTCCATCAACGAACGCGAACGCGTCACGCGACACGACGTGAAGGCACGCATCGAGGAGTTCAACGCCCTCGCCGGGCACGAGCACGTGCACAAGGGCATGACGAGCCGCGACCTCACCGAGAACGTCGAGCAGCTTCAGATCCGACGCTCGCTGCAGCTCGTCCACGCGCACGGCGTTGCGGTCGTCGCGCGGCTGGCCGAGCGCGCGGAGCTGTACCGCGATCTCGTGATGGCGGGGCGTTCGCACAACGTCGCGGCACAGGCGACGACGCTCGGCAAGCGGTTCGCCTCGGCCGCCGAGGAGATGCTGATCGCGCTGACCCGGCTCACCGAGCTGATCGACCGCTACCCACTGCGAGGCATCAAGGGGCCGATGGGCACCGCTCAGGACATGCTCGACCTGTTCGACGGCGACACCACGCGACTGGCCGCATTGGAGCGCCTCGTCGCCGACTTCTTGGGCTTCACCGACGTTTTCACCAGCGTCGGGCAGATCTATCCGCGCTCACTCGATCACGACGTGCTCTCCGCGCTGGTGCAACTCGGAGCGGGGCCGTCGTCGCTGGCGCACACCATCCGGCTGATGGCGGGCAACGAACTCGTCACCGAGGGTTTCGCGCCAGGGCAGGTCGGCTCGTCGGCGATGCCACACAAGATGAACAGCCGGTCCTGCGAACGGGTCAACGGTCTGCAGGTGGTGCTGCGGGGTTACGCGTCGATGGCCGCCGAACTCGCAGGCGCGCAGTGGAACGAAGGCGACGTGTTCTGCTCGGTGGTGCGACGCGTCGCCCTGCCCGACGCGTTCTTCGCGCTCGACGGTCAGATCGAGACGTTCCTGACCGTGCTCGACGAATTCGGCGCCTACCCTGCCGTCATCCAGCGCGAGCTCGACCGCTATCTGCCGTTCCTGGCGACCACCCGCATCCTGATTGCTGCCGTCCGGGCAGGCGTCGGGCGCGAGACGGCGCACGAGGTCATCAAGGAGCACGCTGTCGCCGTGGCGCTGGCGATGCGCGAACACGGTACGGAGCCAGACCTTCTCGACCGGTTGGCCGCCGACCCGAGGCTGCCGCTGGACCGCGCGGCACTGGATGCGGCGCTGGCGGACAAGGCCGCGTTCACCGGCGCGGCGGGCGCGCAGGCCGACGCGGTCTCGGCCGCGGTCGAGGAGCTGGTGAGCAGATATCCCGAGGCGGCGGCGTACACCTCGGACGCCATCCTGTGAGCTTGGCGGCGGTGGACTTCACCGACCTGGACAACTTCGCGGCGGGCTTCCCGCACGAGTTGTTCGCGGTGCACCGCCGCGACGCCCCGGTGTACTGGCACGAACCGACCGAGCACACCCCCGACGGCGAGGGCTTCTGGTCGGTGGCGACGCATGCGGAAAGCCTTGCGGTGCTTCGTGATCCGGTGATGTTTTCGTCGGAGACGGGTGGCGCCCGGCCCTATGGCGGCACCCTGCTGCAGGACCTGCCAATCGCCGGTCAGGTGCTGAACATGATGGACGATCCGCGGCATGCGCAGATCCGGCGGCTGGTGAGCTCCGGGCTGACCCCACGGATGATCGGACGCGTGGAGGACGACCTTCGGTCCCGCGCCCGACGGTTGCTCGACGACGTGGAGCCGGGCCGGCCCTTCGACTTCCTGGTCGACGTGGCCGCGGAACTTCCGATGCAGATGATCTGCATTCTGCTGGGAGTCCCGGAGTCCGAACGGCATTGGCTGTTTCACGCCATCGAGCCGCAATTCGACCTGGGTCGCACGGCGAGTGCCGACGACGGGGCGCGGATGTACGCCTACGGCGCCGAGTTGGTCGCCGCCAAGCGGGCCAATCCGACCGACGACATGCTGTCGGTCGTGGCCAACGACGAGGCCTGCGGTCTCAGCGAACTCGAGCTGTACCTGTTCTTCAGTCTGCTGTTCAGTGCAGGCGCAGAGACCACGCGCAACGCGGTCGCGGGCGGGCTGCTGGCGTTGATCGACCATCCCGACCAGATGCAGCTGTTGCGTTCCTCGCCGGATCTGCTGCCGACGGCGGTCGAGGAGATGGTGCGGTGGACCTCGCCGTCGCCGTCCAAGCGGCGGACGGCGACGCGCGACGTGCTGCTCGGCGGGTTCGAGGTGGAGGCCGGGCAGAAGGTGCAGGTCTGGGAGGGCTCGGCGAACCGTGACGAGTTGGTCTTCGCCGACGCGGATGTCTTCGACGTGACGCGAACGCCGAACCCACACTTGGGCTTTGGGCAGGGTGTGCACTACTGCCTTGGTGCGCACCTCGCGCGTCTGGAGTTGCGGGTGCTGTTCGAGGAGCTGTTGAGCAGGTTCGCATCTGTGTCGTTGGCGGGGCCCGTCGAGTGGACGCGGAGCAACCGGCACACCGGCATCCGCTCCCTCCCCGCGCGATTTGGGGTTGCAAAGGAGCGGTGACCGCTCCTCAACCACCACGAATCGCGCGGCGGATCTCGGCGAGCACGCGTTCCGGGTACTCGACGAGGTCCAGCCAGGTAAACCGGAGGACCTGATAGCCCGCCAGCGCAATCGCGTTCTGCCTGCTCCGGTCGCGTTGAAACGTGTCGGCGTCGCTGTGAAAGGCAAAGCCGTCGATTTCGATGACCACCCTTTCGTCCCGAAAGAGGATGTCGACCTCATAACCAGCAATCTGACGGTTGACTGTCCAGCCGGTGATCCCCGACGTTCGTAGGAGTCGCACCAGCGTGCGCTCTGCCTCCGACCGGGCGCCGTCATCTGCTGCCTGCAGGAGTCGACGTGCGGCCGGCGAACCATGTCTGCCCTTGTTGCGTAGGTGAGCCGACCACAGCGCGGGCAACTGTGTATGTCGCTGGAGTGCTCGATCGAGCAGTTTCGGTCCGCCGCCGCGGCGGGTTGCGGCCTCCACGACGGTCAGAGGCAAAGTAGTAACGCGTAGACCATCGCGCTCGACGACGTCCATCGGCGCGAGGTCGCGGCGTCGCGTACGGACGCCTTCACGATCGACACGATGTGCAGACCTCGGCACGGTCACTTCAACTACGTCGGGTGCAAACTGCGTGACGCCGTGCCACCACGCCGCGGCAAGGCCGCTTGCAGCAGCGTCGGAGCCGTGACCCCAGACGGCGGCCCGTACACGTGCTGCGTCACTGAATGTCCGGTCGTCGACGAAGAAGACGCCGGGCGAACACCGACGCCATCGACCGGACCGCACTCGGCGATTTACGGCATGCCGGCTCAGCCCGGCTGCGCTGGCTTGGGCGAGCGTCACGACGCCATCGTGTCGCCGGAGGAGGTCATCTATCACGTCATCTTGGACGGCGGCGGGTAGCGCCGGGTTCCACTTGCGACTTGCGTGCTTTCAGGAGCGGTCAGCGCAACAAATCGCACACAAATCTCCGGGGGGGGGGGGCTACTTGCGGCGGATGCCCGAGGACCGCAGCTCGAGGTTCGCCAGGCCCCTGATCGCGATCGCGTCGTCGCGGCGCCAGGCGCCGACGGGATCGATGCTGACCGCCGCGAGCTTGGCGAGCGGGCGATTGGCCAACGCGCGCAGCGCCAACAACTGCTCACCGGCGGGTGTGGCGGCCAGGGTCAGCGCCGTCCACTTGCGGCGGAAGAACCGGATGCGCAGCACCAGCCACGGCAGCGCCACGAAGAGGATTGGCGGCGCCGCGACCGCCAGACCTAGCACGACGGCCAACCAGGTCGCGGTGCTGTCGAGACTGTGGCCTGCGCCGGCGATGTCCAACGCCGCCCGACTGGCGGCCCGCAGCGGCTTGCTCAGCGCCTCACCGATCAGCGGGACGTCGTCGGTGCTGTCGCCCGCGGAGTTCAGGTTGTCCGAGACCCCGGTGGCGCCGTCGTTGAGTTGGCGGCCCACCGCGGCTATCGAACTCACCGCGGAGTGCACGGCCAGCCCGACCAGCACCCACACGATGGTCCACACGACGACGACGGCGTCGCTGGTCAACTGGGCGAGCAGCCGGCCGGGGGTGGTGGCGTACGGCACGTAGCGAGAGCTCATGGGTGTGATCCCAGCACAGATGGACCGATAGTCTTGGCCGATGCGCCCAGCTCTGACCGACTACCAACACCTGGCCAGCGGCAAGGTTCGCGAGTTGTATCGCATCGACGCCGATCATCTGCTGTTCGTCGCGAGCGATCGCATCTCCGCCTACGACTTCATCCTCGACAGCGAGATCCCCGACAAGGGCCGCATCCTCACCGCGATGAGCGTCTTCTACTTCGACTTCCTTGACACCCCCAACCACCTGGCGGGTCCGCCCGACGACGAGCGGATTCCGGCCGAGGTGCTTGGCCGTGCGCTCGTGGTGAAGCAGCTGGAGATGATGCCGGTCGAGTGTGTGGCCCGCGGCTACCTCACCGGGTCCGGCATCGTCGACTACCGCGCGACCGGTGCGGTCTGCGGTATCGCACTCCCCGAGGGGCTGACGGAGGCCAGCAAGTTCGCCGAGCCGCTGTTCACTCCCGCCACCAAGGCCGAGCTGGGCAGCCACGACGAGAACGTCAGCTTCGAGGCGATCGTCGAGGTGGTCGGCGCCGAGCGCGCCGCCCAATTGCGCGACCTGACGCTGAACATCTACCGCGAAGCCGCCGAGCACGCCCTGAGCAAGGGCATCATCATCGCCGACACCAAGTTCGAGTTCGGGGTCGACGAGGACGGGCAGATGGTGCTGGCGGACGAAGTCTTCACCCCCGACTCGTCGCGCTACTGGAGGGCCGACTCGTATGAGGAAGGTGTCGTCCAAGCCAGCTTCGACAAGCAGTTCGTCCGTAACTGGCTGACCGGGCCCGACTCCGGTTGGGATCGCGGCGGCGACACCCCACCTCCGGCACTGCCGCCCGACATCGTCGACGCCACCAGGGCGCGTTACATCGACGCGTACGAACGCATTTCCGGATTGAAGTTCGCAGACTGGATCGGAGCCAAATGACCGGCACACCGCCGATTGCCAAGCGCGTCGAGCACCGCCGCGAGCATCACGGCGACGTCTTCGTCGACAACTACGAGTGGCTGCGGGACAAGTCCGACCCCGAGGTGATCGCCTACCTGGAGGCCGAGAACACCTACGCCGACGAGCAGACCGACCACTTGGAGTCGTTGCGGCAGAAGATCTTCGACGAGATCAAGGCCCGCACCAAGGAAACCGACCTGTCGGTGCCGACCCGCCGCGGCGAGTGGTGGTACTACGGGCGCAGCGTCGAGGGCAAGCAGTACGGCATCCACTGCCGTTGCCCAGTCGCCGATCTCGGGGACTGGACGCCACCGCAACTCGACGAGAACGAGCCCGTACCAGGGGAGCAGGTACTCCTCGACGAGAACGTCGAAGCCGAGGGCCACGACTTCTTCTCACTCGGCGCGGCGTCGATCAGCGTCGACGGTCACACGCTCGCCTTTTCGGTCGACGTCGTCGGCGACGAGCGATACACCCTGCGCTTCAAGGACTTGCGCACCGGAGAGTTGTACGACGACGTGATCGAGGGCATCGGCGCGGGAGCGACGTGGGCCGCCGACAACCACACCGTCTACTACTCGACGCTCGACGACGCGTGGCGCCCGGACACCATCTGGCGTCACCGCCTCGGAGCCGGCGTGCCGGCCTCCAAGGTCTTCCACGAGCCCGACGAGCGGTTCTGGGTCGCCGTGGGCCGCAGTCGCAGCGACAAGTACGTGTTCATCGCCGCCGGTAGCTCGGTGACCTCCGAGGTGTTCTACGGCGACGCCGCCGACGGAGAGGCCGAGTTCGTCTCGATCCTGCCGCGGCGCGACGGCGTCGAGTACTCGGTCGAGCACGCCGTCGTCGGTGGCGAGGACCGCTTCCTGATCCTGCACAACGACGGCGCCGAGAACTTCATGCTGGTGGAGGCGCCGGTCAGCGATCCGTCGGCGTTCCACACGCTCATCGAACACCGCGCCGACGTCCGCCTCGACGCCGTCGACGCGTTCGACCGCCACCTCGTCGTCAGCTACCGAAGCGACGCGCTGCCGCGAATTCAGTTGTGGCGCATCGCCGAAGACGGCACCTACGGTGCGCCCGAGGAGATCACCTTCGAGACGGAGCTGACGTCGTCTGGCCTGTCGGGCAATCCGAACTGGTCGGCGCCCGTGCTGCGGGTGGGGACCACCTCGTTCATCGTTCCGGTGCGCGTCTACGACGTCGACCTGGCGACCGGTGAACGGACCCTGCTGCGCGAACAGACGGTCCTCGGCGACTATCGGCCCGAGGAGTACGTGGAACGGCGGGACTGGGCACTCGCCCCCGACGGGACGCGGATCCCGCTGTCGGTCATTCACCGTGTGGGCCTGACGTTTCCGGCCCCGACGTTGCTCTACGGCTATGGCGCCTACGAGTCCTGCGAGGACCCGCGGTTCTCGATCGCACGCCTGTCCTTGCTCGACCGGGGCGTGGTGTTCGCGATCGCCCACGTCCGGGGTGGCGGCGAGATGGGCCGGCCGTGGTATGAGCACGGCAAGATGCTCGAGAAGAAGAATACCTTCGTCGACTTCGTAGCCGCTGGAGCACATCTGGTGGGCACCGACGTCACCCGGCCCGAGAACCTGGTGGCGATGGGCGGCAGCGCCGGCGGCCTGCTGATGGGTGCGGTGGCGAACATGGCTCCGGAGCTGTTCGCTGGCATCCTCGCCCAGGTGCCGTTCGTCGACGCGCTCACCACGATCCTCGATCCCTCACTGCCGCTGACGGTTACCGAGTGGGACGAGTGGGGCAACCCACTGGCGAGTGAAGAGGTCTACCGCTACATGAAGTCCTACTCGCCGTACGAGAACGTGGAGGCCAAGGACTATCCGGCGATCCTGGCCATGACCTCGCTCAACGACACCAGGGTGTACTACGTCGAGCCAGCGAAATGGGTTGCGGCGCTGCGGCACAGCAAGACCGATGCCCACCCGGTGCTGTTGAAGACCGAGATGAGCGCCGGGCACGGCGGGATCAGCGGACGCTACGAACGCTGGAAGGAAGCGGCGTTCATGTACGCCTGGGTGCTCGCGACGGCCGACCGGGACCACCACGGCGCCCAGCCGGTAGCGTCACGCCCATGAGCCTCACCGACATCTCGCTGACCACCCTCGACGGCACGCCGACGTCACTGGCCGAATTGGCCGACGGACCAGTGCTCGTCGTGAACGTCGCCTCCAAGTGCGGTCTGACGCCGCAGTACACCGCGTTGGAACAGCTGGCCAAGGACTACGGCGACCGCGGGCTGACCGTGCTCGGGGTGCCCTGCAACCAGTTCATGGGGCAGGAACCGGGCACCGCAGAAGAGATCCGGAAGTTCTGCTCCACCACCTACGGTGTGACGTTCCCGCTGCTGGCGAAGGTCGACGTGAACGGGGCCGACCGGCACCCGCTGTATGCAGAGCTGACCAAGGCGGCGGACGCCGAAGGCGAAGCGGGTGACGTGCAGTGGAACTTCGAGAAGTTCCTCCTTGCGCCGGGTGGCGAGATCGTCAACCGCTTCCGGCCGCGAACCGAGCCCGACGCCCCCGAGGTGATCAGCGCCATCGAGGCCGTGCTGCCGCGGTAACCCCAAGACGTCAACTCCCACGCACGCGGACGACACCTTCTGCACACCTGACGTTGCGATACTGCGATGCGTGGCTGGAGAACTCATCGTCTCGATCTCCGGGATTACCGACCGCACGCTGACCGACGCCCAGGCGTTTCGCGACGAGCTCGCCGCGCGGAACGTGCCTGCGTCGTTCCTCGTAGCACCCCGTCGGAAGGGCGGCTACCGGCTCGACCGGGACGCCCACACCGTGGAGTGGCTGACGCGGCGTCGCGCAGAGGGCGACGCCGTCGTCCTGCACGGCTACGACGAGGCCGCCACCAAGAAGCGTCGAGGTGAGTTCGCCAGTCTGCAGGCGCACGAGGCCAACCTGCGGCTGATGGGTGCCGACCGCGTCCTCGAGCACCTCGGACTTCGGACCAGGCTGTTCGCCGCGCCGGGCTGGACGTGTTCGCAAGGAACTCTCGTCGCCCTGCCCCGCAACGGGTTTCGTCTTGTCGCCGAGCTTGGCGGCATCACCGACCTGGTCCGTGGGACGACGTCGAGGGCCAGGGTCGTCGGGATCGGGGAGGGCTTCCTCACCGAAACGTGGTGGTGCCGGACGCTGGTGCTCTCCGCCGAGCGCACCGCCCGCCGCGACGGCACCGTCCGCGTCGCCGTGTCCGCCGGGCAGCTGCGCCGACCCGGCCCGCGCCAGGCGATGCTTGACGCGGTAGACCTCGCCCTCCTGCACCGATGCGTGCCCGCGGTGTACCGCTGGGCGCCAAAACCGGTGCTGACGGACGTGACGGACGCCGCCTGACTCGAGGCGGCTAACGTGGCCTCATGGCCGATGTTGACGTCATCGTGGTCGGAGCCGGTCTCGCCGGTCTGGTCGCCGCCTGCGAAGTGCTGGACAAGGGACGCACGGTCCTGATCGTCGACCAGGAGAACGCCGCCAACCTCGGCGGACAAGCCTTCTGGTCGTTCGGCGGGCTCTTCTACGTCGACAGCCCCGAACAGCGGCGGCTGGGCATCCGCGACAGCCACGAGCTGGCGCTGCAGGATTGGCTTGGCACGGCGGGATTCGACCGCCCAGAGGATCACTGGCCGCGGCAGTGGGCACACGCCTACGTCGACTTCGCTGCGGGGGAGAAGCACAGCTGGCTGCGCGAGCGCGGCTTGAAGACCTTCGCGCTCGTCGGCTGGGCCGAGCGGGGCGGCTACGACGCTCGCGGGCATGGCAATTCGGTGCCCCGCTTCCACATCGCCTGGGGCACGGGCCCAGCCATCGTCGACGTCTTCGCCCGACGACTGCTGGCGGCGGGTTCGCGGGTGCGATTCGCCCACCGGCATCGCGTCGACGAACTGATCGTCGACGCCGGTGCGGTCACCGGGGTGCGCGGCGCGGTGCTGGAACCGTCGAGCGCGGCCCGTGGTGTCGCATCGTCACGAAACGTTGTCGGTGAATTCGAATTTCGGGCGCCTGCCGTCATCGTGGCCAGCGGAGGCATCGGCGGCAACCACGATCTGGTCCGCAAGAATTGGCCGGCGAGGATGGGCCGGGTACCCAGTCAACTCCTGAGCGGCGTCCCCGCCCACGTCGACGGCAGGATGCTCGGCATCACCGAGTCCGCCGGGGGCAACCTGATCAACCGTGACCGGATGTGGCATTACACCGAGGGCATCACCAACTACGACCCGATCTGGGCCAGCCACGGCATCCGGATTCTGCCGGGACCGTCCTCGATGTGGCTCGACGCGACGGGCCGGCGCCTTCCCGCCCCGCTCTATCCGGGCTTCGACACCCTCGGCACGCTCGAGTACATCGCGAAGACCGGCCACGACTACACGTGGTTCGTCCTCAACGCGCGCATCATCGAAAAGGAGTTCGGGCTCTCGGGGCAGGAGCAAAATCCCGACCTGACCGGGCGCAGCATTCGGCAGGTGCTCTCCCGCGTCAGGCCCGGCGCCCCGGCGCCCGTGCAGAGGTTCGTCGACCGCGGCGTCGACTTCGTCTCGGCGACGACGCTGCGTGACCTCGTCGGCAAGATGAACGACGTCCCCGACGTCGAACGCCTCGACTACGACGTCGTGGAGGCGGAGGTCACCGCTCGCGACCGCGAAGTCGCCAATCGGTACACCAAGGACAGCCAGATCACCGCGATCCGCGGCGCCCGCAACTACCTACCCGACCGGGTGAGCCGGGTCGTGGCGCCCCACCGGATCACCGATCCGAAGGCGGGTCCGCTGATCGCGGTCAAGTTGCACATCCTGACGCGAAAGTCGTTGGGCGGGTTGGAGACCGACCTCGACTCACGGGTGCTCAAGGCCGACGGCGCGGCGTTCGACGGGTTGTACGCCGCGGGCGAGGCGGCTGGCTTTGGGGGTGGCGGAGTGCACGGCTACCGGTCGCTGGAGGGCACCTTCCTCGGCGGCTGCGTGTTCTCCGGCCGGGCCGCTGGCCGGGCTGCCGTGCGCGACAACGGTTAGCGAGCGGGCAGCTCGATGGTCGTCGTCACCGACACCATCTGAGGGGTCTTCGGCGCCGAGGAGAAGCCGAACCGGACGGGCGGGTCCAGCGGTGCGAGCCCGCCGAGGTCGACACCGCGAAAGATGCCGTCCACCAGTATTATTCGTCTGCTTCGGCGGACGCCGTAGTACTCCCGGCGGCCGTTGCCCGCCGAACCGTACGTGCGCACCCCCGGAATAAGGCGGGACGCGACGGGATCGACGACCCGCAGCCACGCCGGTGCCGTGGCGAGCCGGCCCGGCACCAACCGGAGTAATCGGTCGAACGGTGCGGGGCCACCCAACCTGCCCGCCAGGACGAGTCCCGGCGCCGCGACCGAAAGGGCGCCTGCCACGTGGTCCACGGTGACGGGGCCGATCTCGGTTGAGTCGAAGGTGTATGTGTCCGAGACGAATTCGGCGATCTCCTCGGACGGTGCCAGCAAGGTGCGGTGCCCGTCGGCGGACTCCACCATCACGTCGGCGAAGCGGCCGAACGGGGATTCCAGCCACGACCCGACCACCATTCTGACGCCAGCGCCCGTCCCGAAGCCGGCGATGTGACCCGTGAACGTCAGCCGTCGCTTCGCTCGCCCCACGACATTCTCCCGTCGCTTCGCTCGCCCCACTAAATCTCCGTCCCGTTCTCCTCATCCAAGACCCTGAAGTCGGTGTCGGTCATCTCCGACAGGCGCCCGTAGTAGACGCCGCGGGCTTCCTTGGCCACCACCGCCTGGTGGATCGGCACGGCCCGCGTCGGGGCGACCGCTCGCAGGTAGTCCACCGCCTCGGAGATCTTCATCCAGGGCGCCGCAGCCGGGGTGGCCAACACCTCGACGGGCTCACCGGGCGCATAGAGAGCGTCGCCGGGGTGCATCAGCCGGGCGGCATGCCCTTCGTCGCCGATGAGGTACGACACGTTGTCGATCACCGGGATCTCGGGGTGGATGACCGCGTGAGTGCCGCCGACACCGCGGACCGCGAGGTGGCCGACGGTGAACGCGTCGCCGGCGTTGACCGCCTGCCAGGCGTCGCCGAGTTGGGCCGCCGTCATGGGGTCGGCGTACAGAGCGGCCTGCGGGTTGGCGTCCAACAGTGCAGGTAGACGCTCTACGTCGACGTGATCGGGGTGTTGATGGGTGACGAGGATGGCCGAGAGCCCCGTGACTCCCTCGAAGCCGTGGGAGAAGGTGCCCGGGTCGAACAGAACGGTGGTTTCGGAGTCGCCCTCGCGAAAGCTCGCTAGCAGGCAGGAGTGGCCGAAGTGTGTCAGTTGCATGGCTCCATTGTGGCCCGATACGTCCCGGTAGAGTGAGCCCCGAGCAATCAACTTCTCAGGACAGGAGCCGCGCGTGGCCCGCGTCGTAGTGCACGTGATGCCCAAAACGGTGATCCTCGACCCTCAGGGTCAGGCGATCGTCGGAGCCTTGGGCCGCCTCGGCGTGTCAGGCGTCTCAGATGTCAGGCAGGGCAAGCGATTCGAGTTGGAGGTCGACGACAGCGTGAGTGATGAGACGTTGTCCGAAATCGCCGAGTCGCTGCTCGCCAACACCGTCATCGAAGACTGGACCGTGACCCGGGAGGAAGGGTGACCGCCAGGGTTGGCGTCGTCACGTTCCCCGGGACGCTCGACGACGTCGACGCCGCCCGTGCCGTGCGTCTGGCCGGGGCGGAGTCGGTCAACCTGTGGCACGCCGACGCCGACCTCAAGGGCGTCGACGCCGTCGTGGTGCCCGGCGGGTTCTCCTACGGTGACTACCTGCGCTGCGGTGCGATCGCCAAGTTCGCGCCCGTGATGGGTGAAGTCGTCGCGGCAGCAGGTCGGGGCATGCCGGTCCTCGGCATTTGCAACGGCTTTCAGGTGCTCTGCGAGGCCGGACTGCTGCCAGGTGCACTGACCCGCAACGCCGGTCTGCACTTCGTGTGCCGCGACGTGTGGCTGGAGGTGGCGTCGACGTCGTCGGCGTGGACCACCCGCTACGAGAAGGGCGCCGACCTGCTGGTGCCGCTGAAGTCCGGCGAAGGCCGCTTCGTGGCGTCCGAAGACGTGCTCGACGAGTTGGAGGGCGAGGACCGCGTCGTCTTCCGCTACCGCGAGAACCTCAACGGATCGCTGCGCAACATCGCCGGCATCAGCTCGGCCAACGGCCGGGTCGTCGGCCTCATGCCGCACCCCGAGCACGCCACCGAGGCGCTGACCGGTCCGTCCGACGACGGGTTGGGGCTGTTCTACTCCGCGCTGGATGCGGTGCTCGCCGCGTAATTGCCGATCAACGCGTCGCCCGGCTCAGGCGGACCTCCGCGCCTCGCACTCATCGGCACGGCAGCGCTCAGTCAGTCTGGCGCGCAGTTCGCGTCGACCTCGGAAGAGGCGCGATCCCACTGTGCCGACTGGGATCTGGAGTATCTCGGCAACTTCGGTGTTGCGGTAGCCCTGTACGTCGGCGTAGTAGACGATCTCGCGCAAGTTGGGCGGGAGATCACTCAACGCAACTTCGGCCTCGCTGGGCACCGACTTCAAGGCCTCTGACTCCGCGGACGGCATACTGCCCATGACGACGGCCTGGCTGGCCGTCTGTGGGTCGGTCAAATCGCCGTGGAATTGCTCGGCCGGGCGGCGTAGCGACAACCGGTGCCGGTCCACCCACGTGTTCGCCATGATGCGGTACAGCCACGCCTTGACGTTCGATCCCTCGCGGAACGTCTCGAACGACACGTAGGCCTTGATCATGGTCTCCTGCACCAGGTCCTCGGCATCTGACCGATGGTGGGTCAATCCGATGGCGTGGCCGAGCAGAGTGGCGGAGTGCGGGATGACCTCATTGACAAACCTGGCGGCCAGAACGTGGTCGACGGGCTCCGGCGCTACGGCTTCGGCGTTTACGGACGGATCTGAACGCAGCATCGGCCGGTCCCCTTCGAGATGTCCGCCCCTGTGGAGGGCGGCGGCGAGTGCAAGCGTCTCGGTGCCGACGAGGTGGACCCACCGACGTAGGGGGACAACCAGATAATTGACCGGACGCGCAGCTCGGATGAAGCGGGCGCGCTGAGTCGGCTTCGCCGTTGGAGTCGATCGGCACCTGCTTTGACGAATTCAATGCTCGTCGCAGCTGCTGATCCTCGCGTGAAGATTCCGTGGAGATCGGATGGAGATCGACGGGGCCCGCGCCCGCCAATGTGACCTACGCCAGCGTGCACGAAGTGGCATTGCGCCGCGGCGTGTCGGCCGCAGACACGCACACTCGCGGGGAGGCGCGGGGAGGCGCGGGGAGGGCCGGTCTACGGGGTCAGCGCGACCGAAGCCTCTGCCGTGTAGCAGAGGAACGTCAGCGTCTCCTCGAGGTACAGCTGCACGCTCTGGGCGTCGTGCGACAGGTAGCCGATCGACACGTCGGTACCCAGCTGGAGGTCGAAGTCACCGCCGCGGGTGGACAGCACGAACGCACCGTCAATCGCTGGAGCCCAGATGATTTCGCCGTCGACGAGCCGGTTGAGGTGTTCGCGGATCGGATAGCCGTGCGCGGTTGTCTCGCTGACCTGGGTGTAGACGTCGGCCGACAGCAGCACGCAATAGGGACCGTCGACGCCGGCCAGCCGAAGTTCCGACAGTGCCTGGGAGATGACGTCGGGGATCTCCTTGGGGTCCGACGGCAGCGCAAGAGCGGTGTTGGAGCTGCACTTGCGGATGCCGTCGATGGACGCGTCCTTGTAACCCTCGAAGATCGCCCGGTCCTCGGCGAATGCCAACTGCTTCGCAGCTGCCTTCACCGGGTCCCAGTCGGAGTCCTGCGAGCCGCGCTCCACGTCGTCGATGTCGGTGCGGGCGATGGTGAACGGCGCACGAAGCCGGACCAATGGCCGGCTTTCGCGGAGGTGTGCCACGACGCCTTCGCCGGGCGGCGCGACGTCGACGAGGTGACCGGTGCTCACCGAGGCCTTCGCCGGACCACCGGGTGCGCTGACGTCGACGACGCGTCGTCCGGCGATGTGGCGCTTGAAGGTTCTGGTGGCCTCCAATTCGATTTCGCCCCAGGCTTCGTCGGTGATCGGTGCCAGTTCGCGGTACAGGTTGTTCATTGGGGTTGTCCTTTCAAACTGCCGATCGACAGCGAGCCGGTGGGAGCGAGGGATGCAGAAGTCGTTGCGGCCGAGAATGTTTCGGGCAGCGGCGGTGGGTCGTCGAGGAAGTCCGCGGTCGGCACGAAGAACATGGTGCCGGTGACGGCGGTGGAGAAGTCCAGGATGCGGTCGGTGTTGCCCGGCGGATCGCCGATGAACATGTTGCGCAGCATCCGCTCGGTGACCGCGGGAGTCCGTGAGTAACCGATGTAGTACGTCCCGAATTCGGCCTTGCCGACTTCGCCGAACGGCATGTTGTGCCGCAGGATCTTGAGCTCGTTGCCCTCGTCGTCGGTGATGACGTTGAGGGCCAGGTGCGAATTCGGGGGCTTCACGTCGTCGGCCAACTCGATGTCGTCGAGCTTGGTGCGGCCGATCACGCGCTCCTGAGCTTCGGTGGACAGCGCGTTCCACGAGCTCATGTCGTGAAGGTACTTCTGCACGTGGACATAGCTTCCGCCGGCAAAGTCGGGATCCTCGTCGCCGATCTGGGTGGCGTTCAAGGCGATTGGGCCGTCGGGGTTCTCGGTGCCGTCGACGAAACCCATCAGGTCGCGGTTGTCGAAGAACTTGAAGCCGTGCACTTCGTCGACGACGGTGATGGCGCCTGCCATCGCGTCGACGATCCGCCCGGCCAATTCGAAGCAGACGTCGAGGGAGTTCGCTCGGATGTGGAACAGCAGGTCGCCCGGAGTCGACGGTGCGTGGTGGCGGGGGCCGTCGAGCGCGACGAAGGGGTGCAGTTCCGCGGGGCGCGGACCGGAGAAGAGCCGATCGAACGCGTCGGAGCCGATGGAGGTCACCACGGACAGCTGTTTGGACGGGTCGCGAAAGCCGATCGCCCGCACCAGACCCGAGATGTCGCCGAGCGCGTCGTGCACGACGTCCTCGCCTCCCCCGTCGAGGGTGGCGACGAGGAAGATGGCGGCGGGCGTCAGGGGCGCCAGCACCTTCTGCGGCTGCGGATCGGACACATCAGGGACCCTAGCGTCAAGATCACCGACGGCACCGGTCAAGATGAAAAGATGGCAGCTAGCCCCCAGGGATTGTGCGACTTCATCGACGCTTCGCCGTCGCCGTTCCACGTGTGCGCGACCGTGGCCGAGCGTCTGCGTGCGGCCGGCTACCTCGAGCTCTTGGAGGGGGAGTCCTGGCCGTCGGGCAGTGAGGGCTACTTCACCGTCCGCGCCGGTTCGCTGGTCGCCTGGAAGGCAGCCGCCGACGGCGCGCCGTTCCGCATCGTCGGCGGACACACCGACAGCCCCAATTTGCGCGTCAAACAGCATCCCGATCGGGTCGTCGCCGGCTGGCAGGTGGTCGCGCTGGAACCGTACGGCGGGGCGTGGCTGAACTCCTGGCTGGACCGTGACCTCGGGATCAGCGGCAGGCTGTCGGTCCGGAAGGGCAATGCGGTCGACGACGTGTTGGTGCGCGTCGACGATCCCGTCCTGCGGGTGCCGCAGCTGGCAATCCACCTGTCCGACGACCGCAAGGGCGTCGAGCTGAACCCGCAGCGCCACGTCAACGCCGTCTGGGGCGTGGGCGACCGGGTGCGCCCGTTCGTCGACTGGGTCGCCGAGCACGCGGGCGTCGACCCCGGCGCGGTGCTGGCGGCCGATCTGATGACCCACGACCTGACGCCGTCGACGCTGGTGGGCGCCGACCGCGAACTCGTCAGTGCGCCACGCCTGGACAACCAAGGCACCTGCTACGCCGGGCTGGAGGCGTTCCTGGCCGCGGACCCGCGGCGCTACATCCCCGTGCTGGCGCTGTTCGACCACGAGGAGGTCGGGTCGACGTCGGACCACGGCGCCCAGTCCGAACTCTTGCCGACGGTGCTGGAGCGCATCGCCCTGACCGGCGGCGACGGGCGCGAGGGCTTCCTGCGTCGACTCTCAGGTTCGATGGTCGCCTCGGGCGACATGGCCCACGCGACCCATCCGAACTATCCGGAGCGGCACGAACCCGGTCACCTCATCGAGGTGAACGGCGGCCCGGTGCTGAAGGTGCACCCGAACCTTCGCTACGCCACCGACGGCAGGACGGCGGCGGCCTTCGCACTGGCCTGCGCGCAGGCCGGGGTGCCGCTGCAGCGATACGAGCACCGCGCGGACCTGCCGTGTGGGTCGACCATTGGGCCGATGACGGCGGCGCGCACCGGAATCCCGACCGTCGACGTGGGTGCGGCGCAGTTGGCAATGCACTCGGCCCGCGAACTGATGGGCGCGCGCGACGTGCAGGCCTATTCCGCCGCATTGCAGGCCTTCCTGTCACCGGTGTGAATTACCTTCTTCAGGCATGAGTCTCGAGATTGCGACCGTGACGTTCGATTGCGAGGATCCCGACGCGCTCGCCGCCTGGTGGGCGGGGGTGTTGGGAACTGAGGTCAACGCGGTGGTGCCGGGTGAGTTCGTCCTCGTACCCCGCGAGGGCGGCGCCGCTCTCGGCTTCCAGCGGGTGCCCGACCCGACGCCCGGCAAGAACAAGGCGCACCTCGACCTGCACGCCGCGGACATGGAGGCCGAGGTGGCCAGGGCCGTCGAACTCGGCGCCAGGGAGGTGGAACGCAACAGCTTCGGTGACGACTTCCGGTGGGTGGTGCTCGCCGATCCGGAGGGCAATGCCTTCTGCATAGCGGGCGGATAGCTCACCGGGCAGGATCACCGTCGTGTTGCTGTCGCTGATCGCCATCTCGCTCCTGTTGGCCGTGTGGGCCCTCTCGGCTCGCCGCATGGAACGGTGGCGCATCACGCCCCCGCTCTTCCTGCTCCTCGCCGGCGCAGTCGTCGAATACACCACCCACGGCTCGCTGGCCGACACCCTCAACTCCGAGACCGCCGAGCAGGCCGCCAAGATCGTCCTGGCGGTGCTGTTGTTCGTCGACGCCAACGCGATGCGCGCCGGGCTGTTCGGCGAACATCCACGCTCGGCCTTCCGGATGCTGTTCGTGGCGTTGCCGATCAGCGTGGGAATCGCCGTCCTGCTCGGCCTGTGGCTGCTTCCCGGCCTGTCATTGGCGACGGTGGTCGTCGTCGCCTGCATCGTGGTGCCGATCGACTTCGCCCCCGCACAGTGGATCGTGCGGCCAGGGGGTCTTCCGGGTCGAGTCAGCGATTTGCTCAACGTCGAGGCCGGGCACAACGACGGCATCCTCTCGCCGATCTTCCTCTTCGCCCTCGCCGTGGCCGATCAGCACGTCGAGGCGGGCTCGGTGTGGGACGAGCTTCGCGAGGCGCTTCCCCACTCGGCGAAGGCGATCCTGGTCGGGTTCCTGGTGGGCGCCGGGCTCGCGCTGGGCGCCAACCTCGCCGAGCGCAAGAACCTGATGACCGACCAGTCCCGGCGGGTGCTGGTGGTGGCTGCGCCGGCCGTGGCCTACACGCTGGCCATCTGGTGGCACGGCAACGGCTTCGTCGCGGCGTACCTATGCGGCGTCGCGTACCACTACTACCGCCAATCGAGTGACGCCGAGCGTGAGTTGGAGTTGATCGAGGACCTCGGCTTCCTGCTGACGGCGATGATGTGGTTCGTCTTCGGCGGCGTGGTCCTGATCGCCTATTGGCAGGCCGATCTCACCGTCGGGATCGTGGCGTTCGGCCTCTTGGCGCTGACACTCGTGCGGATGCTGCCCGTCCTGTTGGCCATGTTCGGCTCGAAGTTCACGTGGCCGGAACGGGTCATGCTGGGCGGCTTTGGTCCACACGGCGCGGCGGTGATCGTCTTCGGGCTGTTGGCCTACAACGTGCTCGACCCACCCGTGGAGGACACCATCCTGCTGATCGTGGTCGTCGTGGTGCTGGGCAGCGTCGTTTTGCACGGTTTCGGGGGGCCCGTCGCGGCGCGGGCGCTCGCCGGTCGGCAGAGCGAATAAACTACTGAGGTGACATCCGCGTACTCCCACGAAGTGGACAGTGTCGAGCAAGCCTCTACTACCCCCGATCAGCCGCAGCCATTCCGTGAGCTCGGTCTGAAGGACGACGAGTACCAGCGGATTCGTGGCATTCTCGGACGTCGGCCCACCGACGCCGAGCTGGCCATGTACTCGGTGATGTGGAGCGAGCACTGCTCCTACAAGTCCTCGAAGGTGCATCTGCGCTACTTCGGCGAGACGACCACCGACGAGATGCGCGCGGGGATGCTGGCCGGCATCGGCGAGAACGCGGGCGTCGTCGACATCGGCGACGGCTGGGCGGTGACCTTCAAGGTCGAATCGCACAACCACCCGTCCTACGTCGAGCCGTACCAAGGTGCGGCCACCGGCGTGGGCGGCATCGTCCGCGACATCATGGCCATGGGCGCCCGCCCGGTCGCGGTGATGGATCAGCTGCGCTTCGGCCCGGCCGACGCGCCCGACACCCGGCGGGTGCTCGACGGCGTCGTGCGTGGCGTCGGCGGCTACGGCAATTCCCTCGGTCTGCCCAACATCGGCGGCGAGACGATCTTCGATCCGTCCTACGCGGGCAACCCGTTGGTGAACGCGCTGTGCATCGGCGTGCTCCGCAAGGAGGACCTGCACCTCGCCTTCGCGTCGGGTACTGGCAACAAGATCATCCTGTTCGGCGCCCGCACCGGTCTCGACGGCATCGGCGGTGTCTCGGTGCTCGCGTCGGAGACCTTCGGCGGCGACGAGGGCGAGGGCCCCGGCCGCAAGAAGCTTCCATCGGTCCAGGTCGGTGACCCCTTCATGGAGAAGGTGCTCATCGAGTGCTGCCTCGAGCTGTACGCGGCGGGCCTGGTGATTGGCATTCAAGACCTTGGTGGCGCCGGATTGTCTTGTGCCACTTCCGAACTCGCATCTGCCGGCGACGGCGGCATGTCGATCGAACTGGACAAGGTGCCGCTTCGGGCCAAGTTCATGACGCCCGCGGAGGTGCTGTCCAGCGAGTCGCAGGAACGCATGTGCGCGGTCGTGGCACCCGAGAACGTCGACGCGTTCATGGCCGTGTGCCGTAAGTGGGAGGTGCTGGCCACCGTCATCGGCGAAGTGACCGACGGCGACCGGCTGCAGATCACCTGGAACGGCGAGACCGTCGTCGACGTGCCCCCGAGGACCGTCGCGCACGAAGGTCCGGTCTACGAGCGGCCCGTCGAGCGGCCCGACACGCAGGACGCCCTCAACGCCGACACGTCGGCGTCGATCCCGCGTCCGTCAACCGGTGAGGAGTTGCGCGAGACCCTGCTGAAACTCCTTGGCAGCCCGCACCTTTGCAGCCGGGCCTTCATCACCGAGCAGTACGACCGCTACGTCCGCGGCAACACCGTGCTCGCCGAGCATGCCGACGGTGGCGTGCTCCGCATCGACGAGGCCACCGGTCGCGGCGTCGCGATCTCAACCGACGCGTCCGGCCGCTACACGTTCCTCGACCCGTACACCGGTGCCCAGCTGGCGCTGGCGGAGGCCTATCGCAACGTCGCGGTCACCGGTGCCACGCCGGTCGCCGTCACCAACTGCCTCAACTTCGGCTCTCCCGAAGACCCGGGGGTGATGTGGCAGTTCTCCCAGGCCGTGCGCGGTTTGGCGGATGGCTGTGCGGTGCTTGGCATTCCGGTCACCGGCGGCAACGTGAGCTTCTACAACCAGACCGGCACCACGCCGATCCTTCCGACTCCGGTCGTCGGCGTGCTCGGCGTCCTCGAGGACGTCAGGCGACGCGTCCCGACGGCCTTCGGCGTCGAACCCGGCGAGACGTTGATCCTGTTGGGCGACACCTACGACGAGTTCGACGGTTCCGTCTGGGCTCAGGTCACCGCGGACCACCTCGGCGGCCTGCCGCCCAAGGTGGACCTGGCGCGCGAACAGCTGCTCGCCGAGGTTCTGGTATCGGCGTCGCGCGACGGTTTGATCTCCGCCGCGCACGACCTGTCCGAGGGTGGGCTGATTCAAGCCGTCCTGGAATCCGCGCTCGCCGGTGAAACGGGTTGTCGGATCATCCTCCCGGAGGGTGCCGACCCCTTCGTGACGTTGTTCTCCGAGTCCGCGGGGCGGGTGGTCGTCGCGGTTCCGCGCACCGAAGAGAGCCGATTCCGTGCCATGTGCGAGGCCCGCGGACTGCCCGCCGAACGCATCGGCGTCGTCGACGAAGGCAGCACGTCCATCGAGGTCCAGGGCCAGTTCAGCGTGAGTCTCGACGAGTTGCGCCGCACGTCGGAGGGCGTGCTTCCCGGACTGTTCGGGTGAGTGGCGAAACCTCAACCGTCACCGGCGAATCCATCGCCGACATCCCACGACGCCGGCGCGGCGTCGAACGTCACCCCGTCGTCGTCTGGGCGTGGAGCCTGGTGCGCCTCGACTTCGGTGGGGTCGCCGTCGCCACCGTCTTCTTCTGCCTGTCGCTGACGCCGTCACTGCTCCCGCGGGACTGGCTGTTTCAGGGGTTGATCGGCGGCGTCAACGCGTCGATCGGCTACGCCATCGGCGTCGTGCTCGCCAAGGCGTTCCATCGCATCGCCCTGCACCATAGGCAGTGGTGGCCGCCGCCAAGGAAGACGCTGAACGCGCTGAAGGTCGGCCTCGTCGTCTCCTCGATCGTCGTGTGCGTGTCGATGCTGATTCCGGCGGCGGCGTGGCAGCGTCAGGTCGCCGCCGAGATGGGCATCGCCGGCCCGACCAACCTGGGGTACCTGCGCACCCTGTTGGCGGCCGTGGTGATCGGCGGGGCGTGCGTCTGTGTGGCGCGGGTGCTCTTCGACGCGGTGAAACTGCTTGCCAGGATGTTCATCCGGCGGTGGCACCTGCATCAGGAGATCGCGATGGTCATCGGGTCCGCCATCGTCGTGGTTGTGGTGGTCTCCCTGGTCAACGGTGTCCTGTACCGAGGATTCCTCGCCGGTGCCAGCGGGGTGTTCCAGCCGCAGAACGCCACCACGCGTGACGGCGTCTCGCAACCTCGGCAGCCCGAACGATCTGGCAGTCCAACGTCGTTCGCTGCCTGGGAGACGCTGGGGTTCCAGGGCCGGAACTTCGTCGCGACGGGCCCGCACGCGGCCGAACTGACTCGACTCGCCGGCCGGCCAGCCAAGGAACCCATCCGCGTGTACGCAGGCCTCGAGACCGCCGACACCGACCAGGCCAGGGCCAACGTCGTCGTCAGCGAGCTGATGCGCACCGGTGCGTTCGACCGCAAACTGCTCGTCATCGTTCCGACCACCGGCACCGGATGGATCAACCCCGTCGCCGCCAGGTCGATCGAGAGCATGTACGCCGGCGACACCGCGCTCGTCGGCGTGCAGTATTCGTATCTGCCGAGCTGGATTTCGTTCCTTGGCGATCGGGACAAGTCCGTGCAGTCGGCTCGGGTGCTCGTCACGGCCGTGCACGATCGATGGTCCCGACTGCCCGCCGAACGCAGGCCGAAGCTGGTGCTGTACGGAGAGAGTCTGGGGTCGCTCGGAGGGCAGGGTGTCTTCGACTGGCTTCCCGACATCGCGCGGATGGGCTTCTCCGCGGTGCTGTGGGTCGGCCCACCCAACCAGAGCTCACTGTGGAGGGCTCTGGTGCAGCGCCGCGATCCCTGGACACCAGAGGTGGAGCCGCGCTACGACAACGGCAGCACGGTCCGCTTCTCGCAGGCCAACACCAGCGCCGACATCGCGGAGATCGCACGGCCCGAATGGGGCGGAACCCGGGTGCTGTTCCTGCAGCACGCCTCCGATCCGATCGTCTGGTGGTCGCCGGAGCTGGTGTTCGACCGACCGGACTGGCTGATCGAGCCTGCGGGACTGGACCGCACGACGTCGATGCGGTGGTATCCGATCATCACCTTCTGGCAGGTCAGTGCCGACATGACCAATGCATCCAGCGTGCCGGCCGGACACGGTCACAACTACGGCGACTCCGTGCTCGACGGCTGGGTCGCCGTCATCCCGCCGGACGGCTGGACGAGCGCTGACACCGAACGAGTCCGCGCCGCCGTCAACGACGCCGGCAGCGAATATTGACCAAGCCAAGCGCAACGAGGCCATTGGTGCTGGCGGCCGCGCTGGTCGGCTGGAGCCTGGTCGCGCCAAAGCTGCCGTCGCGGTGGCACGTGCCACTCAACGCCGGCCTTGGCGGGGTGCTGGTCTGGTGGACCGACGCACCGCTTGGACTGCGGCGGCCCGCCTCGACGCACGGTGTGCGGCTTGGTCTTCGGGTGGCGGCCGCGGTGTCGACGACGGTGGCGTCGGCCATGGCCGTGCCGGCCGTCCGGTCGGGTGTGACGCAACGGACGATTCCCGGGTCAGCCGCGAAGTGGCTGTTGATTCGCATTCCGATCGGGACGGTCTGGTCGGAGGAGGCCGCATTCCGGGCCGCTCTGGGAACCGTTGCGGCGCAGTCCTTCGGACCACGGTGGGGCCGCGTCCTTCAGGCGGCGGCGTTCGGGATGTCGCACGTCGTCGACGCGCGCGGAGCGGGGGAGACGGTCGTCGGGACCGCGGCCGTCACCGGCGCGGCAGGCTGGGTCTTCGGATGGTTATACGACCGCACGGGGAGCCTCGCCGCGCCGATGCTCGCGCACCTGGCGATCAACGAGGCGGGAGCGGTGGCGGCGGTGGTCCTGCAGCGTCACGGGTTGATTGTCAGCTCGCCGATCTGACGTCCCCACACGTGGTCGACGGCGAGGGGCTGACCCAACTCGACGTGGTTGTAGGGCGCAATGCTGTATCCGGTGTCCATCACCAGATAGGGGTGAGGCCACAGGTCGTAGGTCACCTTCTGCCAGCAGCCGGGTCGCCCCTCCGGACCGCCACGGGCGTTGATCCGCGGCAGGTTGTCGGGATAGATGTACGGATTGCCAGCGCCCGTCAGCGTTCCGAACGCCGCCAACGAATATCCGTTGTCGCCGCCGAGGGACGAGGCGATCCTTGGCCCGACGTCGTGGTAGTTGCGCACGGTGCACAGAATCATGCCGCGGTAGTCGTCGAGCAGTGCGGTCGTCGGTACCAAGTCCGCTGCGCTGCGAATCAGATAGGGGCCGGCGCGTTCCAGCGGATCCGCTGCGGTGTCGCCGAATCCGATTGCCGCCATCAACGCGGAGTCGACGTCGCCACGGCGTGCGTTGAGTGAGCGTGCGGTGGTCACGGCGGCGTCGAGCCCGTCGAGAAGATTCGGCGCCGCGTCGGCGTAGACGTCGAGCAGTTCGCCGGCGCGCGCGACGTCATCGCGGAACCGCGGCCACCGTGGGTTCAGGTCGGCGAGGATCGCATTGGCGTCCTCGAGCGACATCCCGAACCTGGTTCCGAGGCCGCCAAGGGCCTGTGCCGTAGCGGTCAGCGTCTGGTTCAGCTTGATCGGGTCCACCTTGTCCGCGATCGACGTAACCGTTTCGAAGAGTGTGTTGAACTCCGTGGTGACCGACTGCACCGGGATCACCGATCCGCGCGAAACATGTTCTGCGGAAGGGTGTTCCGGCGAGACGAACGACACGTACTTGTTGCCGAAGACGGTGCTGGCCTTGACGTCGGCCAGGACGTTCGACGGTATCGACGCAAGGTATTCGTCCTTCACCTCGAGGGCGATGAGCGCCTGCTGATGACCGTCGGCCTCGGCGACGTCGACGCCGGCCACCCGCCCGATCTCGACGCCGTTGAGGGTGACCTTCGAGCCGGGGTCGACGCCAAGGCCGGCCCGGTCGGACACCACCACGAGTTCGGTCTGCTCGACGAAGTCTCCGCGGTACTGTTTGGCCATCAGCACGCCGAAGAGCACGACGATCGCCACCAGCACCGCTCCTGCCAGCCTGTATGGCGGCCGGTGGCGGTCGAAAGCCATTCTGGGAGACTAGGGTATGGCCGCCCGCCGCATAGCGGATCCGACGAAGACCCGCCAAGCCGTTTCGGCCGTCGCGGACTGGCTGCGCGACGACACCGTCGCCATGCCCGATCGCAGCGCCATCGCCGACGCGGTGCGCTTGACCGCCAGGACCCTCGCCGCGCAGGCGCCTGGCGCCAGTGTCGAGGTGAGGGTGCCGCCCTTCGTTGCCGTGCAGTGCATCTCGGGTTTGGCGCACACCCGTGGAAACCCGCCGAACGTGGTCGAGACCGACCCCCGAACCTGGCTCCTGTTGGCCACCGGTCTTCTCGCGATGCCCGACGCGCTCGCCAACGGGACGTTGCAGTCGTCGGGGTCGCGCGCCGGGGAGATCGCCGACTGGCTGCCCGTCGTCCCGCTAGTGCCCTAGCCGAAGAACGGCGCCTCCTGCACCCAGTGGAATCCACGGTTGCGCAGGGTGAAGTCCTCCAGTGGTCGACGTTCCAGGACGACCGTCGTGGGTTCGTCCTTCCAGCGTCCGACCAGGCGCAGGTCGTCGCCCGCTCGATCGACCGTGAACGAGCCGCCGTCCGGCACCGCCAGCACGCCGCCCGTCGTGTCTGCCGCGACGTCCACCAGATCGCCGTTCATCAACTGGTAGGTGAGGACCCCGGGATGGTCGAATACGACTCTCTGCCAGCGGATGTCGTCGGTCAGCAGCGGTGGTCGCGGGGTTCCGTCGACCGAGAACTCGGCGACCTGCCAAATGCCGTAGAGCTCCGGCTTGGCCCGCCCGTCACCGAATTCGCGCCAGGTCTGCAGGCCGAGCGTCACGCACCCGATCAACACCCACACGCCGAGTACCACTTGGACAACCCCGGCTAGCCGGTTGCGCCGCGGCGAGTCGAACGGGGCGGCCCGCCGCTCCTGGCCGACGCCACGGCCGAGCACTACGGCGTCGACGAGCCGTCTTGCGTTGGGCGCCAACAGGAGTGCGCTCATCAGCACCAGGTGGAACGACAGGATCTTGACCGGCACGTCGTAGGTCATGTTCAGCAGGAAGATTTGTCCCGTGCCCGCCAGGCTCACCAACGCGCCCAGCGTCGCCGTCTTCGGAACGAACAACAGCGCCCCGGCGAGCACCTCGACGGCTCCCAGCGCCATCTCGTACGGGTGGGAGGTGCCGACCTGCAGCCACAACACCGCCATCGGGCTCAGGTTTCCGAACGGCTCGATCAGCGCCGCGAGAGGCGGTGACGGCATCTGCGTCGGAATGAGCTTCGCGAAGCCGTAGAACATCATCTGCCCACCAAGGCATAGGCGCAGGAACACCGTGAACCACGCCGCCAGCCTCGGGTACCGCCCGCGCTGCCGGTCCAGCACCGACCACGCGACGGTCGCGAGCACCGCCACCGTCAGAAGACACGCGACGTACACCCAGATCGCGGCCTGGTCACCGCTCCCGGAGCCGGGTGTCAGAACCGCGTCGACGCCAAGCACCGTCCGGCCGAACCACCCGGTGACCGGTTGCAGGGCCACCTGCTGCCAGATGACGGCGCCGTCCGGCAGCAGGCCGGCCAACACCCCGGCGAAGGCGAACGTGATCTGCGCGAACGTGAGGCAGAACAACCCGAAGTAGACGACGCAGAATCGGAAGGCGATCCGGGTGCCGAGACTCCACGTCCGCGATTCGTCGTCGGTCCGTTCCCCGTCGGGTTCCACGCGCGTCACACCTCCGTCGAGAAATGCGCGCGGGGCCTTCGCTGTTGAAGTGTTCACGGACACCGCGCCTCGATTCCACCTTCGACCGATGTTGACCGTAGACTGATGCCCGTCACCCACAGCCCCTAGGGAGCACACTGATCGTGACCGCCGAGCAGATCGACCCGATCGACCAGACGGACGACGAGCCCAAAGAAGAATGTGGCGTCTTCGGCGTCTGGGCACCTGGCGAAGATGTGGCGAAACTCTCGTACTACGGCCTATATGCCCTGCAGCACAGAGGGCAAGAGGCGGCAGGCATCGCCGTCGCCGACGGCTCCCAGGTGCTGGTGTTCAAGGACCTCGGGCTGGTCAGTCAGGTGTTCGACGAGCAGACGCTCGCGGCGATGGAAGGCCACGTCGCCATCGGCCACTGCCGCTACTCCACCACCGGGTCCACGACCTGGGAGAACGCCCAGCCAGTGTTCAGGAACACCGCGGCGGGAACTGGCGTGGCCCTTGGCCACAACGGCAACCTGGTCAACACGACGGAACTCGCCGCGCGCGCCCGTGAAGCGGGGCTGACCGACATGCGTGGTGCCACCGCCGCCACGACGGACTCCGACATCCTCGGTGCGCTGCTGGCCCACGGTGCTGCGGATGCCACCCTCGAGCAGGCCGCGCTGGAGTTGTTGCCGACGGTTCGCGGCGCCTTCTGCCTGACCTTCATGGACGAGAACACGCTGTACGCCGCCCGCGACCCGCACGGCGTGCGCCCACTGTCCCTCGGCAGGCTGGACCGCGGCTGGGTGGTGGCGTCGGAGACGGCCGCGCTCGACATCGTCGGCGCCGCCTTCGTCCGCGACATCGAACCCGGCGAATTGCTGGCCATCGACGCCGACGGCGTGCGTTCCACCCGCTTCGCCAACCCGACCCCCAAGGGTTGCGTCTTCGAGTACGTCTACCTGGCCCGCCCCGACAGCGTCATCGGCGGTCGCTCGGTGCACGCCACCCGCGTCGACATCGGCAGGCGGCTGGCTCGAGAATCGCCGGTCGAGGGCGACCTCGTCATCGGCGTCCCGGAATCCGGCACCCCGGCGGCCGTCGGCTACGCGCAGGAGTCGGGCATCCCGTTCGGCCAGGGCCTGATGAAGAACGCCTACGTCGGCCGCACGTTCATCCAGCCGTCGCAGACCATCCGTCAGCTCGGCATCCGGCTCAAGCTCAACCCGCTCAAGGAAGTCATCCGCGGCAAGCGGCTGATCGTCGTCGACGACTCGATCGTGCGCGGCAACACCCAGCGCGCCTTGATCCGGATGCTCCGTGAGGCCGGCGCCCTCGAGGTGCACGTCCGCATCGCCTCGCCGCCGGTGAAGTGGCCGTGCTTCTACGGCATCGACTTCGCCACGCCCGCCGAGCTGATCGCCAACGCGTCCAACGCGGGGGCCAACGAAGCGGAGATGCTCGACGCGGTGCGCCGTGCGATCGGCGCCGACAGCCTGAACTACATCTCGCACCAGGGGATGATCGCGTCCACCGAACAGCCCGCATCCCGGCTCTGCTCGGCCTGCTTCGACGGGGAGTACCCGATCGAGCTGCCCAGCGAGTCGGCGCTTGGCAAGAACGTCATCGAACACATGCTGGCCAACGCGGCCCGCACCGGCGTTCAGTCCGACAACGACAACGCCTCGGCGCTGCGTCGTCCCTGACGGCTCCGCCATCGCGTCGTCCCTGAGAGTTACTGCGGCGCAACCGAACTGAAGCGAATCAGGTGACGACGGCCCTTGCCCGTCGCGCCGTCCTGCTTCAAAGCCCGGACCACCGACTCACGGAACCCCGTCAGGCCTCCCGGCGGCGGCGGGATCACGGCGTCGATGTCGTGCTCCGACATCACCGCGTCGTGCTCGAGCGACTCGACCAACGGACGCGCCAAACCCGACGGAATCGGCGTCACCAAGCCCACCCACCAGCTTGCGATGCTCGGGGTCAGCAGCGGCAGCGCCACGATGAACCGTCGGCGCAGCCCCGCCTCCTCGGCGTAGACCTGCATGGCGTCGGCGTACTCCAAGACGTCCGGACAGCCGATGTCGAAGGTGCGTGACTTCTCGATAGGGGCGTCGGCGGCCTCGACGAGGTAGTGCAACACGTCGTCGATGGAGATCGGCTGTATCTTGTTGCGTACCCACTTCGGCGTCGTCATGACCGGCAGCCGGTCGGTCAGATGCCGGATCATCTCGAACGACGCCGACCCCGAGCCGACCACGATGCCGGCCTGCAGCACGACGGTCTCGACAGACGAGGCCATCAGGATCTCGCCGACGGCGTTGCGCGAGCGAAGGTGACGGGACAGCTCGCCGGTGGGGTGCAGGCCAGACAGGTAGACGATGCGGCGCACGCCAGCCTTTTCGGCGGCGGCCGCCACGTTGCGCGCGGAGTTCTCCTCCTCGCGGACGAAGTCCTTCGAGCTGCCCATCGAGTGGACGAGGTAGTAGACGACGTCAACCCCGTCGAAGGCGGCGACCAGCGAATCGGGATCGCCGAGATCCCCACGCACCACCTCGACCTCGTCGCGCCACGGCACGTCGCGCAGTTTCTCCGGCGTGCGCGCCATTGCGCGCACGTTCTGGCCCCGCTCCACGAGCAGGGCGGCAAGATGCCCGCCGATGTATCCGGTTGCACCCGTCACCAATGAGCGGCGTGACTCAACGTCCGACATCTAGCCTCCGTCCGTCGGTTTCCACTACCGAGGTATTCGGAGCAGTCACCAGTACGGATGTCCGCCAGGGGACCTATTCAAACGGGCAGCCCGGGTTCGGTGCGTCGACCGCGAGCGGCGCGCCCGCGTCGTCGATGTAGAGAACCCACATCACGACGGGTTCGGAACCGAGGTTGCGGCCGACGTGGACGTGGTCGGGACCGCTGCCCTCGGTGATGGGCGCCCCCGCCGAATAGATGCCGTCGATCGAACAGTCGGCGAAGTTGTGGGTCAGGGTGCCGGCCCGAACCACGCCGAATATCCGGCCTGGATGCCAATGCCACCCCGTCGTGCCGCCCGGCGCGATGGTGATCTCCTTGGTGATGTAGTCGTGGCCGTCGACGGTGGCCTGCGACAGGATCCTGGCGTCCACCCCGACGCTAGGGGAGGCGGACGCCGTCGCAGCCGAACCGAGAGACGACGCGACCGCCGCCGTTACGGAGACGACGACGGTGACCAGCCCACGCACGGTGTTCATCCGCGCAGCGTGTCACACCAGGCATGGAATGTGCACCGCGATCGATGCGACCGGTACCCTCATACCCGATGAGCGAGGATCAGCGGCCCGACGACAGCATCGCCTCCTACGCGTCTGCGGGGGTGGACATCGAGGCGGGTGACCGCGCAGTCGAACTGTTCAAACCGTGGGCGGCCAAGGCGACTCGACCAGAGGTGCGGGGAGGGCTCGGCGGATTCGCCGGGCTGTTCGCCTTGCGCGGCGGATACCGCGAACCACTGCTCGCGTCGTCCACCGACGGGGTTGGCACCAAGCTGGCCATCGCCCAGGCGATGGACAAGCACGACACGGTCGGGCTGGACCTGGTGGCGATGGTCGTCGACGACCTCGTCGTATGCGGTGCAGAGCCCTTGTTCCTGCAGGACTACATCGCCGTCGGCCGGACGGTCCCCGAACGCGTTGCCGAGATCGTCTCGGGCATCGCGAACGGCTGCGTCATCGCCGGCTGTGCACTGCTCGGCGGCGAGACCGCCGAACACCCGGGCCTGATGTCGCCGGACCACTACGACATCTCCGCGACCGGGGTCGGCGTGGTCGAAGCCGACGACGTTCTCGGACCCGATCGCGTCAAGCCGGGCGACGTCATCATCGCGATGGCCTCGACCGGGCTGCATTCCAACGGATACTCCCTGGCCCGCAAGGTGCTGCTGGAGCTCGACCGCGGCAACCTCGCCGGGCACGTCGAGGAATTCGGCCGCACCCTCGGCGAGGAGCTGCTCGAGCCGACGCGCATCTACGCCAAGGACTGCCTAGCGTTGGCCGCCGAAACCCAGGTGCGAACGTTCTGCCACGTGACCGGCGGCGGTCTCGCAGGCAACCTAGAGCGGGTCATCCCGAACGGGTTGAGCGCCGAGCTGGATCGCGGAACGTGGACGCCAGCTCCCGTGTTCGCGATGATCGCCCAGCGCGGACGCATCGAACGCGCCGAGATGGACAAGACGTTCAACATGGGCATTGGCATGGTCGCCATCGTCGCGCCGGAGGACACCGACCGTGCGTTGGCGATCTTGACTGCGCGACACCTGGATTGCTGGACCCTCGGCACTGTCACCAAGGGCGGCAAGGGAATGTCGCGGGCTCAGTTGGTCGGGCAGCACCCGAGGTTCTGAGCTCCGCGACGTCGACCCGAGTTCCGGGGAGACCGCTCAGCGGCGCCAGTCGTCGTCGTCGACCCAGCGATCGTCCACTGGCCCGTCGCTGCTCAGGATGTCCGGCTCGGGGGAACCGGTACCACCCAGCTCCTGCTGTAACCGTTGAAAATCGGTTTGTGGCGAGCTGTACTTAAGGTCGCGAGCGACCTTTGTCTGCTTCGCCTTCGCCCGGCCGCGGCCCATAGGGGACCCCCTCGCGCAATAACGGAGCGGCCCGATTAGCAGGCGGCTCCGATCTGAATGTGTTTTATCGTCCTGACGACACTTTACCGTGCCCGGCGGTCTCATGCTGGCAGGGTCGTCTCCACGGCGAGCGCGGCGACGTTCAGGTCAACGCTTAGCGCCCCGCAGACGTTCCACGGCGAGCCGTCCGGCGCCCACCTCAGCCGCCTCTGGCATCGAATCCGGGTCGATCAGAGCGCTCACCTCGGTCTCGCCGCCGGTGGTCAACTGCGTGTCCGCGGGAACGCCTCGCTTGAGCAGCGCCACGGCGATCGGACCCAGGTCGACGTGGTCGACGACGGTGCCCAGACGCCCGATGGCGCGCCCGCCGGCGAGCACGGGATCACCGGTGGCCGGCCGATCCGCGGAACCGTCCAACTGCAACAAGACCAGCATCCTTGGCGGCTTCCCGAGGTTGTGGACGCGCGCTACGGTCTCCTGACCTCGGTAGCAGCCCTTTTCTAGGTGAACGGCACCCTCGCCGGGGCCACCGATCCAGCCGACCTCGTGCGGGATGGTTCGCTCGTCGGTGTCGACGCCGAGCCGAGGTCGGACGGCCGCCGCGCGATGCGCCTCGTAGGCCCAGATGCCCGCGGGCTGGACGCCTGCCGCGAGCAGCTTGGCGCGCCACGCCGGCACCGCGTCGCGCGGCACCACCAGGTCGACCTCGTCCGCGCGGAGCGTGCGGACGAAACCGCCGTCTGCCAGCGGTGATGCCGACGCCACGGCGGGTAGCGCGGTGATGCCGACGGAGGCCAATACGGCGGGATCACCCACCCGAGGACCGACGAGCGACAAGACGGCAAGATCGGCGGGCTCGGCGACGACGTCGGCCCAGAAGATCATCTTGCGTAGGTAGGCCAGCAACGGCTCGCCACGCCACGGTTCGGTGTCGATGACGGTGACCCCGTCCAGCTGGGTCTGCAACCAGTGATCTTCGACACGTCCCTGCACGTCGAGGCTCAAATTCTCGACGACGGCGCCATCGGGGAGGTCGACGACGTGCTGGGTCGAGATGGTGTGCAGCCACTTGCGCCGCTCGTCGCCGGTGAGCGCGATGGTGGTGCGGTGTGACCGATCCACCAGGACGACGCCGTTCTGAGCGGCACGCTGCTCCCCAAACGGGTCGCCGTAGTGCCACGTGGCGCCCGCGTCGGGGCCGGACTCTGGAGCGGGGACGGCAGACATCCTTCCAGCGTACGGAGGTCGACCGGCACTATCCTCGGGCCCTATGGCGTCCCGCGGCGAGATCGTCGTCACCCTCTCCGGCGAGGTCGTCACCGCGGACCACCCGGTCGTCCGCGCCGACGATCCGCTGTTCGGTCGCGGCGACGGCGTCTTCGAGACCCTGCTGCTCCGAAACGGGCGCGGATGCCTGATCGGCGCGCACCTGGAACGGCTGGCGCGTTCCGCGTCGACCATCGGCTTGCCGCCGCCGGTCGTGGCCCAGTGGCGGTCCGCCGTCGCGTCGGCAGCCCAGGCGTGGCCCGGCGCAGGCGACGCGATCGTGCGGTTGGTGCTCGGCCGTGGCCGCGGCGGCGGACCGATCGGCTTCGTCACGGTCTCGCCGCTGCCCGATCGGGCACTGATCGCACGGCGGGACGGCGTGTCGGCGATGACGCTGGACCGTGGGTTCTCCGTAGCCAACGGCCCAGGTGGTTCCGGCCCGGCGCCGTGGTCGATCGCCGGAGTCAAGTCGCTGTCCTACGCCGCCAATGCCGCTGCGCTGCGCCACGCTCAGCGTCTCGGAGTCGGTGACGTGGTGTTGACGAGCGCCGACGGATTCGTGCTCGAAGGCCCACGGTCGAACGTCGTGATCGTCGCAGAAGACGGCGTGTTGGCGACACCGCCGAACACGCTGCCGATCCTGGCCGGTACCACGGTCAAGGCGGTGTTCGAGGTCGCCCGCCGACGCGGCGAAACGTGTGAGGAACGTCGGCTCCGAACGACGGATCTCCTTGCTGCCAAGGGGGTTTGGTTGCTCTCGAGCATTACGTTGGCGGCGCGGGTGCACACGCTGGACGGTGCAGTCCTACCCACCGCAGACGGGGTGGTCGACATGACCGAGATCGTCGACGAGGCCGTCGGTGAGCTGGACTGATTGGTCGCCGAAAATCGGTTGCCGACACCGGCTTTCGGGGGTACCTTCGATTTCACACGTGAAAGGAGGTGGTCCGAGAATTTGATTGACTCATGGACAAGTGAGGTGGCTGCCCGCTAGCAGCACCGGGTGTTTACCAGCGTGCGCTGGCGAATTCCCAGCAGTCACCCGGCCCCCGAGCCCCTCGGTCCGTCCAACCAGGAACCAACGGCTCGGGGGCCGCTCCATGTCCGGGGCTAGTTCGCAGGCCCAGGACCGAGCGGCGAGCAGTCCTTCATCGCGTTACGCCAGGTGTTCGCGTCGACTCCGGGCGGCGCCGCCACTGCCGGACCGACGGCAGCGGGCACGCCGTGCTTGGAAAGGCACTCGGCAAGCGATCCGTGAACGCTCGACGTGGTGGGCGGGGCCGCGGGTTCGGGTGACTGTGGTTCAGGTGACTTGGTGGAGCACGACGCCAGCAGGCACGTCGCGGCGACCGCCACGGCGAGGGTGTGCAGGCGCACTAGCCGACGTGTCGCGTCAGCCGCGCCGAGAGGTGAGGAACGAGCCCACCGTCGGCGTCGACGCGTTCTTCGACGTACGCCAGGTCACCGCCCTCGACGATGCCGTATAGGCGCTTGGCGCCGCCGACGAGCACGCCCGACTTGCTACGGGCCAGGGCATCGGTCGCCAGTTCCCACGAAGACTGGTTCAAGGGATGGCCGTAGAACAATTCGACGTAACCGGAGGAATGGGCCAGCAGAAGCTCGATTGCCTGGGTTTCCGCGGGATCGTCCGGGTCGTTGACGAAGCGCCAGAAGCCGGACTCCCGGAGCGACGGACCCACGTACTCGCCGGTCTCAGACAGCAGCCAGGACCGCGCCTCCCACGTCAGGTACTCGCCGCCGTCGTGCGACACCGAAATCTGCTGGCCGAACGGGTAGTCGCCGTCCGCGCCACGACCGGTGCCCTCGCCGCGCCAGACGCCGACGAGCGGCAGCAGGGCCAGCAGCGCATCGTTGAGGCTCACGCCGTCGCGGAGGTTGGCCGTGTCGGTGGGGACGGGCAGATCGTCGAACGCGGGAATGTTCCGCGCGGCGGTGACCTTGGCGCGCTCGGCGGCGGTCGCCAAGGCGCGGTCACCCGAGCCGGGGATTACCGAACTCCCCGAACCCTCGGGCTCAGTCGCCTCGCCAGGGACCTCGGGGGTGCCGTCTGCCGTCACAAGTCGTCGGTGACCAGCCGGTACACCGCGTAGACGGCGAACCAGGTGATGACGACGACTGCCACGATGAGCAGAATCTCGAAGAAGAGAACCACGTCGTCGATTCTAGTTGCGCTATCCAGCAGTGCGGCGACCGGGGGTTCCGGCTCGGCAGCGGTGCCCACGACTCACGCGGGCACCGCTCCTCGGGTGACGCTCAGGCGACCTTGACGTCGACTTCGTGGATCCCGGCGCCCGACGGCGCGACGCTGGCATCGCCGTTGCCCGCGGGGGACAGGGCGCGCAGCGTCCAGGTGCCGGGGGCGGCGAAGAAGCGGAAGTCGCCGGTCGCCGACGCGACGACCTCGGCGGTGAACTCGTCGGAGGCGTCGAGCAGGCGCACGAACGCACCGCCGACGGTCTGACCGGCACCGTCGACGACGCGACCGGTGATGACCGTTTCCTTTTCGAGGTCAACGCTGGCCGGCAACGTCAGTCCTTGCTTGGGTGCAGAGCACATATCAACTTCCCAACTCGATCGGGGCGCCCACGAGGGAGCCGTATTCACACCAACTACCGTCGTAGTTCTTGACATTCCGATGTCCCAACAGTTCCTGCAGGACGAACCAGCTGTGCGAGGAGCGTTCCCCGATGCGGCAGTACGCGATGGTCTCCTTGGAGCCGTCCAGACCCGCGGCTTCGTAGAGCTTGGCGAGGTCCTCGTCGGACTTGAAGGTGCCGTCCTCGTTGGCGGCCTTGCTCCACGGCACGTTGACGGCGGTGGGGATGTGGCCGGCGCGCTGGCTCTGCTCCTGCGGCAGGTGGGCGGGGGCCAGGATCTTGCCGGAGAACTCGTCGGGGGAGCGGACGTCGACGAGGTTCTTGGTGCCGATCGCGGCGATCACTTCGTCGCGGAACGCGCGGATCGCGGTGTTCGGCGCCGAGGCGGTGTAGGACGTGGCGGCCCGGTCGGGGACGTCGGTGACCAGGGGGCGGCCGTCGAGTTCCCAGCGCTTGCGGCCGCCGTCGATCAGCTTGACGTTCTGGTGGCCGTAGAGCTTGAAGTACCAGTAGGCGTAGGCGGCGAACCAGTTGTTGTTGCCGCCGTAGAGGACGACGGTGTCGTCGTTGGCGATGCCCTTGTCCGACAGCAGTTTGGAGAACTGCTGCTGGTCGACGAAGTCGCGCTTGACCGGGTCCTGCAGTTCGGTCTTCCAATCAAGCCGAACGGCGCCGGCGATGTGGCCGTCTTCGTAGGCGCTGGTGTCCTCGTCGACCTCGACGAAGACGGTGTTGGGGGCGTCGAGATTGTTCTCGGCCCACTCGGTGCTGACCAGGACGTCGGAACGTGCCATGGATGAAATCCCTTCGGTTGCTTCAGTATTCGACAGGTTAGGCGGGGTGCGCAGTGGTACGGAGGTGGGAGACGAGCGGGTAGAGCCGACAGCCGAGACAGATGCCGAAGGCAGCGTTGAGGAAGGCCGCGACCAATGCGAGTGCGGTGGCGGCCAGGCCAAGCGCCACCAGCCCGGTGGCGAAGCCGACGGCTCCGGCGACCGCGAACACCAAGCCGACCAGCTGGGCGAACTTCAGTGGCGGCACGGGCTCGCGCTCGGTCACCGGACCAAGCCGGGGCGCGACGAACGCGGCGAACACCCGGCCGAAGGGGTGCTTGCGCGGGCCGCCGAGCGCGCCGACGGCGAACACCGCCGCCTGGATCCCAAGCAGAATCGCGGCCGCAACCGAGCTATACGCCGACACCAGCAGTGCGATCACCAGTACCGCGGTGGTCACCCACGCCGTGAAGCGTGGTCCCCGGACGTCGACCTGGTCTGGTGTGGTGCTCTGGTTCGGCAACGGTGTACTCCTGCTGTTGTGACGAGGCTGGGCGTGGGCATGCCTGAGCGGCTGCTCCGAGGCGACGCGCGGTGCGCGCAGCTACTCAGCAGCTACAACAACGACAACAGAAACCCGCGACGCGGCACAGATCTACTGCGCGGCGCTTGGTGAGCTCGTGCTCAACGCGGGTGGACACGGCCGAGAGCTTACCCAATGACAGGGCCGTCAGGCCAATAGCGGTTCGAGAGCGGACCGCAGGTCAGCGGCCTTGGGTACGCCCGAGCTGCGGTACCGCTGCCGACCGTCGGCGTCGAAGATGAACGTCGTCGGCAACGACAGCACCGAAAGCTCGCGCGCGGCCGCCGGATTGGCGTCCATGTCGATCTCGACGTGAGCAACCGTGGGGAGCTCGGCGCAGACGTCGTCGACGACCCGCCGCACCCCCGCGCAGGGTCCGCACCACTGCGCGCTGAAGTGCACGATCGCGGGCTTCCCCAGCGGCAGGCCCAGATCGGGAACGGCGGCGGAGGCATCCCAGGTACTGCGCACGACGCCGTCGCGCCTGGTGAGCACGCGTCCGACGACGACAGACACCGTCAGTGCCACGATCAGCACCGCGACGACCAGGACAAGTGTGACGCTCATGGCTGTCTAAACCCGTCGAGCGCCACCGTTACTCCCGTGGAGATGCCCTCGATGATGATGTCGGAGCCACGCGCGCCCTCGGTGGTGGGGGCAAGCCCGAACGGCAGCTTCATGCCCGGCATTCTGGTGCCGAACGCGGCGAGGACGGCCGCCTTCTTGTCGTCGGGCACCTGTTCGTCTGCCGTGCCCGGACCCGTCAGCACGTCCGTGGCGCTGAAGACGAGTGTCGTGACGTCGTCCTCGGGCGTCGACAGGTCTACCGACACACTGACTCGCTCGTCGAACCCCGCCGCGGTCGGCGTTCCGGTGAACACCAGCCCGTGACTGCCGGAGATGCCCGACTCCGTCGTCCCCCCGGTCGCGTCGTTGGTCTCCTTCGGCGGGGCTTCCACCAGCAGATCCTTGATGCCCATGAACCGCCCGACGTGCGTCGAGTCGACGATGAGGCGGCTTTCCAGCTTGCCGACCGGCAGCGTGGAGTTCGGGCCGATCAGCCACGACGTCTCGGTCAAGTCCACCGAGTGCATCGTCGCCTCGATGGACGCCTTGCCGACGACGGGGTGGTCGACGCCACCCGCCCTGATCTCCACCTCGCGGTAGTGGTGGCCCGTGGCTTGGGTGACGAAGGGGAATCCGAGGATGCCCACCCACGGGTCGAATGGCAGATGGTTGGCCGATCGCACGCTGCGCGCCCAGCGGAACTCCGCATAGATGGCGGTCCCGAAATCGACGCCGACGGCTCCGACGGTCAGGGTCGTGACCGTGGCGACGAGTCCGATCAGCACCTTGCGCACCCGGACATTCTGGCCTACTCGGGTGCGCTCCAACCGTTCGGCGCGGCTAATTCGCAGGTTGCACGCTATCGTTATGCGATCGTCGGCCGGTAACGGCGACGTGTCAGCCATGAATCTGGGAGATTGCCCGGACTTGTCGACGTAGATGATGTCGGGTGATCTTCCCGAAGTGCGCTGGAGGACCCGTTGGATCTGTTGCTACTGACCCTCGACCCGCACCCCGAGTCGGTGCTGCCGTCGTTGGCGCTTCTGGCGCACAGCGTCCGGGCCGCCCCGACCGAAGTGTCGTCGCTGCTCGAAGCGGGTACCGCTGACGTTGCCATCGTCGACGCCCGAACCGACCTCGCCGCTGCGCGGGGACTGTGCCGGCTGCTGGGCACCACCGGCACGGCGGTCCCCGTCGTCGCCGTGGTGAACGAAGGCGGACTGGTCGCGGTCAACGTCGAATGGGGTCTGGACGACATCTTGCTTCCCAGCACCGGCCCGGCGGAGATCGACGCCAGGCTGAGACTGCTGGTCGGGCGTCGCGGCGGGGCCGCCGACCAGGAAAGCGCGGGCAAGGTCAATCTCGGCGAACTCGTCATCGACGAGGGCACCTACACCGCCCGGCTTCGTGGGCGTCCGCTCGATCTCACGTACAAGGAATTCGAGCTGCTCAAGTACCTGGCGCTGCACGCAGGCCGCGTGTTCACCAGGGCGCAGCTGTTGCAGGAGGTGTGGGGCTACGACTTCTTCGGCGGCACCCGAACCGTCGACGTGCACGTGCGACGGCTCCGCGCCAAGCTCGGCCCCGAGTACGAATCGTTGATCGGCACCGTGCGCAACGTCGGCTACAAGGCCGTCCGGCCGGCGCGAGGCCGCCCACCGGTGCCCGAGGCCGACGCCGTTGACGACTACGACGACGCGGACGCCTACGACCAGGATCCGGCCGGTTTCGCCGACGGACTGAACGACCCGCTGCGAGCCAAGTGAGCGTAATCGGTTGGCGGACTGCCCTTTCCGATGCCGACCAGCAACGCGTCAAGGCCGTCGTCGATGCCGCCCGCGCTGCCGACGGGACGGCTCCGGTCGGTGACCAGATTCTCCGGGAACTGCCAAGGGACCGCACCGGGCACCTCGTCGCCGAAGCCGACGGCGACGTCGTCGGCTACCTGAACCTGGCCCCTGCCACGACCGACGCGCCACCCATGGCCGAGGTCGTCGTCCACCCCGATGCCCGTAGGCAGGGGATCGGTTCGGAACTGATTCGCACGGCCTTCGCCGAAGGTGGCTCCGGCACCAGGGTGTGGGCGCACGGCAACCTCGAACCTGCCCGCGCCACCGCCGCCGCACTGGACCTCGTCGCCGCGCGGGAACTGCTCCAGATGCGCCGCCCACTGCGCGACCTGCCGGAGGTCAAGGTCTCCGACGGCGTGCTGCTGCGGACCTATGCCGGACCCGAGGACGACGCCGAGCTGCTGCGTGTCAACAACGCCGCCTTCTCCTGGCACCCCGAGCAGGGTGGTTGGACCGAGGCCGACGTCGCCGAGCGCCGTGGCGAGCCGTGGTTCGACCCCGAGGGGTTGTTCCTGGCCTTCGACCCGACGACCGACGCCCTTCTCGGCTTTCACTGGACCAAGGTTCACGGGCCGACATTGGGGGAGGTCTACGTCGTCGGCGTCGACCCGAGCGCCCAGGGGCGCGGTCTCGGCGCGACGCTCACGCTGGTGGGCTTGCGTCATCTGGCGGACCGACTCGGCGAGGCCGCCGACGTCACCCTTTACGTGGAGGCTGATAACTCGGCCGCCGTCAAGACGTACGAACGGCTGAATTTCGGGGTCTTCACCGCGGACGTGGCGTACACCCTCCGTTAGTCCTCAACTGTGAATTCGCTGAGGCTGTTCACTGCTCGTTCACCTTTCGTCAGCGACCCGTCCACCGGCGCCGAATACGTTGCCGTGGAGTCCTGAGGCAGACAAAAAATCGAAAGTGGGATCAGTGAAGCTCAATCGCTTTGGCAAGGTGCTTGGCACGGGCCTGTCGGCCGTGGCCCTCGTCACGATGACTGCCTGTGGCAGTGACAACAACTCCGGAAGCACCTCGAGCGCCGCGTCGGGATCGTCATCCTCCGCTGCCGCCGACTGCGGCGGCAAGGCCGCGCTGACCGCCGAGGGCTCCACCGCCCAGCAGAACGCCGTCGCCGAGTTCAACAAGGCGTGGGGCCAGGCGTGCTCCGGCAAGTCCCTGTCCTACAACCCCACCGGCTCCGGCGCGGGTGTCACGCAGTTCCTCGCCAAGCAGGTCGACTTCGCCGGCTCGGATTCGGCGCTGGCCGCCGACCAGGTCGCGGCGGCCACCGAGCGTTGTGGCGGCAACCCGGCGTGGAACCTGCCGCTGGTGTTCGGCCCGGTTGCAATGGCCTACAACGTCGAGGGCGTCGACAAACTGGTGGTCACCCCCGACGTGCTGGCCAAGATCTTCACCGGTGCCATCACCACGTGGAACGACCCGGCCATCGCCGCGCTCAACGGCGGCGCGACTCTCCCCGACACCAAGATCACCCCGATCTACCGTTCCGATTCGTCGGGCACCACCGACAACTTCCAGAAGTACCTGACCGCCGCGGCGCCGCAGACGTGGACCAAGGGAGCTGGCAAGGAGTTCCAGGGTGGCGCGGGCGAAGGCGCCCAGAAGTCCTCCGGCGTCGTACAGGCGGTGCAGGCCACGCCGGGTGCCATCGGGTACGTCGAGAAGAGCCCTGCGGCCGCGGCGAACCTGCCGTTCGCGCAGATCGACAGCGGTGCGGGCGCGGTCGAACTGACCGACGAGACGACGGCGAAGGCCGTCGGTGACGCCAAGTTCAAGGCCGAGGGCATGGACCTCACCCTGGACCTCGACGCGCTCTATGCCTCGAAGGAAGCTGGCTCCTACCCGTTGATGCTGGCCACCTACGAGATCGTCTGCTCCAAGGGTTACGACGCCGATACCGCCGCAGCGGTGAAGTCGTTCCTGACGGTGTCGGCCAACCAGGGTCAGGCCAACCTGTCGGCGGCCGGCTTCGTTCCCCTGCCCGACAGCTTCAAGGAGCGGTTGCTCAAGTCCGTCGACGCAATTGCCTAGACGGTTGGCATACCGCCACCAACGCGGTGAGGATGGGTTCTGGAAGCAATGACCGACAACGGGATGACAGTGACGACACCGAACCCAACCGGTGCGGGATCGGGCGAAGTAATCGCTTCGCCCTTCCCGTCCCCGGACCCCATCTCCACCAACCCCTCGAAGGGTGCCAAGGTGCGCCTGGGGGATCGCATCTTCGGCGGTCTGGCGCAGGGTGCTGGCATCGCCGTCGTCGTCCTGATCGCGGCGATCGCGGTGTTCCTGCTGTGGCGCGCAATCCCCGCGCTCAGCCGTAACGAGGCGAACTTCTTCACCTACGGCGGGAACTGGATCACCACCGACACGTCGAAGATGACCTTCGGCATCCTGGATCTGATCCAGGTGACGATCTTCGTGTCGCTGTTCGCGCTGGTGCTCGCAATGCCGATCGCGCTCGGCATCGCAATCTTCTTGACGCAGTACTCGCCGCGGCGACTGGCGGGACCGCTGGCCTACGTGGTCGACCTGCTGGCGGCGGTGCCGTCGATCGTCTACGGCGTGTGGGGCCTATACGTGCTGGCTCCGGTGCTCAAGCCGTTCGCCGTGTGGCTCAACACCAATCTGGACTGGTTGTTCCTGTTCAAGACGGGCACGGCGTCGGTGGCGGGTGGCGGCACCATCTTCACCGCGGGCATCGTGCTGGCGGTGATGATCCTGCCGATCATCACCGCCGTCTCCCGTGAGGTCTTCATGCAGACGCCACGGGGACAGATCGAGGCCGCCCTCGCGCTCGGCGCCACCCGATGGGAGGTCGTCAAGACGACGGTCCTGCCGTTCGGACTGTCGGGCTACATCAGCGGTGCCATGCTCGGCCTCGGCCGCGCACTGGGTGAGACCATCGCCCTGCTGATCATCCTGCGCGGCACGCAGACGGCCTTCGGCTGGTCGCTGTTCGACGGCGGCTACACCTTCGCCAGCAAGATTGCCTCCGCGGCAAGCGAATTCAACGACCAATACAAGGCTGGCGCCTACATCGCGGCGGGTCTGGTGCTGTTCATCCTCACGTTCGTGGTGAACTCGCTGGCTCGTGCGGCAGTAGCCGGAAGGGGAGCGAAGGCATGACCGCCACACTCGACACACCCGTCAAGGCGTCGACGTTCCAGGGCGTCAGCGCCAAGCGCAAGCTGACCAACAACGTTGCGACCGTGCTCGTCTCGGCGTCGGTTCTGGTCGCACTGGTCCCGCTGATCTGGGTGCTGTACTCGGTCGTCAGCAAGGGACTCGCGGCGGTCACCTCGCCCGTGTGGTTCACCAACTCGCAGGCGGGAACCACTGCGTTCTCGCCGGGCGGCGGTGTCTACCACGCAGTCATGGGCACGCTGCTGCAAGGTTTGGTGTGCTCGCTGATCTCGATTCCCGTCGGCGTGATGGTCGCGGTGTACCTCGTCGAATACGGCGGCGGAACGCGATTGGGCAAGATCACCACCTTCATGGTCGACATCCTCACCGGTGTCCCGTCGATCGTGGCCGCGCTGTTCATCTACGCGCTGTGGGTCGCCACGCTGGGGTTCGAACGGTCCGGCTTTGCGGTGTCGTTGGCACTGGTCCTCCTGATGATTCCGGTCATCGTGCGAGCCACGGAGGAGATGCTGCGGATCGTGCCGATGGATCTCCGTGAGGCGAGTTACGCACTCGGCGTGCCGAAGTGGAAGACCATCGTGCGCATCGTCATCCCGACGGCGTTGTCGGGCATCGTCACCGGCGTCATGCTGTCGCTGGCCCGCGTGATGGGCGAGACCGCGCCGCTGCTGATCCTGGTGGGCTACGCCGCGTCGATCAACTTCGACATGTTCGCCGGATTCATGGGTTCGTTGCCCGGCATGATGTACGACCAGATCTCCGCCGGTGCCGGCGCCAGCCCGATCCCCACCGACCGACTGTGGGGCGCAGCCCTGACGTTGGTGCTGCTGATCGCCATTCTCAACGTCGCGGCGCGTCTGGTCGCAAAGATCTTTTCTCCCAAGAAGGTTTAGGAGTTCTACCGTGGCGAAGCGCCTCGATCTCAAGGACGTCAACATCTACTACGGCGCGTTCCATGCCGTGGCCGACGTGGCACTGTCGGTGCAGCCGCGCAGCGTGACGGCGTTCATCGGCCCGTCGGGTTGTGGCAAGTCGACGGTGCTGCGCACCCTCAACCGCATGCACGAAGTGATCCCCGGTGCCCGCGTGGAGGGCTCGGTGCTGCTCGACGGCGAGGACATCTACGGCGCCGGCGTCGACCCGGTCGGTGTTCGCAAGACCATCGGCATGGTGTTCCAGCGGCCAAATCCGTTCCCCACCATGTCGATTCGCGACAACGTGGTGGCCGGCCTGAAACTGCAGGGCCGGCACAGCAAGAAGGCCCTCGACGAGGTCGCCGAGCAGTCCCTCAAGGGTGCCAACCTGTGGAACGAGGTCAAGGACCGGCTCGAGAAGCCCGGCGGCGGACTGTCCGGCGGCCAGCAGCAGCGGCTCTGCATCGCCCGCGCCATCGCCGTGCAGCCCGACGTACTGCTGATGGACGAGCCGTGCTCGGCTCTCGATCCCATCTCGACGCTGGCCATCGAGGATCTGATCTCGGAGCTGAAGCAAGACTTCACCATCGTGATCGTGACGCACAACATGCAGCAGGCCGCCCGCGTGAGTGATCAGACCGCGTTCTTCAACCTCGAGGCAACGGGCAAGCCCGGCAAGCTGATCGAGATCGACGACACCGAGAAAATCTTCTCCAACCCGACGCAGAAGGCGACCGAGGACTACATCTCGGGCCGCTTCGGTTAAGGGGTCAGCACGATTCGGGTGCCCGACGGTTCCTTTGCGGTCCACGCACTTTCGACGTCGGCGAGCGATCGGGCCTCGACGCCCAGCTGCAGTTCGCCCGCCGCGACCATCGCGAACATCTTCGGCAGTGCCTCGGCTCGAATGCGCCCGATGACCTTTGGTGGGATGCTGCCGAGGCCGACTCCGCTGATGGTGATGGCGGCGCTGCGCAGGATGCCTGCCGGCAAGGTCATCGTCAGGCCTGCCATCGACCCGATCTGCGCATAGCGGGTGTGGTGATACCGGGCCGCCAGTTCGCTGGTGCCGAGAGCGTCGAGCACCTGCTCGGCGGGCTCACCCCACAGGTAGTCGAGTATCGCGTCGAAGGGACGCTCGGCGTGCAGGCTTGCCACCCGGGCGCGTAGATCCTCGTTGCCGATGGCGATCGCGTCGTCGGCCCCGACGGTGCGCAGCCAGTCCAGTCGAGTGGTGTCGCGGCCCGCCACGACCACCCGCCCGGCGCCGAAGGCGGACTTGGCCAGCTGAACGGCGGTCGAGCCGGTGACGCCGGTGGCGCCGAGCACCAGGACGTTGTCGCCGGGGCGGATGGCGGCCGCATGCTCCAGCGACATCCAGGCCGACACGCCTGGGTTGGGGATGGCTGCGGCGGTGACGGAGTCGACGTCATCCGGTATGACCACCACGCCGTGCGGGTCGACCAGGGTGCGCTCGGCCATCATCCCGTAGGGCTTGAGTGCGCCGGTGTAGACGCGGGTGCCGTCCTCGAGGCGGGCCACTCCGTCCGCTCCGGGGATGACGGGCAGTGTGAGTTCCTTGCTGGCGTAGTGCTTTCCGGACACCAGCCCCTTGGTGAGGTTGGTCAGTGCCGACGCCTCGACGGTGGCGACGACGCCGCCGTCACGCGCGACGGGTTCGGGATGGTCGGTGTAGATCGGTGCCCGACCCCATTCTTCGACAACGGCGGCCTTCATCGGTGACTCCTTCGTTTCGGCAGAAATAGTTTCTACGGAAACAATGTACGACGGCGCGGCGGTGATGGCAAGATGGTTTCCGTGAAAACCAAGTCGGCGCTCATCGCGGACGTCAGCCATCTGCTCACCGCAGTGGGAGACAAGTTCGACCTGGAGATGACCGGTGCCGAGGATGGCGACGCCGAACGCGACTTCGTGGTGGCCCACTGCCCGGCCCGGCTCGAGGCGACGGTGCGCGACCTGCCGTCGTCGGCGATGCACCTTCTCGCCGTGATCGCCGAAGGACCCGTCGGCGTCGTCGGGCTCGCCTCCCGTTCAGGTCAGCTGAAGGGAACCGTCTCCAAGTACGTGCAGCGGCTCGTCGAGGCGGACCTGGTGACGCGCACGGCGGTACCCGGCAACCGCAAGGAGGTGCAGCTCGCGCTCACCGGCGACGGCGAGCTGGTCGTCGAGGCCCACCGACGCTTGCACGACGAGATGGACCAGGGAATCCACGACTTCCTGAAGCCCTACGGGAACGCCGAACTCCAGGTCGTGGCGACGGTGCTTCGCGATCTGCTGGCCGCCACGAAGGACGGCGTGCGGATCAGGCGTCACTGAGCGGAGGAGAGGGCTTCCTCGTCGGGGAAGCGGCCCGTGACCTGGAAGATGACGCGTCGGGCCACCTCGACCGCGTGGTCGGCGAACCGCTCGTAGAACCGGCTCAACAGCGTGACGTCGACTGCCGCGATCACGCCGTGGCGCCATTCGCGGTCCATCAGAACCGAGAACAGGTGGCGATGGAGGTCGTCCATCGCGTCGTCCTCTTCGCGGATGCGCGCCGCCTTCTCGGGGTCGCGGGTGACCAGCACCTCCTGGGCGCTGTTGCCAAGGTCAACGGCCACTCTGCCCATTTCGGCGAAGTACCCGTTGACCTCCTCGGGGAGGACGTGCTGCGGGTGGCGGCGGCGGGCGATCTTGGCGACGTGCAGCGCCAGCGCACCCATCCGGTCCACGTCGGCGACGATTTGGATGGAGCTGACGATCGCGCGAAGGTCACCTGCGACGGGGGCCTGCAGTGCGAGGAGGACGAATGCGGACTCCTCGGCACGCGCGCTCATCGCGGCGATCTGTTCGTGGTCGGTGATGACCTGCTCGGCAAGAACCAGGTCGGCCTGGAGGAGGGCCTGGGTCGCACGCTCCATGGCTACACCGGCAAGGCCGCACATTTCACCGAGCTGGTCCGTCAAAGATGCCAGTTGCTCGTGGTAGGCGGTACGCATGTATTGAGCCTACGGGCTGAGCCTCGGGATCGTCATGCCCTCGTGGATGAACGAAAGGTGAATGCCACCTGCCAGGATGGCGCTCGGCAGGTCACTCGCAGGTGGTATCGGCGGCGTTGGTCACGGTCAAGTCCTCCGGCAGATGTGAGGTCTCGCTGCTGCGATCGTGCACCACGTGAACCTGCACCGACGACCCGCTGGGCGACGGGGGGTTGACCGAGCTGAAGTCCGAGCCGAGCACCACGCGGATGACGTTGCCCATGCCGGACACCCGCTCGATCGCGGGGATGGCCGGAACGGCGAACGACGACGCGACGGTGGCGGCGGCCTGTTCGTTGCCGGAGGAGAAGAACACCGTCGTGGAGTCCAGCGGGCCCGGGTAGTCGTCGGGGGTGTCGACGTTGAACCCGTGCTGCTGAAGATCGCTGGCGGCCGTGGACGCCAACCCGTCCTCGCCGGTCGAGTTGGACACGCGCACGGTGATGTCACCGGGGCTGGTGGTGACGGCGTCGACGAGCTCTCCGTTGGTGTCGTCGGGCGCGGGGATTGCGGCCTGGGGCGTCGTCCCAGGTGCGGCCGGGGCGCCGACGTTCTTCTCCTCGGGGAGCGGGTCGTCGTTGATGATCGCGTCGAACAGGCTGCGCATGTCGTCGGTGCGGGGCACCTCGTTGCCGTATTCGTCGGCGTAGCCGACCGTCGGCACCGTCACGAACGTGATGCGTCCGACGTTGACGCCTTGGACTGACTGGCCGAGGTCGACGAGGTCCTTGGTTTGGATGTTGTCGACGTAGCTGTCGTTGATGAAGAGGTTGACCACGTTGTTGAGCTTGCTGAGGGAGAAGAACGTGTCCTTGGAGATCAGCGAGCGCAGCAGCGACGACAGGAACAGCTGCTGACGCTTGATGCGGCCGTAGTCGCCGTTGGTCTCGGTGGTGACCTGCCTGGCTCGGACGTACTGCAGCGCGGTGTGCCCGTCGACGACTTGGCGGCCGGCGTTGGGCAGCACCGTGCCCAGTTCGTAGTCCTCCAGCGGAGTGGTGGAGCAGACCTCGACGCCGCCAAGCGCGTCGACCATCTTGGCGAAACCGGCGAAGTCGACGGCCATGAAGCGGTTGACCGACAGCCCGGACAGCTTCTGGATGACCTTCACCAGGCACTTGGGCCCGCCGACGGCGTAGGCCGAGTTCAGCTTGGTCTCGGTGTAGACCTTGTCCATCCCGTAGACGGGGGAGTCGGGGTCGGTCGCGGGTCCGTACGTGCTGGTCGTCGGGTCCCAGTGCTCGCACTGCATGGGAGTGATCGACAGGTCGCGCGGAAACGACACGGCCACAACGCGTTTGCGGTTGGCGGGGATGTTGACCAGCATGATGGTGTCGGACCGGGCGCCCGCCGCGTCGTCGGTGGTGCCCGCGCCCATGTCGCTGTTGGTGCCGATCCGGCTGTCGGTGCCGACGATCAGGAAGTTCTCGTCGCCGTATTGGGCACCTGGGTCGACGATGTCGCGTGAGTTCGGATCGAGCGCCGCGACCTTGTTGAGGTTGTGGTTCTTCGTCGACTGCCATTGCCACGCCGCACCGGTCATCGCCAGCGCGAGGACCGCGATGAGCGCTGCCGCGACGCGGCCCATCACCATCGCGGTGTGGCGGCCGCGGTGCGACGGGGGATCCGCGGGCGCGTCGACCGTGTTGCCGAACGGCACTAGCTCGTCGCCGAAGATTTGCTCGGGGGTTGCGGGTTCCCTGCCGAGGTCAGTCAGGTCGGGAAGTTCGGAGGCGTGCGATGGAACGACGGGGATGACGGCGGTGTCGGCCTCGCGGGCGGCCTTGTCGCGGCTGCCAATCTCGTGGTCGGGCGGTTCCTCGGGCTTGGGTTCGGGAGCCGTGCCTGCGATCTTCGCGATCAGGTCGGCGACCGTCACTCCATCGGTGTGATTGCCCGCCGAGGCGGACGATGTCGTCTTCGTGCGCTCCCACGGCGCGGCGCCTGGCGCCGGCCGCGACGATCGGGTAATCCAGTCGTTGACGGGCTTTTCGGACTTCTCGGCACCTGACGTGGCGTCGTCGGGCTCGCTCCGTTGCCGACGACCGGGAGCGGCGTTGTCGCCGTCACTCATGTCCTGTCGGCCTCCGACCGTGTGGAAGCGGTGCGTCCTGGGTGCACCGATCGAGCTCGTCTGCTTCTAGTCTTTTAGCAGCACGTCAGGGGCTTGGCCAATCGAAGCCGGTCGGTCCCTGCCGCAGTGGTCCCCCATCGTACTGAGACAACCCGATGCGGAGCCAGTCCGAGACGGCGTCAGTGGCGTCTCGAAGGCGTCTCGTTCGAGAGCGGAGTCAGCCCCCAGAGTGCATGACGTCGGCTCCCGAGGGCACCGTGCAGTCGTCCGGATCGCGGAGCCAGCCCTCGGGAAGCGTCACCGAGCCCGGTGAGCCCTGACGCCCACGCGGGCCCTCGGCTGCGGGCGGAAACGGCACGTCGGGTTCAAGTTGAGACAGCAGTACGTCGAGCTCGGCAAGCGTCTTGACCAGGGCCAGCCCACGGCGAAGGTCGGCGCCGGCGGGGAACCCGTGCAGATACCAGGCGACGTGCTTGCGGATGTCGCGCATGCCCTTGTCCTCGCCGAAGTGGGCGGCGAGCAGCTGACCGTGGCGGCGCGCGATGTCGGCGACCTCACCGAGGGTGGGCGGGACGGGCGCGTCGACGCCGTTGAAGGCCGCCGACAGTTCGGCGAACAACCACGGCCTGCCAAGGCAGCCGCGGCCGATGACGACTCCGTCGCAGCCGGTAGCGGCCATCATCTTCAGGGCGTCGTCGGCGACGAAGATGTCGCCGTTACCCAGCACCGGGATGCCAGTCACGTGCTGCTTGAGCTCGGCGATCTGGTTCCAGTCGGCGGTGCCCGAGTACCGCTGCGCCGCGGTGCGGGCGTGCAGCGCGACGGCGGCCGCGCCTTCCTCGGCGGCGATGCGTCCCGCGTCGAGGTGAGTGTGGTGGTCGTCGTCGATGCCGATCCGAAACTTCACGGTGACGGGAATCCCGGTACCCGCCGTGGCCCGCACCGCTGCGGCGACGATCTGACCGAACAGCTTGCGCTTGTACGGAAGCGCAGCACCGCCGCCGCGCCGGGTCACCTTGGGCACCGGACAGCCGAAGTTCATGTCGATGTGGTCGGCCATGTCTTCGTCGACGATCATCTTGGCCGCGGCATACGTGGTCGCGGGGTCGACGGTGTAGAGCTGCAGGGAGCGCGGCGACTCGTCGGGTCCGAACGTCGTCATGTGCAGCGTGCTCTCGTTGCGTTCGACCAGCGCCCGAGCCGTCACCATCTCGCAGACGTAGAGGCCGCTGACCGTGCCGGCCCTGGCGAGCTCGAGCTCGCGGCACAGCGTGCGGAACGCGACGTTGGTGACGCCCGCCATGGGCGCCAGGACGACGGGGCTGCGCAACGCGATCGGCCCGATCTGCAAGACAGGTCGGGCCGACTGCTGGGGTGGAGCTAGGACGCCGCTGATGATGACGTCACCAACAAGTTCTTCATTTCCTTCTTCTCCGCCATCTTGCGTTCGCGTTCGAGGCGGCGCTCCTTGGCGACCTCGAACTTCTGGCAGGTCTCCTCGAGTTCCTCGACGAGCTTGCCGAGGTCGTCACGCATCTCGGCGGCTTCGCCGGTGAAGTCCTCGCGCTCGAAGATCCGCCACTTCTTCAGGACGGGCATGACCACGTCGTCGAGGTGGATGCGCGGGTCGTAGACGCCGCCGACGGCGATGACGACGGCCTTGCGCCGGAACTCCGGCACCGTGTATCCGGGCATCTTGAAGTTGCGCAGCACCCGGTGCAGCGACTTCATCGCCTGGTTGGGCGCGAAGTCCAGACCGGCCGCGCTGACGTCGCGGTAGAAGATCATGTGCAGGTTCTCGTCGGCCGAGACGCGCTGCAGCAGCTGGTCGGCGACGGTCTCGTTGCAGGCCTTGCCGGTGTTGCGGTGCGACACCCGGGTGGCCAGCTCCTGGAACGTCACGTAGATGACGGAGTCGAAGAGGCTTTCGGCGAACATCTCGCCCTGGGGGCCCTGGCCGGGGCTGAAGCCGCGGGTGACCTGCTCGACGCGCAGCTCTTCCAGCTCGATCGGGTCGATGGCGCGGGTGACGACGAGGTAGTCGCGCAGCGCGATGCCGTGGCGGTTCTCCTCCGCCGTCCAGCGGTTGACCCAGAAGCCCCAGGGGCCGTCCATGCTGAAGTTCATCGCGATCTCGCGGTGGTAGGACGGCAGGTTGTCCTCGGTCAGCAGGTTCTGCAGCATCGAGACCTGGGCGACCTCGGAGAGCTTCGACTGATCGGGATCCCAGTCCTGGCCGCCGAGTGCGTAGTAGTTCTTGCCGTCGGACCACGGGATGTAGTCGTGGGGGTTCCAGTCCTTGCGCATCCGCATGTGGCGGTTGATGTTCTGCTCCACCACTGGCTCGAGTTCGTGCAGCAGCTGCAGGTCGGTCAACTCCGTCGACATGAACCCTCCCAGTTATCTGTATCCGTTGGTTGCACTCAATATATCTGTGTCCCTCGGTGACATCAAGTTCTCCGTCCGAGGTGTCATCAAGTCGTTGTCAACGGCTCTCCCGCAATCGCACGGCCAGGGTAATATCCGTCGATGAACGACCCCGCCATGGCAAACGCCATTTGGTGGCTGCGCTCACGCTTGACGTCGAAAGGTCACTCTCACGTGAACAAGATCTTGGTTGCCGGTGTCGGCGCGTTGGGGTCCGCTGCCGTGGCCTTGGCTCTCGGCGGGGGCGTCGCGTCGGCCGATGACGGCGTCGTCGGGCAAACCTATGCGGACGCGAAGGCGGCGCTCAGCCAGCAGGGAATGGCGCCCGTCGTGGCGTCGACCGTTGGGGATCGCAAGGATTGGGACAACTGCATCGTCACCAGTGCGACCCCGGCGTCGGGAATTGACGGGTTTGGCAACCAGGCCAACCGCAAGATGAACGTCAACCTCAACTGCTACGCCAAGTACTCGACCGGTCAGTGGCCCGGCTTCTCGCTGCAGAGCCCGGAGGGTCAGAAGATCTACCAGGCCGACCTGGCAGCAAAGAAGCAACGCGAGGCTGAGGCGGCGGCCGCGGCGCAGCAGTCCGAGGAAGAGCAACTGGCCGTCGTGGGCGGCGAGTAACCGCCGACTCTAGCTCCCACGTCTTCGCCCTCCTGCCACTTCACTTTGGGTGGCGGGAGCCGCTGCGGCGCGGGACAGAGGGCGGTACTATCCCCGCGAGCAGGCATTGTGACTCCGCGGACAGATAGGGCTAGAAGTGAAGAAGCTCCTCGTTGTTGGTTCTGGCGCCATTGGTGCTTTGGCTGTATCGGCGCTGCTCGGCGGTGGGGTGGCCGCGGCCGACTCCTATGCGGGCCAGACGTATTCGGATGCATCCTCCGCCGCCAGTGATGCGGGCCAGACGGTCGTCGTGGCCGCCCGCACCGGCGACAAGCTGTCCGAGGGCGACTGCATCGTCGACCGGTCGCAGACCGCACCGTTCGCCAGCGCGAACGACGGCGCCCACGTGTCGGACACCGTTCAGTTCTACCTGAACTGCAACGGCGGCTACGCGACGGCGACCACGCCTGGCCTGTCGCAGGGGAGCGAAGAGGGCCGCGCGGCCAAGTCGGCGGCCGACGAAGAAGAAGCCAAGGCCCAGGCGGAGGCTCAGGCGGCGCAGGACGCGACCGACGAGCTCATCGGCGACGGCCAGAGCCCCGGTACCCCCGGCGAGTAACTAGTGGCTGGCCGCCCGGCTGAGCAGCATCTCGACGCAGTAGTCGATGAACTGCTCGCGGGTGGCCTCCAGGCTGCCGTTCAGGTAGGCCGTGAACAGGGCCGTGAGTGCGCCGACCAGTCCGGTGGCGACCATGGCCTGTACCGCTGAGTCGGTGATTCGCGTCAGCTTGTGCTGAATCAGTTCGATGAAGCTGGGCATCCATTCCGCGCCCGACTTCGTCAACACCGGCTCGCGCTCGGGTGCGATCAGCAGCACCCGACCCCGAACCGGATCGTCGACCATGAGTGCGACGAATCTCTCGACGGCGTCCCGTGGCGTAGTCGACGCGGTGAGTGCCGTCATCGCGGTGCCGCAGACGTGGTCGTAGACCGCCCTGACGAAGTCGTCACGGTCGCCGAAGCTCTCGTAGAAGTAGCGTTCGGTAAGTCCCGCGGCGCGGCACACGCCGCGCACCGTGAGCGCGCCACCCCCCGCGCCGCCGAGGACGTCCACGCCGGCGGCGATCAGTTCGTCGCGGCGGAGAGTCTGCCGATCCTGCAGGGGGACACCGGACCAGCGGCCCCGTCGTTGACCGGAAGGCACATCGCTCCTAAACTCACAATGACAACGCACGTAGTCAGAAATTCGTCGGCGCCAGGAGAGGTCACCCGTGACTCAAGATACGTCCGAGACGTGTCCAGTGACCAGCGGACAGGCAACGGGCTGTCCGGTAGCGCCAGGGGGCTACGACGCCCCGCCGGTTCCGCTCGGTCCCGACTCGTTGACGTGGAAGTACTTCGGTGACTGGCGGGGACTGCTGCAGGGTCCGTGGGCGGGGTCGATGCAGAACATGCATCCCCAGCTCGGTGCCGCCGTCGAGGAGCACTCGACGTTCTTCCGTGAGCGCTGGCCTCGGCTGCTGAGGTCGCTATACCCGATCGGCGGCGTCGTCTTCGACACCGACCGGGCACCCCGCACCGGGGCCGAGGTTCGCGACTATCACACCGACATCAAAGGCGTTGACGCCCAAGGCCGTCGGTACCACGCGCTGAATCCCGAGGTCTTCTACTGGGCGCACTCCACCTTCTTCGTCGGGACGCTGATCGTCGCGGAGCGGCTCTGCGGCGGTATCACCGAGGCCGAGAAGCGCCAACTGTTCGACGAGCACGTCGAGTGGTACCGGATGTACGGGATGAGCATGCGGCCGGTCCCCAAGACGTGGGAGGACTTCCAGACGTACTGGGATCACATGTGCCACAACGTGTTGGAGAACAACTACGCCGCGCGTGCCGTGCTCGACCTGACCGATCTGCCCAAGCCGCCGTGGGCCGAGAAGATGCCCGACTGGATGTGGCGGCAACAGCGAAAGCTGGTCGCACCGTTCTTCGTCTGGTTCACCGTCGGCCTGTACGACCCCCCGGTAAGGGACCTGATGGGCTACACCTGGTCGGACCGAGACGAGTGGCTGCACCGTCGCCTCGGGAAGATCGTCCACGTCGTCTTCTCGTTGCTGCCCAAGCGAAGTCGCATGCACCCCCGGGCGAGGGCGGGCTGGGATCGCGTCACGGGCCGCAGCGCCGCCGACGCGCCGTTGCCGGAGACCCCGGCACGCAACCTGCCCCCGCTCGACGAGCGGGACAACCCGATGCACTACTGCCCGGTGGTGTGACCGCGCTGCGCCCGCAGTGGGCGCCGCTCACCGCGTGCAGAGCCCGGCGGCGGTCTCCTCGGCGATGAGCTGGGGGAGCGGCTGGCCGAGCCGGGCGGCGAAGTCGTCGGTGGCCTGCATGTTCCAGCTGCCGTCTTCGTAGACCATGGTCCGCGATTTCTCGACGCCTTGAATCTTCATGAGCACGATTGCCTCGCCGGCCTCCAAGCGGGCACCGCGGACGCTGATTGGCCCGCCTGGCTTCTTGCAGGTCTCGTAGAACGTGACGAAGTCCCGCTGGGTGATACCGGCCCGGACGTCGGACTCCATGTGCTCCCAGACCCCGGCGAAGTCCCCAGCCGTGAAGCGGTCGATGTTGGCCTGAGCTGCGGCGGTCGCGGCGGCCAGCGTCTCGGGGACGTCGGTTGCCCGACCGCTGGCATCCGTCGCGGCGGGCCGGACGACCGACGACCCGGAGGCGCCGTGGGCGGGTCCACACGCCGCGCACGAGATCAGAACGATCACCGCCGCCACGAACGTCGCCACCGACTTCATGGCGGAAAGGGTAACCGGATTGGCACGTCGGCGGGGGCCTAAAGACGGGTTCGCCGACGGCGTCCGTCGTCAGTGCGTCCGCGAGTCGTAGCTGTCTCGGGCGCTGGCAACCTCGTCCATGTTGACATCGGCCCAGGCCTTGAGTTGAAGGAAGACGTCGACGAGTGAGCGGCCCAGCGGGGTCAGGTCGTATTCGACCTTCAGCGGCACCGTCGGCGTCACCGTGCGGCCGGGCAAGCGGAGTGGCGCGTCTTGCCGTCGAACAGCGCGCACAACACCAGGGTGACCCACTTGTCGGCCAGCCGCGACCGCAACACCCTGCCGCTGCAGGTCACCAGGAACGCGTCGTGCTCCACCACCGTGGACGCCGCTGCGGCCGCCGTGTCGTCATGTGCCGCCATCGCGCGCTCCCAGGGTAGGGCACTGATCCTCGCCGCGGTTCCCGACCAAAGAGACTCTGGGACAGCGCTTTACGTGATGGTGTTCAACGTGGCGATCGCGCTGCGGCTGCCGGGTCGTGGGGTTCCCTCGACGAGGGTGGAGGCTTAGCATTTCGGCCATGGCGATCTGCCGCCCCGCACCACTATTCGTCGGCGCACTCCTCGCCGCAAGCGGAGCGATGACGGCGTGCGCCAACGACCACGTGCAGCCGGCGGCGCCCTCGTTGCCCGTCCCACCGCCAGCGGTCTCCGCAATCGACCACACGGTCACGGTGACGTGGCAATTGGCCGACTCGTTCGACATCCTGCCCGGAGGCACGTGCGCCGGTCGCGGCGACAACCGCGGGATGCGCACTGGCGCACGCATGCGTCTGAAGGGGGACACCACGGGCGTCGTCGACGAGACGAGGGCCACCGCGACGTTCGAGCGCCGCGCCATCGGTACGAGAGGGTCGCCCGGCGACGACGGCCTCTACTGCGTCCTGCGCGCCGTGTTCGCTCCGGCGCTGCCCGACCCCGACGGCTACTCGATCAAGTTTCCCGGCACGCCGGTCAAGTGGGACCACGTCGGGATATCGGGCCGCACGCCATTCGGACACCCCGACCTCCCGCCCGGCTTCGGATCGATCAACCTCGGATCCCAATTGTGCCCAGACCTTCTCGACCCGCCCGAGAAGGAATGTCCTGAGTGGGTCGACTGAGTCCTGGGCGCGGGCGGCGATGCTCGATGGATCCCGGTCTTGGGTGTCGAAGTGTTCGGTGAGAGGCGCACGTTTCGCGTCGTCGTCGGCACCGATTGAAAGCTGGTGCCCCCACCAGGGCTCGAACCTGGGACCTGCGGATTAAAAGTCCGTAGCTCTACCAACTGAGCTATAGGGGCGTGGAGAAACAGGATACTTGGCGGGATCGAACGGGTTGCCGCGGGCGTGACGGGGACCCGCGTTTGAGGAATTGGCGGTCGGTGCCCTAAGCTATCGAAGCTCCCAACGCTCCGGTGTTGGAAGTCCCCGAAGAGATTCGGCTTTGGCCCCCATCGTTTAGCGGCCTAGGACGCCGCCCTTTCACGGCGGTAGCACGGGTTCGAATCCCGTTGGGGGTACGACGCAACGGCGGTAACGTCGGAGCAGCAGGAAAGCAAGGCCCTGTGGCGCAGTTGGTTAGCGCGCCGCCCTGTCACGGCGGAGGTCGCGGGTTCGAGTCCCGTCAGGGTCGCCATTTTCGGCGAGGCACGATTTCGGTTTTGTTCTGCCGGTGCCGTCCCGGCCAGGTAGCTCAGTTGGTACGAGCGTCCGCCTGAAAAGCGGAAGGTCGCCGGTTCGATCCCGGCCCTGGCCACTTCAGTAGCACCACTTCGCTGTGCCGTCCGCCTCGCGGGACAGAGTCTTCAAGTACGCTTCCGCTGATCTTGACTCGTCTCACCGCGGCGATCTGGCCAGACGGAGGTAGGCATGGCCGGCCCAACCTCGTCATCGGACCCTTCGAGCGTCGACTACGTGCGAGGCATGGAACGGCTGTTGTCGGCAGTCCAAGAGCTCTCGCTCGCGCAGGAATTGGCCGACGTGCAACGCATCGTGCGCACCGCGGCGCGAGAGATCCTCGGGTGTGACGGTGCCACCTTCGTGTTGCGCGACGAGGACACGTGTTTCTACGCCGACGAAGACGCCATCGCTCGGCTCTGGAAGGGCAGCAGGTTCCCGATCGAATCGTGCATCGGTGGGTGGGCCATGCTGCATCGGCAAGCCGTGGTGATCCCCGACGTCTACGAAGACGACCGGATTCCGCACGACGCCTACCGCACGACGTTCGTCAAGAGCCTGGTGATGGTCCCGATCCGTCGGATGGAACCGGTCGGAGCGATCGGCGTCTACTGGGCGCACGAGCGGACGCCGTCGGCCGACGACGTGTCGCTACTCCAAGGACTGGCCGATTCGACCTCGGTCGCCATGGCACACGTCCAGACGATCGCTGAACTGGAACAGCGGGTCCGTGATCGCACGGCCGAGCTGAGCCAGGCCAACGACGAGATCCGTCGGCTGTCCCGGACCGACGAGTTGACCGGCTTGCACAACCTGCGGGGTTTCAACGTTCTCGGGCAGGCTGCTCTGAGCGCTGCCCGCGACCGCGGCCGGGAGTGTGTGCTGGCGTTCCTCGACGTGGACGGGCTCAAACAGGTGAACGACGAAGAAGGACACGACGCGGGCGATGCGCTGATCGCCGACGTCGCCAGGACGCTTCGATCGGTTCTCGGTCCGGACGACTTGCTGGCCCGCACCGGCGGTGACGAATTCTGCGTCCTCGTCACCGGGACCCACGAGGGTTCGGACATGCTCAAGACGCGGCTGTTGGAGTCCTTCCTCGCACTCAACGAGGCGGCGGATCGGCGGTACGACCTTTCGGTCAGCGTCGGTTTGTTGCACGTCGCCGCCGACGACACCAAGTCGCTCCAACAGTTGGTCACCGAGGCCGACGAATTGATGTACGCGGACAAGAAGGCCAAGCCGAACCCGCGGACCGCGGTCTGACGACGGCAGCAATGACGATGCAGGGACGGTTCGCCGGTGAAGCTGGTGACTTGCGACCCTGACGGCCTAGGGCGGCGGCGGTGGAACGGCCCCGCCGCACCCGCCCGGCGGGGCTGGCTGGGGAACGGGTCCACCACCGACGACGCATTGAAGGCCCGGCGAGAGCAAACCGTAGGGGTGGCCGATCATCGGCGCACCGTATTGGATCGTGTGCCAGAAGGAGCCGTCGGGATAGGGAACGCCGTCGCAGTAGGCGAGTGAAATCTGTGATCCCATGCCCCCGCCGGGGCAGTAGCCGGACTGCATGTTTGGCATGTGCGGGTCGGGGGCTGGCTCGGCATGGACCGGGCTGGCAGCCAGCACCGCTGCTGCCGCCGCGCCAAACGCTGCTGCGAGCGACTTACGCATGTTCGACTCCTTCGAGCAAATGTCCCTACGTCCTCCGCATTGTGCGTTGGCGCCGGGGACGTGTCTCGATTTCGGGCAAACTGGGCCCGCCGCTCGCTCACTCCGCCCGATGCATTACGGCCAGCACGGTGAGCAACAGGATCTTCATGTCGAGCGCCCACGACCAGTTCTCGATGTAGTAGTTGTCCCACTCGGCGCGGTCGGCGATCGAGGTCTGGCCGCGCAGCCCGTGGACCTGTGCCCAGCCGGTCACGCCGGCCTTGACTCGATGGCGCTCGCCGTAGCGGCGAATCTGCGCGTCGAACAGCGCGACGAACTCGGGCCGCTCGGGTCGCGGGCCCACCAGGCTCATGTCGCCCTTGATGACGTTGAGCAATTGGGGCAGTTCGTCCAACGACGTCCGGCGCATGATCTTGCCGATCTTGGTGCGGCGGTCCACGCCTTCGACGCCGCCGGGTGCGTGGCCGGCGACGAGTTCGAAGCCGGTGCCCGAGGGCGGGGCCGCACGCATCGACCGGAACTTCAGACAATCGAACACGTGACCGTCGCGTCCGACCCGGGGTTGGCGGAAGAAGACCGGCCCGGGCGAACTGATCCGGACCAGCAGCATCAACGTCAGGAAGATCGGTGAGATCAGCAGTAGCCCAAAGCCGGCGAGGACTCGATCACCGACGTGCTTGCCCAACGTGAATTGCCAGCCCTGAGGATCGGTGTGCGGTACGGCGAGCAGCGGTAGCCCACCGACGTGCTCGACCCGGATGTTCTCGCCAACCGAGTCGAACATCCTTGGCACCACCCACACGCGCAGTCCGTGCCGGTGGGCGATGCGCACCACGGGAGTGAGCAATTGGTCTTGGGTCAGGGAGAAGGCGACGACGATGCCCTCGGCGCCGGTCTCACGGATCACTCGGTCGACGTCGTCGGGCGTGCCGAGGTAGGGGATCGGTTCCATGTCGCCATCGGAATCCGTGCCGGCCCATGGGGGTTCGGCGTCCAGCAACCCGATGACCGAAAGTCCATGCTGAGGGCTGGAGCGCAGCCGTTCGACGATCTGATTCGCGACGCGTCCGTTGCCCACGACGATGACCGGAGACAGAAGCAGGTTGCGTCGTCGCAGGCTCCGTTGGTACGTCGCCCTGATCAGCCGGCACAGCAGCATCAGCGCCAAGACGGACACCCAGATCTTGGCGACCATGCCGCCGATGTGCCCGGGAGCGTTGACGAATTCCATCAAGCTGAGCAAGAAGACGGCCGCGAGTGCCGTGGCCGCGAGCACGGGTCCAATCTCGTCGAGGAATCGACGATTCAACCTGCGGGCGTATGCCTTTCGGAACGCCAGGGTGCCGACGATCAACGGGGTGTAGAGGGTGCATATCCACACCGGGGGACTGGTCGGTTCAGTCGAGAGTGCCCACCACGCGCCCAACGCCACTCCCGCGGAGCCGGCAAACACGTCGATGGACACCGTGATGATCGTGCTCAGCGGATTGGCCCTCGCCAATTCGTCGAGCGTCCGCCGACGTCTCCGGCCCTGCCGTGCCGCGGTGGTCCGTGACGTGTTGCGGCCTTGCAGCGTGATCATTGGTCCCCCCCGGGTTTTTGCGTCGACCATTGCGCTAGGGCCTCACGCGCCGAGGATCTTCGCGTGTGCGGCTGCCGACAGATCCTCCAGGATCTGAACCTGGCCACTGGTCCACGGTCGCGGGCGGACGTCCCACGCGCTCAAGGTACCCACCGCGTTGCCGCCAACGTCGTGCAACGGGAATGCCGCGTAAGCACGAACCTCTCCGGTCAGCGCGTATGGATGATCGGCCAACAATGGATGCTTGGTGATGTCCTCGACTATCAGCGGTTGATCGCTGGCCACCGCGTACTTGCCGATCGACCTGTCCAGTAGATGGAACTTTTCGACATGGGCGTTGGGGTGGTTGCTTCCGAGGCAGATCTGCCGGTCGTCGGCGACGATCCACAGTGCGGCGTAGGGGACGCCCAAGGCCTCGGCGGTGAGCTCCGCGAACTGGTCTAGGGCGAGCCGCGGGGCGTCGTCCAACAATCCGGTGTTGTGCAGCGCGGTCATTCGATCGGCGTCGGTGAGGACGATCTTGAGTAGCCGAGCCACCCCGCCGTAGTCCCTGGTGACTTGGCTCATCAGTTCGCGGACCGCGGGATTGACCGAGACGGTTCCTGCGATCAATCGTCGGGCGGTCTCGCGGTCGGGGGTGCGACCGTCGCCGATGTCCGCCTCCGGTATCCGGTCTCTCACCAGCTGAGGATATGCGTGTCCGGTGCCGTTCGTGGTCCACGCAGCAAAAATTGACGCCCACGACTTGCGGTCGTCGGTTGGCGGCCGGGGTAACTTACTCACATGGTCCGACCTGCGCAGACCGCCCGCAGCGAACGCACTCGCGACGCGCTCCGCAAAGCCGCGCTGGTCAGGTTTCTGGCGCAGGGAGTGGAGGACACCTCCGCCGAGCAGATCGCCGCGGACGCCGGAGTCTCGCTGCGCACCTTCTACCGACACTTCACGTCCAAGCACGACCTGCTGTTCGCCGATTACGACGCCGGACTCGAGTGGTTCCGGACGGCGCTGGCGAGTCGCGGACCAGACGAATCACTGGTCGACGCCGTGCATTCGGCGGTGATGGCGGCGCCATACGACACCGCGGCGGTGCCGAAGATCGCTGAGCTGCGGACCCGTGAGCTCGATCCGGTGCGCATCGTGCGACACATCCGCCAGGTCGAGGCCGACTTCGCCGATGCGGTCGAGGAGTACCTGACGCGCGACGATCCGCCGGCGCAGGGTACCGACGACCGGTTGCGCGTCACGGTGACCGCTCGGTGCATCGCCGCCGCGGTGTTCGGGGCGATGGAGGTCTGGATGCTGAGTGACGACCGGTCGTTGCCGGAACTGGCGCGGTTGTGCCGCACGGCGCTTGAGGCGGTGGCGGCGGGCATCGGCGACCAGCACTGACGAAGTTTCGTCATAATTGACAAAACTTTCCCGTCGTGCCAGCCTCGGACGATGGCACGGTTCGACGCGGTGGTCATCGGTGCGGGTCACAACGGACTCGCCGCGGCGGCGGTCCTGCAGAAGGCGGGCGTGCGAACGCTCTGTCTGGATTCGAAGCTCTACGCCGGTGGAATGGCTTCCACCGTAGAGCTTTTCGACGGCTACCGATTCGAGATCGCCGGCTCGTTGCAGTTCCCGACGTCGGCGAAGGTCAGTGAGGAACTCGGCCTCGGCGAGCTGCCGACCGTCGACCTCGACGTCATGTCGGTGTCGCTGCGGGGCATCGGAGACGAGCCCGTCGTCTACTACAGCGATCCGATGAAGCTGCTGACCCACCTCAACGACGTGCACGGCGCCGAGGCGGTCAACGGAATGGCGGGCCTGATGGCGTGGAGCCAGGCCCCGACGCGTGCACTCGGGCGGTTCGAAGCAGGCGTTCCACCTAAGACGATCGACGAGATGTTCGCCTGTGCCAGAAACGAATTCGAGCGTTCCGCGATCTCGGACATGCTTTTCGGGTCGGTCGTCGACGTGCTGGATCGCTATCTTCCCGACGCGGAGAAGCACGGCGCCCTGCGCGGAATGCTGTCATTCTTGGCCGTCAACACCACCTACCGCGGGCCTGCCGTCCCCGGCAGTGCCGCGGCGCTGGCGTTCGGGTTGGCCATGCCCGACGAGAACGCCACGCTGATGAAGAAGTTTCGCGGCGGAATCGGCACCCTGACAGCACATCTCGTCGACACCCTGCAACGCCACGGGGGCGAACTCCGACTGCGCAGCAAGGTCGAGGAAATCTTGGTCGCCGACGCCCACGTGGTCGGCGTCCGACTCGATGACGGCTCGACGGTCGACGCGTCCATCGTCGTGTCAGGCGTCGCGCCCGACCACACGGTCACCAAGATGATCGACGCGAACCACGTGCCGTCCGACGTCAGGGATCGCTTTGCCCGCGTCGACCACCGCGGAAGCTATCTACAAATGCACTTCGCGCTCGACGGCATGCCGACCTTTGCCGCGCCATACGAAGCTCTCAACGACCCCGAGATGCAGTCGGCCATCGGACTTTTCAGCACCCCCGAGGAGCTCCAGGGACAATGGGAGGAAAGCAGCCGCGGCGTCGTTCCCAAGGACCCAGCCGTCGCCATGCAATTCCCGTCGGTACACGACGACGGCCTGGCCCCCGAAGGCAAGCACGCCATGTCGGCGTTCTCGATGTGGTTCCCGATCACCTATGAGCACGCGTCCTACGGTGACCTCAAGGTCGAGATGGGGCGTCGGGTCATTGAGAAGATCAATCGCGTCGCACCCGACTTCGAGTCCAAGATCATCCGGCACACCACATTTACGCCACGCCACATGGGCACCATGTTCGGCGCGCCGGGAGGCGACTACTGCCACGGTCTGATTCATCCCGAACAGATGGGGCCGAACCGCCCCGGGCCTCGGGGATTCGCCGACGCCCCCGTCCCGATCGAGGGGCTGTATCTCGGAAGCGCGGGGTGTCACGGCGGGCCGGGTATCACCTTCATCCCCGGATACAACGCCGCCGCGCAGGCTCTGGCCGACGCGCGTTAGTCGTCAGCGGGTCCGGTGGGGGTGGCACCACCCTCGTCGGACCAGTCCGACCGATCCTCGGCGCCCTTCGCGGGGTCGCTTTGGACGTCTTCGGCGCCCTTGGGGCCGTTGTCCGAATCGCTGGTCTTTGGCTCTGTGTTCACTCGGTCCGGATACCCGCGTCGTCGGGCTCGGAAACGGTCAGCACTGCTTCCACCACGTAGGGCACGTCGTCCTCGAGCCGATGCTCGAGCTCCCGCAACGTGCGCGCGATCGACGATTCGACGGCGTCGCCGACCAGGTCGACGCTTGCGATGACGAAAATCTGCTTGGGGCCGATGAATTCGGGGCGCAGGAACCGGACCGAGGCCACCTCGGGGAAGCTGGCCAGCTTGTCGCGCAGCGCCTGCTGCAGTCGCGGCGGCCCTGGCTCGCCGGTGAGGAACACCCGGTTGCGATTGATCAGGATCACCGCCACCACGCCAAGCACGCCGCCGACCAGGATCGAGCCGATCGCGTCCCACACGACGTCGCCGGTGACTTGGTGCAGCAGGATGCCAAGGAATGCGATGACGATGCCGACCAGGGCGGCACTGTCCTCGGCGAAGACGGCCCGCACCGTGGGATCCGACGTCTCGAAGGCGTACTGTAGCACGTCGCTCTCGTATGTGCGTGCATCCCTTCGTAATTGGCGCAGCGACTGCAACAACGACGTGCCCTCCAGCACGAACGCGACCGCCAGCACTAGATAGGCCAACCGGTAGTCCTCGGCGGCGTCGTCGCCGTGCAGGAGTTCGGTGACTCCCCGCCAGATCGACACCGCTGCCCCGACGACGAACAGGCCGACCGCGGCGAGAAGGGACCATACGTAGGCCTCGCGCCCGTACCCGAGCGGTCGCCGGTCGTCGCGCTCGTGGACACTGCGTCGATTGGCGATCAGGAGGAAGATCTCGTTGCCGGTGTCTGCCCACGAGTGTGCGGCTTCCGCCGTCATCGACGCCGAACCGGACACCACCGCGGCGAAGGACTTCGCCAGGGCGACCACGAGGTTCGCGCCGAACGCGACGAGGACGGTGAGGGTGCTGTCGCCTTCGGCCTTTACCACCGGAGGTCAGTCACCTCGGCGTTGCAGCTGCGTCATCCAGTCCTTCGGGACGCGCTCACTGGGCCCGGGTGCGGTCTGGTCCAGCGGATGGCATTCCGGCGGAGCGAGTTCCGGCCCGTCGTAGTACTCGTTGGTGTCGTAGTTCCAGAACCAGTCCTCACCCGGCTCGAAGGATCGGATGATCGGATGCCCCTCCTCGCGCCAGTGCGCCGACGCGTGCCGTGCCAGCGAGTCGTCGCAGCACCCGATGTGTCCGCATGCGGTGCAACGGCGCAGGTGCACCCACCACCCGTTGACTTCCGTGCACTCGACGCACCCCGTACCGCTGGGAGGGATCGTGGGATTCACCGCATCCGTCATGACCCGAGCCTACTTCTTCTCGCGCCACGCACGTTCGAAAGGCAGCCGCCACGCGTTCGGTGCGATGAGCTGGTGAATGGCGTTCGGCCCCCAGGTGCCCGGCGGATACGACTTGACGGGCGGCGGATCCTGGAGCAGTTGTTCTGAACGCTCCCAAAGCGATTCGATGCCTTCGGCGGTGGTGAACAACGTGTGGTCACCGCGCATCGCGTCCAAGATCAGTCGCTCGTATGCCTCGAGGACGTCGCCGAGCTGTTCGGTCTCCTGGGTGGAGAATTGCATCGACATCTTGTCGAGTTTCATGCCGGGACCCGGCCGCTTGCCGTAGAACGACAGTGACACCTTCGACGCGTCGGCGAGGTCGAACGTCAGGTGGTCGGGCCCCTGAGAACCCACTCCGGACCCGGCCGGGAACATGGTGCGCGGCGCCTCCTTGAAGGCAATCGAGATGATCCGCATGCCTTCGGCCATCTTCTTTCCCGTGCGCAGGTAGATCGGAACCCCGGCCCACCGCCAGTTGTCGATCCCGACCTTGAGCGCGATGAACGTCTCGGTGTCGGAATCCCTTGCCACCCCGGCTTCGGCGCGATATCCGGTGTATTGGCCGCGAACCACCTCGTTGGTTCGGATCGGCAGCATCGACCGGAACACCTTGTTCTTTTCTTCGCTGATGGCGCGGGGCTCCAAGGCGGTTGGTGGCTCCATCACGACGAAGGCCATCACCTGCAGCAGGTGCGTCACCACCATGTCCTTGTAGGCGCCAGTACTCTCGTAGAAGTTGGCCCGCTGATCGAGGCCGAGAGTCTCGGGAATGTCGATCTGGATGTGGTCGATGAAGTTGCGGTTCCAGATCGGCTCGAACAGACCGTTGGCGAAGCGGAACGCCAGAATGTTCTGGGCCGCTTCCTTGCCGAGGAAGTGGTCGATGCGAAAGATCTGCCGTTCGCGGAACGTCTCGTGCACGAAGTCGTTGAGTTCGATGGCGCTGGCCAGGTCGGTACCGAACGGCTTCTCCATCACCACCCGCGACCGGTCTACCAGGTCGGCTTCCTTCAGCATCGTGATGACCGCGCGGGCCGCCTTGGGTGGGACCGAAAGATAGTGCAGCCGACGGGTTTCCGGTCCGAGTTCCGCTTCCGCCGCGGCGACGGCGGCGGCCAGCGCCTCGGGCCCTGCGCCCTGAGGAACGTAGGTGATGCGGCTGGCGAAGTGGTCCCATTGCTCGGGGGTGAGCGGGTGGGTGCCGAACGCGTCGACGGCTTCCTTGGTCAGCGCGCGGAACTGGTCGTCGGTCAGATCCTCCAGCGACGTCCCGACCACCCGGATCTTCGGGGCCAGCGAGGACTGCACCAAATACGCCATGCCGGGCAGCAGTTTGCGCTTGGCCAGGTCTCCGGTGGCGCCGAACAGCACGATGACGTGGGGGAGCAGGGCGTCCTCGTCCCGACGGTTCGGGCGGGCGCCGGTCGCCGGGTAGGCAATGGTCTGGGGGGTGTCTGGTGTCGTCGTGGCCACGGCGACGATGTTTCCACCCATACGTGAACGGCGCAGGACAGTGCTGGTTAAGGTCGCGGGCATGACAACCAGTGATTCGCGCGAAGTGGTCATCGAAGCAACCCCCGGTGAGATCTTGGACGTCATCGCCGACGTCGAGTCGACGCCAACGTGGTCGCCGCAGTACCAGAAGGCCGTGATCCTCGAGAGCTACCCGGACGGGCGGCCCAAGCAGGTCGAGATGACGGTGAAGGCCGCTGGCCTGACCGACAAGCAGGTCATCGAGTACACCTGGACCGACAGCAGCGTGACGTGGACCTTGGTGTCGTCGAGCCAGCTCAAGGCGCAGGACGCCGGATACACGCTGACGCCCGATGGTGAGAAGACCCGGGTCAAGTTCGACATGGCGATCGATCTGTCCATCCCGATGCCGGGGTTCCTGCTCAAGCGCACGCTGAAGGGCGGCATGGAAACAGCGACTGACGGCCTGCGCAAGCAGGTACTGAAGGTCAAGAAGGGGTGACTTCCGGACCGCTGGCCGGGGTGCGGGTGATCGAACTCGGGGGCATCGGGCCTGGCCCGCACACGGGGATGATGTTGGCCGACATGGGCGCCGACGTGGTCAGGGTCCGACGTCCGAGCGGGGGACTGGCGATGCCGGTCGAGGGCGCCGACCTCTTGCACCGCGGCAAGCGCATCGTCGACCTCGACGTGAAGAACGAGCGGAGCCGCCTTCTCGACCTCGTCGCGAAGGCCGACGTGTTGGTGGACTGCTTTCGGCCCGGCACGTGCGAACGGCTCGGCATCGGTCCCGACGACTGTGCGGCCGTCAACCCGCGGTTGATCTTCGCGCGCATCACGGGATGGGGTCAGGACGGACCGCTGGCGACGACGGCGGGCCACGACATCAACTACCTGTCGCAGACCGGTGCGCTGAACGCCATCGGGTATCGCGACCGGCCCCCGGTGGCGCCGCTCAACCTGGTCGCCGACTTTGGCGGCGGGTCGATGTTCGCACTCGTCGGCATCGTCACCGCGCTCTACGAGCGGGAGCGGTCGGGCAAGGGGCAGGTGGTCGACGCCGCGATGGTCGACGGGGTCAGCGTGCTCGCCCAGATGATGTGGACGATGAAGGCGGCCGGCTCGCTGAAGGACGAGCGGGAGTCGTTCCTGCTCGACGGCGGTGCCCCGTTCTACCGGGTCTACGAGACATCCGACGGCAAGCACATGGCGGTCGGATCGATCGAGCCGCAGTTCTTCGCCCAACTGTTGGCGGGCCTGGAGTTCGAGCCCGACGAGGTGCCCGCCCAATCCGACCGCGCCGCCTACGACCGGATGCGCGCGTTGTTCGCCGAGCGGTTCGCCTCCCGGACTCGAGACGAGTGGACCGCCGTGTTCGCCGGCACCGACGCCTGCGTGACACCCGTCCTGACCTGGTCGGAGGCGTCGGTCGACCAGCATCTGGTGGCGCGGTCTACGATCGTCACGGCCGACGGCGTCGAGCAGGCCGCCCCCGCGCCGCGGTTCTCCCGCACCCCGTCCGGCCCGGTGGGGACACCCCCGCAGACCACCACGGTGCTCGCCGACCTCGGCTGGTGAGCTGAGTAAAGGGGAATGTGCGCGGTCCGACCGCAGGTTGTGCCGGGTATGCCCACAGGAGTCGTGCTCAACCCCCGACCTACCGCCACCAATGCCGTCGACGACGTCGTCGACCAAGCCCGTCGCGCCTTCGAGATCGGCGTGCGCCGCATCTGGCTTCCGCAGCGCTTCGACTACGACGCGATCTCCCTCGCCGGCCACGTCGGCGCCGCGGTGCCCGGACTCGGGGTCGGCACCTTCGTGGTCCCCGTCAACCCGCGTCACCCGCTGATCGTCGCGATGCTGGCGCAGACCGCGCAGGCAGCGTCGCACGGCAACTTCAGCCTCGGTCTCGGGCTCGGTGCCAAGGCAGTCGAGCAGCAGGCGTTCGGTACGACGTGGTCCAACCCGGCGGGCCGGCTCCGCGAACACCTGCAGGTGTTGCAGTCGATCTTCACCACCGGCACCGTGGACTTTCACGGCGAGGAGTTGACCGCCGCACCCGAGTGGCCGGTCGCAACTCCCGGCGGTGCGCCGGTGCCGCTGTACGTAGCGGCCATGGGCCCCAGGGCACTTCGGGTCACCGGCGAGTTGGCCGACGGCACGCTGCCCTACCTGGCGGGCCCGCGAACCCTGTCCGAGTTCATCGTGCCCACCATCTCCGAGGCGGCGACGGCGGCGGGCCGTCCTGCGCCCAAGATCATCGCCGCCGTTCCGGTGGTGGTGGCCGACGACGCCGACGCTGCCTACGAGCTGGCGGCTGCCGAACTCGCGTTCTACGAGTCGATCCCGTCGTATGCCAGGGTGATCGAGCGGGAAGGAGTCTCCCGTGCGGCAGACGTCGCGGCCGTCGGGTCCCCGACGGCGGTGCGCACGCAACTGCACCGCTACCTCGACGCGGGCGCCACCGATCTGGTGCTCAGCCCGCTTCGCACGAACTCGGCTGATCCCGAACGCCTTTGGGAACTCGCTGCGTCGATCTGAGCTAGGCGTGTTTGGATGACACGGTGGTTCAGCCCGACACCGTCGACGAACAGCCGCCAGCAATCGTGGCGAAGGCCATCTCGGTGGCCGGTCCATGGGGCCCGGTCTACGGCCCGGTCACGTGCAAGATCCCTCGGGGTGGGCTCACCGTGCTGTTGGCACCCCCTGGTGCGGGGCGAACCGCCCTGCTGATGACCCTTGCCGGTCGAATGAAGCCGATGGGCGGGTCGCTGGAGGTGATGGGGGAAACCAACGTGCAGAACATCTTCCGCGACAGCGTGCTGGCCGGGATCGAGGAGCTCGACGCGGTCTACGAGTCGGTCACCGTAGCGGACCTGGTCACCGAGAAGTTGCGCTGGGACGCGCCGTGGTACCGGCGGGTGCGACGGGCCGACGACGCAGACCTGGCTCGCGTGTGCGCGCCGGTTTTCGGTGCGTTGCCGCTGCCCGAATCACACTCCTACGTCGACGAACTCAGCGAGTTGGACGCGCTGCTGCTGCGCGTCGCACTGGCCAACACGACCGCGCCGCCGCTGTTGGTGGTGGGCGGTATCGACCAGGTCGCCGAAGACGAGAGTCGGATGGAGTTGGTGCGTCGTCTCGCCGAGCTGGGCGAACGGCAGACCGTCGTCACGGCCTCCGCCAATCCCGTGCCCGACGGGTTGGGCGTTCGCATCCAACTACCGCTGGCCCAGAAGGATGGAGTGTGACGATGCTTGCCGGACTGTCTCTGGGCACCGACCTAAAGCGTTACTCGCGCGGTGTCATGCCGCGGGTGGCGTTGGTGACGATCATCCTGCTGCCGCTGCTGTACGGCGCGATGTACCTGTGGGCGTTCTGGAACCCGTTCAACGCGGTCGACAAGGTTCCCGTCGCACTGGTGAACACCGACCGCGGGGCCGTGGTTCAGGGCCAGGAACTACGCGCGGGCGACCAGGTGAGCGACGCACTGCTGAAGTCCGGTCAGCTTGATCTGCACGTGATGTCGGCGGAGAGCGCGGCCAAGGCGGTCGCCGCAGGCACGTCCTACTTCTCGATCACCCTGCCCGAGGACTTCAGTGAGGCGATCGCCTCGGCGGCCACCCCCAACCCGCGCCAGGCCGAGCTGCAGTTCGACTTCAACGACGCGAACAACTACCTCGCCTCGGTGATCGGGCAGAACGCGTCGCGCGAGATCCTCAACCAGGTGAGCGCCCGGATCGGCGAGCAGGTGGTCGGCAAGGTGCTGATCGGTCTGACCGACGCGGGGGACGGCATCAAGAAGGCCGCCAACGGCGCCGACCAGCTGGCCACCGGGCTGACCAGCGCCGACGACGGAGCGCACCAATTGGCAACGGGGGCACACACACTCGCGGGCGGTCTGACGACCGCACGCACCGGGTCGGCGGCACTCGCGGCGGGCGCGCACCAGCTGTCGGCGGGCATCGGCCAGGCCACCACACCGTTGATCGACACCCTGGACAGGGTGCAGCGGCTCGGGCTGAACCCCGACGACGTCTCCGCGCTGGCCGCCCAAATCAGCGGCGGCGTCGCCACGGCGAGTGATCGCATCGCCGCGCTGAACGTGGACCACCAGTTGGCGGCCGGGATCGTCGACCAGGTGGTCAACGGGCTGCAGGCCAACCCGGACCCGTCGGCGCGCGGCCTCGGCGAGGTGCTGGGCGGAGCGCAGAAGCTGCTGAACGCCCAGGGTATCGACCCGACGACGGACGACGGCCTGATCCGGTTGCGCGACGGAGCCCAGCGGCTGCAGAACGAGTTCGGTGATCCGCACAGCCAGGCGAGGCAGCTGCTCACCCAGGCGTTGAACGGCCAGCTGAAGTCCGACGTGATCCGGCTCCGCGACGGAGCCGCCCAACTCGACAGCGGCGCGGCGAAGCTCGACGCCGGGTTGGTGAAATTGGCCGACGGCGGAGACCAATTGGCCACCGGTGCCGATCAATTGGCGACGGGCACCAGCAAGCTGAGCGACGGTTCCCGGCAGCTCGCCGACGGGCTCGACAAGGGTGCCGCACAGGTTCCGACGTGGAGTCCCCAGCAACGCGACGCCGTCGCCCGCACGGTGGCGAGCCCGGTGGGCGTGCAGCAGCACGTCGCCAACTCCGCGCCCACCTTCGGTACCGGATTCGCGCCGTTCTTCCTGCCGCTGGCGCTGTTCATCGGCACGCTGATCGTCTGGATGTTGTTGACGCCGTTGCAGGCTCGGCCGATCGTCGCGGGCCTTGGCTCCCTGCGCGTGGTGCTGGCTTCCTACTGGCCGGCCCTGGCCGTGGTGGCGTGTCAGGTCGCGATCATGTATGTCGTCGTGCACGTCGGGGTGGGTCTGCACGCGAAGTACGCACCCGCCACCGTCGCCTTCCTGTTCCTCGTCGCCGCGACCTTCCTGGCGATGATCCAGGCGTTCAACGCGGTGTTCGGGGTGGCGGTCGGCAGGGTCGTCACACTGGCGTTCCTGATGTTCCAGCTGGTGTCCTCGGGCGGCATCTACCCGGTGGAGACCACCGCCAAGCCGTTCCAGATCATCCACCCGTTCGATCCGATGACGTACGCGGTCAACGGGTTGCGTGAGCTGACAGTGGGCGGCGTCGAATCCCGGCTGTGGGTCGCGATCGTGGTGCTCGTCGGCGTGCTCGCCGCATCGTTGACAGCGAGCGCGCTTGCGGCCAGGCGCAACCGGCAGTACACGATGGAGCGGCTGCATCCGCCCATCGAGGTGTGATCAGGCCTTGAGGACCTGAAGCCGCCTGATGGCTTCCTCCATGGTGTCGTCGCGCTTGCAGAAGGCGAAGCGCACCAGATGGTTCCACTGGCCGATGTGGTCGGAGTGGGGGTTGCAGAACGCCGACATCGGGATCGCTGCGACGCCGGCCCGTTCGGGCAGTTCGGCGCAGAACGTGGTGCTGTCGGTGTAGCCGAGTGGGCGCGGGTCGGCGCAGAGGAAGTAGGTGCCGAAGCTGTCCAGGACGTCGAAGCCGATGTCCGACAGGGCACCCGACAGCCGAGTGCGCTTGGCCTGGAACGATTCTCGTAAGGATCGACTCCAATCGTCCTCGTGGTCAAGGGCCTGGGCCACGGCGGGCTGGAAGGGCGCACCGCCGACGTAGGTGAGGTACTGCTTGGCGGCGCGCACTCCCGCGATGAGATCTGCGGGCCCGCAGGCCCAACCGATCTTCCAGCCGGTGACGTTGAACATCTTCGCCGCACTGGAGATGGTGATCGTGCGTTCGGCCATGCCCGGATAGCCGGCCAAGGGCAGATGCCGGTGTCCGTCGAAGACCAACTGCTCGTAGACCTCGTCGGTGATGACCAACAGATCGTGCTCCACTGCGAGCGTGGCGATCGCCGAGAGCTCCGCGTCGGTCGCGACCATGCCGGTCGGGTTGTGCGGCGAGTTCACGATCAACGCCCGCGTGCGCGGCGTGACGGCGGCACGCAGTGCGTCCACGTCGATCGCGAAGCCGCGGCCGTCGGTGACCAGCGGGACGGCGACCCGGTGACAGCCGGCCATGGCGATGACGGGGGAGTACGAGTCGTAGAACGGCTCGATCAGCAGCACCTCGGAGCCGGGCTCCACCAGGCCGATGACCGCGGCCGCGATGGCCTCGGTGGCGCCGACGGTGACGAGCACCTCGGTGTCGGGGTCGTAGGTGACGCCGTAGTGACGTTGCCGCTGTGCCGCGATCGCCTGCCGCAGGGCGGGAATGCCCGGCCCTGGTGGGTATTGGTTGACGCCCTCGGCGATCGCGTTCTCGGCGGTCTTGAGCATCGCGGCGGGGCCGTCCTCGTCGGGGAACCCCTGGCCCAGGTTCACCGCGCCGAGGCGGGCTGCGAGCGCTGACATCTCGGCGAAGATCGTCACGGCGTAGGGCTGGAGTCTGGCGACCGTCATGTATCCGAGCCTAGGTCCACGGCCGTGGGGAATGAATTTCACCCGCGCGACGCTGACGGCGGCATGACCTACGCGCTCCCGGCCGACGCCGCACTGCTGCAACCCGTTCGGATCGGCTACACCGACCTGCGCAACCGGCTGTTCATGGCACCGCTCACCCGGTCCCGGGCGCAGGCCGACGGAACCCCGTCGGACCTGGCCGCGCAGTACTACTCCCAGCGCGCGGCGGCAGGGCTCATCATCTCCGAGGCCACCGCGGTGTCGGCGGCCGCCAACGGCGCCTACCTGAACACGCCTGGCATCTACACCGAGCGGCACGAGTCGAAGTGGGCGGAGATCGCGGACGAGGTCCACGAAGCCGGCGGCCAGATGTTCATCCAGCTGTGGCACGTCGGGCGGATGGGGCACCCGGACATCAGCGGCGTGCACCCCGTCGCGCCGTCGGCCATCGCCGCCGACGTGACCACCCACACGCCGACGGGCAAGCAGGCCCTTCCGGTGCCACGCGCCCTGGAGACCGACGAGATCGCGCCGATCGTCGAGGACTTCAGGGTGGCCGCCCGCCGCGCCGTCGACGCCGGGATGGACGGCGTCGAGATCCACGGAGCCAACGGCTACCTCCTGCACGAGTTCCTCTCCGACGTCACCAACCGGCGCACCGACCGTTACGGCGGCTCGGCCGAGAACCGCGCCCGGCTGGCCGCCGAAATCGTCGAGGCCGTCGCCGCGGAGATCGGCGCCGACCGGGTCGGGTTGCGCATCTCGCCGGGCAACGGTGCCGGTGACATGCGCGAGGTGGACGAGGTCGCCGCGTACGAGGCGCTGATCACGCGGCTCGCGCCATTGGACATCGCCTACCTGCACGTCCTCATCGATCCCGACGTGCCCGCCTTCGGAGCGCTGCGCGGGCTGTGGTCGGGTCCGTTGGTGCTCAACACCGGCCGTGAGGTCGACACCCGGTTCTGCCAGCTCGAGGAACTCGCCGAGTGGGGCGTCATCAGCGCCGCCGCGGTTGGGCGGGCCTTCCTCGCCAACCCCGACCTGATCGACCGGTTGGTCTTGGGCGCCGAGCTGAACGAACCCGACGTCGCGACGTTCTATGCGCCCGGACCGGGTGGGTACGTTGACTACCCGACGCTGGCGGAGGCGGCGGTGAAGACCGCCTGACCTCTCGCGTCCAACGTGACGCCACTGCGAAGAATCTTCGGATGTCTCGCCGTGGCGTCACGTTCGGCGTTGGGCGGAGGGCCGGTTCGCCGGGAACCTCCCAACCAGCCGGTTGGGAGAGACTGTTATCCTCGGCATTCTTGGACCACTTGGGCCTCCCCGAGCCAAAGAAGAGGAATTCACCATGTCCGAAGAAGCCTTCATCTACGAGGCGATCCGCACGCCGCGTGGCAAACAACGCAACGGCGCTCTCAACGAAGTCAAGCCGGTCAACCTCGTCGTCGGCCTGATCGACGAGCTGCGCACCCGCCACCCCGATCTCGACGAAAGCCTGATCAGCGACCTGATCCTGGGTGTCGTCTCGCCCGTCGGCGACCAGGGCGGCGACATCGCCCGCACCGCGGCGCTGGTGGCCAAGCTGCCCGACACCACCGGCGGATTCCAGCTCAACCGCTTCTGCGCCTCAGGCCTCGAGGCCGTCAACATCGCCGCGCAGAAGGTGCGCTCCGGCTGGGATGACCTGGTGATCGCCGGCGGCGTCGAGTCCATGAGCCGCGTCCCCATGGGCTCCGACGGCGGAGCCTGGGCCAGCGACCCCGAGACCAACTACCGCGTCGGCTTCGTGCCGCAGGGAATCGGTGCCGATCTGATCGCCACCATCGAGGGTTTCTCCCGCGAAGACGTCGACGCCTACGCGGTGCGGTCGCAGGAGAAGGCCGCCGCGGCATGGTCGGGTGGTTACTTCGCCAAATCCGTCGTCCCGGTCAAGGACCAGAACGGACTGGTCATCCTCGACCACGACGAGCACATGCGACCGGGTACCACGCTGGAGAGCCTCGGCAAGTTGAAGTCCGCCTTCGAAGGACTCGGCGCCATGGGTGGCTTCGACGACGTGGCGCTGCAGAAGTACCACTACGTCGAGAAGATCAACCACATCCACACCGGTGGCAACAGCTCCGGCATCGTCGACGGCGCCGGTCTGGTGCTCGTCGGCAGTGAGAAGGCTGGCCAGTCGCAGGGTCTGACCCCGCGCGCCCGCATCGTGGCCACCGCCACCAGCGGCGCCGATCCCGTCATCATGCTCACCGGTCCGACGCCTGCCACTCGCAAGGTGCTCGACCGCGCCGGCCTGTCGACCGAGGACATCGACCTCTTCGAGCTGAACGAGGCGTTCGCCTCGGTGGTGTTGAAGTTCCAAAAGGACCTCAACATCCCCGACGAGAAGCTCAACGTCAACGGTGGCGCCATCGCGATGGGCCACCCGCTGGGCGCCACCGGCGCCATGATCACCGGAACCATGGTCGACGAGCTGGAGCGCCGCGGCCTCAAGCGCGCGCTCATCACGCTGTGCATCGGCGGCGGCATGGGTGTCGCGACCATCATCGAGAGGGTGTAAGGCAATGGCTGAGAACACGATTCAGTGGGACAAGGATGCCGACGGCATCGTCACCCTGACGTTGGACGACCCCACCGGTTCGGCCAACGTGATGAACGAGCACTACAAGGAATCCATGCACAATGCCGTGGATCGGCTTGTGGCAGAGAAGGATTCGATCACCGGCGTGGTGATCGCCAGCGCGAAGAAGACCTTCTTCGCCGGCGGTGACCTCAAGGGCATGATGAACATCGGTCCGGACGACGCCGCCCAGGCGTTCGAAGAGGTCGAGTTCATCAAGGCCGACCTGCGCAAGCTGGAAACTCTCGGCAAGCCGGTGGTCGCCGCCATCAACGGCGCCGCACTTGGCGGTGGCCTCGAGATCGCGCTGGCCACCCACCACCGCATCGTCGCCGACGTCAAGGGCGTGGTGATCGGTCTGCCCGAGGTCACCCTCGGCTTGCTGCCGGGCGGTGGCGGCGTCGCCCGCACCGTCCGCATGTTCGGCATCCAAAAAGCCTTCATGGAGGTCCTGAGCCAGGGCACGCGTTTCAAGCCCGGCAAGGCCAAGGAAATCGGACTGGTCGACGAATTGGTCTCCAGCGTCGACGAATTGGTGCCTGCCGCCAAGTCGTGGATCAAGGCCAACCCCGAGGCGCACACCCAGCCCTGGGACGTCAAGGGCTACAAGATGCCCGGCGGCACGCCGTCGCATCCCGCGCTGGCCGCCATTCTTCCGTCGTTCCCGGCGCTGCTCAAGAAGCAGCTCAAGGGTGCCCCGATGCCGGCCCCGCGCGCCATCCTGGACGCGGCCGTGGAAGGTGCGCAGGTCGACTTCGACAGCGCCACCCGCATCGAGAGCCGCTACTTCACACACCTCGTCACCGGCCAGGTCTCCAAGAACATGATCCAGGCGTTCTTCCTGGATCTGCAGTCCATCAACGGCGGCGGATCACGCCCCGACGGGATCGCCAAGCAGGAGATCCGCAAGATCGGCGTGCTCGGCGCCGGCATGATGGGTGCGGGCATCGCCTACGTCTCGGCGAAGGCAGGCTTCGAGGTCGTGCTCAAGGACGTCGAACTCGAAGCGGCACAGCGCGGTAAGGGTTACTCGGAGAAGATCGAGGCCAAGGCGCTCGAGCGCGGCAAGACCACGCAGGAGCGCAGCGACGCGCTGCTGGCCAGGATCACCCCGACGGCCGACGCCGCCGACTTCGCCGGCGTCGACTTCGTCATCGAGGCCGTCTTCGAGTCGGTTGAGTTGAAGCACAAGGTGTTCCAGGAGATCGAGGACATCGTCGAGCCCAACGCGCTGCTGGGGTCGAACACCTCGACGCTGCCCATCACCGGTCTCGCGGCCGGAGTGAAGCGCCAAGAGGACTTCATCGGGATCCACTTCTTCTCACCGGTCGACAAGATGCCGCTGGTGGAGATCATCAAGGGCGAGAAGACCTCTGACGAGGCGCTGGCCCGGGTGTTCGACTACACGCTGGCCATCGGCAAGACCCCGATCGTCGTCAACGACAGCCGTGGCTTCTTCACCAGCCGCGTCATCGGGACCTTCGTCAACGAGGCGTTGGCGATGCTGGGCGAGGGCGTGGTTCCGGCCAGCATCGAGCAGGCCGGTTCGCAGGCCGGCTACCCGGCACCGCCGCTGCAGCTGTCCGACGAACTCAACCTCGAGCTGATGCACAAGATCGCGGTTGCGTCGCGCAAGGGCGTCGAGGAAGCCGGCGGCACGTACGAGGCGCACCCGGCCGAGGCCGTCGTGGAGAAGATGATCGAGATCGGACGTCCGTCGCGGCTCAAGGGTGCAGGCTTCTACGAGTACGCCGACGGCAAGCGCGTCGGGCTGTGGTCGGGCCTGAAGGACGCCTTCAATTCCGGCACCACCGAGCTTCCGCTGCAGGACATGATCGACCGGATGCTCTTCGCCGAGGCGCTCGAGACGCAGAAGTGCATCGACGAAAACGTCCTGATGACCACCGCGGACGCCAACATCGGATCCATCATGGGCATCGGCTTCCCGCCGTGGACCGGTGGCTCGGCGCAGTTCATCGTCGGCTACGAGGGTCCGCACGGCGTCGGCAAGGCCGCCTTCGTGGCCCGCGCCAAGGAGCTGGCGGAGCGTTACGGCGAGCGGTTCGAGCCGCCGGCGTCGCTGACCAGCTAGTCGTTCAGATTGCACTCAGGGCTGTGAGACCTTAGGTTTCACAGCCCTGAGTGCATTCTCGGTGCGGGTCTAGAAGGCGCCCAGGTCGGCCGACAGCCAGTGCTCGGGCTTCATCCAGATCGCCACGTTCTCACCGAGCTCGTTGCGGGCGAATTCGAGATACGCCTCCGCCGCCGCGCCGCTGAGATAGCGCCGGGTCATCTCATCCAGCTGCGCGTCGGTAGCCGGCTCGATGCGGCTGACGGTTCCGTCGACTGCGACGTACCGCGTCGTCGGCTCCGTGCGCTCCACCATGAGCGAGAAGAAGCCGTTCGCTTCGATGAGGCGGGCCTTGTGCGAGCCGGGGCCAGTCAAGATCCACGGCTCGCCGCCCGGGGTGTACTGGTACCAGATCGGCACCGTCAGCGGCCCACGCGTGTCGCCCGCGTAGACGGACAATGCGGCCACGTGCGGCTCGGCGAGGAACTGCTCGCGTTCGTCCTTGGTAAGCGCCATGAGTGAGGCTAGCCGCGGGACAAGGGCCTCAAACGTCTCGATCGTGGCTAGTCGGAACGGCCGAGGATGTCACGCGTCGTAGCACCGTCGACCACCTCGTGGCAGAGGTCGGCGAGACGGCGATTGGTCCTGCGGGCGTGTGCGCGAAGCAGATTGAACGCGCGATCCATGTCGACGGAGCCGCGTTCGGCGAGCACGCCCTTGGCCTGCTCGATGATCAAGCGGGTGTTCAGCGCCGTCTGCAGTTGCTGATTGACGAGTTCTGATCGGCTAAGGACCCGTTGATGGAGGATGCCGACCGTGGCGACGTCGGCCAAGGCCTGGCCGATGGCGACGTCGGCCTGCTGCATCGGACCCGTCTCCCCGAGGAACAGGTTCAGCGCGCCGACCCGTTCGTCGCGTAGCCGCAAGGGCAGGGCCACGACCGCCTTGTAGTCGTACTCCGCCGCGCGCTGGGCAAACTCCGGCCAGGTCGCCGAGCTGGCGGCGAGATTCGCCACGTGGACGGCCTCTCCGGTTCGGTAGGCGTCGAGACAGGGGCCGACGTCGGCCTCGACCTGAAGCAGCTCCAACAACCGGCTCTGCTCGCTGCTCGAGGCGAACACGTGCAGCACACCAGCGGCGTCACCGAGCAAGATGCCCGCCGCGCTGATCGGCAGCAGCGACATGGTGCTGTCGATGAGCTGCTGTGCCAGCTCGATGACGTCGTAGTCGGCGACCAGGGTGTCCGCCAAGCCGACGAACGCGCTCGCCAGACGCTCGTAGCGATCCATCGCAATTCCCTTCGTTCCCACATCGTGCCCACCCCTGCCGCACCACCGACGACACTACGGCTCACCGTCGACCGGTGAGACCGCCTAGAGTCGGATTCATGCGCTTCGGACTCTTCATCCCGCAGGGTTGGCGACTCGATCTGGTGGACATTCCCACGGAACGGCACTGGGAGGTCATGCGTGACCTCGCCGTCCATGCCGACGGCGGGGCGTGGGATTCACTCTGGGTGTACGACCACTTCCACACCGTCCCGGTGCCGACCGACGAGGCGACCCACGAGGCGTGGTCCTTGATGTCGGCGTACGCGGCGACCACCACGCGCATCAAGCTCGGGCAAATGTGCACCGCGATGAGCTACCGCAACCCGGTGTACCTCGCCAAGGTGGCCGCCACGGTGGACGTCATCTCCGGCGGCCGGGTACAGATGGGCATCGGCGGTGGCTGGTACGAACACGAGTGGCGCGCCTACGGCTACGGATTCCCCTCTGCCGGTGTGCGATTGGCTCGCCTCGACGAGGGCGTGCAAATCATGCGTGACGCATGGCGTGACGGCCGAGTGACCTTGGACGGCAAGCACTATCAGGTGGACGACGCGATCGTCGCACCAAAGCCGTTGCAGCAGGACGGGATTCCACTGTGGATTGCCGGTGGCGGTGAGAAGGTGACGTTGAAGATCGCCGCGAAGTATGCGCAGTACACCAACTTCACCTCCAAGCCCGACGGATTCACGCACAAGTCGAAGGTGCTCGAAGAGCACTGCGCAACCGTCGGGACCGACTACGGTTCGATCGTCCGGTCGGCGAACTTCAACGCCGTCGTCGGCACTTCGGAGGCCGACGTGGCCGACCGAGTCGAACGGATCAGGGCACGCCAGATCACCAAGGCGAACCCGGAGGCGGTCGACGCCATGCTCGCCAACGCCACCTCACCCGACGCGGCCACCGGCACCCCAGAGCAGGTGATCGAACGGCTGTCTCGACTGCGTGACCTCGGCTGTGAGTACGCGATCCTCTACTTCCCAGAGGCGGCCTACGACCGTTCGGGCATCGAGCTCTTCGAGCGAGAGGTCATCCCGGCGCTGAGCTAGCGGTGGCTCAGTACGTTGACGACGTTGCCCGACGGATCCTCGAAGAAGAACCGCCGCACGCCCCACTCCTCGTCGGTCAACGGGTGCACGACGGTCAGGCCGGCGGACACCGCCGCGGCGTGGGCAGCGTCGACGTCGTCGACCTCCACGGAGAGGTCGGGGTTGACGGGCGCGGTGAGATCCTTTGTCATGACACTGATCTGGTGACCGGTGTCATCGGCCAGCGTGAGGATCCAGCCGTGGTTCATCACCTCGGCGAGGCCCAGTGTCTCGACGTAGGCGTTGCGGGCGGCAGCGACGTCGGCGACGGTCAGATTCGGTACCACCCGACGCACCGTCATATCGCCGGACCGAGCAGATCGTCCGCGTCCTTGATGACGTACCCGTAGCCCTGTTCGGCGAGGAACCGCTGCCGGTGCGCGGCGTACTCGGCGTCGAGGCTGTCGCGCGACACCACGGAGTAGAAGACCGCGCCGCCGCCGTCGGCCTTGGGCCGCAGCAGCCGGCCCAACCGCTGCGCCTCCTCCTGCCGCGACCCGAAGGTGCCCGAAACCTGCACCGCGACACTGGCTTCGGGGAGGTCGATGGAGAAGTTGGCGACCTTGGACACCACCAATGTCTGAATCTCACCCGTGCGGAAGGCGTCGAAGAGGACTTCGCGCTCGGAGTTCTTCGTCGACCCCTGGATCACCGGTGCGTTGAGCTCGCGGCCCAGCTCCTCCAGTTGGTCGAGGTATGCACCGATCACCAGCGTCGGTTCGCCGGGATGGCGGGCCAGGATCGACTTCACCACCGCGACCTTGGTGTGCGCCGTCGAGCAGAGCTTGTAGCGCTCCTCCGGCTCGGCCGTCGCGTAGATCATCCGCTCGTTTTCGGTCATCGTGACGCGGACCTCGATGCACTCGGCCGGGGCGATCCAGCCTTGGGCCTCGATGTCCTTCCACGGCGCGTCGTAGCGCTTCGGGCCGATCAGGCTGAAGACGTCACCCTCGCGGCCGTCCTCGCGGATCAGGGTTGCGGTCAACCCGAGTCGGCGGCGCGACTGCAGATCGGCCGTCATCCGGAAGACCGGGGCGGGCAGCAGGTGCACCTCGTCGTAGATGATCAGACCCCAGTCGCGGCTGTCGAACAGCTCGAGGTGCTTGTACTCACCCTTCGTACGCCGCGTGATCACCTGGTAGGTCGCGATCGTGACGGGGCGCACCTCCTTGCGCTCGCCGGAGTACTCGCCGATCTCCTCCTCGGTCAACGAGGTGCGGGCGATCAGCTCGCGCTTCCACTGCCTGCCGGCGACGGTGTTGGTGACCAGGATCAACGTCGTCGCCCCGGCCTTCGCCATCGCTGCGGCGCCGACGATGGTCTTGCCCGCGCCGCACGGCAGCACGACGACGCCCGAGCCGCCCGCCCAGAACGAGTCGGTGGCCATCTGCTGGTAGTCGCGCAGCACCCAGCCGTCCTGCGCCAGCTCGATGGGGTGGGCCTCGCCGTCGACGTAGCCAGCCAAATCCTCCGCGGGCCAGCCGATCTTGAGAAGTATCTGCTTGATGTTCCCGCGGTCGCTGGCGTGCACGATGACGGTGTCGTCATCGATGCGCGCACCCAGCATGGGGGCGATCTTCTTGTTGCGCAGCACCTCTTCGAGCACCGCGCGATCCAGGCTGACCAGCACCAGCCCGTGCACCGGGCTCTTCACCAGCTGCAGGCGGCCATAGCGCGCCATCGTGTCGACGATGTCGACCAGCAGCGGCTGCGGCACCGAATACCGCGAGAAGGACACCAGCGCGTCGACGACCTGCTCGGCGTCGTGACCGGCCGCGCGCGCGTTCCACAGCGCCAGCGGCGTGATGCGGTAGGTGTGGATGTGTTCTGGCGCGCGCTCCAGCTCGGCGAACGGCGCGATGGCCGCCCGAGCCGCGCCCGCAAGCTCGTGGTCGACCTCGAGCAGCACCGTCTTGTCGGACTGCACGATCAATGGGCCCTCGGTCATCCCGACACTCCTGCTGACTTCATCCCACCCATTATCCCGGTTCCGCCGACATGACCGACGTCACGCGGTGGATCGCGAAGTCGCGCACCCGGCCTGCGGCCGGATCGTAGGCGGTGAGTTGGCCGCCCCTGACGTTGATCGGGGCGACGACGCGCTGGGTGGCGACCCCCGCGGGGTCGACGTAGCCGATGACCACCGACTCCTTCCGGTGCGCTGCGCCGTGCAGCTGCGCCATGGCCTCGGCGGGATCGAGGCGGGAGCCGTCGGCGGGGGAGCCGGTCATCTTCCGCAGCACCGCGACGATCGCGCCCAACGTCTGAGCCGTCGGTCCCTGCGGTGGCCGGTAGCCACGGCGGCGGCCGGGAGTCGGCACCCGCGCGCCGCGTGACTTGACGTCGACGATGGTCCCCGACGAATCCTCCGCGGCGGGCGCGAAGCCCGCGGCCCGCAGGGCGGCGAGCAGATCGTTGATCGGCGACATCGACACCGCGACGGTCGGCGCCAAGGCCCGGATGTCCAGCTTCTCGAGCGCCGGAGCGGAGATGGCTTGAGTCAGCAGTGCGGGGTCCTCACAGCGGACGAACGATGCCGCCATGCCGACCCTGAGCTGGCCGTGGCGGCGCGCCACGTCGTCGATCAGGTACGTCAAGCCCTGCGGTACAGGAGTTTTCGAGTGACGGGCGAACATCCCGTGCAGTTCGCTGGCGCTGAGACCGGTGTCGAGGGCGCGACGGACGGTCTGCTCGCTGATCCGGTACACCATCGCGGCGCCAGCCGACTCGACGTTCGCCACGATCGAAAGTTGTTCCGCCAAGCCACGATCCAGTGGTCCGGGGACCACTACGGTCAGGTCGGCCTGCAGCAGGAAGTGGTCGATCGGCGCCGGCAGCACCTTCGTCATCGCCGCGACGACGACGTCCTCGGGCTCCGACGCCAGCAGATGACGGCTCGGGGTGGCGATCGCACCCCTGCCGATCGCACCGACGGCATGGGCTTCGGCGACGAGGTCCGCGATCGGTTTGAGCTGTAGGCGGGCGGCCCAGCGCGGGCGTCGCCACGTCATCGCGGCCGAGGCTCCCGCCGCGTCGACGCCCGTGCCGGGAGGCAGGTCGGCGAGCGTGGCCAGCAGCAGCCGGCGGTCCAGCGGCGCCGCCGTCGAGTACAGCGAATCCGACAGCACCGCATAGGGTTTGCCGTCGGGACCGCGTTCGCCGACGAGGCCCGGCCGAGCCGGAAGGTCCAGCCAGGCCGAGGCGATCAGGTTCCACCGCACGGCATTGGGGGATTCGACGAAGCGGTCGGCCGCCAGCGTCGGCGCCCAGTACGGCCCGGCACCGTCGAGCGGATCCGGCTCGGGTATGCCCGCCGCGATCAAACCCGCCGCCGAGGCCACCTCGAGGATGAGGCCGAGCCGGTCGTCGGCTATCCCGGTGGTCTTGCCGAGACGCTTCAGTTCGCGGACCCCGAGGCCGCCGCTGCGGAGTTCGGGGATCGGCGCACCGGACAGCGCGTCGAGCACGACGTCGACTTCGCGGAGCAGATCCATCGCGGACCCGGCCGCGGCCGCGTCGACGTCGGCCACCGACGTCGACGACGTGGCCGGATTCGGTGGCGTCAGCCCGGTGGGCCCCGGCGCTTCGGCGCGCATCACCTGTCCGACGAGGCGCGGCAGGATCACGGTGTCCTCGTCGACCTGGCGCAACAGCCCCATGGCCAACAGCCGCTGAACCGGCCGGTCGGCGGGGGTGCCCTTCGCCGCGTCGCGCGTGCGCCCGATCGGTGACCCGTCGACGAGCCGCTCCAGCAGATCGCGCTGCGGTCCGTCGACCTCGTCGACCAGTTCGGCGATGCGCGCCGCGTCCGGTCCGTCGGCCTCGAGGGTGACTTGGCCCGGATGCCACGGAAGGCCAGCCGCGCACTCCGGCGTCACCCGGATCGCCGCGTCGCCCCACGCCAGCCCGCGCGCTCTAAGGGTGTCGAGGGCCGTCGCCACGTCGTCTGGACTCGCGCGGTCGCCGATCAGCTCCGTCAGCGCGGCCATGGGCACGCCGGCACTGTCGGCGTGCAGAACCAGCAGCGCGTCCAGCGTTGCCAGCGCCAAGAAGTCGAGGCCGTCGGTCGCGGCCTTCACCGATTGCCTGGCCTGCGCCCTGGCGGCCAGCGCGGAGATGGAGCCGGGCGGGGGTTGGGCGAGATCAGGACGCAACTCGAACAGGCGGACGAGCTCACCGTCGGTCAGCTCGTCCAGCCAGGCGCCCAACGGCACGACACGAGCTGATTCGGACATTGGTTACCAGCGTAGGCCAGGTCGTCGCGTACGCCGGTCTCGCCAGCGCGCTCAGCGCCTGCCACAATGTGAGGCGTGGCCGACAAGAAACCGCAGAAGAACCACTACGTCGACAACGGCTGGCCCGTGAGTGCAGACGGTGACCACGCAGTCAGCGAGCTCGCCGCCGACCGTACCGGCGCGCTGTCGCCCTTCGGCGAACTGACGTTCCCGTTGCCGGTCGAAGACCTGCCGTACACGCACCCGGTCACCGTCATCAACAAGTAGACGTGACGGCCCGCCACGGTCGACTGTCGCACCTCGACGAATCGGGGGCGGCGCACATGGTCGACGTGACCGCCAAGGATGCGACCAGGCGCACTGCCGTCGCGACGGGAGTCCTGCGAACCCGCGCCGACGTCGTCGAGCTGATCGCGACCGGTGGGCTTCCCAAGGGCGACGCCTTGGCGACCGCCCGGATCGCCGGGATCCTCGCCGCCAAGCGCACCAGCGACCTGATTCCTCTTTGCCACCAGTTGGCGCTCACCGGCGTCGATGTCGAATTCGCCATCGGCGCAACAGAAGTCACGATCACGGCGACCGTTCGCACCACCGACCGCACCGGCGTGGAGATGGAGGCGCTGACCGCGGTGAGCGTCGCAGCCCTCACGCTCTACGACATGCTCAAGGCCGTTGACCCGGCCGCGACGATCGACGCCATCGCGGTGGTGCGCAAGGACGGCGGCAAGACGGGCACCTGGGAGAGGGCATGACGCGGTCGGCACGCGTGATCATCGCGTCCACGCGCGCAGCCAAGGGCGTCTACGACGACCGCACCGGCCCGGTCATCGTGGCGTGGCTGACGGCTCGCGGATACGACGTCACCCCACCTCACGTGGTCGCCGACGGACTGGCGGTGACCCGCGCGCTGTGGACCGCCCTCGGCGAAAAGGTGGACCTGATCCTGACGTCAGGCGGCACCGGCATCTCGCCGACCGACGGAACCGCCGACGCGACGGCCGCGATCGTCGACTTCGAAATCCCCGGCCTGGCCGACGCGATCCGACGGTCCGGCCTACCGCACGTACCGACCTCGGTGCTGTCCCGCGGGGTCTGCGGTGTGCGCGACGGCACATTGATCGTCAACCTGCCGGGATCACCCGGCGGCGTGAAGGACGGACTCGGGGTGCTGGCCGACGTGCTCGAGCACGCCCTCGATCAACTCGACGGAGGAGACCACACCAGATGAGCGCGATCGTGCTGCGGGCCGAACTGAGCGACCAGGCGATCGACCTCGCCGAGCACGAAGCACTCGTCGTGCACCGGGCGGCAGGGGCCGTCGTCGGCTTCGTCGGAGCCGTCCGCGACCATGACGGTGGCCGGTCGGTGACCCGACTCGAATACTCCGCGCACCCGACGGCGAACCAGATACTGGCCGAGGTGGCCGCCGAGGTCGCCAGGGACTGCCAGGGCGTGCGGGCGATCGCCGTGAGCCATCGCGTCGGCACGCTCGACATCGGTGACGCGGCCCTGGTCGCGGCCGTCGCCGCCGATCACCGCAAGGCGGCGTTCGAGACGTGCGCGCTGTTGGTCGACACGGTCAAGGCTCGCCTGCCCGTGTGGAAGCACCAACTGTTCGTCGACGGATCCGACGAGTGGGTCGGTTCGGCCTAGCCCTCGGTCTTAGTTGACCGGAGCCGGAGCCGGTGCGGGGATCAGGAGAGCCGGGTCGGCGGGAGCGGGAGCAGGTAGGGCCGCCGGATCGACTGGAGCTGGCACCGGGCCGGTCGGCACGTTGGGGCCGGGCGCCTGTGCAGGAATCGGCGTGTTCATGCCGCGCTGTGACAGGCCGACGATGAGCGCTTCCTTGCCACTGATGTCGTGGTTCTGGACCGCTTGCCAGAGGTCCTTCAGGTAGCTCGTGTTGGGGCTGTCGGCGGGGCCTGCGGCGTTGGGATCCATCGTCGCCCCTGGCGGCGGTGCGTCCGGGCTGGCGAGGTGCGGAATGCCGTTGGGCGGGAGTACCGCCGGGTCCGCGGCCGGCGCGGCGAGCGGCGCCGGGGCGGCCGGGTCGACGACCGGTGCCGACGCGTCGGGGGCAGCCGGTGCGGCGGCATCCGGAGCGGGCAGCGGCGCGGGGACCAGCATCGGATCCTGCGGCAGCGGGGCACCGTGCAGTGCCCAGGCCTGCGGCTCACCGGCGGGTGCGGCGCCCTCGGGGGCGACGTCCCAATTGGAGACGCTGACCGCGGGGACTGCTTGATCGAGTTTCAGCGGGCCGAGGCCGGGAGGCAACGGCGCGGGGGCGTCGACCGGCATGGGTGCGTCCAGCGGTGCGGCGTCGGCCGGAGGCGGTGGGACGTCCAGCGGTGCGGCGTCGACCGGAGGCGGTGGCGGCGGGACGTCCAGCGGTGCGGCATCGGCCGGCGGGGGCGGTGCCGGCGCGTCGAAGGCGACCGTCACGGCCTGGTCCGGCGCAGGTGGCGGCGGCAGCTCCTCGGCGGGGGGCGGGGGAGGCAGCGGTGCGTCGAGTGGGGCTGCGGCGTCGACCGGGGGCGGCGGGGGCAGTTCGTCGACTGGCGGCGGCGGGGGGAGTGGCGCGTCGAGCGGGGCGGCATCTGCCGGGGGCGGGGGAACGTCTCCGCCGAGATCGGGGTTGTCCAGAGGGGCGGCGTCGGCGACGACGTTGCGCGGGGTGGCGCTGGAGAGTCCGCGTCCGCACACGGGCCACGCTCCGCGGCCCTGAGTGGCCAGGACGCGCTCCGCGACGGCGATCTGCTCGTCCTTGCTGGCCAGGTGGGCGGCCGGGGCGTACTCGCCGCCTCCGTGGCCGGACCAGGTACCGGGGGAGAACTGCAGCCCGCCCTGGTAGCCGTTGCCGGTGTTGATGGCCCAGTTTCCGCCGGATTCACAACCGGCGACTCGGTCCCACTCGCCGTCGGTCGCGGCACTTGCGTGTCCGGCGAGGGCGAGGCCGCCCGTGCCGAGCACGGCGCCGGTGAAGGCGATCTTTGCGACGTTTACTGCCGAACTGGGGGTTTTGCGATGCCGTCCACTCATGGGTGTAGAAAGTCCTCTCGTCCACGCCTACGAGGTCAGCTGTCGGGTTCGGGCTTGAGAGGTTGCCCGGCCTTGGCCTTGCGGCTTTCGGCTTCACCCCAAGGAATCGCGCGCACCGCACGAGATTCCGAGTCCTTGTTCTTCGGTGGACCGGTTGGGTCCCCCGCCTCCATCCCTGAGGTAGGTCTTGACCATGTCCAACGGATGGAGCTCGGCGTAACTGGGCATGGCGGGCCACGATGGGGGTCGAATGGCTTGGAATAGGACGGTAGTGGGTAGTTCGTCTTTCAGCACCTTCGCCGGGTGGCGGCGTTTCCCTGCCCAGCAAATCTTGTGAGAACGTTAAAACGGCAGCACGGCGTGACGTTTACGCAGGGAATCCGTGCGGTGAACAGCGCGTGTGACAATTTGTGATCATTCCGTTATGTGACGCATATCACTCTTATCCGCCCGCGAAGGGCGGTAAGACATCGACCGTCTGGTTTGTTTGGAGCGGCTTGTCGACGTCGCGCACCGCAATTTCGTCGCACAGGAACGAACACCGGTCGAGCACTTTCGACAGCGTGGCGCTGCGTGTGCGGAGATCGGCGACGAGGTCGGCGACCGTCCCCCCCGGCGCCAAGGACACGGTCTCTGCGTCCACCCCAGCGGCTGCCCGTGCTGCGGCGAAGTACCGCACCTTCACGTCCATCGTCAGCCGCCGATGGCGCTCATCGGGCGGTCCGGCTGGAGGAAGCCGGGTTCGTTGATCCCGTGGCCTGCCGGCTTGGCCCACATCGCGGCCCGCCAAGCGGCTTCGACGGCGTCGTCGTCGGCGCCTCGGCGCATCAGCAACCGCAGGTCGGTTTCCTCCCGGGAGAAGAGGCAGCTGCGCACCTGGCCGTCGGCGGTGAGCCGCGTCCGGTCGCACGCACCGCAGAACGCGTCCGAGACCGACGCGATCACGCCGACCGTGCCCACACCGCCGTCGACCCGCCACAGCTGGGCAGGCGCAGAACCGCGCGGGGCGGGATCGGGCACCAGGTCGAATTCGCGGCGCAGCGTACTCAGGATGAGGTCCGCGTCGATCGTCTTGTCGCGCTGCCACTGATGCCCGGCGTCCAGCGGCATCTGCTCGATGATGCGCAGTTGATAGCCGTGGTCCAGGCAGAACCGCAGGAGTGCGACGGCGTCGTCGAGCCCGGTCACGGGATCGAGCACGGCGTTCACCTTCACCGGGGACAACCCGGCTTCCGCCGCCGCGGCGAGGCCCGCGAGGACGTCACGGAGGCGGTCGCGCCGGGTGATGCGGGCGAAGTGCTCGGGGTTCACGGTGTCCAGCGACACGTTCACCCGGTCCAGGCCGGCGGCCTTGAGCGCGGCCGCGCGGCGGACCAATCCGATGCCGTTGGTCGTGACGGCCGTCTGCGGGCGCGGCCGTAGCGACGTCGCCGCCGCGATGGCCCCCTCGAGGTTCCGCGACAACAGGGGCTCCCCGCCCGTGAACCGGACGTTGGTGATGCCGAGGCGCGTGACGGCGATGGTCAGGAGCCGGGAGAGCTCGTCGGCGCTCAGCAGATCGTCGCCGGGCAGCCACTCGAGACCCTCGGCAGGCATGCAATAGGTGCAGCGCAGATTGCAACGGTCGGTGAGCGACACCCGCAGATCGGTCGCCGCCCTGCCGAACGTGTCGAGCAGCGGGCCGTCCGACGGAGCGCCGACCGGTGCCGCACGCCGCACCGACGGCATGCCCAGGGCCGTCCCCGTCACGCGAACACGCCCTTCGTCGTCGGCACGATCTCCTTGCCGAGGGGAAACAGCGACACCGGGATGAGCTTCAGATTGGCTATTGCGAGGGGGATGCCGATGATCGTGATCGCCATGGCGACCGCGGTGACGACGTGCCCTATCGCCAGCCATATGCCGCACAGCACCACCCAGATCACGTTGCCGATCATGGCGCCGGCGCCCGCTCCTGGCTTGTCGACGACGGTCTGGCCGAACGGCCACAGGGCGTAGACCCCGATGCGGAACGCCGCGAAACCGAACGGGATGGTGACGATGAGGATGAAGCAGAGAATTCCGGCCAAGAAGTATCCAAGTGCCAGCCAGAGGCCGCCGAAGATCAACCAGATGACGTTCAGTATCAAGCGCATGTTTCCTCCAGCGGTGGCTTCCAGCCTACCGACAGGTGGTCGAGCAGTGACGGCTGCAGGTGGCGTCCTTGTAGGATCATGTCATTCGCGTCCCGCACGAGTGGGACGCGTTCATTGCGAAACGAGCGGGTGAGACCAGTGCCGACCGGCAAGGTGAAGTGGTACAGCGCCGAGAAGGGCTTCGGCTTCGTGTCCCAGGAGGAAGGTGAGGACGTCTACGTGGGGTCCTCCGCGCTTCCGGCCGGAGTCCAAGAGCTCAAGGCGGGCCAGAAGGTCGAGTTCGGCATCGCGGCCGGACGCCGCGGCCCGCAGGCGTTGAGTCTCAAGGTGATCGAACCGCCCCCCAGCGTGGCTCGCGCGCGTCGCGAGGCGTCGACACCCGAACACAAGCACACCCCCGACGAGCTGCACGGGATGGTCGAGGACATGATCACCCTTCTCGAGGGATCCGTTCAGCCGGAGCTGCGCAAGGGCAAGTACCCCGACCGCAAGACCGCGCGTCGCATCTCCGAGGTGGTCAAGGCCGTTGCCCAGGAGCTCGACGCCTGACCCCTGTTCGCCGAGTGTGAACTCGCGCTCGACGATTCATCGAAAGTACGCAAACGACTTCACGTTCGGCGGCTGGTAACCCGCTGCTCGTAGGGCGGTGAGGGTTCGGTCGACGACGACGTGCGGGCGACGGTGCAGCATGTCGGAACTCACGCGGACGATGCGCCAGCCCAGCGCTTCGAGTTCGGCGATGCGATCGATGTCGCGTCTCCTCTGTAGGGGGTCGGTCCAGTGGTGAACGCCGTCGTATTCGACGCCGACCAGGTGCTCGCGCCAGCCCATGTCGATTCGTGCGACGAAGTAGCCGGATGGGTCGTAGACCTCGATCTGGGTGTGCGTAGGGCGGAGGCCGGCCGACGTGAGGACGAGGCGGGTGCGGGTTTCTTGCGGGGACTCTGCGCCGTCGTCGGCGAGGGTGATCGCCTGTCGCAGTTGCCGAATTCCGCGCGCGCCGGCATGGCGGTCGGCAAGAACGGCGACGTCGGGGATCGCGAGGCCCGTCGCCTGCACCAGTGCGTCGAGCCGGACGATGGCCTCGGTTAGCCCGGGTTTCCTGCCAAGGTCGAAGGCCGTCCGCGCGGGTGTGGTCGCCATGATGCCCCCGGCGCTGCAGGATTCGTCATCAGCCAGGCGGTCGCCGTGCAGCACGATCCCCTGCGTGTGATGACGACTGGTGTGGATGAGTTCGGCGGGCAGTCGAGAGTCGATCCACTTCGAGCCATGCAGGGCCGCGGCTGAGAGGCCCGCGGCCGTTGCCTGGCGCCCCGACCACAGCCAGGCGGCGACGGCGCGATCGCTCGCCGTCGGTTCCCCGCCGGCCGGCATGTATACGTTGCGGTGCATGGAGGTGTACCGCGTCGCCAATTGATATCGGTTCACCGTGCCGGCCGCCAACGCTTCGGTCCCCAGAAATGGTCGCATCACCGTTTCGACGCATTGGAGGTGCCCGTCGGTTCCATCGGCAGCGGCGAGAGTGAACTCGTCCTCGAGTTCTGGCCCGGATGTCGCGCATGTCTTCACTCTCGGTGGGGAACACTGGTGCCCGTGAGCTACGTCAACCCCGAAGGCGACTTCAACCGCGACACCAAGTACATCGAGACCCGCATCACGGCCGACGGCCGCGACGGGTACCCGGTGGAACCCGGCCGCTACCGACTGGTGGTGGCCAGGGCGTGTCCGTGGGCCAACCGCGCGATCATCGTCCGGCGACTGCTCGGCCTGGAAGACGTTCTGTCCATTGGCTTTTGCGGACCAACGCATGACGAGCGCAGCTGGACCTTCGATCTGGACCCCGGCGGTGTGGACCCGGTGCTGCGGATCCCGCGGCTGCAGGATGCCTACTTCGCCAGGTTCCCGGACTATTCGAAGGGCATCACGGTGCCTGCCATCGTGGACGTGCCGACGGGTGCCGTCGTCACCAACGACTTCCCGCAGCTGACCCTCGACCTGTCGACGGAGTGGACCGAGTACCACCGCCCCGGCGCCCCGCAGTTGTACCCGGAACCGCTGCGGGCGGAGATCGACGAGGTGTCACGACGCGTCTACACCGAGGTGAACAACGGCGTGTACCGGTGTGGGTTCGCCGGATCGCAGGACGCCTACGAGAGCGCCTACGACCGTCTGTTCACCGCGCTCGACTGGCTGTCGGAACGGCTTGCCGGACAACGCTTCCTGGTGGGCGACACCATCACCGAGGCCGACGTCCGGCTGTTCACCACCCTCGCCAGGTTCGATCCCGTCTACCACGGGCACTTCAAGTGCAATCGGCAGAAGCTCGCCGAGCTACCCGTGTTGTGGGCCTACGCCCGCGACCTCTTCCAGACCCCTGGGTTCGGTGACACCGTCGACTTCGCGCAGATCAAGACGCACTATTACGTCGTGCACGCCGACATCAACCCGACCAGGGTGGTTCCGAAGGGGCCGGACCTGGCGAACTGGTTGACCCCGCACGGCCGGGAAGCGCTGGGCGGCAAGCTGTTTGGTGACGGTACGCCGCCGGAGCCGACTCGCGACGGCGAGCGGGTGCCCGCAGAACACTCGGCGGGCTAGGGCCAGACCGTGGCGATCGACCACTCGGCGTGCGGCCACGGGAACTCGTTGTTCTGCGCGTCGCGCACCAGCGTTGGCAGCTGAACCGCGATACCGGTCAACCGACCGCGCCGAGGGTCGACGGTCGGGATGGTGACCGCAAGCGTGGCGTTGGGCCGGAACTCCGAGACGGCCGGCTCGCCGTCGCCCTCGTATGCGCGGATCAGCACCCACGGCGCCCGGGCAATGGCGGGCGGCACCGACAGCTGAATGGGATCTCGCCAGTTCACCACCAGCGTGCCGACCGTCTTCGGGGTGTCGCAGTTGGTGATGACGAAGACGTCGCAGTATCGGTAGGGGCCCACCCGCACCAGTTGTTCGCGGGTGTAGGCACTGATCTCGGGGTGCTTCGGATGCGGGGCGCGACTGAGCTGCCACACCAGGACGCCGGTGAGCAGCGACGCCACCAGCGTCACGCACGCGAGGACGACGGCGACGCGCTTCATTCGCGCACCGCCGACGCCGTGCCGCGACTCTCCTGCTCGGCGAACACCGGCCGGTTGCCGCCGAGCCCGGGGATCAGCGAGTCACCGCTGTTGCTCACCAGGGTCTGGGCGAGTCCGAGGATGAGCAGCGCGGTGATCGCGGTGAACCCGACCCACAGGTCGGTGTAGATCAGCACGCCCATGGCTCCTCCCGCGACCCACGCGAGTTGTAACAGTGATTCCGAACGCCCGAAGGCCGACGCGCGCGACTGCTCGGGCAGGTCGTCCTGCAGCGAGGCGTCCAGCGACGCCTTCGCGACGGCGCTGGCGCCTGAGGTGATCAGGGTGGCCAACGCTGCGACGTACAGGTTTCCGAGCACGGCGGTCGCCAGCGCCATCCCGGTGACCGCGGTGGCCGCCCGGACCACCAACCGCGACGGGTTGCCGAGTTGGAGGCGGGCCGCGGTGAAGTTGCCGACGAAGTTGCCGATGCCCGCGGCGGCGCCGATGAGGCCGAGGATGCGCAGCTGTTCCCAGCCGCTGGCATCGTGAGACTTGGCGACGAAGGCTGGGTAGAGGAACAGGAATCCGACCATCACCTTGATGGTGCAGTTGCCCCACAGTGAGGTGATGATGTTGCGGCCCAACGGTTGTCGAGTCTTCTCGGTGACGGCGGGCTGGGTCGGTCGACCGAACTGCTCGGTGGGCCCGTGGTAGCTCAGCGTGGTCGGTACCTCGCCCTCGGTGACCTCGACCCACTTCGGGATGCGCATCGACAGCACCGCCCCCACCACCGTGATGGCGACGATGACGTACAGCGCCCCGGGCAGTCGGAACAGGCCGAACAGATACTCGACGCCCACTGCAGCCGCGCCGCCGAGGATGGTGCCGCCAAGCAAGCCGAACATGGTCAGGCGGGAGTTCACCCTGACGAGGTCGATGCTGGGGGGCAGGACGCGGGGTGTGACGGCGCTGCGCAACACGCTGAACGACTTGGAGAGCACCATCATCCCCAGCGCACAGGGGTAGAGCACCCACGGCGGGAAGCTGCCCGTGGCGGGGTCGTAGTTGGCGATGAGCACAACGGCCAGCGCGGTGCGGATGGCGAACGAGGTGGCGAGCGCCACGCGGCGGCCGTGCTGCAGCCGGTCGATCGCGGGGCCGATCAACGGTGCGATGACCGCGAACGGGGCGATGGTGATGACGAGGTACAGCGCGACCTTGCTCTTGCTCTCCCCGGAGGCGGCCGCGAAGAACAACGTGTTGGCCAGCGCGACGGCCATGGCGGAGTCGGCGGCGAAGTTGGCCATCACCGGATAGGTCAGCGCCGTCAACCCCGACTTGTCCGCGCCGTCGGCGGTGGCCGCCTTCTGGAACAGCCCGTACATCTTCGAGCCCATTTCGCGGCCACGCCCTGCGGCGCCTCGCGGTCTGCCTGCGGCCGCCCCGATTCCGGGTTCGGAGGCGTCGTGGTCGCGAGGCCGCTGACGGTCCTCAATGGGGGGCAGCCACCGGTTTGCGCTCGGCTGGCGGGGGCTCGACGGGCTGCTCGGGTAGTTCGCCATGCCGGGATGCTCACCGCGATGACCGCCGGGTGGACGCGGCGGATGGTAGCGGGGGTCTCGCGAGTCATCCACGTCCCTGATTGTTCCCCATGGGAGGTACCGCCGCCCGCAGGGCAGCCGGTGTGGCTTTGCTCCAGGGTCGTCAGGCAGTATTAGGGGTGATGGACAGCATGATCGAACCCGCCCAGAACCTCGAGACCGAACATCCGGAGCCGTCGGCAGAACTCGCCGCCGTGCTCATGGGTGCGGTCGACGCTGCGCGCTCGGCGATCGTCGAATTCGAGGGCGGCGACGCGGCAGAGGGTTTGGTCGGCGAGTACCTCGGTGCCGCCTTCGAGGATCCATACGCCGCGACGCACCGATTCCTCGCCGCGATGCCCGGATACCAGGGCTGGCAGTGGGCGGTGGTCGTCGCCGCGTATCCGGGTGCCGATCACGCCACGATCAGCGAAGTCGTCCTGGTCCCCGGCCCGACGGCGCTGCTGGCGCCGCAGTGGGTGCCGTGGCAGGAACGCATCCAGCCGGGCGATCTGAGCCCTGGCGATCTGCTGGCCACCCCGACCGACGACCCGCGCCTGGTGCCGGGCTACATGTCCTCGGGCGACGAGGAACTCGACGAGCTGGCGGCCGAGGTGGGCTTCGGCAAGCGCCAGGTGCTCAGCCAGTGGGGCCGCATCGAAGCGGCCGAACGCTGGAACGACGGCGACTACGGGCCCGGGTCGGCGATGGCTCGCGCCACCCGCAAGGTGTGCCGCGACTGTGCCTACTACCTGTCGCTGGCGGGTTCGCTCGGCACGCTGTTCGGTGTCTGCGCCAACGAGATGTCGGCTGACGGCCACGTCGTCGCCGGCGAGTACGGGTGCGGGGCGCATTCCGACACGCCGCAGCCGGCCACGATCGGCTCGCCCATGTTCGAGCCCTTCGACGACGGCGTCATCGATCTCACCCAGCCCGCCGAGCCCGAGCCGGTCGAGGGCTAACTCTCCGCGGCCGCCTTGATGCGGCTCAGGGATGCGTTCATCCCGTCGACCAGTTCCAGCTCGAAATTCGGCACTCCACCCATCACGGCGTTGACCAACAGGTTGGACACCGGCTTCACGCCGTTCTCGGCGTGCCTGCTCTCGGTCAGCCGGGTGCCGGTGGCGGTCGGCTCCAGTTCGTAGCTCCAGACGGTGTTGTTCTCGTTGACGCGGAACGCCAGCTTGCGTTCTGGGACGACCTCGGTGATGCGGCTGGTCGTCGGCCAGAACAGGTAGTTGCGGCGGTTGACGTTGACGGTCCTGGTGCCGGGACGCAGCGGCCCAAAGGCCTTCATCAGTTTGCACTGAGGGCTCCACTTGGGCATCAGGCTCAGGTCCGACACCAGCGCCCAGACCGTCTCAGGCGATGCGTCGATGTCGATCCGTGCCTGCAGTAGGGGTTGTGCCATGAGGTTCCTCCGTCGAGTTCAGTCGAGTCCTTGCTGCGCGCCACGGGAGCCGCGGCGGACGGCGCTACGTTGCCACAGGAAGATCGACGTACCGAGCACCCCCACCCCGAGACCGGCCACGGTCACCGGGCGCCAGTCGTGCAGGCCGGGCACGGTGAAGGCGAGCAGTGCGGCGACGAGCCAGCCGGCGGCGATCACGTAGATGACGGGCCACGGCCGCAGGAGGATCTCGGGCAGTGCCGGGGCAACCGGCTGCGGGTCGGGCGGCGTTGCGTCCATTGCGGACAACCTAATCGATTCCCGTGAGCGGTGTCGGTACTGTTTGCGTCGTGAACGACCCCGACGCGCGGCTGGCCAGCGACCTTTCGTTGGCCGTGGTGCGGTTGGCGCGCCAGCTGCGCTTCCGCCGCCCGGATTCCCCGGTGTCGTTGTCACAGCTGTCGGCCCTGGCCACGCTGGACAAGGAGGGCCCGATCACGCCCGGTGCGCTGGCCATCCGTGAGCGGGTACGCCCGCCGTCCATGACGCGGGTCATCGCGTCGCTGGCCGAGTTGGGCTTCGTCGACCGCTGCGCGCACCCCGACGACGGCCGTCAGGTGTTGGTGTCGGTGTCGGGGTCCGGACGCGAACTGCTCGACGTCGAACGGCGCGCCAGCCAGGAATGGCTCCAGCAGCGGTTGGCGCAGCTTCACCCCGACGAACGGAAGACCTTGCTGGCGGCGGCTGACCTGATGTCCGCGATCGTGGACGACGGCGGCGCTTGAACCACCCAGACAACGTCGTCGTCGTCGACGCCCCCGCCGATCCCCGGCTCGACGACTTCCGCGATCTCAACAGCATCGACCGCAGGCCCGACCTGCCCAGCGGCAAGGGTCTCGTCATCGCCGAGGGCGTGCTGGTGGTGCAGCGCATGTTGGCGTCGCGCTTCGTGCCGAGGGCGTTTCTGGGCACCGAGCGCAGGCTTGGCGAGCTGGCCGACGATCTCCGGACCACCGACGCGCCGTTCTACCTGGCGAATGCCGAGGTGATGGCGGCGGTCGTCGGGTTCCACCTCAACCGCGGGGTGTTGGCGGCTGCGCCCCGGCCCGTGGAGCTGTCGATACCGCAGATCTTGGAGGGGGCCAGGACGATCGCGGTGCTCGAGGGCGTCAACGACCACGAGAACCTCGGCTCGGTGTTCCGCAACGCGGCCGGGCTCGGCGTTGACGCGATCGTGTTCGGTCGGGGATGTGCCGACCCGCTGTACCGCCGGGCGGTGCGGGTGTCGATGGGACATGCGCTGCTGGTGCCCTATGCGTGGTCCTCCGAGTGGCCCAACGAGCTCGAAGTGTTGCGGGACAACGGTTTCCGCGTGCTGGCGATGACGCCCAATCCGGCGGCTCTGACGTTGGCCGCGGCCATGGAGACGCTGGAGGGCGAGAAGGTGGCGATCCTGGTTGGCGCCGAGGGGCCTGGGCTGAACGAGCGGACGATGCGGGCCAGCGACGTCAGGGTGCGAATCCCGATGGCGCGGGGGACCGACTCGCTGAACGTGGCCACCGCTGCGGCGATGGCCTTCTACGAGCGGGCTAGGCTCGCTCCATGAGTGAGGACACGGCGACCCCGTGGGGGACCGGCCTCACCGTTGCGGCATTCGTCGCGGCCGTGACGGCGGGCGCGATCGTCGTCCTGAGCCTCGGGCTGACCCGGGTGAACCCGCTGCTCGCGGTGGGGCTCAACCTGGTGGCCGTCGGCGGGCTTGCCCCGACGGTGTGGGGGTGGCGAGCTCGACCGGTGTGGCGATGGTTCGTGCTCGGCAGCGGAATCGGGGTGGCCATCGGGTGGCTGGCCCTTATCGGCATGGCGATCCAGGCCGCGGCGGCCTAACTCAGGGCTGGTTCGCCGACCGCACACCAAGCAGGACGTCTTCCCAGCCGGGGACCTCCGCGCGACGCTTGCGCGTGCGTACCTTGGCCGGTGTCTTGGCGGGCTCTGGCGTCGGAGCGGTCACCGGCTCGGGCGTTGCCGGCGTTGGCTCGGGAAGTGACAGGTCGAGCGTGGGAACGGGTGCCACCGAGCGCAGTGCGGGGCGGTCGAAGTGGGGATCGATGAGCTCGGCCGCGGCGTCGTCGAACGCCGTTGCGGTGCCGCCGTGCGCGCCGGGGGTGAAGCGGAAGTGGGCGGTGTTCTCCGAACGGCCCGCCTTCCACGTCAGCTGAACGGTCCAGCGACCGTCCTCGTTGCGCCAGGCGTCCCACGACGTGGCGTCGGGGTCGAGTCCGCGCGCCACCAGCGCCGTGGTGATGGTCTCCAACAGCGTCAGCACCGCCGGGCCGTCGGACAGCACCGGGTGGGCCGCGGTCGCGAGCTCGGCGGCGCGGGAACGTTCGAGCAGCACCGGGTGGGCGAATCGTTCGACCCTGGCGGCGTCTTCGCCTGCGGCGCCTGCCACCTGTTCAACCGATGCGCCCGCGCGGATCCTGGACTGAATCTCCTTGGGGGTCAACACGTTCGGCACCTCGGCATCGGCTTGGGTTGGCATGGCGTCACCGCTCAACGCGGCGCGGAGGCGGTCGTCCGGACGGAGGACGAACTTCTCGGTACCCTCGGCCGTCTCGCAGATGATGCGGGTGCCAGACCGACCGTTGTTGAAGTCGAGTCCGACGACCTTCAGTTCTCGCATGTGCGACCTCCTAGGGCAGCTCAGCGGTCACCCTACTTCGTTATCGCCCCGTAACCGTGCTGACACGCTCGACCGGTCAGAGGCGCTCGACGACCCAGTCGACGCACGCCGTCAGCGCGCTCACGTCGTCGGGCTCGACGGCCGGGAACATCGCGACTCTGAGCTGGTTGCGGCCCAGTTTGCGGTAGGGCTCGGTGTCGACGATGCCGTTGGCGCGAAGCACCTTGGCGACGGCGGCGGCGTCGACCTCGTCGGTGAAGTCGACCGTGCCGACGACCTGCGACCGCAGGGCCGGATCCGCGACGAACGGAGTCGTGTAGGCGGTCGACTCGGCCCAGGCGTACAGCCGGCCAGAGGAGTCGGCGGTGCGGGCGACGGCCCAGTCGAGGCCGCCGTTTCCGTTCAGCCAGTCGAGCTGGTCGGCCATCAGTACCAGCGTCCCGATCGCGGGGGTGTTGTACGTCTGGTTCTTGAGGCTGTTGTCCACGGCGATTGGCAGCGACAGGAAGTCGGGCACCCAGCGGCCCGACGCCGCGATCTGCTCGACGCGGGCCAGCGCGGCGGGGCTCATGATCGCCAGCCACAGGCCGCCGTCGGAGGCGAAGTTCTTCTGGGGGGCGAAGTAGTACGCATCGGTGTCGCTGACGTCGACCGGAAGACCGCCCGCGGCCGACGTCGCGTCGACGACGACCAGCGCGTCACCTGCGGGTCGCCGAATCGGCACCGCAACGCCGGTCGAGGTCTCGTTGTGCGCCCACGCGACCACGTCGACGGACGGGTCCGACTGCGGCTCGGGCGCGCTGCCGGGGTCGGCCTTGACGATGATGGGATCGCCGACGAAGGGGTTGGCCTTGACGGCCGAGGCGAACTTGGCGCTGAACTCGCCGAACGTCAGGTGCAGCGAGCGCTTGTCGACCAGTCCGAATGCGGCGGCGTCCCAGAACGCCGTCGACCCGCCGTTGCCGAGGATGACCTCGTATCCGTCCGGGACCGAGAACAGCTGACGGACGCCGTCGCGTACGCGGCCGACCAGATTCTTGACGGGCGCCTGCCGGTGCGACGTCCCGAACAGGTGGCTGGCGTCGAGCAGTGCCTGCAGCTGCTCGGGGCGCACCTTCGACGGGCCGGAGCCGAAGCGTCCGTCCTTGGGCTTGAGGTCGGCGGGAATCACGAGGTCGGCCATGCAGGCAAGCGTAGTTGTCGCGGGGTGGCCGCTGAGGGAGCGGTAGGTGGTATTGGCACCGGCGACCGGTCGGCAAAATTCGTTGACGTTGGCGTCAACCTTGAGCGGCGCGGGTTTGGCGGCCGCTCGTAGTTCGGCGGTCTCGTGCCACGACCTGGAGTTGGAGGTGCGGTGGCCGGCCCGCCAACCGGGTGCTCGTGCAACGCTGCGCGATTCTGGCAAATCCCAATTTTTACGACGACGTCAACAGCGGGCTTCGTCGTCGCCGAAATGTTGCACTTCACGCCGCCTGTTCCCCGGGATTGGCGGCGTGGCACGGCGAGTGGCAGGTACCTCGCGACGCCGGCTGTCAAAATACTTTTTGAATGATTTAGCTGTGCGGTGACTTGCTGGCTTCGGCGAGTTAAGACCGTGATGCAGTCTGTACACGTCCGTTCGGCACGTTCGGCGAGGTGCATTTCTAGCAAACAATTGACATCCAATGTAAGAATCGCTCAAGCGGTGCAGGAAAAGCGGATCCGTGCGCATAAGTGCAGTTCAGATGCGATAAGTGCCCCCGCGGGCCAGTGCCCCCGGGTTGCAAAGCGTTCGCAGGGGCGCGCACAGTGAACTTATTCAAACTCTTGCCGCCTCTGGTTTAGTCGTGCTACGTTTCCGCCCGGCAGGTCGCATAGCAAATTCCTGGGGTTCGCTAAGTTCCAGTTCGTCCCTCTTTGAGAATTTGCCAGTGAACATTGGGCCCAGAGGATGTCGGTGCCCAGCCGAGTCGGTGATGGCTGCATTGCGGACCTTCGGCGTGCCCACATCCATTCCACAAAACTTCAACGGGGGAACTTCACGATGTCCGGACGTCACGCCTACCAACAGCACTCACCCATGCACCGGCGCCACAGCGGCACCGGTCTGGACATGGAGTCCTACGCGCGCTGGTTGCGCGTTGGAGCAGTCGCCTTCACCCTCGGAGCAGCGAGTTTGGCGACCGGCCCCTGCATCGCGTACGCAGACGCGACGTCTGCGCACGCGGACGGGGCCGAATCGGGTAGCGCTTCGACCGGTGGGTCGACTGCCGACACCACCAAGTCCGACACCACCAAGTCCGACACCACCAAGTCCGACACATCACCGTCGAATAGCCAGGCATCCGGCGCAGCGACCGCCGCCGAGACGGGCTCCGACAAGACTGACGCCGGCTCGACCAAGACGGACACGACGGGTGGCGGAAGTTCCCCCACTACCACCGTCAGCGCCCAGAGCACCCACGGTTCGAGCAGCGACACCGCGGTCACCGGCGCGGACACGGATCTGACTCCAGCCGATCCGGCGGGCGGTTCGTCCGCCGGGGACTCCTCCGAACCCGCCACGCCATCCACCGAACCCGCATCGACGACGGAGCCGACCCCGACCGTCACCACACCGGTCAACCACGGCAGTGACCCCGCCGTCGTGCACACCCCGTCAGTTTCTTCGGCGCCCCAGGCTGCGGGTGGGCCGAGCACGGTCACGCACGAACCCGCGGCAGTAGTGACGGCAGCCGTCGCCACCTCGTCGACGCAGGTCGCCAGGGTCACATCCCAGGCTCAGTCCGCGACCGCACCCACCGCTCTGGTCGCAGCGTCCGCCCCCACCGCCGTCGCCACCGCTCAGCGGCAGGCGGCCCAGGTGTCGGCGCAGAGCATCGTCGTCGACCTGTTGCACTGGTTCGGGCTCGGCTCGCTGGCAGGCAACGTCGTGCTGCCGACCGATCCGATTCCGGCGCCCATCGAGTCGCTGTGGCTGTTCGTGAGGCAGGTGCAGTACACGTTCAACAATCAGCGTCCCACTGCCGCACCCACTGTCGCGGCGGCAGGAGCCAACGGCACCATTACCGGCAGTCTCAACGCGGTCGACTACGACGACGCCACCCTGTCCTACGCGGTGACAGCCGGCCCCGCGCACGGCACCGTCGTGGTCGACGGCAATGGCAACTTCGTCTACACCCCGAACGTCGGCACCGTCGCCACGGCGGACACCTTCACAGTCACCGTCGGAGACCACGTCGCCGGCGACCCCTGCCACTACCACGGTCTGCTCGGCGGCCTCGGTGTGATCGGGCCGCGCCAGGTGATGGTCACCGTCTCGCCGACCGGGGCGACCCTGCCGACGGCGGGCCGGCAGTCGCCGGACGTCAACCTCAGCACCATCGTCGCCGACGTGCTGCACTGGGTCGGGCTGGGTCAGTTCGCCGACGGGTTCGCCGTTGCGCCGCTAGGCGTGCCCGAACCATTCGCATCCACCTGGCAATTCGTCCGCGACGTCCAGTACGTCCTCAACAACCAGCGGGCCAACGTCAAGCCAACCATCATCGGGCAGGCTGCCGACGGCACCATCACCGGTTCGCTCAACGCCGTCGACTACGACGACGCCAGCCTGATCTACACGATCAAGGCCGCCCCCGGCCACGGCACGGTGACCGTCGACGCGAACGGCAACTTCACCTACAAGCCGAATGCTCTTACGGCGGCCGCCGGTGGTCTCGACGGCTTCACCGTCTCCATCGGCGACACCACCGGCACACCCGCTCACGTCGCCGGACTCCTTGGCCTGCTTGGCATTCTGGGCCCGCGCACCGCATCGGTGTCGTTCCGGGTCAACGCGGTCGGTCCCCGCGCAAACGGCAGCGGGTACAGCACCAGCGGACCTGACCCGCTGACGGGTGCGGTCGGCGGCAACATCTCGGCCACCACACCGGGCAACGGCACCTTGACCTACTCGACCGGCGGCACCTCGGGCGCCCCGACGCGCGGTACCGTCACCGTCGACTCGACCACCGGCGCCTTCACGTACACGCCGACGGCGCAGGCCCGGCACGACGCGGCTGCCGACGGCGCCACCGCGGCGGTCAAGTCGGACTCCTTCTCCATCACAGTCTCCGATGCCTACGGCGGCACGCTGAGCGTCCCGGTTCTCGTGACCATCACGCCGGCCAACGCGGCCCCGACGGTCGGGGCTCCCGGCGCCGCCGTCACGAACACGGGGACCGGTTCGGTCAGCAGTTCGGTCAACGTCGTCGACTCCGATGGTGACTCGATGGTCTTCGGCACCTCCGGCACCACCATCAAGGGCGGCACGGTCACCATCGACCGGACCACCGGCGCCTACGTCTACACCCCGTCGGCGCAGGCGCGGCATGACGCGGCCGCCGACGGTGCCCCCGCGTCGGATCGGACCGATTCGTTCGACATCACCGTCTCCGACGGTCACGGCGGCACCATCACCGTCCCGGTCAGCGTCGCCATCAGCAGTGCCAACTCCGCGCCTCAGGGTGGTGTTCCGACCATGACCAGCGTCGACACCGGCACCGGCGTCGTCGGCGGCACCCTCGCCGGCGGCAGTGACGCCGACGGTGACACGCCTCGGTACAGCGCGCCGACCACCACGGTGAAGGGCGGCACGGTCACCATCGATCCGGTGACCGGTGCGTACACCTACACCCCGTCGGCGCAGGCGCGGCATGACGCGGCGGCCAACGGCGCCACCGCCGCCGACCAGTCCGATTCGTTCGACATCACCGTCAGCGACGGTCACGGCGGCACTACCGTCGTGCCCGTAAGCGTCACCGTCGTTCCGCACAACACCGCGCCGACGGCCGGTGCCAGCGTGACCGGACAGAACTCCAGCACCGGCGTCACCACCGGCACGGTCGCCGTGCACGATGGCGACGGTGACACCGCGGTCTACGGCGGCTCGGGCACGACAGCCAAGGGCGGCACCGTGGTGGTCGACCCGATTACGGGCGCATTCACGTACACGCCTTCGACGCAGGCACGCCACGACGCGGCCGCGACGGGTGCGACGGCCGCCGACCGCACCGACTCGTTCACCGTCACGGTGAGCGACGGTCACGGCGGTACCGTCTCCGCGCTGGTGGTCGTCACCGTCGCGCCGGCCAACTCGGCCCCGACCGGGGGTTCGGCGACGGTGACCAACGTCAACCCGGGCACGGGTGTCATCGGCGGCTCCATCGTCGGTGGTCATGACGCCGACGGCGACACCGCGGTCTACAGCGGGCCGGCCACCTCGACCAAGGGTGGCACCGTCACCGTCGACCCGACCACGGGCGCTTACACCTACACCCCAACCGCAGCGATTCGGCATGCCGCCTCCGCAGACGGAGCGTCGGTCGCCGACCGTACCGACACCTTCGACATCACCGTCAGCGACGGTCACGGTGGCACCAACACGGTGCCCGTCACGGTCACGGTGATCGCCGCCAACGCGGCCCCCGTCGCCGGTGCAATCGTCACCGGGTTGAACCAGGGCAGCGGGGTGGCCACCGGAGTCATCAGCGGCCATGACGCCGATGGCGACACGACGGTATTCAGTGCCCCGGTCACGTCGGTCAAGGGTGGCACCGTCACGGTCGACCCGCTCACCGGTGCCTTCACCTACACCCCGTCGGCGCAGACCCGGCACGACGCCGCGTCCACCGGTGCGACCGGTTCCGATCTGGTCGACTCGTTCACGGTCACGGTCAGCGACGGGCATGGCGGCACCGCGGCGGTCCTGGTGGTCGTCGGGGTCACACCCACCAACGGCGCCCCGACCTCGGGTTCGGCAACCGTCGGAGCGCCCAGCGGTCCGCACGGCACGGTCACCGGCACCGTGTCGATCGTCGATCCGGACGGCGACGCACCGGTCTTCACCTCACCGGTCACGACGCCCAAGGGCGGCACGGTGGTGATCGATCCCGCCACCGGCGCCTACACCTACACCCCGACGGCGCAGGCCCGGCACGACGCCGCAGCCGCTGGCGCGACCACCGCCGACAAGACCGACAGCTTCACCCTCGTGATCGGCGACGGACACGGTGGCACCGTCAACGTCCCCGTCACGGTGGCCGTCGACCCGGCCAACGCCGCGCCGACCGCGAGCGTCAACGTCGGATCGCCCGCACTCGGGGGCACCGTTACCGGGGCGGTCGTGGTTACCGACGCCGACGGTGACCACGCGGTGATCACCGGGCCGGTGACGACCACCAAGGGCGGCAGCGTCGTCGTCGACCCGATCACCGGGACGTTCACCTACACTCCGACGGCAGCCACCCGGCATGCCGCCGCCGCGGACGGCGCGACGGCCGCCGATCAGACCGACACCTTCGCGGTTACCGTCGACGACGGCCATGGTGGCACCATCGTGGTGCCGGTGAGCGTCGCCGTCACTGCGCAGAACGCCGCACCGACGGTCACCTCGACCGTTGGGAATCCGTTGGGCGCCAACGGTTCCGTGTCGGGTGCGGTCACCGCGGTCGACCCCGACGGCGACACCCTGGTGCTCACCGGGCCGGTGACCACCGTCAAGGGCGGAACCGTGTCGTTCGATCCGGCCACCGGCACGTTCACCTACACGCCGACGGCCACGGCGCGCCACGATGCAGCCGCTGACACCGCCACGGCGTCCGACCGGCTCGATACGTTCAACATCAGGATCGACGACGGCCACGGCAGCACGACGACGGTGGCGGTCACCGTTGCGGTCGCCCCGGCCAACGCCGGACCGAGCGCTACCGCTTCGGTGGGCGCACCGAGTGGGGCGAACGGCAGTGTCGCGGGCAGCGTCTCGGCGGTCGATCCGGACGGGGACACGGTGGTGATCACCGGACCGGTGACGACCACCAAGGGTGGGACGGTCGTCGTCGACTCCTCGACCGGCACGTTCACGTATACGCCGACGGCGGCGACGCGGCACGCGGCGTCCGCGGCGGGTGCCACCGCTGCCGACAAGACCGACACCTTCACCATGTCGGTGGCCGACGGGCACGGCGGTACGACGACGGTGGCGGTCACCGTCACCGTCGACCCGGCGAACTCGGGTCCGACCGCCGTGGCGAACGTCACCGCTCCGACGGGCAGCAACGGTGCAGTGGCGGGAAGCATCGTGGTGACCGACGCCGACGGGGACACCCCCGTGTTCACAGCCCCGATCACGACGGCCAAGGGCGGCACGGTGTCGTTCAATGCGGCGACCGGAAACTTCGTCTACACCCCGACGGCGACGGCCCGGCACGACGCGGCCGCCACCGGTGCCCCGGCATCGGCCACGACCGATTCGTTCTCGGTCACCGTCGACGACGGACACGGCGGTTCGGTGGTCGTGCCGGTGAGCGTCGTCATCGGCCCTGACAACGTGGCACCCACCGCGACGGCGAACGTCAACACCTTCGCCAACGGTGACTTCACCCAGAGCCTGACGGGCTGGACCGTCATCGACGGGCGAGTGATCCTCGGCGGCGGTAGCACGGTCGCGGGTTGGCCCACGCCCACCGACCCGACGCGCGCACCGGATGGCGGCACCGAAGCCACCGGTGGCACCGGCACTTACAACACGTCGGTAGTCAACGGCCGGGCAACGATGGTGTCCGATCTGGGCAACGTGACCAACACCCCGACCGGTAGCGGCGGCGTGGTGCACGGACCGGTGGTGGTGTCGGACAACCCGCTGGCGATAAGTGCTGGTGCCACAGTGCAATTCGACTGGGAGGCCAGCGGCGGTTCGGATGCATTCGACGTGGTGGGCTACATCGTCGACGTGGACACCGGCCACACCGAGCTCATGTTGAATGCCACCGGGGCCAACGCCTCGACCATTCAGCCCATCACGGTGGTGAACTACGTGGTCAACACGGCGGGCAACTACAAGTTCGTCTTCGTGTCCGGAACGTGGGACGCCACGAGGGGGCGTGCGGCTGGCGCCAAGCTCAGCATCGACAACGTCAAGGTGCTCAACAACGTCAACCCCGGAGGCGTCGTCAACGGAAGCATGACCGGCAACGATGCCAATGGTGACGCGTTGACCTACGCCGCACCCGCCACCACCACCAAGGGTGCGGTCGTCATCGACCCGGTGACCGGAGTGTTCACCTACACCCCGACGGCGGCGGCGCGGGCCGCCGCCAGTGCGGCCGGGGCGTCCGCGGCGGACCAGTCGGACACGTTCGTCATCACCGTCGACGACGGCCATGGTGGCGTCACGCCGGTCACCGTGACGGTGCCCGTCGGCTGATCGCAGCAGGTACGACGGCCGGTCCGCAGGTGCGGGCCGGCCGCTCGTATGTGGGTTACATCACATGTGACGTGGATTACCCGATCAGCGCACACACAGCGAAACGCCCTGTTCAATTGATGGGACCTCCGGTACCGTCTTGGACAAGAGGATGACAAATGTAAACCTCACGGGAGGCTTCGAATGGCTGTCAAAACTGCTCGCACACGCATCATCCGCCGCTGGCGCAAGAACATGGACGTCCTCGACGACACCGCTTACGTCGACACGCTGACTACCCTTTCGGAGGGGTCCGTGCGCCGCAACTTCAACCCGTACACCGACATCGACTGGGATACGCCGGAGTTCGCCGTCACCCCGGGTGACGAGCGGTGGATCCTGCCTGCGACCGATCCGATCGGCAAGCATGCCTGGTACCGGGCGCAGCCCACGGACCGCCAGATCGAGATCGGCATGTGGCGCCAGGCCAACGTGGCCAAGGTGGGGCTGCACTTCGAGTCGATCCTCATCCGCGGACTGATGGAGTACTCGTTCTGGACGCCCAACAACTCACCGGAATACCGGTACTGCCTGCACGAGGCGGTCGAGGAGTGCAACCACACCCTGATGTTCCAGGAGATGGTGAACCGCATCGGCGCGGACGTCCCCGGCATGCCGAAGATGCTCAAGTGGGTGCAGCCCCTCATCCCGCTGGTGGCCGGACCGCTGCCGATCCCGTTCTGGTTCGGCATCCTCGCCGGCGAGGAGCCGATCGACCACACGCAGAAGAACGTGTTGCGCGAGGGCAAGGCCCTGCACCCAATCATGGAGCGCGTGATGGCCATTCACGTGGCCGAGGAGGCGCGGCACATCTCGTTCGCGCACGAGTACCTGCGCAAGCGGGTGCCCCACCTGTCGCGCACCAAGCGCTTCTTCCTCTCGCTGTACGTGCCGGTGACCATGCGCGTCCTGTGCTCGGCGATCATCGTGCCGCCGCGCGCGTTCTGGGACGAGTTCGACATCCCGCGATCGGTCCGCAAGGACATCTTCTTCAAGTCGCCTGAGTCGCGAAAGATGTTGCGCGACATGTTCGGCGACGTGCGGATGCTGTGCGAGGAAACCGGCTTGATGAACCCGTTTGCCAAGCTGATGTGGCGGATCTGCCGGATCAACGGCGGTGCCAGCCGCTACCGCAGCGAGCCGCAACGCCAGCACCTGGTGTCGGCCGCGTAGACCGACATGCCTCATGTGATCACCCAGTCGTGCTGCAGCGACGGGTCCTGTGTGTACGCCTGCCCGGTCAACTGCATCCATCCGTCGCCCGACGAGCCGGGGTTCGCGACGGCGGAGATGCTCTACATCGATCCGGTGGCATGTGTGGATTGCGGCGCGTGCGTCTCGGCGTGCCCCGTCGGCGCGATCTCGCCCGACTCCAAGCTCGACGAGAGCCAGCAGGTGTTCGTCGAACTCAACGCCGCGTTCTATCCCAAGCGCGAGGGCAAGCTACCGCCGACGTCGAAGCTGGCGCCGGTGGCCGATGCCCCCGCCGTGCACCGGCGGACGGGCGGACCGCTCACCGTCGCCGTCGTCGGTTCCGGCCCGGCCGCCATGTACGCCGCTGATGAACTGCTGACCCAGCAGGGCGTGCACGTCAACGTGTTCGAGAAGCTGCCGACGCCATACGGTTTGGTACGCGCGGGCGTGGCGCCCGATCACCAGACCACCAAGCGGGTCACCGCGTTGTTCGACCGCATCGCCGGGCTACGAGGCTTCACGTTCTACCTCAACGTCGAGGTCGGACGGCATGTGACGCTCGCCGAACTCGCCGCGCATCACCACGCCGTGCTGTACGCCGTTGGCGCGCCTACCGACCGTCGCCTCGACGTCGACGGCATGGGCCTGACGGGGACCGGTACCGCCACCGAAATCGTGGCCTGGTTCAACGGCCATCCCGAATTCAGCGATCTGCCAGTCGATCTCAGCGCCGAACGCGTCGTGGTGGTCGGCAACGGCAACGTGGCACTCGACGTGGCACGCATTCTCACCACCGATCCCGACGTGCTGGCGCGCACCGACGTCTCCGATCACGCTCTCGCCACGCTGCGTACGTCGCGGGTACAGGAGGTCGTCGTAGCCGCGCGTCGCGGACCATCGGCGTCGGCGTTCACGCTGCCGGAGCTGATCGGATTGACCAACACCCACGAGGTGGTGCTGTCCGCCGACGACCACGCCCTCGTACAGCAGGATCTGAGCACCGAGTCGGACCCCTTGACCCGCAACAAGCTCGAGGTGCTGGCCAAACTTGGCGACGCGTCGGCTCCGATCGGCCGGCCCCGTATTCGGTTGGCCTATCGGATGACCCCGCTGCGGGTGCTCGGCGACGACCACGTCGAGGGCGTCGAGTTCACCGTCACCGGAACCGACGAGGTGCGAGAGCTCGCCACAGGCATGGTGCTGACTTCGATCGGCTACCGCGGCAAGCCAATTCGCGACCTGCCCTTCGACGAAGCCGCAGCGATCGTGCCCAACGAGGGTGGACGTGTCGCCGGGACGCCCGGTGTCTACGTGGCCGGCTGGATCAAGCGTGGTCCGACGGGGTTCATCGGCACCAACAAGTCCTGTGCGGCGGAGACCGTCCACAACCTCGTCGCCGACTACAACGCGGGTCTTCTGCCCGATCCCAGTGAGCGGCGTTCGGCGCTGGACAGGTTGGTCCGCACCCGGCAACCGGCCGTCGTCGACGCGGCGGGGTGGAAGGCGATCGACGCCGCGGAGATCGCGCGCGGTGGGCCAGACCGCCCGCGCGACAAGTTCACCGCCATCCCCGACATGATCGCGGCGGCGGCAACGGCGCCGACTCCGTCGCTGGGCCAGCGGCTGCTGGCCGGATTGCGCCTGTAGCCCTACCCGACCATTTTCCCAAAAGGGTCGCGGGCGCATCGGGGCGCGCGTATGCAAAATGGATGACAGCTTCGGCATTCGTCGGTCGCGTTGGTGAGTTGGCGGTGGCGCTCGGGGTCGGCGCTGCGTTGTTCACCGGGACGGGGACGGCGTGGGCCGACGACGGCTCGGAGTCGTCGGACCCTGCACCCGCGTCCGCACCCGCAGCTGAGGCGCCGGCGGCCCCCGACACGGAGACCAAGGGCCCGGCGGCGGCGGGATCGTCGACCAGCCCGGGTCCGACGTCCACGGTGAGCGCGTCCACGGTGACCGTCACCGCAGACGAGGACTCCGAGGACGCGGCCGAGGTGGAACCCACCGACGAAACCGTGACCACGCCCAAGGCCAAGAAGGCGGCCGTTGCGACCACCAAATCCGTGTCGGTGCCCGTCAGCAAGGTCGCCGCCAACGAGGTGCGAGTGAGCGCCGAAACCGCTGACGTGCAATCGGATTCGACCGTTCCGACCCAGCGGTCCGCAGCCCCGTCCGCAGCTGCGGTGCAACGGTCACCCCAGCCCACCGTGCCGTCCCTGCGTCCGTGGCCCACCGCGTTCGATCCCGTCACGGTGGTCACCTACGTGACCGGCCTGGTGTCGAGCGTGGTCAACGCCGTCCTGAGTCCGTTCGCCGCCGGCGCACCTGCGCTGCCGTCGGATCCGACGCCGTGGGCGCTGCTGGCCTGGGTGCGCCGCGAGCTGTTCAACGAGTCGCCGAGGGTCACCGCCCGGCCGCAGACGCAGAGCCTGAACACCGACGGCGACGTCGTGGTCAGAGGCAACGTGGGAGCCGCGGACGCCGACGGTGACGCGACCACGTACACCGTCGTCGGTCGGCCACGCAACGGAGGGACCGTCACCGTTGACGCGAACGGCGACTTCACCTACCGGCCGATGAATGCGATGGCGGCCGTTGGCGGAAGCGATCAATTCACCGTCGTCGTCAGCGACGAGGCCGCCGGGTTCCACCTCCACGGACCGCTGGGACTTCTCCAGTTCGTCCCCATCCTCGGCAGCTTCGTCAAACCGAGCGCCGGGCACCGGGTCGCCAAGACCGTCACCGTCACGGTCACCCCGGTCGACGACGTCGACCTGTCGTTGCCCCCGGGCTTCCGCTGGGGCGTCGCGCACGCCGGGTTCCAAGCCGAAGGAGGGCCCGGTTCGCCGGTCGATCCCAACTCCGACTGGTACAAGTGGGTGCACGACCCGGTCAACCTATTCCTCGGCCTGACCCACGGAGTGCCAGAGAACGGCCCTGGCACCTACGTTTCCTATGACACCGACGCCGCCCTTGCACGCGACCAACTCGGCATGAACACCTTTCGGATGGGCATCGAGTGGAGTCGAATATTCCCCAATTCCACTGCGGCGGTGAATGTCTCCGACGAGAGCGGCACCGTCAGCCTGGCCGACCTGCAGGCCCTCGACCAGTTGGCCGACCAGGACGAGGTGGCGCACTACCGCGCGGTCTTCACGTCGCTGCGCGCGCACGGGCTCGAGCCGCTCGTCACGGTCAACCACTTCACGCTGCCAGCGTGGGTCAACGACCCGATCACCGCGCGGCCGTTGATCCAGCTCGGTCTGCCCGCACCGGCGGCGGGTTGGCTGACGCCGTCCACCCCGGCCGAGTTCGAGAAGTTCGCGGCGTACGTCGCCTGGAAGTACGGCGACCAGGTTGACGACTGGGCGACCCTCAACGAACCGTTCTCGCCCATCCTCACCCAGTTCCTCGCCATCCCGGGACTCGTCCCCGCGTGGCCGCCCGGAGTGATCCGGCCCGATCTCGCGTCGACGTTCCTGGTCAACGAGGCCAGGGGACACGTGGCCGCGTATGACGCAATTCATCTGTGGGACAAGTTCTCTGCGACGACCGGCAAGCCCGCGGCGTTCGTCGGATTCACCAACAACATGATCCCGGCGCGTCCCGCCAATCCGGTGAGTGCCCTCGACGTGCAGGCCGCCGACGCCTGGAACGCCTTCTACAACGGCTGGTTCCCGAACGCGGTAGTCGACGGTTGGGTCGACGCGAACTTCGACGGCGTCAAGACCGCCGACGAGGTGCACCCCGAGTTCACGGGCAAGGCCGACTGGATTGGCGTGCAGTACTACGGCTCGCAACCCATGCAGGGCTTCGGCGTCGCGCCCATTCCCGGCTTCCCGTTCCTGCGTGGACTGCCCGTGCGCTGCACGCCATCCGCGACGTGCAGTGACTTCCAGCAGCCCACCGATCCGGGCGGCTTCCGCGAGGTGCTCGAACTCGCCGCGGCCTACGGAAAACCGTTGTGGGTCACCGAGAACGGGATTGCCGACGCCGGCGACTCGAAGCGCCCGCCGTACATCGTCAACCACGTCGCGGTGGTGCAGGACATGGTTGCCCACGGCACGAACGTCCTCGGCTACACGTACTGGTCGTTCGTCGACAACCTCGAGTGGGCCGAGGGCTATGACCTCCAGTTCGGGCTGTACGGCTCCGACCCGACCACCCCCGAACTGGAGCGCACGCCGAAGCCTGCCAGCATCTCGGCCATCAGCCAGATCACGAAGGCCAACGCACTGCCCACCGCGCTCCTGGCGGCCTACCTGTTCGGCTAGGGCGCTTCCTGCTCCATGGCCGCCATCGCCGCAGTGATCTCCTCGGGGCTGAGCTCGCGGATGGGCTGGCCGAGCGACCACATGTGTCCGAACGGGTCCCGGATCACGCCGAAGCGGTCTCCCCAGAACTGATCTTCGAGCGGGGCGACGACGGTGGCGCCGGCGTCGACTGCGCGTTGGAACTTGTCGTCGACGTCGGTCACCGTGAGATGGACCGACACCGGCGTCCCGCCAAGTGCCTTGGGGGTCATGGACTTGCCGTCGGTCATCTCGGGAAAGTCGTCGTTGAGCATCACCACCGAGCCGTTGATCCGCAGGGCCGCGTTGACCAGCCTGCCGTCCGGCCCTGGTACCCGGCCGAGCTCCTCGGCGCCGAATGCGGCGACGTAGAAGTCGATGGCCGCGGCGGCGTCGTCGACGATCAGGTAGGGGGATACGGCCGGTTCTACTTCGATTGCCATGGTGGGTTCCTCTCGGGTGGTCGGCTACTTCATTGGAGTCGACTGTCCCGGCGGACAAAAATCGTCGCGAACGTCGATGTCCAGAAATTATGGCAGGGTCGGCCATTTAATATTGGCGCGCGCGTAGAATCGCAGCGGCTGGTGAGCGGGTGAACGATGCCCGCGCCGGGAAGGCGGCCGACGTGGCGGGGTGGCCGATCGTGGCGAGGGACGACGTGATTCGCCGGTGCGCCGCCGCGCTCGCCGCCGACTCCGAGCACCGCGGCGTGGTACTCGTCGGCGACTCCGGCGTCGGCAAGACGACCGTTGCGCGACAGCTGGTTCGGACGGTCGACCCCTTGGGGAAGGCCACGACGCGCTTCGTCCTTGGCACCCAGACGGGCCGGGGAACTCCACTCGGTGCGTTCTGTCGACTGCTGCCTGCCGACGTGGCGAAGGAGCCCGCGGCAATGCTCGCCGCGGCCCACCGGGCGCTGGCCGAGTATCGCGACCTGGTCCTCGTCGTCGACGACGCACACCAACTGGACCCACTCTCGGCGCTTCTGGTGCAGCAGGTCGCCGATGCCGGTACGGCGCGGCTGATCGTGACCGTCCGGCCGGATGACGACCTGCCCGACGCCGTGACGGCCTCGTGGAAGGACGGGCCGCTTCTCCGCGTCGAGCTCGGCCGTTTCACCCGTGAACAGACCGCCGACCTGATCGGCGCGGTGCTCGGCGGCGACGTCGACGACAGAACGGTCGACCGCTTGCACGACTTCGCGGGTGGTTCGCCGTTGATGCTGCGCGGCGTCGTCGCCGCGGCCCAGTCCGACGGGGCGCTGGAGCGCGCCGGTGGCGGCTGGCGACTGACGGGACCGTTGAGCGTCAGTCCCGACGTCAGGGAGCTCATCGGCTCGAGGCTCGCGACGATGGGTGGCGACGAGATCGCCGTCGTCGAAACCGTCTCCGTCGCAGATGTATTGGACCTGAGCATTCTGCGCGAACTGTTCGCATCCGAACTGATCGACCGCGTCGAGCGCCGGGGCGCGATCCAAGTCGTCGACGACGGACCGAATGTCATCGCCAGGCCCGGTCACCCGATCGTCGGCGAGGTAGCGCGGGCGCGACTCGGGTCGACCAGGACTCGCGACGTCAACGCGACCTTGGCGCGGCACCTCTCCGACTTCCTGGATCGCAATCGGACCCGCCGCGAGAGCGACGACCCGCATCATCGAATTCAGCTCGCGCAGTTCATGATCAGGGGCAGCGGGCCGCATGACCTCGACGTCGTGAACCAGGCCGCGGCCAGCGCGGTGACGATGTCCGATCTGGCACTCGGCGAGGAGCTCGCGCGCTTCGCATTCGACCACGGGGGTGGCCTCGACTCGGCCACGATCCTGGCCGAGGCCCTCAGTTGGCGGGGGCGCGGTGACGAGGCCGAAGCCGTTCTTGCGCAGTACGACCCGGATGGATCCGACCCGTTGCTGACCGCACGGTGGGGTGGGTTGCGTGCCGCCAACCTGTACTTCGGCTGCGGACGGGTCGACGACGCGCGCGAAATGCTGGCCACGGTCAGACGCCGGGTGTCGGATCTGCGGTTGTTGAACGTGGTGGTCGCGATGGAGGTGTCGTTCGCGTTCTACGGCGCGGACATGCGGTCGGCGGTCGCGCTCGGCACGTCGGCATTGGAGAGGCCGATGCTGCCGCAAGCGGTGGTGTGGGTGGGAATGGTCACCGCGGGGGCCTTGGCGATGTCGGGGCGCTTCGACGAGGTCGGGTCGGTCGCTGCGCGTGCGCTGGCCGCGGCCGATCGCTGCGAGTCGGGTCCGCAGCGCTACGTGATCGGGGTCGCGGAGGTGTTGGCCCACGTGGGGGCCGGTGACCTGGACGCCGCAGAACGAGTGGGCCGGCGCTATTCGGCCATGACGTCCGGAGTGCCCCAGGCCGAGGTGATGGTCTGCGTACTCGAGGGCCGTGTCGACCTCGCTCGAGGACGATTGTCCGTTGCGGCCGAGGTACTCCGAACGTCGTTGGGACGGGCGTGGGACTCCCTGCAAACCGGCCTGACGATGCTCGTTGCGGCGTGGCTGACCCAGGCCGAGGCGGCCCGCGGTGCCGTCGACGCGGCCCAGGTGGCACTCGCGAGGGCCGAACGGGCCGCCGGTCCACAGTTCGAGGTGTTCCGGCCCGAACTCGGGATCGCGCGCGCATGGGTGCACGCCGCACTCGGTGAGACGACGGTCGCCAGGTGGCACGCCTGTCGTGCCGCGGACCTCGCCCACGACGCAGGCATGTTCGGCACGGAGATGGCCGCATTGCACGCCGCGCTACAGTTCGGTGAGCATGCCCACGTGGCACGAATGTGTCGGCTCGCACACCACCTCGACGGCCCGATGGCATCGGCGATGGCGCGGCACGGGCGCGCCATCGTCGACCACGACGGTCCTGGCTTGGACGCGGTGACCGAGTCGTTCGCCGCGTTGGGTGCAACGGCGTTGGCGGCCGACGCCGCGGCGCACGCCGCGCAGGAGTACGCCCGCGTCGGGAACGTCGATCGGCAGGTGGATTCGGCGGCGCTGGCCCGCCGGTTGGCCGCAGCGTGCGGGCTGCGGTCACCTGCCGTCGTGGCGCTGGAACAGCCGCTGCCGATCACCGGCCGTGAGCGCGAGGTCGCCATCCTGGTCGGCAGGGGGCTGACGAGCCGAGAAATCGCCGACCTCCTCGGAGTGTCGGTCAGGACCATCGACGGCCACCTCTATCGGATCTTTCCGAAGCTGGGTGTCGAGAACCGTGAGCAGCTCGCGCGCTTGATCCGGCGCGACGCGGAGTCGAATTTGAGGTAGCCGCCTACTCTAGGTCCGGTGACCGCGGCGGTTGATGCTGATCGCATGACGAACACCATGTCGCACAGCGTGATCGGAGAGCTGCCGCTCGCGCCGCGCACTCCGCTGCCCCTGCGCGTGCAGTTGCGCGAGTTGCGAAACTTTCACACCGGTCCCGAGACGTTCCGGGATGCAGGCGGACCGGTGACCAGGATCAAGCTGGCCCCGTCGTGGATGATGCCCGAGATCGTGCTGACGACGTCGCCGCGGGGAGCGCACGACGTCCTCGGCACGTCGGACGCCATCGTCGAGCGCAACGCCATGCACCACGAGATGCGCAGCATGATCGGCGCCAACCTGTTCGACGTGACGCACGAGGAGTGGTTGCCACGGCGACGACTACTTCAGCCGCTGTTCACCAAGAAGCACGTGCGCGACTTCGGTGGTCCGATGGCGGAGGCGGCCGAAACCATCGCCGCCAGCTGGGGATCGGATGCCGAGATCGACCTCGACGTCCAGTGTCGCAAGCTCACCCTCCGGGCGTTGGGGCGCTCGGTACTGGGGCTGGACCTGGACGAACAGGCCGATCGCATCGCCAAGCCTCTGCAGGTGATGTTGGCCTACGTCGCGGATCGCGGCACTCGCCCGGTCCGGATGCCGTCCTGGATACCCACTCCCGCCCGGAGGCGGGCCAAGGCGGCGAGCGCGCAGCTGCGGGACCTGGCCTCCGACGTGCTGGTCGCGTGCAGTCAGCACGCCGACGTCGACGCCCCGCTGGTGCGCGCGTTGATCGACGCGAGGGACCCGTCGACCGGTAAGGCGCTGAGCGACGACGACATTCGCGACGAGCTCATCGTCTTCATGGGCGCTGGCCATGACACCACCGCGACGACCATGGCCTACGCGCTGTGGCAGCTTGGCAGGAACCCCGCTCAGCAAGACCGACTGCGGGCCGAGGTCGACGCCACCGGTGACCGGCGCCTGACACCCGATGACCTCTCCCGCTTGCCGTACACCGTTCAGGTTCTGCACGAGGCGTTGAGGCTGTGTCCGCCTGGGGCCATGAACGGCAGGGTGGCCATGCAGGACATCGAGGTGGACGGCTACCGCGTAGCGGCAGGATCGTTCGTCGCGGTGGGGGTCTATGCGCTGCAACGTGATCCGGCGTTGTGGGAGCGGGCGACGGAGTTCGATCCCGACCGGTTCGCACCCGAGTCGGCCAAGCAGATCGACAGGTGGCAGTACCTGCCCTTCGGTGCCGGTCCGCGGACCTGCGTCGGAGACCACTTCGCCATGCTGGAGCTGGCACTGGCCCTCGCAACGATCGTGCAGCACAGCACGATTCAATCCCTAGACCCGGACTTCCCGATGGCGACGCCCTTCACCACGGTCGCCGCGGCACCGATCAGAGCCCGCGTGACTCGCCGCCATGCCATGGCGGTCTGAACCGCTTAGAAAGGTGGTGGGCTGGGGTCGTCGTCGACGGTGGCCAGGGGTGCGGGTGTGGTGGTGCGCGCGTGGTGGTTGGCGCGCCTTTCGGCGGTGATGTCGTGGG
>NZ_MVOC01000034.1 GCF_002043095.1 Mycobacterium sp. AT1 | reverse complement strand
CACCTGGCCGTGCACGGCCAAGGGCCCCGAGGCAAGGATGCCGTGGGCGTGCTTCGGGCGTCGGGCCAGATTCTGGCCGCAGCCACGGCACCAGTGCTGGTGTTGGTCGCGGCCGGACTCGGATGGCTCAGCGCCGACGTAGCGCTCGACATTGCGCAATGTCTGCTCGTCGCCGGCCTTGGTCTGATCGCGTTGCTCGCACTTCGGCGGACGAAACTCGTATGGTGGCAACGACTCCTGACCATCGGGGTCCTGGCGGGCCTCGGCGTGATCGTCATCGCGATCAAGACATGGGCGCACTGATTGGGACGCGGGCAGCCAAGGCGACATCGCGGTCGTCGCAGCCTGTTCGTGGCCCATGGCTGCTTCTGGCAGTGTGAGGATCACTCGCGAACGTCACATCGCGACGTTATCGGCCAGCGCTCGCCAGCCCACCGGTACCCGATGGGCTAGCGGTGCCAACACCTCGTCAACCTTGAGCCGTGAATAGTTGGCATATTCGAGCATGTTGACCGCGATCTTGTCGTCATCTTGTCCCGACCTCCTACGCACAGTTGGCCGTCACTCACCTGCGGTCGGTGAAGCCAGCTACACGGCGGACTCCGGGTAACGCACAAGACCGCCGAACGCCCCAATCGGATTTCTTGCTGGACCTGCCGTCGTCGACGAATGAGAGCATGGGACCGGGAGGGGTTCATGCGGAAGAAGGACAGTTCGCGCACACGACTGGCGCCTCAACCCGTCGCCCGTTTGACGGGCGCTAACTGACCCAACGCTGAACCCACGTTGTGTGCCAAGAGTGTGCCAAGACGTGCGCACACAGCGTGACACCTCTTGGACGGAGAAGACGGCTGCATCCGCTGAGCTGGACAGATTGGTAGCGGATAGGCACGCTGAGACGGCATAAGAACTGCTCAAGGGCATTTACACACCAGCGGTCGTGGGTTCGATCCCGTCCGCGCCCACCACGTAAAGGTCTGCTCAGAGGCCTGCGGGACGTCATCGGTCAATCGGGGCGCGTGTCGATCGTCGACCAACTCGTCTGTCCACGCTCTCTCAGAACGGTTTGGCCGAGAAACCCAGACTCAGCAACATCGCCTCCCGGCGGGCGGCACCGCGCAGCGGGCTGCTGGTGGCAATCGGGGACCGCGGGCTCCGCGCACCGGGAGCCCAGAAGGCCTGCAGGTAGGGCAGTGGCCTCGCATGTCCCCGGGACATGCCTTCGAGCCCCGCTGCGGCCAGCTCCGCCGCCAGCTCGTCGATGGTGAACGCGGCTGACTCGCTCGCCATGGCGTCCTTGCGCAGGATCAACGGACTCAAGGGGTCGACGCACTGCAACATCGCCTCGGTCGCCGATGGATCCCGCAGCCGCTGGAAGTCCGAAATCCACACCGCCGCATCGTTTTTCCGACGAACCGCAGCGATCTGACGCAGAGCACCGCGGAGGACCTCGACCTCGGGCAACTGGTGAAGGGTCCACATGCAGGACACGCCGTCCCATTCGCCGTCGGCCAGCGCGTCGGGTAGTGCGGTGATGTCGGCCTTCACCAGTTCGATCTGCCCGTCGATGCCTTCTTCCTCGAAGAGGCGCTGGGCAGTGGCGAGCATGTTGGGAGCGAGGTCGACGGCCGTGACCTTCAGATCCGGCCTGCGTCGCACGATGGCGCTCAGCGCCCGACCCGACCCCACACCGAGATCGAGCAGGCGGCCGTTGAGTGGTAGCAGCGCATCGACGGCGCGGGCGCCGAAGTCGTAGACGGCTTGCATCCCAGGGTTCTGCAGGCCACCCTCGTGGAAGTGCGCCACCGATTCCGGGTCGTCCATCACCATCGGTTCGGGCACGCGCACGCGGCCCGGCGGGTGGGCCCGCTCGCGCAACACGATTCCCGGTACACGCCACAGTGGGCGAATTCCCCTTGGAGCGTCCACCTTTTAACCTCCAACCCGCGGTGCGGAGACCGTCACGGCATCGTGCCTCGACATCGTCACAACTTAGCCTTCGCCGGTCGGGTCGGCCACGCACCCCGTTGGCGGAGGCCACGAATCGAATCCGTGCTACGGATCGGATAGGTTTCGACGGGGAGGCGTCAATTTTTGGGGTATTGGAAGGGACGTTCGTGGATGCTCGACCAGACGCCTAGCGAGTTGTCTTCGTTGCCATTGGCTCCACGAAATCCCTTGCCCTATCGGCAACGGGTAGAGGCCGTGCGGACGTTTCACACGGGACCGGAGCGGTTGCGCGACGCGGGTGGACCGGTGACGCGCTTCAAGCTCGGTCCGCGCTGGCTGATGCCGCCGATGGTTCTGGTGACGTCGCCGCGCGGCATTCGGGACGTCTTGAGCATCAAGGACGACTCCGCCGACAAGACGACCCCGGTGTTCGACGAGATGCGCGCGATCTTGGGGGCGAACCTCGCCAACCTTCCGCACGCACCGTGGGTGGCGCGTCGCCGCACGCTGCAGCCGGTGTTCACCAAGAAGGCGGTGGCAGAATTCGGCGGGCACATGGCCGAGGCCGCCGAAGCCGTCGCCGAAAGCTGGTGCGACGGTGACGTCGTCGACTTGGACGCCCAGGCTCGCACGTTGACGTTGCACGCCCTTGGACGTTCTGTGCTTGGCATCGATCTGCAAGAACATGGCGACGACGTCGACGAGCCGCTACGAGTGGCGTTGACGTACGCGATCACCCGTGCCACCCGACCAATCCGGGTTCCACGGTGGGTGCCGACCCCCGCCCGACGGCGCGCTCGCGCCGCCAGCGCCCGAGTTCACGAGGTGGCTCGCGCGATCCTGCGCGGCTGTCGCGAGGATCCGACGCTCGAGGCCCCACTGGCCCGTGCGCTGCTGGCCGCCCGCGACCCGTCGACCGGGCTGGCACTGTCAGACGAGGAGATCTGCGACGAACTGATCGTCTTCATCTTTGCCGGACATGACACGACGGCAACCACGTTGAGTTACGCCACCTGGGCCTTGGGGCGTCACGCCGATCTGCAGGAGAAGGTGGCGAGGGAAGTCGCGGCCCTGCCGGAACGCGCGCTCACCCCAGACGATTTGCCGTCCTTGCAATACACCACCCAGGTCGTGCGGGAGGCGCTGCGGCTCTGTCCGCCGGCCCCCACCGGCACCCGGATGGCGTACCAAGACCTCAGCGTCGGCGGCTACCGCGTGCCGGCGGGCACGATGGTGGTGGTGGGCAGGATGGCGGTGCAACGCGATCCGTCACTGTGGGATGACCCGCTGCGCTTCGACCCCGACCGGTTCGCCCCGGACCGGGCCAAGGACATAGATCGCTGGCAGTACGTGCCGTTCGGTGGCGGTCCCCGCTCCTGCATCGGCGATCACTTCGCCATGCTTGAGGTGACCCTGGCACTGGCCACCTTGATCCGGCGGGCCGAAATCCATTCCCTCGACGCTGAATTCCCCCTGGCGTTGCACTTCACTATGATCGCGAAAGGGCCAATTCGTGCACGGATCCAGCAGCGTCGCCGGTGATCGGGGTACTTCAGAAGTTGGGCGGTCCGACCCCCGCGCAACCATTCACCACGACACCCGGCGGCAGCAATGATCGATGAAGAACTCAGTTTTCAGGCCGAAATCCTTCGTGACGACGACCCCGACCAACGTCGACGACTCGAAGAACTCCGCGCGGACAGCCACATTCAGGTCCTTGATCATCGCGCCGAGTTGCTCGATTCCCTCCGACAGCTCCGTCCCGCACCGTCTTCCGACGTCACCGATGAGCCGACGCGATGGGCGTACTACCCGTGGCGGCGTGCGCTCGTCGGCATCCTGGGACCGGCCGGCTATCGCGCGTTGCGACTCGATCGCAATCGCAATCTGATCACCGCCGAGGAGCAAGGGCTTCTTGGCGCACTTCAGATAGGAGTCGCCGGGCTCAGCGTGGGGCACGTCATCGCCTACACCCTTGCGCAGCAAGGGCTCTGCGGAATGATCCGCCTCGCAGACTTCGACCATCTCGAATTGTCCAACCTCAACCGAGTGCCGGCTTCCGTGCTGGACGTGGGAATCAACAAGGCCGTGGTGACGGCGCGCCGCATCGCCGAACTCGATCCGTACCTGCGCGTCGAGGTGATGACCGCTGGTGTGACGCCCGATCTCGTCGACGACTTCCTTGCCGGACTGGACCTCGTCGTCGAGGAATGCGACTCACTCGAGATGAAGGTCATGCTCAGGGAGTCCGCGCGCACGCTGCGTCTGCCAGTGGTCATGGCCACCAGTGATCGCGGGCTGGTCGACGTCGAGCGTTTCGACGCCGAGCCGAACCGGCCGATCTTGCACGGCCTTCTCGGCAACGTCAGCTCCGCTGAGCTGGCCGGTCTCTCTCGACACGACAAGATTCCCTACATGCTGCGCCACCTCGACGCCAGCCGCTCGTCGCAGCGGCTCACCGCCTCGCTGGTGGAACTCGACAACACCCTCTCGACGTGGCCGCAACTCGCGGGGGACGTGATCTTGGGGGCCGCCGCGATAGCAGAAGCCGTTCGCCGCATCGGCGTTGGCGAGTCGCTGCAGTCCGGCCAGGTCCGCATCGACGTCGGGGCGGCCTTCGACGACCTCGGCGGGGTTCCCGGCGCTGAAGCGTCGGTGCGGCCCGGCGAGCCACGAGACGACACCACGACTACGGCTCCCGCGACCGAACCGCTCGAGGTCATCGCCCAGGCCGCAGTCCGGGCACCGTCGGGCGGCAATGCGCAACCGTGGACCGTCGAGACGCACGGCCAGGCTGTCGTCGTCGAGATCGCACCGCAATACACGTCGATGATGGACGTCGGCTTCCGCGGGAGTGCAGTGGCGGTCGGTGCGGCGGTGTTCAACGCTCGCGTGGCGGCCGCCGCTCGTGGGGTCCTCGGCTCCGTCACGTGGAACACCGGTGGCCCGTCGCCCTTGTCGGCGACGGTGACGCTCGGAAACGAGGGAGATCCCGCCCTCGCGGCACTATACGAACCCATGCTGCGGCGCGAAACGAATCGCCGGCTCGGGGCGCCGCAGCCGATCGACGACGACATCGTCGCGGCGTTGCATGACGCCGCTGCCGCCGAAGGAGCGCGGCTGTCCCTGCTCACCGATCGTGACGCCATCGAGCAGACCGCGACCATCTTCGGCGCCGGCGACCGGATTCGGTACCTCACACCGCAGCTGCACCGGGAGCTGGTCGGCGAACTGCGGTGGCCGGGCGCCGACTTTCCCGACAGCGGTATCGACGTCCGCAGTCTCGAACTCGACGAAGGTGACCTCGCCGTCCTGGAGATCGTCAAACGGCCCGACGTCATGGCCCAGTTGGCCTCCTGGGGCGCCGGCGAAGCCCTCGGCGACGACGTGCGCAAACGAGTGCGGTCCTCCTCGGCGATCGCCGTGCTGACGGTGACAGGCGACGAGCTCACCGACTTCGCGCGCGGTGGGTTGGCCGTCGAGGCGGTGTGGATTCTCGCTCAGCGAGCAGGTCTCGCCGTGCAGCCCATCTCACCGGTCTTCCTGCACGCCGTACTCTCCAGCGAATTGGCCGAGCTGGCACCGGCGTTTGCCGCTGACCTGCGTCGACTGCAGTCGGACTTTCGAGCGGTGGCCGGAACCCGGTCGGACGAAGCCCAGGTCTTGGTGATGAGATTCGCCCACGCGGGCTCGCCGTCACAAATCAGTCGGCGCCGTCAATCGCCATTAGGGCCGTCGGTGGCCTAACGTGAATTCAACGCCTGTCAAAAGGAGAAACCATGGCCCCCAGCCTCGATCTGGTGGTTACGTCCGTGGCGACCCAACTGATGGCCGCCGACACGAAGACCGCGGCTGAACTAAGCCAGTCGATTCTGCGTGATCTCGTCGCGGTCTTCGACGTCGACGCGAGTTTCCTCCGCCAAAACGACCACGGCGCGCGAGTGACCAAACTGGTAGCCGAGTGGCCCACCAGAGACAATGTTCCCGACCCCGACCCGCTCGGGGACGTGTCCTTCGAGAACGCCGATCCGGTTTTCGCGATGCTCGAGCACTTGAAGGAACCGATCGTCCTTCGCCCGGACCCGATCACCGACGAGTACGGACATCGCGTCGAACGCGCCAAGGGGATTCCGGTCATCTCGATGGCGGTCGCGCCGCTGCTAGCCCAAGGCGTCACCACGGGCGCTCTGGGCTTCATCAAGTTCGACGACCGCGAATGGTCGACCGAAGAACTGAACGCGGTTCAGGCGATTGCGTCGATGTTCGCGCAATTGCACGGCCGCCTGATCGCCGAAGACAGGCTCCGCTTCCTCGCTGATCACGACGATCTGACCGACCTGTACAACCGCCGCGCCTTGATGGCTCACCTGGACCGGCGGCTAGCAGATGGAGAACCCGATCGGGTGTCGCTTCTGCTCCTCGACCTGGACAGACTCAAGACCCTCAACGACTACCTCGGACACGTGTCCGGCGACCAGTTCATCCGTGTGGTCGCCGAACGACTGCGTGATTCCCAAGGACACACCGCCTTCGTCGGTCGTCTCGGGGGCGACGAGTTCGTGGTAATCCCCGCCGAACCCTTCGACAGCGACGACGTGGAGATGCTGGCCGAACGCCTACGGCAAGAGATCCAGCGCGGAGTGACCGTCGGTGGCGAAATCATCAAGCGGACCGTGAGCATCGGCGTCGCGTTCGGGACGCCCGGCAGCGACTCGGCGTCAGAGGTCATCCAACGCGCCGACGAGGCGCTATTGGTCGCCAAGAAGGCAGGCGGGGACCGGACAGTCGTCTTCTCGCAGGCGATGTTCGAGAGCCAGAGCCTTCGCACCGACGTCGAGCTTCACCTGCAACAGGGCATTGAAGACGACGCCCTCACGTTGCACTATCTGCCCGAGGTCGACCTTCGGACCGGTGAGATCTTGGCCGTCGAAGCGTTGGTGCGATGGCTACATCCCACCCGGGGCCTGTTGGCGCCAGACGCCTTCATCGGTGTCGCCGAATCCATCAACCTCGCCGGTGAACTCGGTCGCTGGGTGTTGCGGACGGCGTGCGCCCAGTGGGCGCAGTGGCGCGCGGATGGCATCAACTCGGAACTCGCTCTCCGGGTGAACGTGTCGCCGGCGCAACTGGTGACGGCAAACTTCGCCGACGAGGTGGCGCACATCCTCGACGAGTTCATGATGCCGGCGTCAGCGCTGTGTCTCGAGATCACCGAAAGCGTGTTCCAGGACGTCGAGGTGACTCGAAAGGGCCTGCTCGCGGTGCGTGACCTGGGCGTCAAGCTTGCGATCGACGACTTCGGCACCGGGTACAGCTCCCTGTCGTACCTGAAGTCGCTTCCCGTCGACGTCATCAAGATCGACAAGGGATTCGTACTTCGCCTCGCAGACGACGAAGACGATCGCGCCATCGTGCGGTCCACCATCGGGTTGGCCGAAGCCTTTCAGCTCGAAGTCGTCGCAGAAGGCGTGGAGACCACCACGGCGGCTGACCTCCTGCTTGAGTACGGATGCCGTCGGGCGCAGGGCTTCTTGTTGTCGCGTCCCATCGACGCCAAGGCGGCGACGACGTTGCTGAAATTGGGGCGAATCGATGGCTGGCCGCCTGCTTGATTGGCCGTGCGGAACCGCCCCGGTGACCGGGCGGAAGTCGCCAAGCGGCGGATAGCGGCTTATTGGTCGAACGCCGCGTGGCGACCGTGGCCGTGCCGGTGCAAGGATGTCCAGCGATGAACACTCCTGAACCCAACCTCGTCGCAGGCGTGCCCCGCGGGCGCATCGTCGTCGCATCGATGGTCGGCACCACCATCGAGTTCTACGACTTCTACGCCTACGCCACCGCGGCCGTCACCGTCTTCCCGCACCTGTTCTTCCCCAAGGGCAATCCGACGACGGCACTGCTGGCGTCGCTGGCCACCTTCGGCTTGGCGTTCGTCGCCCGTCCGCTCGGGTCGATTCTGTTTGGGCACTTCGGTGATCGGATCGGTCGCAAGACCACGCTGGTGGCGTCGCTACTCGTCATGGGCATCGCGACGTTTCTCATCGGTGTCCTGCCGACCTACCATCAGGTCGGGTTGCTCGCTCCCGCACTGCTCGCGGTGATGCGCTTCAGCCAGGGGCTGGCGCTCGGTGGGGAGTGGAGCGGCGCGGCGCTGCTCGCGACCGAGACGGCGAAACCCGGCAAGAGAGCGTGGGCGGCGATGTGGCCGCAGCTCGGCGCCCCGTTCGGCTTCCTCCTCGCCAACGGCGTGTTCCTCATCCTGGTTCTCCTGCTCGGGTTCGACACCGCCAACCCAGATCTCGACGGCGCGTTCCTGACCTGGGGTTGGCGAATTCCCTTCCTGCTGTCTGCGGTGATGGTGGCCATTGGGCTGTACGTCCGGTTGCGGCTGGCGGAGACGCCGGTGTTCTCCCGTGCCGTCGAACGGGGTGAGAGGCTCCGCGCGCCAGTCGCCGAAGTCTTCCGAAAGCACTGGCGCCAGTTGATCATCGGCACCTTCGTCATGTTGGCCACCTACACGTTGTTCTACGTCGTGACCACGTGGGCGCTGAGTTTCGGCACGGGCAAGAAGGCCGCACACGGCGGTGGGTTGGGCATCCCGTACCTCGAATTCCTCCAGCTGCAATTGATCTCGGTGCTGTTCTTCGCCGCGATGCTGCCCGTCACCGGCCTGCTGGCCGACCGGTTCGGCCGCAGGGTCACACTGTTGGTGATCACCGTCGGGATCATGGTCTTCGGCACGACCTTCGGACTACTGCTGAGCCCCGGTTCGGCGACGACGACGTCCACCCTGGTGTTCCTGATCATCGGCATGACGTTGATGGGACTGACGTTCGGGCCGATGAGTGCCGTTCTGCCCGAACTGTTCCCGACGAACGTCCGATACACCGGATCCGGCGTCGCCTACAACGCCTCGAGCATTCTCGGCGCTGCAATCGCTCCCTTCGTGGCGACGTGGCTGGCGACCAGCTACGGGGTGGCGTGGGTGGGGGTGTACCTGCTCTCGGCAGCCGCGCTGACCGGCATTGCGCTCCTGGTGATGCGCGAGACGCGGGACACGTCGCTCGACGAGGTCGGGCAGACGGCGGCCGCTCAATCCCGGTGAACGCGTCGCGACCCGACTGAGATCTACGATGCGGCACCGGTGTTGGGAGGTGCCGGAGGTCGGTGGGTGGCGAGGGCCCGGAACGCGGGCATGGGAGTGGCGTCGTGCTCACCGGTCAGGACCTGGATGCCAACGTGGTCCGCGCCGGCGGCCAAGTGTTCGTCGAGGCGCCGGTAGATCGCTTCTGCAGAGCCGTGGGCAACGAGAGCATCGATGAGGCGGTCACTGCCTGCACCGGACACGTCGTCCTTGGTGAACCCGTGGCGCTGCAAGTTGTCGGTGTAGTTCCGCAAGCCTAGGTAGGGGTGCTGGACCGCGGGACGGCCGATGCTGCGCGCCTGGTCGGCGTCTTCTGTGAAGACCACCTTCAGCTCGGGCGCGAGGAACGCCCTGGCCCCCATGATGTTTCGTGCGTGTCGGGTATGTGCGGGCACCGTGAGATACGGGTGGGCGCCAAGGGCGCGGTGTCCGGCGAGGTCGAGCGTCCGGGTGCCGAGCGCGCCTATCACCACGTCCTCGGCGGGGACCCGCTCGCGCAAGAGCACGTCGACGTAGTCGGTCATGCGCCGCAACGGCGCCTGGTACGAAGGTCGCTTCTCGGGGTGCCCCAGCCCAACTCCCAACAGCAGGCGGGGCCCGTGTCGGTCGACGATGCGGCGATGGTGACGAGCAAGGCTGCGTGCGTCGTCGTTCCACATGTTCACGATGGCGGTGGCGATCACCGCGGTGCGGGTCGCGGCCAGCATCTCTTCCACGAGCCGCATGTCGCCGACTGGTTCGGCTCCGATGCCGACCCACACTGTGTAAAAGCCGAGGTCTTCGAGTTCGGCGGCGTACGCGATGCGTGACCTTCCCAGGTCCGGGTGCAGCCATGCCCCGTAGGTGCCAAAACGCTCGTTCATCTGAATTCCTTCGATTGGAGGGAAATCCGTCGTCGCCGGTCGGTAGACGATCGGGCGACGCTGACGAAGAGCGTGCAGTCTGCCCCTACGGGAGGGTCAACACGCCGCGGCAATTCGTTGGGGAGCACTCGTTGCAGGCGTGCCATGCCGCGAGCGCTCACGCGTTGCGGACACCGAGGGGTGCTGGCGCGATTCCTTGACTGGAATGCAACATGCAATATATTGGTTGAGAGCCAAGAGGTTCAATTGCCGCCCGATGGGCGCACCTCAACCTGGAGAGGTTCACCGATGACGTTCCATGCGTTCAAGACGGCGATGACGGCCGGTGTCGCCGTAGCGGCACTGACAGTGGGTTGCGGAGGGGCGCAAGCCATGAAGGAGACCGCGTCGGGCGACAAGCCAACGGTGGTGCTTGTCCACGGTGCGTTCGCCGACTCGTCGAGCTGGAACGGGGTCGTCAGGTCACTGGAGGCTGACGGGTATCCGGTGATCGCAGTGGCAAACCCGTTGCGGGGCCTGGCCAGCGATGCGGGGCACGTGCGCAGCGTGGTCGACGGAGTGCGGGGTCCGGTGGTGTTGGCCGGCCACTCGTACGGCGGGTCGGTGATGAGCCAAGCCGCCGACGGTCTGCCGAACGTCAAGGCGGAGGTCTACATCGCCAGTTTCATCCTCGAGGCGGGGGAGAGCACGGGGGACTTGGCGGCGAAGTTTCCCGGTGGCGAGCTCGGCCCCGCTCTGAAGACACTGCCCGTCCCGCTGCCCGACGGGAAGGAGGGTAGCGACCTGTACATCGAGCAGGACCAGTTCCGCAGGGTGTTCGCCGCGGACGTTCCAGAGGACGTCACGTCGTTGATGGCTGCTACTCAAAGGCCCATCACCGCAGCCGCATTGGAGGAACCGGCGACCAAGGCCGCCTGGAAGGCGATTCCGTCGTGGAACCTGGTCACCACCGAGGATCTCGCCATCCCGGCGGAATCCATGCGGTTCATGGGAAAGCGGGCGAACTCGCACACGCTCGAGATCGAGGCATCTCATGCGGTGGCGGTGTCGCAACCCGATGCCGTCGCGGACTTCATCACACAGGCCGCAGACTCCACGCTCGGCTGAGCGTCACACGAGAGAGGGACCGACACATGGACCTGGTCACCGAACGGAACATCACCGACATCGCCGCGGAACGCTGGTCATCCGCCCACGAACCGCGCCTGGCCCAGATCATGGAGACGCTGGTTCGGTACCTACACGACTTCGCCCGCACGGTCGGACTCACCGAATCCGAATGGTTGGCCGCCGTGCGGTGGCTCAGCCGTACGGGACAGATCAGCGACGGCAAGCGCGAGGAATTCATCCTTGCCTCAGACGTCCTGGGTCTGTCGATGCTCGTCGTCGACGCGAACCACCGGCTCGACCCGGCTGCCACGCCGGCGACGGTGCTCGGCCCATTCCACGTCGACGGCTCGCCTGCCTTCGAATTCGGGGCCGACATGTCCGACGGGGTGCCGGGGACCCCGCTCTTCGTCGTCGGCACGGTCCGTCGAGTGGATGGCACGCCGGTGGCGGACGCGCTGCTCGACGTGTGGCAGGCCGACGCCGAAGGTGCTTATGAGGCCCAGTTGGACGTCGACGAGGCGCGACTGCGCGGGAAGTACACCTCGACGTCGACTGGAGCCTATTGCGTGCGGACGATCGCGCCGGTCGGCTACAGCATTCCGATGGATGGTCCAGTCGGCGAACTGATTTCGCAAACCGACATCAGCCACTACAGACCGGCGCACGTCCACTTCCTGATCGACGGGCCCGGCTGTGAGCCGCTGATCACCCACCTGTTTCCCAAGGGGGCCCATTTCCTCGACAGCGACGCCGTGTTCAGTGTGAAGCGCCAGCTGGTCGTCGATTTCGAGCGCCGTGCGCCAGGGCCCACGCCGGACGGCGGCATATGTAAGGTCCCGTGGCTGATCGCGCGTTACGACTTCGTGCTGCAACCACGGAACCCGACCGACTGACGTCGGCGCGACCCCGCCCACGCAAGCCCCAATCCACTAGTGAGAAGAGCGTGCAAGACATGACGAACACCGGCGGTACATCCGACCGTTACGACTACGTGGTGATCGGCGCCGGCTCGGCCGGGTGCGTCGTCGCCGCCCGATTGTCGGAGGACCCGTCCGTTCGGGTGCTGTTGCTCGAGTCCGGGTCGGCCGACACCAGACCGGAGATCGCCACGCCGCCGGCCTGGCCCTCTCTGTGGGGGACCGACGTCGACTACGCCTACGACACTGTCCCGCAGACGAATGCCGATGGCCGGACGCGGAACTGGCCACGGGGACACACACTCGGCGGCAGCAGCAGCATCAACGCCATGGTGTTCCTGCGAGGCCACCCAAGTGATTTCGACGCCTGGGCGAAGGACGGCTGTACGGGCTGGGACTACGAGTCCGTGCTGCCCTACTTCCGGCGCATGGAGACGGTCTGCGGCCGTGATCGGCACTACCGCGGTACCGACGGTCCTCTGCGCCCTGCGATTGCCTCGACCGAGGTCGCCAACCCCCTCTCCCAGGTCTTCCTCGAGGGCGCCGTCGCGGCGGGCTACCCGCTGACCGCCGACTTCAACGGCGCCAACGCCGAAGGCGCCGGTTGGCACGACCTGACGATCACCAAGGGCACGCGGCAGAGCACCGCGGCGGCCTATCTGCACCCGGTGGCTCACCGGCCCAACCTGACCATCTCGACCGAATCTCGGGCGCGGCAGCTACGATTCGATGGAAATCGTTGTGTCGGAGTGGATTTCGAGCGAGGAGGGCGACTCGTCACCGCCCATGCGGACACCGAGGTCGTGCTGAGTGCGGGTGCGGTGGACTCACCACGGTTATTGCTCCTGTCCGGGGTGGGACCGGCCGAAGAACTGCACGCCGCCGACGTCACCGTCGTGCACGACCTTCCCGGGGTGGGTCGCAATCTGCACGACCACCCGCTCTGCGGGGTCGTCTACGAATCCGCGCAGCCGGTACCTGCCGGCCAGACCAACCTCGCCGAGGCGTCCATGCTGTGGCGCAGCGACGACACGCTCGACGGTCCGGACATGCAGTTGATGTTCATTCACGTGCCGTTCCACCTGCCCCACCTGGTGACCCCCGTGAACAGCTTCACCCTTGGATTCGCCACGGTGCCCGACGCCCGCGGGTCGATCCGGCTTGCGGGGCCAGACCCGGCCACCGCGCCCCTGATCGATCCGAATTACCTTGGCGCGGAGTCCGACGTGCAGCGGATGATGCACGGTCTGGCCGTGGCCCGTGAGATCGCGGCCAGTGGACCGTTCAGGCCGTGGCGCGGCCGTGAGGTGCTGCCCGGGCCCGAGGCCACCGACGAGAAGGCGCTGCGGGCATTCCTGGCGCACAGCACCGGAACGTACTACCACCCAGTTGGCAGCTGTGCCATGGGAACCGGGTCCGAGGCGGTGGTGGACCCCGACTTGCGGGTGCACGGACTGACGGGCTTGCGCGTGGCCGACGCCTCCATCATGCCCAGAATCGTGCCCGTCAACACCAATGCCGCAGCGATCATGATCGGCGAGAAGGCTGCGGATTTGATTCGCGGGCGGTTCCCGTCTGACCCGTGAACCTGGCATAAGATATTTTGCATGCCGGTGCCAGATGAACACGGAAGACATCGACGGTCGCTGCTGCGAGACCAGGCATACGTGTCGATCAGGGACGCCATCGTCAACGGCACACTCGCGCCGGGGGAGACGTTGCGCGATCCCGAACTGGAGAAGTGGCTGGGAATCAGTCGCACTCCGATCCGGGAAGCCATTGCCCGGCTGGAGACGGCTGGACTGGTTCACACGTTGCCTGGTCGGTCGACCGTGGTCTCGCCCATCGAGCGCAAGGCGGTACTCGACGCCCAGGACGTCGCAGCGTCCCTCCACGCGCTTGCGGTCCGGATAGCCGTACCGCTGATGGGCAAGGGCGAATACGCCGCGTTGACGCGGGCAAACAAGGAGTTCGCCGTGGCCGTCTCCGCGACGGACGCCGAGTCTGGGATGCGCGCCGACGACGCGTTCCACGACATCTTCGTCGTCGCCAGCCTGAACGAGGTGATCCCCGTCGTCCTCGAACAGGTCACCCCGGTACTTCGCCGCGTCGAGTTCTTGCGCTTCTCTTCGCTTTCCGGACGTCAGTCGATAGCGCAGCACAAGCGAATCATCGAACTTTGCCGTCAAGGTGATGCGGAGGGCGCCGCAGAGGCCACCCGGCACAACTGGGAGGCCCTGTCGCCGATCCTGGACGAGCTCGACACGTGATCACCACGTCAGCGACGCTGCGGTGACAGGGCTCCGGCCAGCGTCTCAAGGACGTCGCCGTTGACGCGGTAGTACGCCCACTTGCCCCGCTGATCGCGGCTGACGAGGCCGACGTCGACCAGCATCTTCATGTGGTGGGACACCGTGGGTTGGCTCAGCCCAAGCGGTCCGGTGAGGTCGCAGATGCACGCTTCGCCGTCGTCAGATGCCGCGATGAGCGACACCACCTTGACCCGCGCCGGGTCGGCGAGCGCCTTGAACATGGATGCAAGGCGTTCGGCGGCAACGGTTTTCAACACACCGCCGGTCAGCGGTGAGCAGCAGACGGCAAGGTCGGCTGTCGTCACGGAAGCGGCCATGTCGTCCATGGTGCCATACGCATTGACAAACATCGATGCGTTGCGCACGATGAACCCATCGAAGAACGTCGATGGAAGGAGTGCGGCATGTCGGAGTTGCCCGTCGTGGTAATCGGCGCCGGACCGTTGGGACTGGCGGCAGCCGCCCACCTGCTGGAGCGCGGCATCGTGCCACTGGTGTTGGAGGCCGGGCCCGGTCCGGGATCGGCGGTCGAGCAATGGGCGCACGTCCGGACCTTCTCGCCCTGGCCCGAGCTCGTCGACCCCGCCGCCGCCCGACTGCTCGAACCGACGGGGTGGGTCACCCCGGCCGCGGGCTTCCCCACCGGCCGCCAGTGGGTCGACGCCTACCTCGCGCCGGTGGCGGCCGTCCTCGGCGAGCACGTGCGCTACGGCACGCGAGTGCACGCGGTGACCCGGCTGGGCCGGGATCGGCTGGTCAGCCCCGGCCGCGCCGACGTTCCGTTCGTCGTCCGCACTAGTGGCGCCGAGGGATCCGAACGGCGGGTACGGGCACGTGCGGTGGTCGACGCCTCCGGCACCTGGGGGCAGCCCAATCCGGCTGGCGCCGAGGGCGTTCCGGCAACGGGGGAGCGGGCGGCCGCCGACGCCGGACTGGTGAGCTACGTCCCGCCGACGCCGCAACAGGCTTCGGCGGCCGCGGGCACGCACGTCGTTGTGGTCGGCAGCGGGCATTCGGCGATGACCGCGGTGATCCAGCTCGGCGAGGTCGTCCGCGAGGACGCGTCGACGAGGGTGACGTGGGTGTTGCGCCGCGGGGTGACCGACGGAACCTTCGGCGGCGGGGTCGCCGACGAACTTCCCCAGCGTGGTGCCCTGGGTGTGCGATCCCGTGACGCCGTCGAGGCGGGGCTGGTCGCCCTGCTGACCGGTTTCCGGACCGAGCGCGTCGACCTGGTGGACGGGCGCGCCGTCGTCGTCGCCGAGGACGGTCGTGCGCTGCCGCCAGCCGACCACGTCGTCGTCCTCACCGGGTTCCGCCCGGACCTGTCGTTCCTGTCCGAGATGCGCATCGAGCTGGATCCGATCCTGCAGGCGCCGGTCCGGCTGGCCCCGTCGATCGACCCCAACGCGCACTCCTGTGGGAGCGTGCTGCCGCACGGCGCAACCGAACTCGCGCATCCGGAGCAGGATCTCTACATCGTGGGGATGAAGTCCTACGGGCGAGCGCCGACCTTCCTGGCGATGACCGGCTATGAGCAGGTGCGCAGCATCGCCGCCGAACTGGCCGGCGACCACGAGGCCGCGCGACGCGTCGAACTCACCCTCCCCGACACCGGGGTGTGCAACGGCGCAGGACTGTTCGACGATCCCGAGGACGACGACGCCGCCGGGTGTTGCGGTTCGGCACCGGCGACGTTGACGCTCAATACGATTGGCGGATGAGTCCCCGACCCGCGCAGGCGCCACCCGCATCGCACGGCTTGCGCTGGGTGCTGACCACGCTGTGCGTCACCGAGATCACCAGCTGGGGCGTGCTCTACTACGCGTTCACGGTTCTGTCCGAGCAGATCAGCGCCGACACCGGCTGGTCGGCGCCTGCGGTGACCGCGGCGTTCTCGGCGGGTCTGGTGACCGCGGCGGTGGCGGGGATCCCGGTGGGGCGGTGGCTGGACCGCGTCGGCCCGCGCTGGATCATGACGGCCGGGTCGGCACTCGGCTGCCTGTCGGTGGTCGGTGTGGCGGTCGCGCCGAACTACGGCTCGTTCGTGGCGGCGTGGATCGTCAGTGGCGTGGCGATGAGCGCGGTGTTCTACGCACCCGCCTTTGCGGCGTTGACCCGGTTCTTCGGCGTCGACGCGGTGCGGGCGCTCACGGTGCTGACCCTGGTTGCCGGTTTCGCGAGCACCGTGTTCGCGCCCCTGACCGCGGCGTTGTCGGCTCAGATGGATTGGCGCCAAACCTATTTGGTGCTAGCGTTGGTCATGGCGGTGGTCACGATCCCCGCGCACTTCTTCGGACTGCGGCGCCCATGGCCGCCGGTGGCAGGGCGCCACGTCGAATCACCGACGCACACTGCCCGCAGCGGTGCATTCGTGGCACTCGTCGCGGGGTTCGCGCTCGCCGGACTGGCGTCGTACGCGGTGATCGCGAACCTGGTGCCGTCGATGAGTCAACGCGGCATCGGCACCGGCGCCGCGGCCGTCGCACTCGGGCTCGGCGGCGCCGGCCAGGTGCTGGGCCGATTGGGCTATCAAACGCTGGTGCGGCGCGTCGGCGTCGTCCCCCGAACGGTGATCATCATGGCCGGGATTGCGGCCACCACGGCGCTGCTCGGAATGTTCACCGCGTACGCCGCACTGGTGGCGGTGGCCATCGGGGCGGGAGTGATGCGCGGCATCATGACGCTGCTACAAGCCACGGCCGTCACCGAACGCTGGGGTGCCACCCACTACGGACACCTCAGCGCATATCTCAACGCTCCCATCATGATCGCCACCGCCGTCGGTCCGTTCGTCGGCGCAGCCCTGGCCAGCCTGCTCGGCGGGTATGCCGCCATGTTCGTGGTCCTCGGCGCGATCGCGGCAGCCGGGGCGCTGCTGGCGGCGGGGTCCCGGCCGCGAGTCACGGGGTGGAGTCGGTGAGCGTCGAGTAGAGGCGTTGCACGCGAGCGGCGATGTCGTCGCGGATCAGGCGCATTCGTTCGATGCCCTCGACGCCCCGTTCGGACGGTTCGTCGGTGTCCCAATTTTCGACCCTGGTTCCCGGCGGCGGATCGAGACGGGCTTCCCGGCCCAACGTGATGACGACGTCGACGTCGCGGGCCAGCGCGTAGTCCACCGGCCTGGGCACCTCGGCGGTGATGTCCACGCCGACCTCCAGAAGTGCCTGGGCGGAAAGGCCGTTGACGGCCGTGCCGGGTGCGGTGCCCGCTGAATGAACGGCCACGGTGTCGCCTGCCAGCTGGCGCATCAGCCCGGCGGCCATCTGTGACTTGCCGCCGTTCTTCACACAGACGAACAAGACGGACGGTGTGGTCACGATGCCGTCCGTCCCGTCGAGACGGCCTGGTGTTGATCGGCGAAGCGGCGGCGCAGTGCCAGTGACACGTAGACCAGGCCGACCAGAACGGGCACCTCGATCAGTGGGCCGACGACCCCGGCCAGGGCTTGGCCGGAGGTGGCGCCGTAAGTGGCGATCGCGACGGCGATGGCCAGCTCGAAGTTGTTGCCCGCCGCGGTGAAGGCCAGGGTGGTGGTGCGTTGGTAGCCCAGGCCTATCGCGGCGCCGAGCAGGTACCCGCCGCCCCACATGACGGCGAAGTAGACGAGCAGCGGAAGCGCGATCCGCACCACGTCGAGAGGTCGGCCGGTGATCTGTTCTCCTTGCAGCGCAAAGAGAATCACGATGGTGAACAGCAGGCCGTAGAGCGCCCACGGTCCGACGCGGGGCAGGTACGTGGACTCGTACCAGTCGCGGCCCTTGGCCTTCTCGCCGAGTCGGCGGGAGAGGTATCCGGCAACGAGGGGGATGCCGAGGAAGATGAGTACCGACTTGGCAATCTGCCACGGCGAGGTGCTGATGGTGGTCTGCTCGAGGCCGAGCCAGCCGGGTAGCACCGTCAGGTAGAACCAGCCGAGGACGGCGAACATCACGACCTGGAAGATCGAGTTGAGTGCGACCAGGACGGCGGCGGCTTCGCGGTCACCGCAGGCGAGGTCGTTCCAGATGACGACCATGGCGATGCAGCGCGCCAGGCCGACGATGATCAGCCCGGTGCGGTACTCGGGCAGGTCCGGCAGCATCAACCAGGCCAGGGCGAACATCAATGCCGGCCCGAACACCCAGTTCAACAGCAGTGAGCTGAGCAGCAGCTTGCGGTCCTCGGTGACGGTGTCGAGGCGGTCGTAGCGGACCTTGGCGAGCACCGGGTACATCATGATCAACAGGCCGAGGGCGATCGGCAGCGAAATGCCGTCGAGCTGAACGCTTTCCAGCGCGGTGTTCAATCCCGGGATCCAGCGACCGAGCAGCAGGCCGGCGACCATCGCGACGCCGATCCACACCGGAAGGAACCGGTCCAGGGTGGACAACTTCGCCGCCACCGGCGAAGCCGAGGTCACGCCGTCACCGGCGTGGCGAGATCGAGCAGGGCCGAGACGTCCTGCAGTGCTTCGGGAACCACGGCGTAGTACACCCAGGATGCCCGACGCTGCGAGGTCAGCAGACCGGCGTCACGCAGCACCTTGAGATGGTGCGACACCGTGGGCTGAGACACGTCGACGCCGCCGGAGACGTCGCACACGCAGGCCTCGCCGCCCGCGTGGCTGGCGATGGCGCTGAACAGCCGCAACCGCACCGGATCGGCGAGCGCCTTCAGCTTCTTCGCCATCTCGACGGCGGCAGGTTCCGTCAAGGGCTCGCGCAACAACGGCGCCGTGACGCAGCAGTCAGCCCCGATCTCTGGATTCGACACTCGTCGATATTGACGGATATCGAATCAGGATGCAAATAGCAGCGTGGGGTTGCCTCAGTCCAGGTCGGCGAGGGTCCTTCGCGCGGCTTCCAGCTCGGCTTCGAGGGCGGCCACCTTGGCGGCTTGCTGGGAGCGCGCCTCTTCGATGACCGCGTCGATCGGCGTGGAGAGGTCGTCGTGCAGTTCCTTTGCCGCGCGGGACACGGCGGCTGCGGCGACGGCGAGGTCGCGAGCCAGGAAGGTGGTGCCCTGCTTGAGTTCTGCGCGCCATTCGCCGTCTGCGGTGCCGATGACGGTCAGCGTCAACTCGAGGGTCTTGTTCTTCTTGCCGGCCGTCTTCCGCGGCGCCTTGACGGGCTTTTCCTCGGGGGCGGCGACCGGTTCGGGCACCTGGGCGAGCACGGGAGTCGGCGCGTCAGGAGTGTCGAACTCGGTGGACGGCGCTTCTGCTGTCATGGTGTCTACGGTCATCGGTGCGGCTCTCCTTCTGGACGTCGCCCGCAGGGTGAGCGGGCCGGTGCGAGAACCCATTAGAACACGTGTTCGATGTTCGGTGGTGGGCGGATGGCACCGCCCGCGAGGGTCGTCGACTGCACGGATGTCGAACACGAATCGCGAGTGACCCCGCAAACATGCGTGCAGTCGGCAAGGAGGTGACGCCGACGGCGGCGACACGTCGCCCTCGTGAGACGCTGCCGGGGTGTCCCAGTCCATTCGCCGCGGCCGAGCCGTCGGCCTCGCAGCGGGATACCTGGCCGACGTGCTCTGGGCCGACCCCCGCCGGGGCCACCCCGTCGCGGCATTCGGCACCGCGGCGATGTCGTTGGAACGGTTGACCTACTCCGACCGCCGGGTCGCCGGTGTCGCGCACACCGGGATTCTGCTCGGGGGGCTCGGCGTGCTCGGCGTGGTGGCCGAGCGGAGCGCTGCGCGGCGCGGACCGGGCTGGACGGCGGCGGTCACGGCGGCGGTCACCTTCGTCGTGTTGGGCGGGACGTCCTTGGGCCGCACCGGCGCCGACATGGCCCGTCGACTCGAGGACGGTGACCTCGAATCCGCACGGCAGTTGGTGCCGTCACTGTGCGGGCGCGACCCCAACTCGTTGGACGAGGCAGGCATCGCGCGGGCCACGGTCGAGTCCGTCGCCGAGAACACCGCCGACGCCCAAGTCGCGCCACTGTGGTGGGGGGCGATCGGCGGGGTGCCCGGCCTACTGGTCTACCGGGGAGCCAACACCCTCGACGCGATGATCGGCCACAAGTCGCCGCGTCTTCTACAGTTCGGTTGGGCGGCAGCCCGATTCGACGACGTCGCCAACTATCTGCCCGCCCGCGTCGCGGGGCTGCTCACGGTGGTGTGTGCACCCGTCGTCTCGGGCTCCCCGGGGGCAGCGGTGGCCGCCTGGCGCCGGGACGCCGCGCGCCACCCGAGCCCCAATGCGGGGGTGGTCGAAGCGTCCTTCGCCGGTGCCCTCGGCGTGCGGCTGGGCGGACCAACGCAGTACGCCCACCGCCTGGAGATTCGGCCGACGCTGGGGGAGGGGCGGGCGCCGGACGTCGCCGACGTCACCCGATCGGTACGGTTGTCGCGCGCCGTTCAGTTCGCCGCTGCGGTCGCGGCAGTCGTGGTCACTGCCGTCTGCCGTACCGGTCGGCGAGCCTCTGCTGCGCGGTGAGAGGCGCTGGCGTGGTGGCCCGCGAATCGCTCTCGGCCTTCTCCCTGCGGCGTTGTTTCACCTCGGCCAACACGAAGTACCCAACGCCGATCGGCGCGATGATCCCGAACGCGATCCACTGGATGCCGTAGGACAGGAAGGGCCCCGCGTCGAGGTGGGGGAGACCGATCACCCCGAGTCCGCCGGGCTGACCGTCGACGAGTTGAAGGTAGGACCCAGCCACCGGAACACCCGTCACCTTTGCCACCTGGTCGGGGTTGATCGAGTACACCTGCTGAATGCCGTTCTCGCGGAACGGTTCCTTGCCGACGACGACGGATTCTGGGTCACGCAACCGGGCGGTGATCGTCACCGTCCCGGTAGGCGGCGCGGCGAACTCCGGCACCTCGGTGCCGCGGTCGGGTTTGACGTATCCGCGGTCGACGAGAACGGTGGGACCGCCGTCGACGTGAAACGGCAACAGAACCTCATAGGCCGGGTTGCCGTCGACGACGCGCAGGCGCACCAACACCTGGGCCTCCGGCTGGTATCTGCCGGTGGCGGTGACCTGTCGCCACTGGTCGCCGGGCGCCGACGAATCCTGTTGCGGCAGCAGCGTCGTCACCGGAACCGGTGGCTGGGACACCGAGTTGGAGATCTGGGCGTTCTCCCGCGACGTCGTCGTGTTCTTGCCCAGCTGCCACGGTGCCAGCACGGTGAAGCACAGGTAGGCAAAGGCGATCGCGACGACGTAGAGGGCGAGCCACTGCGGCTTCAACAAGAACGCGAAGCGGCCCATCAGCCCGCGGCCTCGCGTTCGGCGAGTCGGTCGTCGACCCACGCGTGCAGCCCGGGCAACGACGCCTCGATGACGGCGAAGGTCTCCTCGTAGTCCTCCAGCGTTCCGTAGTAGGGGTCCTCGACGTCCAACGCGTTGGTGGCCGAGCGAGGGTCGAACGAGCGCATCATCCGGATCCGCTCCTCGGCCACCCCGAGATCCCGCAGGATGCGGACGTGGTTGCGCCCCATCGCGACGACCATGTCGGCCGCCACGTGGTCGGCCCCGACGTGGGAGGCGCGGTGCGACGTCGGATAGCCGTGCTCTCGCAGCACGTGGACCGCGCGTTCGTGGGCGGGGTCCCCGACGTGCCAGCTGCCCGTCCCCGCGCTGGTCACCCTAACCACCTCCGCGAGGCCGCGTTCGGCGATCTGGTGGGCGAACATCTTGTCGGCCATCGGGGAACGGCAGATGTTGCCCGAGCACACGAACGTCACGTGCAGGGAGGGGTCAGACACCGAGCACCTCCCGCAGATCGGCCATCGTCGCCACGTGCTTGAACGCGCTCACCGCGTCGGGACCGTCGAAGTCCGAGGCGCCGTAACCCCATTCGACGACCACGGTGTCGATGCCGTGGCTGGCCGCGCCGAGCACGTCGTGGGAGCGGTCGCCGACCATCAGCACCCGATCCGGCAGCGGCCCGAGCTGTGCCAGGGCATGCGCCACCACGTCGGCCTTTGCCGAGCGAACGCCGTCGGAGCTGGCTCCGGCGATCACCTCGAAGTGCTCCTCGATGTCGAAGTGCTCGATGATCCGCCGGGCCGTCACCTCGTTCTTCGACGTGGCGACGGCCAGCCGCACCCCGGCAGTGCGCAGGTCGGTGAGAAGGTCGGGAATGCCGTCGAACAGGCTGTTCATCGTCCAGCCCCTGGTGGTGTAGTCGGCGCGATAGGCGGCGAAGGCCTGATCCGCGAGGTCGCCGAGGCCCATTGCCGCCAGTGTCTGGTGCATGGGTGGGCCCACGACCAGGCTTGCGAGGTCGCCGTCGGGCACTGCCGCACCGATCTCACCCAGCGCCCGGCGGAAACTCGCCACGATGCCTGGGGCGGAATCGGTGAGCGTACCGTCGAGATCGAATAGGACCAGCTGGGGACTCACCGCTCCATTGTCTACTGTCTTGTTGTGAGCAGTCCTTCCCGGTCGCCGGGACCGCAGGGTTGCGGGGTCGACGCGACCACCGCCAAACCCCCGTCGGGGCTGTTGGACCCTCTCTCTGCGCTGGTGGCGACGTACGCTCTCGTCGAGGCAACGGCAGGGGAGGTACGGCGATGAGCGCGCGGTTGGCCGACGTGATCGAGGTGCTGGAGCACGCCTACCCGCCCGCGTTGGCCGAAGAGTGGGATTCGGTCGGGCTGGTCTGCGGCGACCCCTCCGAGCTCGTCGATTCGGTGACGATCGCGGTGGACGCGACGTCGTCGGTCGTCGCCGAGGTACCGGACCGGGGACTGCTTCTCGCACACCACCCGCTGCTGCTTCGCGGAGTGGACACGGTGGCGGCGAGTACGGCGAAGGGTGCGATCCTGCACCGCCTGATCCGCAGCGGCAGTGCACTGTTCACCGCGCACACCAATGCGGATTCGGCCAACCCCGGGGTCTCGGACGCGCTCGCCGAGGCGCTGGGACTGATCGTCGAGGACGTGCTGTCGCCGGTGTCGGACGGCACCCGGCTCGACAAGTGGGTGGTCTTCGTTCCCGCGGCCGACGCCGACGCCGTGCGCACGGCCCTCTTCAGGGCGGGTGCAGGCGCACTCGGTGACTACTCACACTGCAGCTGGACCGTCGCGGGCACGGGGCAGTTTCTGCCCCACGACGGCGCGTCGCCGGCCGTCGGCAACGTCGGTGCGGTCGAGTACGTGGCGGAGGAGCGCATCGAGGTGATTGCACCCGCCCGTGTGCGCGCCGCGGTGCTGGGGGCGCTGCGCCACGCGCATCCGTACGAGGAGCCCGCGTTCGACGTGGTTGCCCTGGCGGCCTTGCCGTCCGACGTCGGCATCGGCCGCATCTGCGCGTTGCCGGTCCCGGAGACGCTGCGCGCCTTCGCTGCTCGGGTGAACCGTGGCCTTCCCGCCACCTCGTGGGGAGTGCGGGCGGCAGGCGATCCCGACGCCGTGGTGTCGCGAGTTGCCGTGTGCGGCGGGGCGGGCGACTCGCTTCTCGACACCGTGGCCGGTGCCGGTGTCCAGGCCTACGTCACCGCCGATCTCCGACATCATCCGGCCGACGAACACCTCCGTACCTCCGACGTCGCCCTCGTCGACGTCGCGCACTGGGCGAGTGAGCATCCCTGGTGTGGTCAAGCCGGGGCGTTGCTAGGCAAGCACTTCGGTGACGCGCTCGATGTGCGCGTCAGCCCGGTCCGGACGGATCCATGGAATCTAGAGAAGGACACCAGCACCACATGAAAGCCGAAGAGTCACAACAGCGTTTGGTTCTCGAGCTCGCCGCGGTCGACGCCGAGCTGAGCCGCCTCAACCACAGGGCCACGCACCTCGACGAGCAGCAACGGCTCGACGCCGCCGAGGCCGAGCACCGCGAGGCCGGTGACGGACTCGCGGTGTTGGGGATCGCCCTCGAGGATCTCGACGGCCAGGTCGCCAAGTTCGAAGCCGAGATCGACGGGGTACGCAAGCGCGAGGATCGTGACCGCGGCCTGCTCGACGGTGGCACGGTCGACGCCAAGCACGTCGGCGAGATCCAGCACGAACTCGAAACGCTGCAGCGCCGCCAGGAGAGCCTGGAGGATTCACTGCTGGAGATCATGGAGCGTCGCGAGAAGCTTCAGAACGACCAGGCGGCGCAACAGAGCCGGGTCGACGAGACCCAGGCCAGTCTCACCGCTGCCGTCGCAGCGCGCGACGAGGCGCTGGTGCTCATCGACGAATCTCGGCACCAGGCGGTCGCCCGGCGCGAGAAGGTGGCCGCGTCGGTGCTCCCCGAACTGGTCGAGCTCTACGAGCGGCAGCGGGCTCTCGGTGGCGTCGGGGCCGGTCGACTACTAGGTGGACGGTGTGGCGCGTGCCGCATCGAGATCGACAGGGGAGAGCTGGCCCGCATCTCCGCCGCCCGCGAGGACGAGGTGCTCCGCTGCCCCGAGTGTGCCGCAATCCTGGTGCGGGTGAGGGACTTCAAGGAATGAAGGTGATCGTCGAGGCGGACGGCGGATCGCGTGGCAACCCCGGCCCCGCCGGGTACGGCGCCGTGGTCTGGTCGGAAGATCGCTCGACCGTGCTGGCCGAGCGCAAGGAAGGCATCGGGCGCACCACCAACAACGTCGCCGAGTATCGGGGTCTGATGGCGGGCCTCGAGGCGGCCGCCGAGGTGGGCGCGACAGAGGTCGCCGCGCGGTTGGATTCGAAGTTGGTCGTCGAACAGATGTCGGGGCGCTGGCGCGTGAAGCACCCCGATCTGATCCCCTTGCGGGAACGGGCGGTGGAGTTGACCCGCGCCTTCGACGGCATCACGTTCGCGTGGATACCGCGGGCCGAGAACTCCCATGCCGACCGGCTGGCCAACGAGGCGATGGACGCAGCTGCTGAGCAGGGCACGCCGAGCGCGGCGTCGGCCCAAGTGGTGTCACCCGCGGGCTGGACTGGTGCGCGTGGTGCGCCGACCCGCTTCTTCCTGCTGCGACACGGCCAGACCGAACTGTCGGTGGACCGCCGCTATTCGGGCCAGGGCAACCCGCCGCTCACCGAACTCGGGCGGCAGCAGGCCGCGGCCGCCGCCCACTACCTTGGCAGGCGGGGTGGCATCGCGGCCGTCGTCTCGTCGCCACTGCAGCGCGCCCACGACACCGCGTCGGCGGCGGCCAAGGAACTCGGACTCGACGTGATCGTCGACGACGACCTGATCGAGACCGACTTCGGCGAGTGGGAAGGCTTGACGTTCGGCGAAGCGGCGCAACGGGATCCGGAGGTGCACGGCGCATGGCTGCGGGACACCAGCGTCGCCCCGCCCGGTGGGGGAGAGAGCTTCGACGCCGTCGCGAAGCGGGTACGGCGGGCGCGGACGCGGATCATCGCCGAGCACGGTGACGCAACCGTTCTGGTGGTGTCGCACGTGACGCCCATCAAGTCGATTCTGCGCTTGGCGCTCGACGCGGGGCCGGGCATCCTGTACCGCCTGCACCTCGACCTGGCCTCGCTGTGCATCGCCGAGTTCTACCCCGACGGCGGGTCGTCGGTGCGGCTGGTCAACGAGACGTCCTATCTCGAGTGAGGCTGGGCATCAGCACTTCGTCGACCAGCGCACGCACGGTCTCCTCCGTCGGCGGTCGCTCCGAGACCAGCGAGCGGAACACCAGGTACCCGGGCAGGACGTCCCAGATCTCCGGGTTGATCGCCTCGGCCTGAATCTCCCCGCGTGCCACGGCGTCGCCGAGCACCTCGCTGATGAGGACGTTGCGGTGGTAGACGAACTTCTCCTGCATGGCGGCGCTCAGAGCCTCGCTGCGGGACATCTCGTTGAGCACCGCCCGCATGGTGGCCGCGTGGTCCTGCCCCTGATGACACACCGACGTGCCGATGGCGATCAGATCGCCGCGCAGAGAGCCGGTGCGAGGCGGGATGGAGGACTCGCGGGTGCCCTCGATGAAGGCCGCCAGCACGAGGTCCGCCTTCGACGGCCAGCGCCGGTACATCGTGGACTTGCTGGCCTTGGCCTCGGTCGCGACGGCCTCAACCGTCAGACGCTCATAGCCATGCTGCTGCAACAGCTTCAGCGTCACGGCCAAGAGTTCGGCCTCACGGGCGCTCCACGGGCAACCCGGTGCCGGAGCTGACGTTTCCGTCGATTCGGAGACCATAGAAACACCTCATGTGCAAGGGGTTGGGACGACTTGCACCGACCCGTACCGTACCGTACCGTCTCTCAGGTCGCTCTTAGTTGGGCTAAGAGAGAGAACCGGGTGGTGCCGCGTCGCCGGCAGTCGAAAGGCGTACGGGTGAGCAAGCTTTCGATCGGCAAAGTCCTCAAGCGGCAGTGGACCGTCATCGTCGCAGTGGTGGTGGTGGCGCTAGTGGTCTTCAGCGTCACCCGGCTGCACGGAATCTTCGGGTCGAACAACGAGGTGTCCCGCCCGAGTGCCGACTCGCTGGAGAACACCGGCTACAACCCCAAACGCGTCCTGTTCGAGGTCTTCGGCAGTCCCGGCGCGACGGCCACCATCAACTACCTCGACGAGCACGCCCAACCCCAACGCGTGGACGACGTGCCGTTGCCGTGGTCGCACACGTTGACCACCGACGACCCGACGCTGTTCGCGGATCTGCGCGCCCAGGGTGACTCGGCCCCCATCACCTGCCGCATCACCGTCAACGGGATCGTCAAGGACGAAAGGTCCGCCAGCAACGTGAACGGATACATCGCTTGCCTGGACAAGTCCGCATGAGCCAGCACGCCGAGCAGGGCTCGGACGAGAGGTCGAGGCCCGCGCGGCTGATCTGGACGCTGGCACTGCCAATCCTGTTGCTGTGGATCGCGATAGCGGTGTTGAGCAACGTCATCTCACCCCAGCTCGAGACGGTTGGCGAAGAGCGTTCCGTGGCGATGAACGCGCCGGATTCTCCGTCGATCATGGCCATGCGGCACATCGGGCAGAAGTTCGAGGAGTTCGACTCCGACAGCGCGGCCATGGTCGTCCTCGAAGGCGACGAGAAGCTCGGCCAGAACGCCCACGACTACTACGACGTCCTTGTCAAGAAACTGAACGCCGACACCACGCACGTCGAGCACGTCCAGGACTTCTGGGGAGACCCCCTGACGGCCGGCGGCGCCCAGAGCAAGGACGGCAAGGCCGCCCTCGTCCAGGTGTACCTGCGGGGTAACCAGGGCGAGGCGCTGTCCAACGAGTCCGTCGACAGCATCCGCAAGATCGTGGCCGACACCCCGTCCCCGCCCGGGGTCAAGGCCTACGTCACGGGCGCCGCGCCGCTGATCACCGACAACTTCGAGGTCGGCAACGCCGGCACCCATCAGGTCACCGCGATCACCTTCGCCGTCATCGCCGTGATGCTCCTGATCGTGTACCGATCCGTGGTCACCATGCTCATCATGCTCGTGGTCGTGGCCGTGGAGCTGATGGCCGCCCGAGGCGTCGTCGCGACGCTGGCCCACCAGGGCGTCATCGGCCTGTCGACCTACGCGACGAACCTGCTGACCCTGATGGCGATCGCCGCGGGCACCGACTACGTCATCTTCCTCGTCGGCAGATATCAGGAAGCCCGCAACCGGGGACTGGAGCGCGGCGACGCGTACTACGACATGTTCCGGGGGACGGTGCACGTCATCGTCGGCTCGGGACTGACGATCGTCGGCGCCGTGGCGTGTCTCTACTTCACCCGGCTGCCGTACTTCCAGACCCTCGGCGTGCCCGCCGCGCTCGGCGTGCTGGTGACGCTGATGGCGGCACTGACGCTCGGCCCCGCCGTCATCGTGCTCGTCTCCCGATTCGGGCTGCTGGAGCCCAAGCGCAAGGTGCGGAACTCCGGCTGGCGCCGCATCGGCACCTCGATCGTCCGCTGGCCCGGTCCCATCTTGGTCGTGTCACTCGCCATCGCCGCCATCGGCGTCCTGGCGCTGCCGGGCGCCAAGATCAGCTACGACGGCCGGCCGTACCTTCCCGACACCGCGCCGGCCAACGTGGGGTACGCCGCCGCCGAGCGGCACTTCTCCGAGGCCCGGTTGAACCCCGAGCTGTTGATGATCGAATCCGACCACGACATGCGCAATCCGTCGGACATGCTGATCCTGGAGCGCGTGGCCAAGGCCGTGCTGCACACGCCGGGCATCGCCCTGGTGCAGTCCATCACCCGTCCGCTCGGCACGCCGATCACGCACAGCTCCATACCGTTTCAGATCAGCGCCCAGAGCGCCGGGCAGATCATGAACCTCAGCTACCAGCAGGCGCGAGCGCAGGACATCCTCAAGCAGGTGGACCAGACCACCAAGTCCATCGCCGTTCTGCAACAGCAGCTGGAGCTGCAGAAGCAGAGTGCCGCCGCCACCGACGAGCAGGTGCAGGCATTCCACGACACCGTGGGGACCATCAACGAAGTGCGTGACAACCTCGCGAACTTCGACGACTTCTTCCGGCCGTTGCGCAACTACTTCTACTGGGAGCCGCACTGCTTCGACATTCCGTCGTGCGCGGCGCTGAGGTCGGTGTTCGACTCGCTGGACGGCATCTCGGCGCTGAGTGACCAGTTCGCGAAGGTCACCGCCAGCCTCGACAAGCTCAACGCCCTTCAGCCGCAACTGATCGCGTTGATCCCGCCCCAGATCGACATCCAGGAAGCCAATCGCGATCTGCTGCAGTCGAACTACGCCACCACCGGCGGCACCAACGCGCAGAGCCAGGAGGCGTTGAAGAACGCGACCGCGCTCGGCAAGGCCTTCGATGACGCCAAGAACGACGACTCGTTCTACCTGCCGCCCGAGGCCTTCGACAACGCCGACTTCAAGCGTGGCCTCAAGTTGTTCATGTCACCCGACGGCAAGGCCGCCCGGATGACGATCACGCACGAGGGCACTCCGGCCACCCCCGAGGGCATCTCGCACATCGACGCCCTGCGGAACTCCGCGTTCGACGCGATCAAGGCAACCCCGTTGTCCGACGCCAAGATCTACGTCGCCGGAACCGCGTCGACGTACAAGGACATCCAGGAAGGGTCGACCTACGACCTGCTGATCGTGGCGATCGCCGCGATCGCCCTGATCCTGCTCATCATGGTGTTCATCACCCGAAGCATGGTCGCCGCGGTGGTGATCGTCGGCACGGTCGTGCTGTCGCTCGGGGCGTCGTTGGGCCTCGCGGTCCTGGTGTGGCAGTACATCTTTGGCATCGAGCTGTACTGGATCGTGCCCGCCCTGGCGATCATCCTGCTGCTGGCGGTGGGTGCCGACTACAACCTGCTGCTGATATCGCGGTTCAAGGAGGAGATCGGGGCTGGCCTGAACACGGGCATCATCCGGGCGATGGCGGGCACCGGTGGCGTCGTCACCGCGGCCGGCATGGTGTTCGCCGGCACCATGGCGTCCTTCGCCTTCAGCGACCTGATCGTGCTCGGCCAGATCGGCACCACTATCGCCCTGGGCCTGCTGTTCGACACGCTGATCGTCCGGTCGTTCATGACGCCGTCCATCGCCGCGATGCTCGGCCGCTGGTTCTGGTGGCCGCTGAACGTGCGCACCCGCCCCGCCAGTCAGATGTTGCAGCCCTTCGGATCCCGGATCTCGGTGCGCAAGCTGCTCGGACCCGAGACCAAGGGCACCGGCTCAAGCGTGTAGGTGCAGCCGCTCGCCGTGCGGGCCGAAGATGGCGACCGCTTCGGCGGGACCGTCGACGGTGCCGAACCAGTGCGGCGTCCACGTCGAGAATTCCACGGCCTCACCGGGTTTGATGATGAAGTCGCGCTCGCCGAGGATCAACCGCAGGCGACCGGACAGCACGTACATCCAGTCCTGGCCGTCGTGCACCGGGAACTCGCTGGGGGGAGTGCGCCGACGCGCGCTCACGCGGATCTTGAAGGCGTGCAAGCCCGCCGCGGGACCGTTGTGCGTCAGCGGCCAGTAGGTCACCCCGTCGTGCGTCTGAGACGCGCCCTTCACCCGAGGGTCCTCCGCGGCGGGTGCCCGCAACAGATCGTCGGTGCTCACCGACAGCGCTGCCGCGAGCCGGGGGAGGTGGTCGAGTGCCAACCTGCGCTTACCCGACTCCAGCCGACTCAGCGTGGAGACGTCGATGTCGGCCTTCGTCGCGACCTCGTCCAGGGTGAGGCCACGCTGGGTACGCAATTCGCGCAGTCGTCGTCTGACCCGGAGGTCCACGTCATCGGTGCCCTTTGCCTGCATGGCAAATGATGTTGGCAGATGGCACGGCAGTCGGCAAGGTGGTACCCATGGACGTTACGGAATGGGATTGCGTCGTCATCGGCGGCGGGGCGGCAGGTCTGAGCGCAGCACTCGTGTTGGGTCGGGCCAGGCGCCGCACGCTCGTGGTCGACGCGGGCCGTCAAAGCAATCTGCCCGCACACGGAATCGGCGGACTGCTCGGCCACGACGGTCGACCCCCGGCGGAGTTGTACGCAATGGGCCGTGCGGAACTCGCGAAGTACCCCACCGTCGAGGTGCGGCCCGGTGAGGTCACCACCGCGACCCCGGTCGGCGCAGGCTTCGCGCTCGGCCTCGCCGACGGCAGCCAGATCCACACCAGGCGAGTGCTGTTGGCCACGGGAATGGACTACGTGGCGCCGCCGATCCCCGGGCTGGCCGAACTGTGGGGACGGTCGGCGTTCCACTGCCCCTTCTGTCACGGCTGGGAGGCCCGCGACCAACCGCTCGCCGTGCTGGCCAGTGGCGAGCGCGCCGTGCACATGGCGCTGATGCTGCGCGGATGGACTGACGACGTCGTGATACTCACCAACGGCCCAGCCGGTTTCACCGCCGACCTGCCGACGGACGAACGGCAGATCGCCGGATTCGTCTCCGAGGCAGGTGAACTGGTCGCCGTGGAGTTCGCCGACGGAGACCGGCTGGCCCGCCGCGGCGTCCTGGTGGCGGCAACCCTGCGACAGCGCAGCGACCTGGCCACCCAACTCGGCGTCGCCTTGGCGCCGCCCGGACCCGTCGCCGAAGACGCCGTCGCCGTGGACGCGTTCCACCGCACCTCGGTGCCCGGCGTGTTCGCCGCAGGCGACCTCAGCGCGACGATGCCCCAGGTTGCCGCGGCGATCTCGGCGGGATCGCTGAGCGCCGCGGCCGTCGTCCAGAGTCTGCTTGCCGACGACGTCGGCCTGCCCGTGCCACCCTGGCCCAACCAGAAGGAGAATGCCGATGTCGCCGCATGACGATCAGAACGCCCAGCAGTACTGGGAAGCGCATTACGGAGAGCGCGAACGCATTTGGAGCGGCCGGGTCAACGCCCAGCTGCCCGGCATCCTCGCCGGCGTCGTCCCCGGCCGGGCTCTCGACCTCGGCTGCGGCGAGGGGGGCGACGCCGTCTGGCTGGCCGAGAACGGCTGGCAGGTGACGGCGGTCGACATCTCCGAGACGGCCATCGGGCGCGCTGCCGCCGCGGCCGACGCGCGGGGCGTCCGAGATCGCATCGAATTCGAACGCCACGATCTCTCCGACACCTTCCCCGAGGGCACCTTCGACCTGATCTCCGCACAGTTCCTGCACTCCACGGTGCGGCTGGAGCGGCCCCAGATCCTGCGCAACGCGGCCGCCGCCGTGACCCCGGGGGGCAGGCTCGTCATCGTCGACCACGCCGCACCGCCGCCGTTTTCGAAGAAGGTCCCGCATGACCACCCGTTCCCCAGCCCTGAGGAGGTGCTCGCCGAACTGGACCTGCCGGACGCGCAGTGGGAGCGAGCCCGCGTCGAGGTCGTGGAGCGCGACGGGACCGACCCCGACGGTCAGCCGTTCACGTGGCGCGACAACGTGATGGTGCTGCGGCGCCGCGCCTGACCGTCGGCGCCCACTCTGCGTCCACTGCGGGAAAGTGCGAGTAGCCGTGACGGTCACCGCAGAGTCGGGCCGGTGCCAGCCCCGGCCCGACTCGCGGAGTACGGTGATCAGCGCGGACGAGTTGGCCGGGCGGCCGCGGCATCCAGGTTCGCCTGGGCGTCGAGGAAAGTCCGGACTTCACAGAGCAGGGTGATTGCCAACGGCAATCCGAGGTGACTCGCGGGAAAGTGCCACAGAAAACAGACCGCCACCCCCGGGTGGTAAGGGTGAAACGGTGCGGTAAGAGCGCACCAGCATTCCGGGTGACCGGAGTGGCTAGGCAAACCCCACCCGAAGCAAGGCCAAGAAGGCCGCAACCTGGTTGCGGCTGCGCAGACGTTTGAGGGCTGCTCGCCCGAGCCTGCGGGTAGGCCGCTCGAGGCACCCGGTGACGGTGTGTCCAGATGGATGGTCGCCGCCGCGTCGTCAGTCATGACGGCGCGGAACAGAATCCGGCTTACAGGCCAACTCGTCCGCCCACCGCCCCGTCACTTGGCGGAGCTGACCGCCTTCTTCAGCTGACCGAGCGCCGCGTCGAGCTGCTCCTCGGCCCGCCGGGCGATCTCCGACTCGAGCTGGAACAGCACGCCGTAGGTGAAGGTGTCCTCGCCCGCTTCGTGCGCCGTCACCGCCTCCTCGGACAAGTGCGTGCGACTGACGACGCTGTCCTGGTGATCCCCGAGCAGCGACTGGATCGACTTGGCCTTGTCGGCCACCCCGTCCTCACCGAGAGCCGACGCCGTGTAGCGCAGCTGCTTGGCGCGTTTGCGGATCGCGTGCAGCGCCTCGTCGGCGTCTTCGGGGGAGACGGTCTCGTCCGCGGCGGCGGCCTCGGCCTTCTTCGCGGACTTGCGAAGCTTGCGATAGGCCGCGGCGACGGTGACGGGCTCGTGCGCCGCTCCGCTCGACGTCGGCACCGGCTCCGCGGTGAGCAGCGCCTCGAGTCCGTCGAGCAGCCGGAAGTAGCGCTCCGAGCGCATCGCCACCAACGACCGCTTCCAGCCGGCGCGATACCGCCGCTTGGCGCCCTCGACGAGACGTTCCCGGACCGGCCCCCGAATCAGCTCGGCGGGCAGATCCTCGAGCACGGTCTCGTACTTCTCGGCCAGCACCTCGGCGTCGCGCGCACCCCCGAGGATCCCGGCCAACACCCGAAGCTCCTCGAGAAGCCACGAGTCGTCGGCGATGCCGAACGACTCCTCGGAGGCGCGCAGCAGACTGCGGATCTTGCGTGTGGTCACCCGCATCTGGTGGACGGAGTCCCAGGCGTCGGCCCGAACTGCCCTGTCCCACACCAGAAGCTGCTCGACCTGCTCGGCCACGGCGCGGTGCACCGGATCTTCTGAACGCGGCGCGGTGTCGGTCGTCGGGGTGCGCAGAACCTTCGCCAGCTTCGAGCCGTGTCCGGCGGGCTCGGCACCCGCGTCGAACAGTCGATTTGCCAGCCGGTCGAGCAACGCCGCGCCGCCGTCGGAACCGGCGTCGCCGAGTAGCTCGAGTTCCCACTCCCGCCACTCCTGTGGCTCGTCGTCGCCCTCCGCCGATGCCTGGACGCTGTCGTCGCAGAACTCGGCCAGCGCCTGACCGTCCGGCCCGTACAACACGTCGACGGTCCGGCTGGTCGAGATTCGCGCCACCGGGCGAATCGGCCGGTCCCGCACGATCGCCAGCACGACGTCGCGCAACTCGTCGGGGACCGTGTCGTCGGGGGCGCCCGAATCGTCGAGCGGCGTGCGCACCTCGGTCCTGGCGTCCGCGCCGGCGGGAAGCTTGAGATGCCAGCCCGCATCGGGGCCACCGGTACGGCGGCGCAACGTGATCCGATGCCTGGCCAGATCCTGGTCCGGCGTGTCGTAATAGACGGCGTCGAGCTGCTGGACGGGGGAGCGTTCCACCGTGGCCACGGTGGACAGCCCGCCGAAGGACGGAGACACGGTTGCCGGGGTGACCGCAAACTTGCGCTCGACCTCTGTGTGGCGCGACGGTTTGCGCTTTTGGGCTGGCATCTTCACCTTCGGCTCGTTTTGTGACGTAGGTGAACAGGTTGCCACATCAAGGTGAACGAACGGCCGCACGAGCCCCCGCCCCCGCCGACGGGTGCGATAACGTCTCGCCATGCCCGAATTCGAAACGCTGAAGTTCGCCAGGTCCGGACCCGTGATCAGCATCGTTCTGGCCCGACCCGAGGCCGCCAACGGGATGAACGCCACGCTGACCCGCGAGCTCGCCGAGGTCGCGGCACTCTGCGACGACGACACCGCCAAGGTGGTCACCCTGACCGGTGAAGGCAGGTTCTTCTGTGCGGGAGGCGATCTCAAGGCGGTCGCCGCGGCCGACAGCCCCGGCGCGTACGTCAACGGCATGGCCGAGGACCTCCACCGCGCGATGTCGACGTTCGCCAGAATGGACGCGGTGTTGATCACGGCGGTCAACGGTGTCGCGGCCGGCGCGGGCTTCCCGCTCGCGGTGTCCGGTGACCTGGTGCTGGCCGCGGAGTCGGCGTCGTTCACGATGGCCTACACGAAGGCCGGCCTCAGCCCGGACGGCGGCTCGTCCTACCTGCTGCCCCGCCTGATCGGCCTCCGCAAGACCCAGGAACTGATGATCACCAATCGCGTGCTCACCTCCGCCGAGGCCGCGCAGTGGGGACTGGTCACCACCGTCGTCCCCGACGCCGAGCTGCCAGCCAAGCTCGACGAGCTTGCCGCCCGAACGGCTTCTGGCGCAAGGAATTCCAACGCCGCTGTCAAAGAGCTGCTGCTGACTGCCTACGCGTCGAGCTTCGAAGACCAGGTGGCCCGCGAGGCGCGGCTGATCTCCGAGTGTGCCGAATCCGTCGACGGCAAGGAAGGCGTCGCGGCGTTCCTCGGCAAGCGCAGGCCCGAGTTCGCCTAGCTAGAAGGAGTGCTCCTCGGCCGGGAACGCTCCGGTCGCCACGTCGGCCGCGTATTGTGTTGCCGCACGGCGCAATTCGTCGCCCACGGCACCGAACTTCTTGACGAACTTTGCGGTGCGGCCTGCGGTCATCCCCGCCATGTCCTGCCAGACGAGGACCTGGGAATCGCAGTTCGGCCCCGCGCCGATGCCGATCGTCGGAATGGTCAGCTTGCCGGTGATCTGCGTGGCCAACTCGGCGGGAACCATCTCAAGCACGACGGCTATCGCTCCGGCCTCGGCGACGGCAATGGCGTCGTGGACGGTCTGCTCGGCGGCGTCACCCCGGCCCTGCACGCGAAAACCGCCAAGCCCGTTGACGCTCTGCGGGGTGAACCCGATGTGCGCCACCACCGGGATGCCGGCCTGCGTGAGGGTCGCGATCTGCTCGGCGACCCGCTCGCCGCCTTCGAGCTTCACTGCGGCCGCGCCCGTTTCCTTCATGAAGCGCGTCGCGGTGGCCAACGCCTGCTGTGGACCCGCCTCGTAGCTGCCGAACGGAAGGTCGGCCACGACCAGCGCGTGCGGGGCGCCCCGCAC
>NZ_MVOC01000033.1 GCF_002043095.1 Mycobacterium sp. AT1 | reverse complement strand
CCCACGACATCACCGCCGAACGAGCCACCAACCACCGCCTCCGCACCACCACACCCACACCCCCGGCCGCCGTCGACGACGACCCCAGCCCTCCACCCTTCTGAGCGGTCCACGCCGCCACGGCTGGGATCTGATCAGTTCGGCTGTGCCACATGCCCGTCGAGGCCGTTGCCGCGGATGCGAACCTGGCCTTGAGCCGCGGCCGCCTGTCCCCGATGGGCTTCCAGGCTCGGCGGGTTTCCGTGGCAGCACGCCACATTCGGGTGTAGGGGCGGCGTCAGGCGGCTGCGGCGGCGTCAGGCGGCTGTGGCGGCGTCAGGCGACCTGTCCGCGGACCACCGGCAGGCCGGGGTCGGTCGCCACCGACAGCTGCGACGGCGGCGCACCCGCGGCGATCAGGTGCGCGGCGAACGAGGCGATCATCGCGCCGTTGTCGGTGCACAACCGGGGCCGTGGCACCCGCAGCGTCAAACCGGCTGCCGCGCAACGCTCCTCGGCGAGTTCGCGCAGCCGCGAGTTGGCCGCGACACCGCCCGCGATCAACAGCGTCGACACGCCGAGGGCTTCCGCGGCGCGGACGGCCTTCTTCGTGAGCACGTCGGCGACCGCTTCCTGGAAGCCCGCAGCGACGTCGGCGGTCGCGGCGTCGGGGTGCGACTCCACATACCGGGCGACGGCCGTCTTGAGCCCCGAGAAGCTGAACGCGTAGGGGTCGTCGCGGGGACCGGTCATTCCCCGCGGGAAGACGATGGCGTCTCGGTCGCCCGTACGGGCGAGGTCGTCGAGCACCCTGCCACCCGGGTAGCCGAGGCCGAGCAGTCTGGCGATCTTGTCGTACGCCTCACCGGCCGCGTCGTCGACGGTGCTGCCGATCTCCTCGATCGGCTCGCCCAGCGATCGCACGTGCAGCAGGTTGGTGTGCCCGCCCGACACCAGCAGCCCCACACTCTCTGGCAACGGTCCGTGGTCGTAGACGTCGGCGGCGAGGTGCCCGCCGAGGTGGTTGACCGCGTAGAACGGCACCTCCCAGGCGGCCGAATACGCCTTGGCGGCAGCAACACCCACCAGCAGGGCGCCAGCCAGGCCGGGTCCGATGGTGGCGGCGACCACGTCGGGCTTCGACACACCGGCGGTGGCCAGCGCCCGGCGCATCGTCGGGCCGAGAGCCTCGAGATGTGCGCGTGACGCGATCTCGGGGACGACGCCGCCGAACCGGGCATGCTCGTCGACGCTGGAGGCGACCTCGTCGGCCAGCAGCGTGACGGTGCCGTCGTCGTCGAGCGCGCAGATCCCGACTCCCGTTTCGTCACAGGAACTTTCGATGGCCAAGACGATCATCGTGCCTCTTTCCCCGCTACTCGCCGCATCGTGTAGGCGTCGGCACCGCTGACCCGGTAGTACCGCTTGCGGACGCCAAGCACGGCGAAGCCGACGCTCTTGTACAGGCCGATCGCCGCCGCGTTGTCCGTGCGCACCTCGAGGAAGACGTCTCCCCCGTCGGCGATGGCGAGCAGCTGGTCGAGGAGGGTACGGCCGATGCCCCGCCCCTGGAAGCGCTCGTCGACGCCGATGGTGTGCACCTCGTACTCGAACGGTGGTTTGCGGCCCAGCCTGCTCACACCGGCGTAGCCGACCAGTTCGCCCTCGAGTCGTGCCGACACGTAGTGGTTGTGCGCCGACTCCAGCTCGCGGATGAACGCCACTGCGGGCCATGGGTCGTCGCCGGGGAACAGCTCGGCCTCAAGGGCGGCGCAGCGGTCGGCGTCACCGATCGTCAGCGGTCCGTACTCGACGGTCACGGCCGCACCGACTGCTGCTGAGGCTTGGCGTCGGGACGCCGAAGGTACAACGGCACCAACGGTTCTGGCGGGGTGTCCCAGTCGACGGCGCGTACCAGCCCGGACGCGGTCGGCACGGTGGGCGGCAATTGCGGCAAACCGAAGAGCGCAGTGTGCTCGGGTGAACCGGCGACCGCCGACGCGTCGGCGGGCACGTCGGCGGGTGCGTTGACCGCGGGACCGTCGACCCGGACTCCGTCGCGGTAGCGCGCCCAATACACCTCGCGGCGGCGGGCGTCGGTGACCACCAGCACGTCGCCCGCGGTGTCCACCCCGATCGCGTCGAGACTGCAGACGCCGAACACCGGAAGCCCGAGTGCGTGTCCGTACGCCGCGGCGGTCGCCATGCCGACGCGCAGCCCCGTGAACGGGCCGGGACCACACCCGACGACCACGGCCTCGAGGTCGGCCATCGCCATCCCGGCATCGGCCAAGGCGCCCAACACATTCGGAGTCAGTTGCTCGGCGTGGGCCCTCGGGTCGACGGTGACCCGCTCGCCGAGGACTTCGACACCGGAAGGCCCGCGGCGGACCACCCCCGCGGTGACGGCCGGGGTGGCGGTGTCGATCGCCAGGACGACGGTCATCTTCCCGCCCACTTCCAGGTTGCAATTCGGACGTCCGTGGCGCCGCCACGCTCGAGCCTGATGTCCAAATGGCGCTCGGACAACCGCTCCGCGAGCCCCTCGCCCCATTCGACCACCACGACGGCGTCCTCCAGATCGGTGTCCAGATCCAGGGAGTCGAGTTCGGCGAGCAGATCCGCCCCGGCGTGGTCGAGCAGCCGGTACACGTCGACGTGCACCATGGCGGGTGTGCCCTCCCGTAGCGCCGGGTGGACCCGCGCCAACACGAACGTCGGCGAGGTGACCGCGCCACCCACGTGCATCGCCTTGGCGATTCCCTTGGCCAGCACCGTCTTCCCCGCACCCAGTGGCCCCGACAAGACGACGACGTCACCGGCGACGAGGTCGGCTCCCAGGCTGGCGCCGAAGGCGAGGGTGTCCTCCGCGGTCGGCAGCTCCGCGGTTCCCTCGAGGATCTCAGCCATGGCTGCGCACCCGCTGCCGCAGCCGACGCGTCATCGCGACCAGCTTGGACGGCGTCGCCCGCTCGACGAGTCGCACCAACGCGTCGTCGACGATCTCCGGTTGCTCCAGTTGAACGAGATGTCCTGCGCCGCCGATGATGACGAGCTCGGACTTCGGCAGCTCAGCGGCCATGGCCTCCGAGTACTCCTTCGGTGTCAGCAAGTCGTGGTCACCGCAGACGATCAGCGTCGGCACCTTGGCGAGAACGGGAAGGGCTGCCGTCTCGTCGTGCACCTCGAGGGCGTGCAGAAAGCCGACCAGGGTGGCGATAGGCGTGTCGTGCATCATCCTCTCGGAGAACGCGACGACGCTCCTGCTGACCTTCTCGTCGCCGTAGGACGCCGCCCGCAGCACCGGGCCGATCACCGAACTCGCCGCACCGCGGGTGCGGTGGACCATCTTCGGCGCGTAGCGCACGGCGAAGCGGGCGGCTTCCAGCACGGGGTTCTTCAGGACCTCGCCGAGCGGAGAACGCGAAACCCCTTCGGCTGCTGAGGAAATCAGGGCGACGCCGACGACTCGGCTGGGATAGCGCTGCGGATGCTGGCGGGCATGGGACAACACCGTCATCCCGCCCATGGAGTGTCCGACGAGTACCACCGGCCCGCGTGGCGCCATCACCGACAGCACCGTCTCGAGATCCTGTCCCAGCTGGGGGACGGTATAGGACTCGGGTGACGCCTCGCCGGATTGACCGTGCCCGCGCTGGTCGTAGAACACCATGCGGACCTGCGACCCCCACTGTTCGGTCAGCCGCGCCCGTTGAAAGTAGAACGCCCCCATGCGAAGACTGAAACCATGGGCGAAGACCACCGTCAGCGGCGCGTCCTCCGGACCGACCTCCCTGACAGCGAGGGGAACGCCGTCCGACGTCGTCACCACGCATCCTCGGTCGGCGTCGAGAATCTCGAAGTCCTCGTCCAGGTGTGGGTCGACGTCGGTGACGCGGCGTGTCAGGGAGCGCGCCACGGTGGCACCGGCCAGTCCGCCGACCGCCGAGATGCCGGCGACGCCGGCCAACCACTGACCTCTTCGCTTGCGGCTCAACGACTTCCGCCCGACTCGTCGACGTACACCCGAGACACCCGGCCGCGTGGACTGGTGACGACCTCGTAGTTGATGGTGCCCAACGTCGTCGCCCAGTCCTGCGTCGTCGGTCCACCGTCGTCGCCGGGCCCGAAGAGGACGGCGGTGTCCCCCTCACTCACGTCGACCGGTCCCGGCCCGAGGTCGACCACGAACTGGTCCATGCAGATTCGGCCGACGTTCGGTCGGAGTTTGCCGTTGATCAGGACCGACATCCGACCGCTCAGACCGCGGAACACGCCGTCGGCGTACCCCAGCGGGATGAGGGCGACGGTGGTGTCGGCGTCGGCGACCCACGTGTGGCCGTAGGAGACCCCGTCGCCCGCCGCGAGCCGGCGGACGAGGGCGACCGGGCACCTCAACGTCATGGCGGGTCGCAGGCCCATGTCGCCCCTGGCCGGAATCGGGGTCTGCCCGTACACCGCGATGCCGGGACGCACCATGTCGAACGCCAGGTCCGGCCGCGTCATGGCGGCCGGAGAGTTGGAGAGGTGGTGCATCTCGAACTCGACGCCGGCCTCGCGGGCCTGCGTGCGCATCTCCGCGAAGCGTCGAGCCTGGCGGTCGTTGGCCTGGCTGGTCGGATCGTCACCACAGGCCAGGTGAGACATCAGGCCGCGAAGCCTGATCGCCCCGTCCGCAGCCGCGTTGCGCAGCGCAGGCAGCAGGGCCGGGAACTCGGCGGCACCGACGCCGTTGCGGCTCAGGCCGGTGTCCACCTTGACGGTGACGGTCGCGGTGCGGCCCGTGCGTCGGGTCGCGTCGAGCACCTCGCCCAGCTGCCGGGTCGACGACACCCCCAGTTGGACGTCGGCCATCAGGGCGGGTGCGAAGTCGGTGCCCGGCGCATGCAACCAACACAGCACCGGGGCTGTGACACCGTCCCGACGCAGGTCGAGCGCCTCGGAGAGGGTCGCGACGCCGAGTTCCGACGCGCCCGCCTCGACGGCGGCCTGGCCGACGCGCGCCGCGCCGTGACCGTAGCCGTCGGCCTTGACGACGGCCATCACATCGGCAGACCCGGCGAGCTCGCGCAACAGGCGCACGTTGTGCCGGATCGCGCCGAGATCCACCACCGCGGTCGGGACGGCGGTGGAGGTCGGCAGTTCGGTCGGAGGCACGGTCATCAGGCCACGATTGTCTCAGAACCGCCTGCGGCGGCGTTCGAGCCGCCCTAGTGGGCGAACGGCTGCACCTCGTCGAAGTGCCCGTTGGGCTTCAACTCGTCGAGTGTCTTGAGCACGGTCAGCAGGTCGTCTCGCAGTGCTCTCGCCAGGTCGGTGGAGAAGCCCTCGCGGACCACGACCCGCAGCACGGTGACGTCGGTGGCGTCGGCAGGCATCGTGTAGGCGGGTACTTGCCAGCCGTAGGCCCGCAACGCGTGCGAGACGTCGAACTCGGTGTAGCCGCGGTCGCCCGTGAGCTTGAAGCTGACCACCGGTATCGCCGAGCCGTCGGAGATCAGCTCGAAGTGCTCACCGTCCCGCAGCTGATCGCCCAGCCAACGCGCCGTCGTCGACAGGCACGACATCACCTGGCCGTAGCCGGCTCGGCCGAGGCGCAGGAAGTTGTAGTACTGCCCGATGACCTGGTTGCCGCCCTTGGAGAAGTTGAGCGTGAAGGTGGGCATGTCGCCACCCAGGTAGTTGACGCGGAACACCAACTCCTCGGGCAGGTAGTCGGCGTTGCGCCAGACGACGAAGCCGATGCCCGGATAGGTCAGGCCGTACTTGTGGCCGCTGACGTTGATCGACACCACGCGGGGCAGGCGGAAGTCCCAGATCACCTCCGGGTGCAGGAACGGCACCACGAAGCCACCACTGGCGGCGTCGACGTGCACCGGAACGTCCACTCCGCCTTGGGAAGCCAGGTCGTCGAGGGCCGCGCAGATCTCCGCGACCGGCTCGAGTTCACCGGTGTAGGTGGTGCCAAGGATGGCGACGACGCCGATGGTGTCCTCGTTCACCGCGCCGAGAACCTGCTCGGGGGTGATGACGTAGCGCCCCTCCTCCATCGGGAGGTAGACGGGTTCCACGTCGAAGTAACGGCAGAACTTCTCCCACACCACCTGAACGTTGGAGCCCATCACCAGATTCGGCCGCCGCGTGCGCCAGCCGTTCTTTCCGTCGCCGACCTTCTGCCGCCACAGCCAGCTCATCGCCAGACCGGCGAGCATCACGGCTTCACTCGAGCCCACCGTCGACACTCCGACGGCGCTGCTCGGGTCGTCGTCGCGGAGGTTCTCGGCGTGGAAGAGGTCGGCGACCATGCACACGCACCGCTGCTCGATGGCGGCGGTGGCCGGATATTCGTCCTTGTCGATCATGTTCTTGTCGAACGTCTCGGCCATCAGCTTCTCGGCCTCGGGGTCCATCCACGTCGTGACGAACGTCGCGAGGTTCAGTCGCGAGCTGCCGTCGAGCATGAGCTCGTCGTGGATGAAGCGGTAGGCGGCCTGCGGTTCCATCGATTCGTCGGGCATGCGCAGCGTCGGCACTGGCGAGGTCGAGAGCCGGCCGGTGTATGCCGGAGAGATCGAAGCCGACGGTGTGTGCCTGTGTGACATCTGGTGTCCCTTCTAGAGATTCGCGATTGACGAACGGATGTGGCCGAGGATTCCCGAGGCCGACGTTGGGGCGGGCCGTGGTCCCGGGCTGGCAGCCGACAGGCCGGCGGCACGGGCGTGGACGAACGCGGCCATCGCGGCGGCCTCACCGCTGGGCAGCCCGGCGGCCAGCAGCGACCCGATGACACCCGACAGCACGTCGCCCGAGCCTGCGGTCGCCGCCCAGGACTGGCCCGCCGGGTTCAGGTAGACGGGTGGCGTCGACCTGTCCCCCGTCGCTTCGCTCGCCCCAGGATGTTCGGCGATGACCGTCACGTTGCCCTTCAGCAGGACGGTGGCACCGAACTGGTCGGCCAACGCCTGGGTGGCGGCTACCCGGTCGTCTCCCGGCGGGTGGCCGGCCAGCCGGGCGAACTCGCCGGCGTGCGGGGTCAACACCGTCGGCGCCGTGCGACCGCGAAGGAGCTCCGGGTGGGCGGCCAGGATCGTGAGCGCGTCGGCGTCGACGACGACCGGCAGGTCCGTGTCGAGCGCGAACCGCAGGGCGCCCTCGCCGGCATCGTCGGTCCCGATCCCCGGCCCGACCACCCACGTCTGAACGCGACCCGCGTCCTCGGCCGACGACGTGGCGATCACCTCGGGCCAGTGCGAAACGACCTCGGCGGCAGCGGTTCCCGCGTAGCGGACCATGCCAGAGGTGGCGGCCACGGCGGCGCCCGTGCAGAGGATCGCCGCGCCGGGGTAGGTGCTCGAGCCGGCCAGGATGCCGGTCACGCCCTGGGTGTACTTGTCGTCGCGGGGCCCGGGGATGGGCCACCGGGCGGCGACGTCGACCGCTTCCAGACTGACCAGGTCGGCGTCGGGCAGGTCGAGACCGATGTCGACCAGCTCCACCCGGCCGCAATCTCCCAGGGCGTGAACCGGTTTGCGGCCGCCGAAGGTGACGGTCAGCGCGGCCCGGACGTGCGGTCCGTCTGCCGCGCCGGTGGTGACGTCGAGCCCGCTGGGCAGGTCGACCGCCACGACGGGGACGCCGGCATCGTCGACGGCGGCGAAGACGGCTTCGGCGTCGGGGCGCAGTGGCCCGCTGGCGGAGATGCCGACGACGCCGTCGATCACCAGATCCGTTGCCTGCGGCAGGCTTTGGACGGCTTGCCCGCCGGAGCGGGTGAACGCGGCCAGTCCGGCGTGATGGACTCGCTGCGGGTTGAGCACGATCGCGGACGCACGCACGCCACGTCGGCGGAGGAACGTTGCCGCCCAGAGGGCGTCGCCGCCGTTGTCGCCGGAACCGATGACCGCGCAGATCCGCCGGCCGGCGATCCCTCCGGTACGGGCGTGCAATTCGCGCGCGATCGCACCGGCCAGGCCGAAGGCGGCCCGGCGCATCAGCACGCCGTCTGGCAGGCTGGCCAGCAGCGGCGCCTCCGCCTCACGGATGACGTCCGCGGTGTAGTAGTGGCGCACCCGGCCTACGTTACGTGCCGACCCTGTCTGCTTCGGCCTAGTACGGGCGATGACACGCGTTCGACGGCGTAGAGGCGCCGCACGGTGACCCTGTTCATCTCGGAGGTCGCCGTTCTCGGGCTGCCGGCCTCACGCCGCGGTGCTCAGTAGAGCGAATCGAGATGATGGACCGCGGCGATCGAGATTCCCAAGGGTTGGAGGCTGTGGCGGAGATCTTGGTCGAAGACGGCGGCGACGCTCTCGGGCGTGTAGCGAACACCAACCCGCGGTTCAACGACTGCCGGGTGCGACGTGACGCTGACCAGATCCTTGTCCACGCGGATCACCTGTCCGTTGAGGTGCGCAGCGCGGTCACTGAGCAGATACGTGACCACGGCAGCGTTGTCGCTCTCCGACGGATAGTCACGCTCCTCCGGGTTGCTGCCGAGCTGAGCCTCGAGATCGTCCGTCATGTTCGTATGCGCGTTGGGCGAAATGGCGTTCACCCGGATGCCCTTCGGACCCAGTTCGGCCGCCCATGCATACGTCAGGCTGCTCACTGCTCCTTTGGACGCGCCGTAACTAGCGAATTCGGCATGCCCGCACTGGTTTCCAGAGGACACGTTGACGATGGCGCCACCGCCGCCGGCGACCATGGCGCGTGCTGCGTGCACACTCGGAGCGATAGTGCCGTGAATGTTCACCCTCATCACGGCCGCGACCGCCGTCGGCTCGGTGTCCAGCATCGAGCCGACCTGACCGATGATCCCCGCATTGTTGACCAGACCGTCGATCTCCCCGAATTCATCGAGGCAGGTAGCGATCAACAGTGCCGACGCCGCCCAATCGGAGACGTCGGCAGCGAACGAAACGGCCCGTCCGCCGTGCGCGCGAACGTCCGCCGCGACACTTTCGGCGGCCTCCGGGTCGAGATCGTTGACGACGACCGCCGCGCCCTCGGCCGCAATGCATCGCGCGTAGGCAGCTCCCAGTCCAGACCCCGCGCCGGTGACGACGACCCGTCGCCCGTCGAGGATGCCCATCACGTCAGCCCTTCCTGCGTCGAGCCGAGGGGTGCCCCCAGCCGCGAGAGACGTCCTGCAGCGGCAACCGAACCTCGATCACTCGTCATGCGCCGCGGCCTCCTCCCGCCCGATTCGGGCGTAGACGGCGGGCTTCTTCCAGCGGCATATCAGTGCGACACCCGAGCCCGCCAAGATGAATGCCCAGCACAACGCCATGGCAACGACGGCCGACGTACCGGCCAGACCACTGAGCAGGTCGAAACGCACACTCGCGGAGATCAACACCGCGGTCAGGATCAGGCAGACGAAGAACATGAGCGCGGCGTGCATCCGCGACGAGGATCCCGTCCTCATCATGTAGACGCCGGCAGCGAGCGACACGACCACGAGCATGATGATCATGCCGTAGGACAGAAGGCCCGCCGTCGTCGCGTACAGCGTGCCCGAGGCCACGGGCGCGACCGCCATGACGGCAACACCTACCAGCGACAGCACGCTGATGACCATCGACGCTATGTAGGGGGAGCCCTGCCGCGGGTGCGTCACGCCGACCGACGTGGGCAGGATCCCGTCCTGACCGAAGTTGTAGACGTATCGGGTGAGCACGTTGTGGGCCGCGAGCCCGAGCGCGAAGGACGACGTGACCAACAGGACGTTGGCCACGACGTAGCCTCCCTCACCGACGTAGTCGCGCACGCTGGCGGCTGCCGCCCCCGTGACGTCCTCCTCCAGCGCGGCCATGACGGCATTGGGTCCGTAGGCGTTGACGAACGCCCACGCCAGGAGCGCATAGGAGATCGCGATCAGCGCCACCGTGCCGTAGGTGGCTCGTTTGATCGTCCGGTCGGGGTTGGTGACCTCCTCCCGGAAGATGACCGTGGCCTCGAAGCCTCCAAAGCACAGAATCGCGAACAGCAAGCCGGCCGCAAGGCTGCCGGAGAAGATCGAGTCCGGGGTGAAGCTGGTGAAGCCGATTCCGCTGGCACCGCCTCGAACGAACACCGCGACGATGTAGACCAGGATCATCAGGAACTCGCAGCCGAGAAACACGTACAACACCCGGGCCGAAAACTGGATGTTCAGAAAGCCGAGTACGCCGATGGCGGCCACCATGACAACGCCCGCCACCCACCACGGAATGGCGGGCGCTCCGAGTTCGGTCTCCAGCAGATTCATCAGTCCGATTGGGCCGATGCAGTACGCACCGAGGAGTGCGCAGAAGTACGTCAGGATCGCCGCGAAGCCCACTCCGAGTCCAGGAACCTTGCCCAGCCCTACCGACACGATGGCGTAGAAGCCACCCGGCCGCTTCATCGACTGCGAGAGGTTGAGGAGTCCAGTTCCGAGTGCCATCAGCAGGGCGCCGGCGACGAGGAACAGCACAGGGGTGCCCGCGCCGTTGCCTATGAGCATCGCTACTGGCAAGGCCCCCAGGAAGACCACCGCGGGCGCGTTGTAGGCGATGACCGTGAACATCACGTCGAAGACCCCCATTCCACCTCTGAGGCGGCCATCCGAGGGTTTGGTGTCCAATCTGCTTTCAGTGCTCATGGCGAATTAGGCTCCTTTGGGTCATGGGTTGCTTCTGGTGTTGTTAGACAGGGGTCTTCGGCATCGAGTCGACGGCGCCGTGGGACAGCAACTCACCGACCTTTCGTGCCGCGAGCTGCCCGCTCTCGATGGCACCCTCCATCCAGCCCATCCATCGCGGAGCGATGTCGGATCCGGCGAAGGCAACCCGCCCCTCGGCGGCCATGAGGCCACTGTGCCAGCGGGTCAGTTGCCCTGGCGCGAAGGCGACCCACGTGCCGCGGGCGAACTCGTCGGCGTTCCAGTCGTGGCCGTCGACACCGATCACCTCGGCGTCGCCGGGCAAAAAGGCCTTCACCTTCGCTGCGATGTCAGCGGGATCGGTGATGTCGACGACCTCGGGAGAGTGGGCGAACCCAACCATCACGGATCCGTCGTCGATCTCGAATTCCGTTGATAAATAACACATCCCGCCGTCCCAGGCCCACGATGCGAAGTAGTCGGGTGCGCCCGTCACCAGAGTCCAAGGCTTCACCGAGTGTCCGTTGTGCCCGACTGCCGTCGCCCGGACCTTCGGTTCGCTCAACGCGGGCGAGAACTCCACGTCACACCAGGTGTTCAGTGGCGTCGCGACGATGGCCGTCGCGGCTCGGACGGTGTCGCCGCTTCTCGTCGTGACCAGCACGGTGTCGCCATCTTGCTCGATCCTCGCCACTGGACACGACAGCCTTATGTCGGCATCGGCCTCGGCAACCAGGCAGTCGACGAGCGATTTCGTGCCGTTCGCGAATTTCTCGGTGAGCACCGTGCTCATGGTCCACGGACTGTTGCCCATACCGGCGATCCACGTCAGGAACTGAACGGTCGACACCTCGCCGGGCAGGCACCCGTAGTTCAGCGCGACGAAGGCCGAGAAGAACGCGCGAGTCGCGTCGGCGAGGTCCTTCGAGTCCATCCACTCCGCGAATGACACGTCGAGGTCGTCGACCTGCTGTAGGTCCAACGGGGTACCGAAGTCGATTCGCAGAGAATCGTGAATCAGGTGGTAGACGCCGCGTTCGAATCCGGCGATGTCCTCGTAGGGCACCGGCAACCAGCCGTCGCGCTCCGTGCCGTCCAGCCGCATGCGCCAGGTCTGCGGGGCCGGACTCTGAATCGTGCCAAGGGAATAGCGCGCCTTCTCCTTCGCCACGCACGGCTGTCGATGATCGACGCTCCAGGTGCCCCCCAGCTCCACATACTGCTCGGTTCCACCAAAGCGGCGATACCACGTACGCCCGCCAAGGCGATCCCGCGCCTCGAGGAGTAGCACTGTGCGACCCTGCTCTCGCAGATCGCGCATCGCCGTCAGTCCAGCCAACCCGCCACCGACGACGATGACGTCCAGCACGCCCTCTACCATGTTGGCATCCTTTCCGAATTAGACTGCAAGACTGGCCATTACGTGTTTGATTCGGGTGTAGTCCTCGAACCCGTACATCGAGAGGTCCTTGCCATACCCCGAGTGCCGAAATCCGCCGTGCGGCATCTCGGCGACGAGCGGAATGTGGGTGTTGATCCACACGCACCCGAAGTCCAGTTCCGCCGAGAACCGCATCGCGCGACCGAAGTCGCGGGTCCACACCGACGATGCGAGCCCGTAGCGGACGTCGTTGGCCGCCGTCAACGCGTCCGCGTCGTCATGGAAGGTCTGCGCGGTGATGACCGGACCGAAGATCTCGTGCTGTGCCATCTCGTCGCCCTGGCGCATCCCAGTGATGACCGTGGGTAGGACGAAGAACCCGCGGTCCCCCTGGCGGCCACCACCGGTGGTGACCATCGCATGCGATGGAATCCGATCCAACATGGCGGTAACCCGATCGAACTGCGCTGCGTTGTTCAGAGGCGGCACGAAACCGTTTGAATGACGCCCATTTGCGTAGGTAGTCTCGATCGCGGCCACCCTTGCCGTCAGCCGTTCGGTGAACTCAGCCTGCACGCTTTCGTGCACCAGCACGCGGGTGGCGGCGGTGCAATCCTGGCCGGCGTTGAACAGCCCCGCGGTCGCGATGGTCTCGGCAGCCGCGTCTAGGTCGGCATCCTCGAACACGATCACCGGCGCCTTTCCCCCGAGCTCCAAATGCACGCGCTTGACGTCAGCCGCTGCCGACTGCGCCACCGACATTCCTGCTTGCACAGAGCCGGTGATCGACACCATCTGCGGAATGGGATGGGCCACCATCCGCTGGCCGGTCCCCCGGTCGCCTGCGACGACGTTGAGCACCCCGGCGGGCAGTACGCCAGCGGCGATCTCGGCCAGTAGGAGCGCCGAGACCGGGGTCGTATCACTCGGTTTGAGCACCACGGTGTTTCCCGCCGCGACGGCAGGCACGAACTTCCAGATCGCCATCATCATCGGGTAGTTCCAGGGGGCGATCTGTCCGACCACGCCGACCGGCTCTCGACGAATCCACGAGGTGTGGCCCGCCATGTACTCCCCTGCAGACAGCCCATCGAGCACGCGCGCGGCGCCTGCGAAGAACCGGATCTGGTCCACCATCGGGGGGATCTCCTCGACGGCGATCAACGCGGTCGGCTTACCGGTGTTCCTGCTCTCGGCCTCGACGAGATCGCCCGCCCGCGCCTGTAGAGCGTCGGCGAAGGCCAGCAGCGACGACTGACGTTCCGCGGGTGTGGTTCGCCGCCACGACGCGAATGCTGCCTGCGCCGACACGTAGGCCCGGTCCACGTCGTCCTGAACCGATATCGGAGCATCACCGTACTGCTCGCCCGTCGAAGGATCGACCAGTGGCGAACGTTCCGACGTCGACGCGTCGACGTACTCACCCCCGATGAAATTCCTGAGTTCCATTACGCTCCTTCGGTATCCCAGTTGACGGGTGCAATCGACAGCAGCAGCTGCGTGCCCTCCATGCCGCCGTAGCGGACTGTCGCACCCCTCGTGATCACGAGCAGGTCGCCGACGGAGGCCGTCGAGGTGCACTCGTCCTCGCCGGCGAGTTCGACGATCCACGCCTCGCCGCTGATGACGTAGAGCGACTCTTCGTAGGCCAGCGTCCAAGGGTCGGACACCCCGGTGCTGTCGAACACCATCAGGTAGGTGCCGAGCAGGTCGAGGTTCGCTGCGGAACTCCAGTGCGCGATGCGCGCCGGCCCGAACGGCTCGGCGGGCGCGTGCGCGAGCAGTGGGCGCCGCACCCCTGTCCGTCGCGCGTCGAACGCGGAGACGCTCATCGCACTTCCTGACGATGGCGCTCGACCGTCCAGTCTGCGAAGTCGTCGCATCGACTCTGGTCCCAGAATCGGCGCATCGAGAACGGCCAGACCGATACGACCCGACCACTGGCGCCCTTGTACCAGTTGTCGACTCGAGGATCGCCCCAGGCCATTGCCGCGTTCTCCCGATCGATCTCCTCCACGAAGTCCGCCACCACGCGTTTGGGCACGTCGATCGACACCGCGTCGTGATCAGCGGCGAACTCGATCATCCGTAGGATGCGGTCCACGGCGCACTCGATCAGGAATACGAGGCTTCCGTTGACGACCAGGTTGGTGTTCGGGCCGTAGAGCATCGCGAAGTTCGGGAAGCCGTGCACGCTCATGCCGAGATAGGTCTCGGCGCGGTCCTCCCACTGCTCGGTCAGCTCTCTGCCATCCTCGCCGATCACGGTCATCGGTGAGAGGAACCGATCAGCTTGGAAGCCCGTCGCGAACACCAGGACGTCGACCTCGACGTGCCGTCCGTCCGTGGTCACGATCCCGGTAGCCTCGACGTGATCGATGCCCTCGGTGATCAAGGTGACGTTGGGGCGCTTGAGGGTTCGCGCCCACGCTCCGTCATCTCGCAGGATGCGTTTGCTTCCAGGCGGATACGCCGGGACGACGACATCGGCCAGCTCCGGTCGATCACTGAACTGCTCGCGCAACGAGGCCTCCAGGACGTTTCGGAACTCGGCGTTGACCTCGGAGACCGATCCCGGGGCCGTCCAGTCCGGGTCGGCGTGCGTGAAGCGCAACCTGCCCTCCATCGACACCCAGAACTGGTAGAAGCGCAGCCATCGTCGGTAGGCCGGAATTCGTTGCAGCAGTGTCACATACGCTGCGGGGAGTTCGGAGGAGTAGCCGGGTGTGGGCAGGATCCACGGAGGCGTCCGCTGGAACACCGCCAGCGATTCCACCTCTCCCACGATCGCAGGGCCGATCTGGTAGCCACTCGCACCGGTGCCGACCAACGCAACACGCTTGCCCGCCAACGACGCACCGTCCGGCCACACCGCCGAATGCCAACTCTCTCCGGTGAAGGTCGCCAGCCCAGGGATGTCGGGCAGTTTCGGCCTGTTGAGCTGTCCGACCGCGGAGGCCACGAAGTCGAACTCCTCGGTCGATCCGCCCACCTCGACGCACCATCGCTCACCAGTCCAGCTCAGTGACGACACCTCGCAACCGAACCGCACGAACGGCAACACGCCTTCCTCGTCAGCGACGCCCTGTATGTAGCTGCGCACTTCCGCCTGCGTCGAAAAGTAGTGTCGCCAAATCGTTTGCGCAAAGGAGAAGCTGTAGCCGAAGTTGGAGGTGTCCAGCCGACACCCGGGATAGCGGTTCTCCAACCACGTGCCGCCGAGGTCGTGATTCTTCTCGAACAGCACGAACTCGACACCCGCCTGCCTCAGGCGCACTGCCAGTGCGACCCCCGAGATTCCGCCGCCGATGATCGCGACGCGTCGCCCCGCGGCACGGTCACCGAGATCTGGTGGCGGCCGGTCGACATCGACACCCCAGTTCAGTTCGCGGCGCAGAATCGGCAGGTAGCCTGCGTCGCGCTCACCGGTCATGAACTCCAAACAGTCGAGGAGAAACGCGTCCGACAGCGGCCGCAGTTCGAGTGCCGATTCGTCCAGCTCGGCCAGCTGCTCGGCGAGTTCCTTGCGAAGTGCGGCAATGGCTTCCGGGCTCAACCCGCCCTGAGCGAGAGCGCCGACAGCAGGTGTCAGCAGGGCTGGTCGGAAGCGTGCTTCCAGGACTCCGGCGTCGTGCTCCATCGACGCGACCGCCAGCAACAGCGGGATCAACTCCGCCACTGCGAGACCGTCCGCGATCTCATCGCGTGTGAGTACCGCCGCTCCGGTGGAATGGGCGCCAGATGGACACATGGGGATTACCTCTCTCAGACGAGCGATGGAAAAGTCAGCACGCCGCGGCTTGAATCGGCCCACGGTTCTTCATGGTCTACGTCCCAATACCTGATGCCCTCGATCTCCAGGCCATCTGGATTCGGTCCGTACATCGAGATCATCCGGGCGTACTCCGGCGCCCAATACCTGCCGGTGAGTCCGCCCGGCACGCGGACGAGATCTCCGGCGCGCCGGACTCGTCCATGACGTCGCGGGATTGATCAGGTTGGCCCACAATCCCTTCCACTCCGGGCCCACCTGCTGAAGCGGTTCAGCTGGCCAGTACTCCGGTGCAGGGGCCATTGCGGTCGAGGTGGACGTCGACGTCGAATGAGGGTTGTGCCCGGGCGGACGCGCAATCTTATTGCCGCTCATGATCATTGCCTCTCCCGAACCGTGCCGGAACGCCCGCAGGGCTACCGTGCGTTGCGATGCCGGATATTGGTGACGCGAGCCGACGTGATCGGGGCTGGCATCGTCAGAGCAGCGTAAGCAGGGTGAGAGAGACCAACTTGACGATGAGCGACATCGATCTTTGCAATTCGTGCCATGCGTGCGGGATCAGACCGCGGCGGCTGGGGACGCTACTGGTGAAGCGCCCGGTAGACCTTCGGCGGACTGCCGTAGCGGGCTGCGAACGCACGACTGAATACCTGCAGGCTGGAGTAGCCGAATTGGCTTGCGATGAAGCTGATTGACCTGTTGCGAAACTTCGTCGACAGCATCATTTGCCGACACGCGTCCAGTCGCATATCCCTCACCACTGCGGCCACGGTGGTCCCGTGACGCGCGAACACCCTATGCACCGTCCGCGGGGAGAAGTAGAACTCTTCGGCGATCGACTCGACGGACAGCGTCGGGTCATCGAGGTTGTGTTCGATGAAGCGCACGATCTCGTCGTATCGATGTCGCGATCCGAGCTCCGGCAGATTCGGTTGGGTCAATTCGAGCGCGGCCGTGACGAGGAGGTCTGCGATGCTCTTGGAGAGCCGCACGGCACCGGATCTCGAGAGTCCGCCATCCACGCGGTAGAGCTCCATCAGCATCGGTGAGAGCAACCTCCCCATCGGAGCATCCGCGCCGAAAGTCCGTGCAGTCACCTCGTGTGACTCAGCCTCGTTCAGGGCGATCAACTCGCGTGGCCACATGAGATCGATCAGACGCGTCGGTTCATGCATCACCATCGAGTAGGGTCGAGCGCTCTCCAGGAGCGTGAACTCGCCCGGGCCCAGCAACGCGGTGCGCCCATCCTGGACGACCATGCCCGAACCCGTCGCGACCATGCTCAGGATCATCTCGTCGGCCGGGTCGCTGTTGATCAACGGTCGAGTGCGGCTGAACATCTGTGGCGTCCCATGCAGGCTGACCGTCTTCAACCGGTCGAAGTCACGCCGCTCCAACGACGCGGAGAACGCACTATTGGCCACTGGCTCCACATCGACCGCCCCGTACGTCTCCACCAAGGCATCCGACCAGGACCCGATGTTCTGAGTCTGTATTTGCGAGGACCACGCCTCCGGGGCGGCGTCGTGGCTTAACTCATGCGCGTCCGGCGGTATCTCTTCAAGCATGGACACCCCTTCGAGCGGGTCCCGGTCGGGCGGCGCGTAGGCATCAGGATAGCCAATTACGAGCACAGTGCCATGTGATGGCCATGTTCCGCTGCAGTGACGGCCGGCGTCGGCTGCGGATCCGAGTGCGCTGAGCGCGATCTACATGTGCAGTCGTTCCGCGAGGAAGCATGGAGCCCACGACGGCGAACACACACGATCAGTTGAGCACGATCGCGGACGCGCGCACGCCGTTTCGGCGGCGGAACGTTGCCACCCAGAGGGCATCGCGGCCGTTTTCGCCGGAACCGATGACCGCGCAGATCCCCCGGCCGAAGGTGGCCTGGCGCATGAGTACACCGGTGTAGTAGTGGCGCACCCGGCCGACGTTACGTCGTGATGCTGCGTGCGACCGCGGCGATTGTGCAAATGGCGACGGTTGAGCGGCGTGGCGCGTCGTCAGATTCAGAAAGGAGTGGGCGCGCCGCGGCGTTCCTAGTCCATGCCGGTGCGGCCGGGGGTCCAGAAGGGCTTGGTGACGATCTGGCGGCGATCCCAGCCACGCTCGTCGGTCAGGATCCGGCGGAGGCGCTGGATGGTGCGGGCCTCGCCGGCCAGGTACGCCACGCCGGGCTGGTCGGGCAGGTCGAGCGCGCGCAGCGCGTCAGCCAGCACCGCTGAGTCTGCCGCCGAACCAGCGCGCTGGACGTGCGTCAGGCGGTGGGCTAGGGGTAGCGGGGTGGCGTCCGGCTCGCCCTCGACCACGCCGTGAACGTCGGCCTCGGCGGGCAGCGATCGCAGCATCGCGGCAAACGCAACCGATGCCGTCTCCTCCCCGGCGAAGAGGTGATACGGCGCGTCTTGGCGCACCACCAGGTTGCCCTGCGGGCGAGTGAAGTTCACCTCGTCACCGACGGAAACGGTTGCAGCCCAACGCTTGGCCGGTGTCGCAGCTTGACCGTGGTCGAACATGACGACGTCGAGCGTGCCCGCGTCGGGGTCGGCCTGGTAAATCGAATAGGTCCGCAGCGTGTCCCGCGGGCGGAGTCGCACCACCGATTCGCGAAACCCGGCCACCTGCAACCGAATGTGCTGACCCGGCGTCCAGGTCAACCCTTTCAGCCGGTGCCCGCGCAGTTGAATGCGGCGCATGGTGGGAGTGGGTTGGTCGACGACGGTAACGGTGCCCGACAGGAACAGCGCGTCACGCACCGCGTTGAGCAGTGGGGTGGCGCCGACGAGGGTGGCCATTGAACTACGCCGTCCGCACGGACAGTTCGTTGCCGCGCCCCGGCTCGAATGGCAACGGGACCGAACGGTAGCCGTTGACAGGATCGCGGACGTAGCTCAGGTAGTCGCCAGAGGCGTTCTCGCCGAGCAAGAGCGCGCCGGGGCGCAGTCGGGGTTCGAGGAGTTGAAGTACCGGCAGATAGAGGCTGAACGCCCCGTCGAGCAGCACCAGGTCCACGTCCCCGAGGTCGCCGCGCAGCGTCTCCAGGGCGTCTCCGACCCGGACGTCGACGATGTCGGCCAGTCCCGCTGCCGCCAGGTTCTCGTTGGCGCGCTGCGCCTTTGTCGACTCGAGCTCGGTGCCGACCAGGTGGCCGCCCCCGTTGTCGCGCAGCGCCGCCGCGAGGTGAATCGTCGAAACGCCGAAGGACGTGCCGAACTCCACGACGTTCGTCGCCTGCCGGGCTCGCACGCAGACGTAGAGGAATTGCCCGAACTCGGCGGACACGTTCAGGTAGTTGTCGGCGAATCCGCGGTAGAGGCCCCGATAGTCGGCCGCCTCCCTGGCCAGGATCTCGGCCACGGGATCGACGTCACCCCATTCGTCGGCGATCTGTGCCATCAACGCGCCGTCGGCGGTCGCGGCCTCGTCGAACAGTCGCGTGAGTACGCCGGCCACCGGCGCCGAATCGAGGGTGTCCATGCCATCGCCTCCAAAGTTAGGTAACCCTTACTTCGAGGAAGGGTACGCCGCCCGGCGGCCCCGTAAAGGGCTACGTCGCCGCGCCCGCCGTCCGCCCGTAATGCCTGCGGGCCTTCATCCGGTTGCCGCAGCCACTCATCGAGCACCACCGACCGGTGCCTCCGCGGCTGCGGTCGAGCAGGAACAGGTGACATTCGCCGTTCGCGCACGGCCGGAGCCGGCCCGGCATGGTGGACTGCAAATCACCCCAGGCGAGCACCATCCGCGCCGACCAGTCGGCGTCGAGGCGCCACGCGACGGCGTCGCCGACGATCTGGGGCGTTTGGGTGACGCCGCGCAAATAGGCGTCCAGGACGTCGCCGGGGACCTCACCGCGCACCACCCGCTGCAGGTCGTCGCGCAGCCCCCGGGCGTCGTGGACCCGCTGCCCGGCCGCTCCGTTGGCGCGCAGCCACGTCCCGTCGAGCGCCTCGGTGGGCGTCCCGTCGACGACGGGCGTGGTGTTCAGCAGGTCGAGAAGCGCCTCCGACCAGTCACGTTGCATGCTAACCACCATAGACCACTTGACAGGTTAGATACCAGCGCGTTCACTGCTAACCACCAAAACATTTCAAAGGGGTTAGACATGACTCAGCTGGATCACCGCACGCACCACCGCTACGCCGAGATCGCCGGCCGCCAGATCTTCTACCGCGAGTCGGGACGAACGGACGCGCCCACCGTCGTCCTGCTGCACGGCACCCCGGCCAGTTCTCACATGTACCGCAACCTCATTCCTGCCCTTGCCGACAGCTACCACGTCATCGCCCCGGACTACCCCGGGTTCGGCCACTCCGAGCGGCCGCCCGTCGGCGAGTTCGACTACACCTTCGACTCACTGGCCGATCACGTCGACGCCCTGCTCGACCACCTTGGGCTGACGCGCTACGCGCTGTACGTCCAGGACTACGGCGCACCCGTCGGGTGGCGGCTCGCACTGCGGCACCCCGAGCGCATCGCCGCGATCGTCACGCAGAATGGCAACGCCTACGTCGAGGGCTTCGTCGGCGACGCGATGGAACCGTTGTTCGTCTACGGCCGGGACCGTTCCGAGGCCAACGCCAAGCCCCTTCGCGACCTCATCAGCGCCGATGGGCTGAAATGGCAATACACGCACGGTGTTTCGGACCCGAGCGTCGTCGACCCCGACGTCTGGGTCAACGCGCACGCCGCCGTCGCCGACACCGACGAGGCCGTCGAGGTGCAGCTGGCGCTGTTCGCCGACTATGCCACCAACGTCGAGCTGTATCCGCGCGTGCACGAATACTTCCGCACCTCGAACGTGCCGCTGCTGGCAGTGTGGGGCCGCAACGACCAGATCTTCGGCCCCGACGGCGCATTGGCCTTCGGTCGCGACCTGCCCGCCGCCGAGATCAATCTCCTCGACGGCGGCCACTTCCTGCTGGAGAGCAAGCTCGACGCCGTCGTAGCGCTGATCCGCCCGTTCCTGGCGCAGCACCTCGGCTGACGACGGTTGCGCGTCAACGCAATTCGGAGGCCGCGACCCACTCCGTCGGCCGCAACAGCACGATCTCGGGGATGACGCAGGCCCGCGACAGCCGGGTGGTCAGGCGCACGGTCTCGGCCACGTCGCGCGGGGTGATCATCTCCACCGCGCCGCCCTCGCGATAGTCGTCGGCCATCGGGGTGTCGGTGAGGCCCGGGCAGATCGCGGTGGCCTTGATGCCCTCGCCGGCGAGTTCGTCGTGCAGGGCCTCGGTGAACCCCACCACCGCGGCCTTGGACGCGGAGTACGACGACAACATCGCCTCACCGCGCTTGCCAGCGTTGGATGCGGTGTTGACCACCTGCGCTGAACCGCGTTCGCCAACCGCGTTGCGCAGCAAGGGAAGACACTTAGCGGTCAGCAGGATGACCGCCCGGGTGTTGACGGCGAACTGCTCGTCGACGAAGTCCGCGGTGAGTTCGCCGACTGCCTTGGTGCCCGCCACGCCCGCGTTGTTCACCAGCAGGTCCAGGGAGCCGTGGGACTCGCCGTGCGACGCGGCCACCTCGTCGAGGAATTCCTCGTCTGCGAGTGACCCCGCGATCCAACGCAATTCGGCACCGTCGGCTGGCGCCAGAAGATCGGCGGCGGTCCGCAACCTCTCGGGATCGCGACCGACCATCGTCACCGCGAAGCCCTCCTCGAGGAGCACCTCGGTGATGGCTCGTCCGATACCCCCGTAGGCGCCGGTGACGATGGCTGTGCGCGTTTCACTGGTCATCATGCAGGCTTACCAGAATGCGTCGGTCCGCTCGACGGTGACCGACTTGGCCAGGTTGCGCGGCTCGTCGACGATGCGAGGCAGGCTCGCTCAGGCCGGCTTCCGATTCCAGCTCTTGTGCACGAATTCGAGTCGATTGTCGTCGAGGTCGACGACGTTCGCCGCGTAGTAGCCGTCGGAGAAGTATTGGCGCACTGCGGGAATGCCGTCGTCGCGACCACCGGCCCGCAGGGCCTCGGCGTAGGCCGCGTCCACCAGTGACGGGTCATCGGCGACCAAGCCGAGGTAGATCCCGGTCTCGCCGGCCGTCCGCTGGCGGAGCCAAATGCTGTTGCGCCCCGCTTGACTGCTCAGACCCCAGAGATCGGGAACGGTGTCCGGCCCGTTTTCTGAGTCGTACTTGCCAAATGCTTCCCACCCCAAGGGCTTCAAAGCGGCAAGGTAGAACGTCAACGAGCGCTCGGGGTCGCTCACGGAGAGATAGACGTGGTCGATCATCGGGCACAGCTCCCTGGTTGGTGACCGACAATTGGGCGCAAGCCGCGCTGGCCACGGTCACGGCCCATCGTGCCATCTATCAGACAGTTGTCAAATAGTTTGAGCGGAGGGGCCCTCGCGTCCGGGGTGCCTCATCCATTCGGGAAGCAGCGAATACGCCACCAACGCCACGTCGACGGGGTCGCCGTCGCCGCGTGCACCCGTCGCCAGCAGGGCATAGAGGCCAGCCGCGACGTAGACCTCTTCCGCGGCAGGGTCCAACGTCGTCGGTGCGCCGAATTCGGTTCGGAACCAACGCACCTGGGCCAAGACGACGTCGGCCAAACCGGGCAGAACCGTGCCAGAGGGGTAGCTGTCGGCTAGACGGGCCAACGCTCCGTCGACCCGGAGCAATTCGACGATCTTGCGCAGACTCTGCAAGCCGACGGCAGCGGGGTCCGCACCTGCACGTCGCGCGGCGGCATCCTCACTGAGCAGTTCGTCGAAACTGTCGAGCATCGCGTACCAGGCAGCCTCGTCGAGGCTCGTGAAGTGGTTGTAGAACGTGGCTCGGGTAACCCCGGCCGCAACGCTGACGGCGGGGATCGTGAGATCTCCTTCCCGCGCGACCTGCCGGAGCGCAGCCAGCAGGCGGTCGCGGGATCGACGGAACCGCGGATCGTCCGGCGACGAATCTCTCATCCGGCGCGGCGCCTTCTGCTCATCTCGTCAGGTTTGCCCTCACGGTCCGCGCCGCGGCTACTCGACCGTGACGGACTTCGCAAGGTTCCGCGGCTTGTCGACGTCGTAGCCACGGGCCTGGGCCACCCCGGCGGCGAACACCTGCAGCGGAATCGTCGACAGCAAGGGTTGGAGAAGCGTTGACACCGCAGGCATCTCGATGAGGTGATCGGCGTAGGGCCGGACCGTCTCGTCGCCTTCCTCGGCGATGACGATCGTCACCGCGCCACGCGCCTGGATCTCGCGGATGTTGCTCAGCAGCTTGCTGTGCAACATCGCGGCGTTCTTCGGCGACGGCATCACGACGATGACGGGCAGGCCGTCCTCGATCAGAGCGATCGGCCCGTGCTTGAGCTCGCCGGCCGCGAAGCCCTCGGCGTGCATGTACGCCAGCTCCTTGAGCTTCAACGCACCTTCCAGCGCGACGGGGTAGCCGACGTGGCGGCCGAGGAACAGCACCGTCTGCGATTGCGCGAACTGATGGGCGAGTGCCGTCACCGGCTCCATGCACGTCAGCACTCGGGCGATCAGATCGGGCATCGCCTCGAGTTCGCCGAATTCGCGCGCCACCTCGTCGGGATACTTGGTGCCGCGGGCCTGGGCCAGCGCCAGCCCGACCAGGTAGTTGGCGGCGACCTGCGCCAGGAACGTCTTGGTGGACGCGACGCCGATCTCCGGCCCGGCCCGGGTGTAGAGCACTGCGTCGCATTCCCGGGGAATCTGCGAACCGTTCGTGTTGCAGATGGCCAGCACCTTGGCCTTTTGATCCTTGGCGTGGCGGACCGCCTCCAGGGTGTCGGCCGTCTCACCGGACTGCGAGATGGCGATCACCAGCGTGCTGCGGTCCAGCACCGGGTCGCGGTACCGAAATTCGCTCGCCAGCTCGACCTCGACGGGAAGCCGCGTCCAGTGTTCGATGGCGTACTTGGCCAGCAGCCCCGAGTGATACGCCGTGCCGCAGGCGACGATGAAGACCTTGTCGATCTCGCGGAGTTCCTGGTCGCTGAGGCGCTGCTCGTCGAGCACGATCCGCCCGTCGGCGAAATGTCCGAGCAGCGTGTCCGCGACCGCCGCGGGCTGCTCGGCGATCTCCTTGAGCATGAAGTACTCGTAGCCGCCCTTCTCGGCGGCGGACAGGTCCCAGTCGATGTGAAACGGACGGGCAGCGGCGTCGTCCCGGTTGCCGTGGAAGTCGTAGATCGCGTAGCCGTCCGCGGTGATCACGACGGCCTGGTCCTGGCCGAGCTCGACGGCCTCGCGGGTGTGCTCGATGAAGGCGGCGACGTCGGACCCGAGGAACATCTCGCCGTCACCGACGCCGATCACCAGCGGCGTCGACCGCCTGGCGGCCACGATGGTGCCTGGGTCGTCCGCGTTGGCGAACACCAGCGTGAAGTGGCCTTCAAGGCGCGGAAGGACGGCCATCACGGAGGCCACGAAGTCACCGGCGGTGGCGCCGTGGTGGTACTGCCAAGACACCAGGTGGACGGCGACCTCGGTGTCGGTGTCGCTCGCGAACTCGACGCCCTCGGCCTCCAGCTCGGCACGCAACGCGGTGAAGTTCTCGATGATCCCGTTGTGGACGACGGCGATCTTGCCCGCGGCGTCGCGGTGCGGGTGGGCGTTGCGATCGGTCGGCCTGCCGTGGGTGGCCCACCGGGTGTGCCCCATGCCGGTGCTACCGGTCATGCCCTCGGAGTCGGACTCCGCGAGGGCCGCCTCGAGGTTGGCCAACCGTCCCGCGCGCCGACGCACCTCCATGCCGCCGTGACCGTCGAGCAGCGCGACGCCCGAGGAGTCGTAGCCCCGATACTCCATCCGACGCAAGGCATCGACGACGATGTCCCGGGCAGGACGCTGTCCGACGTAGCCGACGATTCCGCACATGGACTATCAGGGTAGTGCAGCCGCCGCCCCAACCTGGTGTGAGCTACGGTCATCGGGTGGCCAAGACGAAGAAACTCTTCGCTGCGTTGACCCGTCGGGGACCGCATCGCGTACTGCGCGGTGACCTGGCCTTTGCCGGTCTGCCCGGGCTCGTCTACACCCCCGAGAAGGGGATGAACCTGCCCGGCGTGGCATTCGGGCACGACTGGTTGGTCGCCGCCGACCGGTACGCAGGAACACTGGAACATCTGGCGTCGTGGGGCATCGTCGCCGCCGCCCCGAGTACCGAAACCAGCTTCGCCCCTTCGGCGCTGAATCTGGCGTTCGACCTGGGTACGACGCTGGACATCATCACCGGGGTGCGGCTGGGCCCCGGCAAGATCAGCGTGCACCCCACCAAACTCGGCGTCGCCGGCCACGGTTTCGGCGGCTCGGCGGCCGTCTTCGCCGCCGCGGGGATGACCGGCCGGGTCAAGGCTGCCGCCGCCCTGTTCCCGACCGTCACCAAGCCCGCCGCCACCCAGCCCGCGTCGTCTCTGCGGGTCCCTGGCCTGATCCTCGCCGACCCGGGTGACCCCATGTCGCTGCGCTCCAACGCCGTCGAGTTGGCCAGGGCATGGAGGCCGGCGACCCTGCGCGAGGTCAAGAAGGTGACCGCAGGCGGGCTCGTCGAAGGCCGCCGCGTCGCCAGGGCGCTCAAGCTGCCGGGCGCCGACAAGGGCACCCAGAAGATCGTGCGCGCGCTCCTGACGGGCTACCTGTTGCACGAGCTCACCGGCGACAAGGCCTACCGGGACTTCGCCGACCCCGAGGTGGCGTTGCCCAAGGCCGACGTCCTCGACCCGTTCTCCGACGACCCGGTCGCCTTGGAGAACAAGGTGGCCGCGCTCCTCAAGCCGTAGGCGTCGCCATCGTGTCGCCGACACTCCGGTTGTTGACGTCACCGTCGGCGCGTCGGGTCGACAACCGCGGTCTCGCGCTCAGACCCGCCTTCCCAACCAACTGGTTGATGGTGATATAACTCCGGGATGCGCACCGGAATCTTCTTGAGTTACGCCAGCGGCTTCAAGGAGGCGGCGAACCAGGTCGTCGAACTCGAGAAGTGCGGGGTCGACATCGCGTTGGTCGCCGAGGCCTACTCGTACGACGCGATCAGCCAGCTGGGCTACCTCGCGGCCAAGACCTCGACCATCGAACTGGGGACCGGCATCGTCCCGATCTACACCCGCACGCCGACGCTGCTGGCGATGACCGCCGCCGGCGTGGACTACGTCTCCGACGGCCGCTTCCGGCTCGGCATCGGCACCTCCGGCCCGCAGGTGGTGGAGGGCTTCCACGGCGTGCCCTTCGACGCACCGCTCGGTCGCACCCGCGAGATCGTCGAGATCTGCCGCCAGGTGTGGCGCCGCGACAAGGTCGAGTTCGACGGCAAGTACTACCAGGTGCCCCTGCCCGCCGACCGTGGCACCGGCCTCGGCAAGCCACTGAAACTCATCAATCACCCTGTCCGCGAACGCATTCCGATCGCCATCGCCGCACTCGGCCCGCAGAACGTCAAGCTCACCGCCGAGATCGCCGAAGGGTGGCAGCCGATCTTCTACTACCCCGAGAAGGCCGACGACGTCTGGGGTGACGCCTTGCGCGCCGGTGCCGCCAAGCGCGACCCCGCCCTCGGCCCGCTCGACGTCATGGTCTCGGCGAGCCTGGCCATCGGCGACGACGTCGACGACCGGCTCGCGTGGGCGAAACCCCAACTGGCGCTGTACATCGGCGGCATGGGCGCGCGCGGCAAGAACTTCTACCACAACCTGGCCACTCGCTACGGCTTCGGTGAGGTCGCCGACCGCATCCAGGACCTGTACCTCGCGGGCAAGAAGGAAGACGCCATCGCCGCGGTACCCGACGAGCTGGTGCGGGACATATCCCTGGTCGGCCCAAGGGGTTTCGTCAAGGAGCGGTTGGCCGCCTACGCAGAGGCCGGGGTCACCACGATGCTGGTGCACCCACTCTCCGGCGACGATCGCGAGACGGTGAAGTTCTGCGAGGAGCTCGTCGAGCTCGCGCACTGAGTCACACCAGCAGGGTGCCACCCTCGACGGTGAGCACCGTGCCGGTGCTGAACGCCTGCTCCATACAGTAGAGGTAGGCCAGCGCGACGTCGGCCACCTCGCCGACGCGGCCGAGTGGAACCCGTTGCGCCTCTTGCTCGTACAGCGCCTGCCGGTCGTCCTCGGACATGGCATCCCACAGGGGGGTGCGGATCAGCCCCGGCGCGACGGCGTTGACCCGGATCGGCGCCAACTCCATTGCCAGCGCCGTGGTCAACGCATTCATCGCGCCGCACAGGCTGGACGGAAGGACACCGTAGCCCGGGGTCCACGCCGCCGTGCCGCTGGTGAGCGTGATCGAGCCACCGGCGCGCAGCCGCGGACCGAACACCCGCGCAACGCTCAGAGCACCGATGAAGCGGGTCTGGAAGAACGCGTTGACGACCTCCGGCGTCAGCTCGGCAAGCGCCGTCATCTCGAGCGGCTCGCCGGCGGTGTAGACCAGGTGGTCGACGTCGCCGACCTCGGTGACCAGCCGGTCGAGCGCCCCGGGATCGGCGAGGTCGACGGTGGCGCCGCGGGCTCCGGCGGGGAGTTCGGCCAGGGCCCGGTCGACGCTGGTGCGACGCCGGGACACGACGATCACCGTGGCACCGCGGTCGGCCACCGCGCGTGCGACACCGAGTCCGATGCCCGAGGTGCCGCCGACGACGAGGACTTTCGCGTTCTTCAAGGTCATGGCTCCACGCTCCACCGGCCGGCGCCGTCCGTCCAAGACCCTTTGCGTCGCCCAGCGATACCGTGGAGGTATGAACAGGCCGGATCTCGACATGCGCAAGCTGCGCTACTTCGTGGCCGTCGCCGAGGAGCTGAACTTCGGGCGGGCCGCGAAGCTCCTTCACATTGCCCAGCCGGTGCTGTCGCGCCAGATCCGGGCCTTGGAGGGCGAACTCGGCGTCCGACTGCTGATCCGCGACACGCGCGGCGCCACACTCACCGACGCAGGCAGCCAACTGCTGCAGGACGCGCGCTTTCTGCTTGCGGAGTCAAAGGCCTTGCAAGAGAGGCTGTCCCGATCCGCCGTTTCCACGCGAGTCCTGCGGGTGGGGGTGATGCCGGGGTTGTTTGCGACCGCCGCCGTGCGGAACTTCGAATCGGCGAACCCCGCTCACCGCGCGAAGGTAGTCCCGATCGGGGCGGCCGAACAGCTCGAGTTGGTGCGCACCCGCACTCTCGACGTGGTCTACGCCCGGGAGCCCGTCGACCATCGCGGGCTCGGGACCGCTGCGCTTCTCGAGGAACCGCGGGACGCGCTGCTGTCCGTCGACGACCCCCTGGCCGGTCGACGGTCGGTGCGACTTGCCGAGCTGGCTTCGCACCGCCCACTGCAGGATCAGGCCGCCGTGCCGGAGTGGTATGCCGTCGCGACACCCGAACGACGGCGCGCCACTCACCGCGCGGCGTCCACCATGGAGGAGAAACTCGAGCGCGTCGCCGCCCACGAGGGCTTCGCCATCGTGCCGCGGTCAGCGACGGCGTTCTACCGGCGGCCCGACGTATGCGTCGTGCCGATCGAGAACATGCCGCCCGCTCGCGTCACGCTGATCTGGGATGCGGCCGTCGTCGATCCGGTCCGCGACGCGTTCGTCGCCGCCGCGCTGGCCTGCCGCGACCAGACCGTCTGAGCGTCCAACCACGAGCGAAGATGGTCTGGTGCCCAGCGCGTTTCCTCCCGCCCTGCCGAAGGGCGCCTTCTCGACGTCGGACCAGCCGCGGATCACTGTCGGAGACGCCCTGCTGAGACCGTGGATCCTCGAGGACGCCGCGGCCCTCGTCGCAGCGTTCGACGACGAAGCGATTCGGCGTTGGCACATCAGGCGCGCCGACACCGTCGACGAAGCACGAGAGCTGATCACGAGCTGGCAGCGCAGCTGGACCGCCGAGACCGAGTTCAACTGGGCGATCGTTGGTGCCGACGACGCCTTGCTGGGCCGCATCGCGTTGAAGGGCGTCGACCTGTTCGACGCCAGCGCTGAAGTCGCCTACTGGATGTGCCCCTCGTCGCGCGGCCGCGGACTGTGCCCGCGGGCCGTCGTCGCTCTCTCGGAGTGGGCGTTCCACACCGGCTTCCACCGCCTCCAGTTGCAGCACTCAACCCTCAACCTCGCCTCCTGCCGCGTGGCCACCAAGGCCGGGTTCCGCGAGGAGGGCACGCGACGCGGTGCGGCGTTGCACGCCGACGGCTGGCACGACATGCACGCCCACGCCCGCTTGAGCGGGGACGACGGCCACTGAATCCACTACTCCCCGACCTGCGGTAGCTCGTCGGCCGCGATCTCGCACGGCGTCGGCTCCGCGTCCCCGGCGAGGGGCTGTGCCATGGCATCGGGCAGATCCTGCACCGCAGGCGGCGGCGCGGGCGGCTCCGGAGGTGGGGTAGGCGCGGGTTCCGGAGTCGGGGGCGGTTCGGCTGCGGGGTCGGCGACGGCCTCCTCTGCCTCCTGCGGCTCTGCGACTTCCTCACCCTCCTCGGCCTTCTCGTCCTCTTCGCCCGACTCCGTCTTCTCGTCCTCTTCCGGATCCTCGTCGTCCGGTGGCTCGTCCAGGTCCTCGCCAAGATCGACGGACTCGTCGGAATCGGCGAGGTGGCCGGGATCGGAAGGGCCGCCGGAGCCCGCCAGGTCGCCACCCGAGCCGACCAGCCCACCGATCAGATCCGACAGCTGTTGTCCGAATCCACCGAGGCCGGAGCCCGCCGACCCCATGGACCCCAACGACGGGGCACCCGCGCCGAGGTCGCCCGACGAGGGCATCGGCGGCGTCACCGGTGGACTCAGGGGTGGGGCAGCCGGCGCGACCGACGCCGGGGCGGACCCGACGGACGCCGCGGGCACGGTCTGAACGGCCGCGGGTTCGGGCCGGGACGCGACCACCGGCACGGGCTCCGGCTGTTCCGTCGCGCTCCGGTCACCCCGCGGGCCGAGGGTGCCTGGCACGCCGAACACGACGACCGGCGCGGTGATCCGCGCGATCGCCGCGTCATAGGCGGCGTCGACTGCCGAGGCGGCGTCACGCATCGCCGCCACCCACCCGGCTCCGACCTCCAGGTCGACGAACGGCGTGACCTCGAGGTCGATCAGCTCGCTGGCGGCGGCGACGTCGCCGACCCCGGTCTTCACCGTCGTGGCGGCGGTCATCCACTCGGTCCGCCGCGGCTGCTGCGTGCCGTCGACCGCCTCGGTGGCGAGCACCTTGGCGTCGACCGCCTGCCACAGGGCATCCCGAAGGGTCGCCACCGCGCCCGCGGCCGCCCGCACCGCCGCGCTGACGGCGGTCGCCGATTGACAACTGCCCCAGAGGAATTCGCGGGCGGCCATCGCACCCCGGCCCGACCAGGCGGCGTCGAGATCGGTCATCAGGTCGGCCTGCATGCGGGCGGCGTCCTCGGCGGCCGACGCGGCAGCCGCCAAGGCACCGTGATCGGAGTCCAACGCTCTCAGGTCGAGACCGTCGTCGCCGGAGTACCAGTCGCGCACCTGCGCGGCGTGCGTCGTCAGGTCCGGATGCTGGTAGCCGAGCCGACGGCACGCCGCCACGTACTCCTCGACGTCGCCGACTGCGGGTCGACCGTCGGCGAGTCGGGCCGCGACGTCGAACTGGTTGGCCATCGTCACCCCAGCCGCGCGGCGCCGCGCGCGTCGCCGTCGACGTAGCGGTCGGCGGAGGCCCGCAACGCGGCGGCGATCTCGCGCATCGCCCTGGCCCACGCGTGAGTCTGGTCGACGACGTCGTCGACCGCGCGTCGCACCGCGTCTCCGCGGGCTACGTGGTCACGGCCGGCGAGGGCCCCGTCGAAGACGAGGTGGCCAAGCCGCCCACGGGCCAAGCCGTCGACGGCGTCGGCGATCGCGTCGCATCGGCCTGCAACTCCGAGGACCGCTCCGACGTCGACGCGCGCGGATTCAATTTCTCCCATGCCCGGTTAGGACGCAGCGCGCGGGCGTCTGGTTCCAGGTCGGTTCAGGCCAGGTCCATGTCGAGCCCCGCGAGATGACCGCGGGCTCGGGCCTGGCCGACCGATCCGGCGCCTGCGCCGTCGTGCAGCAGCCGCCAACCGTCGCGGTCGTCGCGTCCCTCCGGCAGGTCCAACCACCGGCGCAGCAGACCCATGTCACGGGTTGCCACGACCGCGGTCCGCAAGCTCGTGCTGAGCTCGGTCCGAAGGCGCGCGATCGCGGGCGACATCGATTGCGGCAAAAGGGCACCGGTGTACTCATCCAGCGCCGGACCCACCCGGCCGGACCGAAGTTGGTCGAAGACCTCGCTGACGTCACTGACGACCGGTTCAAGCAGTCGATACGGTCGAGACCCGACCATGACGGGGTGGATGACCCGTCGCAGCCGCGACATCTCGGCGCGGACCGTCACCACGTCGAGGTCCTTGTCGTCGAGCATCATCGCCAGGTGGTCGGCGCTGAGACCCTCGGGGTGCTGGCTCAGCAGCACCAGGATGTCGGCGTGCCTCGGCGTCAGTGACGCGCTGCGCGTCCTGCCGGTGTCGTCGACGAACTGCCACCGCGGACGATCGGCGCCCAGCACCCGCAGATGCGCACTCGACGATTGCTCGGCGCCCGCATTCGGCCCGGTCAACCGGAGCAACGCCAGATGGTTCTCCACGGCGACCGCGGTGGCACGAACCAGCGCCAACGCCTGGCCCGACGCCACCTCGGCGCCGCCGGTCAGATCGATCGCGCCGAGTAGGGCGCCGGTGGTGGGGTCATGGACGGGTGCCGCGGTGCAACTCCACGGCTGGACGACGCGGGAGAAGTGCTCGGAGCTTCTGATCTGGACTTCGCGATCAAGCGCGAGGGCGGTTCCTGGCGCATTCGTTCCGACGCGACGCTCGCTCCAGTTGGAGCCGGGCACGAAGTTCATCGCCTCGGCGTTGCGGCAGGCTTGCTGGTCGCCCTCCACCCACAGCAACGTGCCGTCGGCAGCCGTGACGGCCACGACGACACCCGAGTCTGCCGCGTCGTCGACCAGTAGACGCCGAATCACCGGCAACGCCGATGCCAACGGATGCGTGTCGCGCATCCGGGCCAAGGACAGCGTGACGTCCGACGACGACGCCCCTTCACTGTCCGGATTGACGCCCTTGGCCAGGCTGCGGCACCAACTCTCCGCGACGATGGGTCGAATCGCGGTGGAGGCCAGAAAGGCCGAATCGACTTCCCCGGCGACGAACATCTCGTGCATGGTGCGCAGCGCCGTCGACGTAAGCCACGACGGCGGACGGCCGTCCAGCGCCCTCGACGAACCCACTGCAGATCACGCTCCTAGTACCGGCAAACTCCACGGCCAAAGCTTCGAGGCCCGTCCACCCCACCCGTTGTCAGAGTAGTCCTCCTGCCCGAATGGAGGGGCCGTCTCCGCCCAAGTGCATTGGCGTCGCTCATATGAGCGGCGCCAACCTGCCGCCGATCGTCCACTATTCGGCTCGGGTGGTCTATCATCGCTGTGCGCTTGGCGTACAGGAATCTGGTGTGAATCCAGAACGGACGCGCCGCTGTGAACACACTGAAATCTGGTGTGTGAGTCAGATGTTGGGCCAAGTGCATCCTGAACTAGCGGGGTCGCGTGACGCCCCGAAAGGAACTTCTCGAATGACGACTCGTCAAACCGGCGTAGCGGTCCGCCCGCTGTCCGCGTCCCTGCCCTCCGCAGCCTGGCTCGCTGGCACCGCCTTCCTGGCATTGGTCCTGTTGTACTTCGTCGGCCTCGATCAGGGCGCCACGTCGGTGTTCGGCAGCGACACCCACATTCACGAATTCATTCACGACGCCCGCCATCTGCTCGGATTCCCTTGCCACTGACCCGCCAGCGCGGCACCCAAAGCGCGAAGGGATAGCGGCCATGCCACAGGGACGCCCGCTCGTCGTTCCCGACGACGGCCGCACCACCCGGGCCCGTCGCAACAGCCCGGTGCTCGCCGTGCACACCGGCCCCGGCAAGGGAAAGTCGACTGCCGCCTTCGGAATGGCGCTGCGCGCCTGGAACTCGGGTTTCGACGTAGCGGTGTTCCAGTTCGTCAAGAGCGCCAAGTGGAGGGTCGGCGAGGAGGCCGTCTTTGCGCGCCTCGGTGACCTTCACCGCGAACACGGCATCGGCGGCAACGTCGAGTGGCACAAGATGGGTGCCGGGTGGTCGTGGTCCCGAAAGGCCGGCAGCGAGCAGGACCACGCGGCTGCAGCGGCCGATGGCTGGGCCGAGATCGCCTGCAGGCTCGCCGATGAACGGCACGACTTCTACGTGCTCGACGAGTTCACCTACCCGCTGAAGTGGGGCTGGGTGGACGTCGACGACGTGGTCGAAACGCTGTTGGCGCGTCCAGGCAGCCAGCACGTCGTGATCACCGGCCGAGATGCACCACGTCGACTGACGGATGACGCCGACCTCGTCACCGAGATGACGAAGGTCAAACACCCCATGGATGCCGGACGCAAGGGCCAGAAGGGGATCGAGTGGTAGCCACGACGCCCGCGGTGGTGGTGGCCGCGCCCTCATCGGGTAGCGGAAAGACCACGGTGGCAACGGGATTGATGGGTGCACTCAGACGCGCCGGGAATCGGGTTGCGCCGTTCAAGGTCGGGCCCGACTTCATCGATCCCGGCTATCACGCGCTGGCCGCTGGCAGACCTGGCCGCAACCTCGACCCGGTGTTGGTGTCCGAAGAGCTCATCGGGCCCCTGTATCGGCACGGCTGCGCGGGCGCCGACATCGCGGTGGTCGAGGGGGTCATGGGCCTGTTCGACGGCCGCATCGACCCGGAGTCGGTGGCGCCCGCGGTCGGATCGACGGCCCACGTCGCGTCGCTGCTGAACGCTCCCGTCCTACTGGTCGTGGATGCCAGCGGCCACAGTCAGAGCATTGCCGCCGTGCTGCACGGGTTTTCGACGTTCGACACCAGAACCCGCATCGGCGGAGTCATCCTCAACAGGGTCGGCTCCCCCCGCCACGAACAGGTGCTCCGACAGGCCTGCGAGTTCATCGGCATGCCCGTGCTCGGCGCCATTCCGCGCGCGACCGAACTGTCGGTACCGTCGAGACATCTCGGCCTCGTCACCGCAGTGGAGCACGGCAACCAGGCAAGGGCCGCCGTCGACGCGATGACGAGCCTGGTGGCACAGCACGTCGACCTCGCAGCCGTCGCCGCCCTCGCGGCAGCGAACGTCACTGCGGCACCGTGGGATCCCGTCACGGCGGTCGGCGGCCCCGTCGACGGTCACCCGGTAGTGGCCGTGGCCGCAGGCCGGGCGTTCAGCTTCAGCTATGCCGAACACACCGAAATGCTGCGTGCCGCGGGCGCCGTCGTCGTCGAATTCGATCCCATCGTCGAGTCACTGCCGGAGCGCACCGATGCGCTGATCCTGCCCGGCGGGTTCCCCGAGCAATATCTTCCCGAACTGTCCGCCAACGTCGAGGTGCGGCAGCAGATCCGCGAACTGGCCGAGCATGCGCCGATCTACGCCGAGTGCGCTGGGCTGACGTATCTGATGACACGACTCGAGGACCACCCGATGTGTGGGGTCTTCGACGGCACCGCCCACTTCACCAAGCGACTCACCCTGGGCTACCGAGATGCCGTCGCGGCAGGCGATTCCGTCCTACATCCGCTGGGCCATCGCGCCGTAGGACACGAATTTCACCGCACCACGGTCGAATTCGACGCCGCGTACCCGCCGGCATGGTCGTTCCTCGTCGGCGATGTCACCAAGCACGACGGCGCGATCCGCAACAAGGTGCATGCCGCCTATCTCCACACCCACCCGGCGGGCCAACCCGACGCGGTGCGCAGTTTCGCCGCGAGCGCCGTGCCGGTAGCGGCCGCCCAGCCAAGTCGATGAGTACCCCTGAGCAGAACGGAGATCCAATGGACTTCACGACGGTGACCGCCCCGGATGCCAACGCCGAGCGCGCGGCACGGGCGCGCCAAGACGTCCTTACCAAGCCCAAGGGCGCCCTCGGCAGGCTCGAGGACCTCTCGGTGTGGGTGTCGGCATGCCAGGGCGAATGCCCACCAAGACAATTCGCCCGCGCCCGCGTGGTCGTCTTCGCCGGTGACCACGGCGTCGCACAGGCCGGGGTATCCGCCTACCCGCCGGAGGTGACGGCACAGATGGTCGCCAACATCGACTCCGGCGGTGCCGCGATCAACGTGTTGGCCGGCGCCGCGGGCGCGACGGTACGCGTCGTCGACGTCTCCGTCGACTGCGATCAACCGCTCTCTGAACGGATCGGCGCGCACAAGGTACGCCGCGGCAGCGGAAACATCGCCGTCGAGGACGCCATGACCGAGGCCGAGACGATCGCCGCGGTGACGGCCGGTCGTCGCATCGCCGACGAAGAGATCGATGCGGGCGCAGACCTCCTCATCGCTGGGGACATGGGCATCGGGAACACGACCCCGACGACGGCTTTGATCTCGGCGCTGACGGGACGGGAGCCGGTCGCGCTGGTCGGCAGGGGAACCGGCATCGACGACGCGGGCTGGGCCCGCAAGACGGCCGCGGTGCGTGACGCGCTGTACCGTGCGCGCGGCGCCACTGCCGATCCGCTTGCCCTGCTGCGCATCTGCGGCGGGCCGGATCTCGCCGCCATGGCCGGATTCTGCGCGCAGGCAGCCATCCGGCGCACCCCCCTACTGCTCGACGGCGTCGTCGTGACCGGCGCCGCCCTGGTCGCGGAACGGCTGGCCCCCGGCGCCAGCAGTTGGTGGCAGGCCGGCCATCGCTCCACTGAGCCCGCCCACTCGATCGCCCTGGCACATCTGGGCCTCGAACCCGTAGTCGACTTGGGGATGCGACTGGGCGAGGGCTCCGGCGCCGCGGTGGCGCTGACCGTTCTCCGGGCGGCCGTCACGACCCTGTCCTCGATGGCGACCTTCGGCGAGGCCGAGGTCTCCGACCGCGATGACGCCGGTGATCGGGCTACCCCGGTGTCCTGAGCACGTCATCGACGCAGCAGCTATACGTCCTTGATCAACCCTGCGCCCCAACGGATCTGGTCACTAGGCGACGCGGGGCGCAGGAAGATGCAGTCGGCGTCGAGGGGCTGGTGACGCCGGGAATGAACTCGACGTTCAGTGTCAACGCTTCACGGTCGCGAATCTCGTCGAAACATGCTGCGCCACTGCGGATGTACGGTCACAAATCTCGCGGAGAAGTCCGACGAGCGATTGCTTCACGCGGCGTTGCCTCGGCTCGCCGACTTGTCAAGAAAAGGAGCGCCACGACATCCTGCATCGCGTCGATTGCCAAGTCGCGATCTGCCGTGGACCACCCGGGCCGATACCGATCACCCTCGGCGTGGGAATTTCCGAGAAGAGATGGCGCCCCGGCCTGGCCACCCCTCCCAACACTCGACGGAACCTGTTCTTTCGGACGGTATTCGGTGTCCAGTACCGGATGACGACGTGCCACGCGGTTACGGTGGGGCGATGTCCGGTTGCTCCTACGACTACGTGCACGACGGCGTCGAAATCGATCGTCGTTCCTTCGAAACCATCCGCGCCGAGAGCGATCTCACGGGCTTCCCAGAGGGTGCCGAGAGCGTGGTGGTCCGCATGATCCATGCGAGCGGGCAGACCGATCTCACCGATGACACCCGGATCAGCAGCGGTGCCGTCGAGGCAGCACGAACGGCCTTGGCGGCGGGCGCGCCGATCCTGTGCGACGTCATGATGGTCGCCTCCGGGGTGACCCGTTCGCGACTGCCCGCCGACAACCACGTCCTGTGTCTCGTTGGCGACCGTCGTATCCCCCGTCTCGCTACCGAACTCGAAACAACGACAACCGCTGCTGCAGTGCACTTGTGGGCCCCGCTGCTGGACGGCGCGGTCGTGGCCATCGGCAACGCCCCCACGGCGCTTTTCGCACTGCTGGAGCTCATCGATGCCGGCGCACCCAGGCCCGCCGTCATCGTCGGGGCACCCGTCGGCTTCATCGGTGCCACGGAATCGTGCGACGCCCTGCTCGCGCGGAGCGATCTCGAGCACGTCACCGTCCTGGGCAGACGCGGCGGCTCGGCGATCACCGCCGCAGCCGTCAACGCGCTCGCCAGCACCGCCGAGTAGGCAGCGACTCGATCGAATGATCAGAACCCGTGACGAGGACGTGTGCCCGGGCACCCTGCAGGCACATTCGGCCGCCGACGGCGGGTTGGCCCGTGTGCGTCTGCCCGGGGGAATGATCAGCTCGGCACAGCTCTCCGCCCTGGCCCGGGTGGCCTCGTCGGCCGGCTCGGGAATCCTCGAACTGACCTCGCGCGGCGGCGTGCAGCTGCGCGGCATCACCGACCTCTGCGCGGTCGTAGACGCCGCGACCGCGGCAAACCTCCTGCCGTCAATCACCCATGACCGCGTCCGCAACATCGTGTCCTCTCCACTGTCGGGCCGTTCGGGAGGATTCGGAGACGTTCGACCGTGGGTCGGCCGGCTGGACGACGCCATCCAGAATTCAGCGGCACTGGCGAGTCTGCCGGGGCGGTTCCTGTTCGGCATCGACGACGGCCGCGGGGATGTTGCCCAACTGGAGGCCGACGTCGGCGTCCGGGTGCTCGACGACGCGGCGGCGCCGTCGGTTGCCCTGTCCCTGGCCGGCGTCGACACCGGAGTGCGCCTAACGGCTGCGGCGGCGATACCGGCGATGATCACCGTCGCCAAGCGGTTCACCCAGCAGCGCGGAAAGCACTGGCGAATCCGCGAGATGTCCGACCGAAGCACGCTGCTCGAGGCCTTCGGGATCGACCGATCTCCCCTGCACCCGCTGCCGACGACGACGGCACCTCCGGTGGGCTGGATCGAGCAGGAGGACGGGCGGATCGCGGTCGGTGCGGCGGTGCCGTTCGGCGTCGTTCACGCCGGGGTCGCCCACGCCATGGCCGCGTTCGGCGCACCGCTGATCGTCACTCCGTGGCGTTCGGTGCTGCTCTGCGATCTCGACGGCGCCGACGCCGTCGACGCCTTGCGCACCCTCGCCCCGAGGGGGCTGGTCTTCGACAAGGCCTCCCCCTGGCTTCAGATCAGCGCGTGCGTCGGTAATCAGGGTTGTCGGCACTCGGCGACCGACGTGCGGGCGGACGCCACCGCGGCCGTCGAGGCAGCCAGGGACGCCGGGAAACGGCAACACTGGGTGGGGTGCCAACGAGCCTGCGGAAGTCCCCCACGCGGCGAGGTACTGGTCGCGACCGGTGCCGGCTACCGCCGTCTGACGCCAGAGGTCCGAGACTGAATCCGCTGCGGTGAGCCCGAGAGGTGCAGGGCCAGGATGACCCCGGTGATCAAGAGGCTACGGCCCACTTCGGGGATCGTCAGCTCCCGTCCCGCGGCAGCGGCTGCGGCGCCGAAGGCCGTCACTCCGGGCACCAGCTCTCAGTCGATGCCGTGGCGCTCCAGCTCGCGTAACTGCCCCGCCGGCGTGGAGTACACGGACAGGTCACCCGAATGCAGGCGCGCGACGTCGTGACCCGCGGCACGAGCTAGAGCGATATCGTCGACGACGTCCGACAACGGCATTCGAGCCGTGTTGACGAGGGTGGCGCCCGCCGGGCACCGGGTCAGCATTCCTGCAGTACCACCGATGAAGTAGACGGTCACCTCACCCCGCCGATGCGCAGGATTCAGAGGGGTCACGGTCCCCGAGGTTCAGCTCGGCGAGTTCGATCATGCTTCGCCAGAACCTCTTCCGCTCCAGACGGGTGTGCCCGATGACCACCGAACGCCATTGGGCGATGAAGGGCGCGAAGTAGCGACTCTCGTCGAGCAATTCGGCGGTGTCGGAGACCAGTTCGCTTCCGACAGGCTCGGTCGCGTTCAGCGTCCGCCACATTCGGGCGGTGATCCGAACTCGACGCCGATGCTCGACCAGGGCCGAGAGCAGCCACCGGATCGCCCGGCGTTCGTCGTCGCTGATCCAGGTGGCGTCCCCGCAGCTGTTCAGGAAGGCCTGTTGCGCCTTGGTCGACTCGTTGAGCTCTTGCAGGACGCGTACCGCCTCGATGCGCATCTGCGCGGCGGGCATCTCGGCGGCGGCGGCGATGGCAGTCACGATACCCGTTGCGTACGAAGGGGAATACCCACGACGATGCGGGCCGCGTTATGACCAAGAATACGAGCCACCGTCGGTTCTGCCGGACCGCCGGAGGCCAATTCGGACAGTGGCTCCGGCAGCTTGTCGTGCTGGACGGACACGCGCCCATCGGCGTCGATACCCACCCCGACGCTCAACGACGACCGTCCTGCGGCCATCCGTGCGAGTGCCTCTGCGTCGGTCCGATTCCGCGGCCGCTCGACGATCGACGGCACACCCTCTTCCTCGATCCCGGCCAGGACCTCGTTCTCGACCTGCCCACCCATGGAACTGAGTACCAGGATGGCTGGCTTCTCGGCCTGGCCGCCCTCAAGCACGAGCACCCACCTGAGGTTGCACCGCCGCAAGGTGGCCGTTGGCGTCGGCGGGCACGCGCGTCTCGTCCTGTGCCGTCTCGTCCGGTTCTACGGTGTCAGCCGTCGCACGGGACGCCGCGTAGGACGCGACCAGACCGGACGCCACCGCGTTGCGCGGCCCCTCGGTACCGCGGACATTGCCCGTCCCGCAGACGATTCCAAAGGGCGCCACGGCGTCGGCTATCAGCTCGGGGATTTCGAAGTCCAGCGCGCAGCCGCCCAGCAGCACCACGAAGCCGATCTGACGCAGATCGCCACCAGGGGCGATGCTGCGCAGCGCCCGCAGCGCGTTCACGACGAACACCCGCTCCTTGGCCGTTCTGCGCACGGTGCGAATCCGGTCCAGCGAATGCCGGGTGGGAATGGGGTTCATCCCGGTCTCGCCCAAGGCCACCACGCGTGCGAATGCCGTTGGCGGCAAGGGTGTCTCGAAGAACTGGACGGTGCCGTTCTCCAACCGGATGTGGAAGAAGCTCTCGGCCTTGCCAAGCGGACAGCGCTTGATCTCCTCGGCCAGCTCGAGGTTGTCCAACCCCAGCTCGGCGTCGATCAGCTTGGTGACCAGATCACCGGCACCGGCCAGATGGGTGGCGTCGGTGTGGTCGTTGGTCTCGATCACCGCGGCATCGGTCGACCCGCCACCGAGATCGAGCACGACCAACGGCTTGTCGGTGCCCGGCGTGGTGAGCGCCCCGAGGACCGCCATCTCCGCTTCGACGCCGCCGACGACGACGTCGACCTTCGTGGCGCCGGCCTCGCGCAGATGAGTGGTGACCGCCTCGGCGACGGCCTTCATACCGCTTTCCTTGGTGCGGACCATCGCCGCCAGCGCGACCGCGTTCTCCAAGGCCACCTCACCGGCGACACCGCCCCGAACCTCTTGCGGCACAGCGGTATCGATGGCGAGTAGATCCTGAATACGCACATCGGCCAGGGCGTGGTTGGACAGGTCGGCCATGCTTTGGCGAACGTTGGCGATCATTCCGCCGGTGTTGGTGCCCGCCTCGCCCATGACGTCGACCAACGGGCTGACCCGCTGCACCTCGGCCATGATGTCGGCAGCACCACGGGATACGTCGACCGTCGCCTTCTTCTGCACCCCGATCAGGTCCAACGAACCCGCCGGGATGGTCCGGTCCTCGACGTCACCCGACGGCGTGCGCACGACGACGGCTGAACGGTTGCCCGTCAACGCCCGCGCAACCGGCGACACCACCTTCGTTTGTTCGGGATCGAGACCGAAGATGGTCGCCAAGCCGTAGGCATTCGACAGCGTCCTGATGGACTGGCCGGGACCGGCGACCTCGACGGCGGCCACCATGCCCTTGGGCACCAGGTCCACCCGCGACACCTCGTCGATGATGGGGATCTTGGTGTTCAGACGGTTGGCGACCAGGACGGCGTCGTCGTTGCAGAGGATCGCGCCGGTGACGTCGACACCCCGGTCTACCGCTGCGTTGATGGCGTTGGCGGTGAAGTCGAAGTCAACGCCTCTCGCCACCAGCACGATGATCGGCTCGCCCGGTGTGGCGTCGGCCAAGGCCTCGAAGTCGACGATGGTGCCGACTCCGAGCCCCTTGCCTCCTGGCGTCCGCGGGTCATGTCCGATCATGGTCGACTCGGTGATGATGGTCTCGGTGATGGTCTCCATCGCCAGCCCACTGATCACCGGGGTCGCCTCGTTGAGCAGGATGAGGTCCAGGTCGGCCAACTGCATGCCAGCCCGTTCCAATGCCCACGTCACTGACTTAGCGACCCCGTCGACGTTCTTGACAGTGCCCTTGATGCCCGTCGTGCGGGTCAATGCCGCACCGACGTAATCGACCGACCCGTCGGGGCCGATAGTGGCGAGACTGGCCTCCGTCGTGGAGTTGCCAATGTCGACCCCGACGATAGTTCGAAACACCCGCGTCAACTCTCTTTCGTCAGACCGATGCCGCGGAATACTCGGGAACGACCTCGACCGTCGGTGCTCCCTTGCGAACCAACTCGGTCTCCTTCAGGTGCAACAGTGCTGCCTTGGCCTGCCAGCGGGGGCGGGCCATCTGATCGTTGAGCGTCGGAACCGGTTCCGGGGACTCACCTTTGGCGTACTGCGCGGCGTTCGAGCCGATGCTCCGGTAGGTCTCCAGCGTCAACAGCGGACATTGCGGGAACAGTTCCAGGCTCGACAGTCGCGGCAGATCCCGCTGGTGGATCATCGCCGTGCCGCGGGCCAAGATGCCGATCCCGATGCCGGAGCCCGACAGCTTGGCCGCCGTGTGAGCCATCAGCGCCAGGTCGGCACTGTGCTGGAGGCGGATGATGCGGGCACTGACCTCCTGCTCCTCGATGCCCGCAAGGATCTGCCGGATCACCTCGGCGTGCGGCAGGTCGACGATGGTCTTCGAGAACAGGCTCCCGAACGCCGGCGATATGGCCAGCACCACCTCGTCGGAACGCTTGCCGCGCTCAGCCTTTCCGACCTCGTTGAACGAGATCTCGCGCTGGCCTTCATCCGTATTGGTCGACACGGTCATTCCACCTCCACCTCGGGATTGGATGCGCTCGTCACGTGGCGCAGCTTCTTCATCTCTTCCCAGCGCGCACCGGAGGGTCGATACCCGGTGCCGGGGCCGGCATAGTCATTCGCATCGTTGACGGCCGATAGCGGCTGCAACTCCTTGGTCAGAATCGCCGAGGTCTGCAGCAAGTCGCCCGAAACACGCTGGCGCAGAACGGCCAACAGGTTTTCGGCGACATCGGAGAAGCCGGTCGCCTCCAACGCCTTCACCAGATCCAGGCCTGTGACGTTGCGATCCATCACCTGCTGAGCACCCTTGAGGTCCTCCAGCACGTCCCGAGGAATGAGTTCCTTGGAGCCGTTGGCGTACACGGCGGTATCGACCTCGGCGTCGCTGATCGGCGGCAGGTCCAGGTAGCGGAACACCGCCTGCAGCGCCTGGGCAGCGCGGGTGCGCACTGCCAGGATCTCGGACTCCTTGACGTGCCGAAGACCGCCGTCGATCTGGAGATCGCGCTGGATGGTGTTGAAGTCGTCGTAGTCGTCGCTGTCGAGGTTCGAGCCCGCGAACATGTTGTCGTAGTTGGGCATCGAAGAGTACCCCGAGCACACGAAGTCCGTGCCCGGCATCATCTGCGGCATCAACCGTGCAGTCCGGCGCATGGCCGAGTGTGAGAACGACTGGTCGTTTCCCGAGGCGCATTCGAGATCGACCGACGAGGCGATCAGGTTCTCCGCGGCGACCGCGCGGATGCCCGCGGGCACCGCTCCCGGCACGCCGATGCACGAGATCGAGCCGTTCTGCAGGCCCTGCACACCCGCACCCTTGGCGATCAGGATGCACCGGATCTCCAAGTACAGCATCGACTTACCCTGCGCGTTGCCCATCTGCACCTCGGAACCGGTGCCGGAGGTGAAGCGCATCTTGATCCCGCGCGATGCGTATGCCCCGGCCAGGAACGCCTTCGACCACGGGGTGTCGTCACCGTCGACGAAGACCGGCTCGGTGCCGTACACCGAGATGGTCTCCGCGTAACCGGTGATGCCACGCATACCAAGGTCGAGCTCGGTGGCCTCCTCCAGCGCGCACTGGGTCAGAGGGCCACCGGTGCCGACCTGGCTGCCGATCTGCTGAGCCATCGCGACCAGCGGGGCGTAGCGCACCACGCCCAAAGTCGTTTCCACTTCCGAGAATCCGCGAATCGACGCCTCAGCGGCATCGCAGGCGACCTGAAGCGGATTGTCCCTGGCACTGGTGCAGTGCCCCTGGTTCGCCGGTGTGCGACGGGCACGCATCTTCTGCATCCCCATCATGATCTCGACGATGTTGAGGTTCTTGGCCACCGCGAGCAGCTTGGCAGGCGTCAGCCCGTTGGTGACGGCGATGACCTCTTGGCGGGTCACCGCCGGATCCACGAACATGCGCGCGATGTCCTGCGCCGAGAGCGCCATCGCCTGCTCGGTAACCTCGGCGGAGATGGCCTTGTCGGCGATGAACTGATCGATGAAGTCGAAGTCGGCGCGCTCGACGCCGTCCATTTCCACGATGACGCCGTTCTCAACCCGCACACTCGGCTGAGGGTCGAACTCGCTGTCCATCGCGACCATGCCGACCTCTGGCCACTCCTCGACGAAGCCGTCGAGGTTGACCGGGCGGTCCTCCAGGATCTGGGTCCGGAGAGAATGGCGAGTGCCGTCACCGGCACCGGGCTTCTGAATTGCTTCTGCACTCATTATTGGCTCCTATTCGCCCGTTGCCAGGATGTCGCGTCGCTCGTAGACGTCGGCCGCCTCGAGTACCAGTTCGGCCAGCAGGGTGGCGTCATACTGAGTCGTCAACTCCTCGGCGATCGCCTCGAGCTCTGCCTTGGTGGACGCGTTCGGTCGCAAGGCGTTGTAGATCTCCAAGACTCGGCTGTCGGATATCGCCGTCATCTCCGCGGCGCGGCGAAGATTGGCGCCCAGCTGCTTCCGTCCTGCCTTCTCCGACACCTGCGCCTGTAGCCGCAGGGTGTCCGGAGTGATTCGAAGGTCCGTGGCCTGAACCTCACCCGACACCACGGCCTCGATGGTGATGTCGTCGATCGACTTGCCGGTGGGGGTGAAGAGCAGATCCCTTCGGTGGACACTCAGCGGATAGTCCACCGCGGGATCGAGGGTCGGTTGCGTCATGCACTGCTCCAAGAGGTGAGGGGTGGCACATAGCCACCCAACGTCCACATACGTGACCTGGTCGGCCCCGTGCGGCCCATTGTGGCTGACATCACGTTGCATCAACGTTGCAGCGATGAGCGCTCGTGAATGAGCTGGTAGAGCTCGTTTCGACGGCACCCTGACCGTTCGGATGGGAACGCAACGGGGTTCGCCGATCCGCGGCCCGGCCGCCTTCACCGCCACTACCGTTGGGCACCATGACCGGCACCCCAGCATCGTCGGATAAGCCGGCGGCGTCCCTCGACGGGCCCGCCCTCCTCGCGGCCACCGCCCGACTGGGCGGCTACTTCGACATGTCGTCACAGGGTGCCGACCAGGGTGCGCACCTGGCGACGCTCACCGATGCAGCGACGCTCACCGCCTTCGTGGATCGCACGCGAACGGCGATCGCGAGGTCGATGGCATGCGACGCGAACAGCATTCCCATGCGGCTTGCGGCGTCGTCATTTCAGTTGAACGTGGTGTCGCGGCTCATCTCCCCCGTGCTCGGAGCGGCCGTCGTGGGCGGTGCCGTCCCCATGTTCACTCCGGAGTCTGTGAGATGGCTGGCGACGGAAGGGCATTCGCCGTCCTTCGAGACCATTGACGTCGCATGCGAATCGGCTCCGACTGCGATTCGCGCGGCCGAGCTGATCTCCGACTCCCTGCTCACCACCATCGTCGGCCCGTTGAACGAGGCCCTCAAGACGTCGGCGTCGCTGTCGGATCGCGTCAGTTGGGGCAACACGATCTCGGCTGCCAACGGCGCGGTCACGGTGATGGCGATGTCCCGGCCCGAGCTGGAGCCGTCCGGCCGGGCGCTGGTACGTGCACTCCTCGACATCGGCCCCCTGCGAGACACCGGCGACTTCGACGGCGGCCGGTTCGTCCGGCGCAGCTGCTGCCTGTTCTACCAAGCGCCGTCAGGGGGTCTCTGCGGGGACTGTGTGCTCGCGGTGTCTGACGGGTCACAGCAGACCCAGGTGCATTGAGTTCGTCTCTTTGCAACGTCACTGCAACGCACGTCGCGTTAGCATTCGCCCGCCGATCGGCAGGACGGAGTCACACATGGGTTGGTCACAACCGCACTACTCGCCGATTCACCCGGCACGACGCGGATCCGAGAGTGGTTCGCCGCGCGGAATCGCCGATGCGCGTGGAGGTCTCGTCGAGAGCCCCAGGCTTCGCACTGCGTTCGTGATGAACGACGAGCTACTGTTGCACGGGCTGGCACACGTTATGGGGCTAGCCGATGGTGTTCAGATCGTGGGTGACGTCCGCCACGGCGCCGGACTGGTCGATCGACTCCGGTCGATGCGTCCCGAACTGTTGGTGGTCGACGGGGACCCCGACCTCCCGCTGTCGACTCTCCTCGCCGAACTCGATCCGGTCCCCAAGGTGATCGTCGTGATCGACCGCGAGGAATCCCCGGCGCGCGCGCTCGATCTGATCCGGGCCGGGGCCGACGCGCTGGTGGACCGTCGCTCTTCGTCGACGGAGCTTCTCAACACCGTGACGAAGGTCCTTGATGGGCAGACCGCACTCGATGCCTACAGCGTCAGTACCCTTATTGCAGAGCTACGTTCACAAAACACCGAGCACGAGCTGGACTATGCGCGCATCCTCACCCGCCGGGAGAAGGAGGTGTTGGCCCTGCTGACCGACGGTTTGGACAACCGGGCGATCGCCACCGACTTGTTCATCTCCGAGGCGACGGTCAAGTTCCACCTGCACAACATCATGGACAAGTTCGGCGTTCACAAGCGAGCGGCATTGGTGTCGGCCGCACTGCGAGGACTGAGCCGCCACGACCGCGAACGACAGGGACGACAAGGGGGTGCCGGTGGCTTCCGGTCCGCAACGAGCACTCGCTGACGACGCGTTCCCAGGCGCATCCGCGGACGCGCTCTCGGTCCAGCTCCCCGTACGTGGCCGACCGGTCACCGTCGTGGGCTCCTCCGGTCGCGCGATGACCACCACCGGGTCGCTGACGGGCGCAGGCGCAGTGGTGACCGTAGTGTCACCCTCACCCACGGCATATCTGTCCGACCTCGCCGACCGTGGGCTGATCGCCATCCGGCAGCGCGCTTTCGAGAACCACGACATCGACTCGGCCGCACTGATTTTCGCATGTACGGGAGACCAGGAGCTCGACGCCGACATCGCAGCCCGCGCGCTCGAACGCGGTGTGTTCTGCATCGTCGACCAACCACGGCGCTCGCCCGCCACCAGCGGTCGCGCGCGGGTCGGCCGAGTCACCCTCGTCGGCGGGGGCCCAGGCGATCCTGGACTCCTCACCATCGCGGGCCGTGATGCGATCGCACGCGCGGACGTCATCGTCGCCGACCGGCTCGCCCCGGTTTCGGTTATCGGCGAGCTCGCGCCGCAAGCCCTGGTGATCGATGCAGCCAAGATCCCTGGCGGCCGCCGGATGGAGCAGAGTGAGATCAACGCGCACCTCATTCGCCATGCATTGGCAGGCAGGGACGTCGTAAGACTCAAGGGCGGAGACGGTTTCGTGTTCGGCCGCGGCGGCGAGGAGGCCGACGAATGCGTTCGGGCAGGCATCACCGTCGATGTCATTCCGGGCGTGAGTTCGGCCATCGCGGCTCCCGCATCGGCGATGATCCCGGCTACGCACCGCGGTCTGACCCAGGGCTTCACGGTGATCTCCGGACACGTGCCCCCCGAGCATCCCGAGTCGGCGGTGAACTACGCGGCGCTCGCGGAGGCGAATACGACGATCATCCTGATGATGGCGGTCGCGAACCTCGACGCCATCGCCCACGCGCTGATGGACGGCGGAATGAGTGCTGACACCCCGGCGGCGGTGGTCGCCGATGGCAGCCTGGCCAGCCAACGAGAAGTCCGGGGCACCCTCTCGTCCATCGCCGAGGCCGCTCGCGCGGCCCACATCGGTGCGCCCGCCACGACCGTGATCGGCGCGGTGGCGGGATTCGTCCCCGGTCGTGCCGCCCCACAGAGGACCGTGGAACTCAACGTTCGATGATCGAACTCGTGGGCACACCGCGCAACCACCTACTGTGGCTGGTCCGCCACGGTGAGTCCACGTGGAACGCCCTCGGCCGCGTGCAGCGCGAGGTCGCCCATCCGCCGCTGACAGCCCGGGGCACCACCCAGGCCTACGCGGCCGGATATGCGTTGCGAGACAGGAAGATCAACCGCATCGTCTGCTCGGACGCCGTCCGCGCACGACAAACCGCCCAGGCGATGGCGACAGTGCTCGGCGTCCGGACCACGGTTGACGAACGCCTGCGAGAACGCGGTTGGCGACGCACCGGCACCCTCGCCGACGCCGACTCTCACCGCCCGGCGCGTCTCGAAGATCCCTCCGAACGGGTCCGACTGGTGCTGTTCGACCTTGCCGCGATGGATGGGTCCACGGCGGTGGTGACGCATGGCGACATAGTCTGCGCGATCCTCGACATGCTGCATGCCCGCGACGCCACCACGCGCCAATGGCGTAGTGGGACCGACGTTCCAAACGGATCGGTGGTGGTCGTCAACCTGCGTCGACTGAGCCGACTGGTCGAGTTCCCTTAGCCTCCGCTACTGCAGGGCGGCGTCTACGGTGACCGCGACGCTCGACAACGCGCGGCCGATCGGGCACACCGACGACGCCGTGTTCGCCAACTCGACGAACCGGTCGTTCGTCACGTCGACACCCCGTCCACGCACCAGCAGGACGATGCCGGCGATCCCGAAGTCGACCTCCGGGCCTCCCTGCGTGACGACCGCCTCGACGTGCAGGTCGGTTTCCGCGTCCGGCCCAATGTCCAGAAGGGCCGACAGCTGCATGGCATAACACGACGCGTAGGCGGCGGCCAGGAGTTCCTCGGGTGAAGTGGTCGAGGTTTGGTCGGCCGCCCGTGTTGCCAGAGAGTAGTCGAATCTGGCTTGCCCGGACGACGTCAGCTCGATCGAGCCGGAACCGCCCACCAACGGCCCATGCCATTCGACGGTGGAAACCCGTGTGCTCATGTGTGGCCTCTCCGAGCCAATGTCAGTTGGTCATGTGGTCGTGGCGACGCCTCGGTCGCCGCCCGGGCGCCAGAGAACGTCCCCGTTGGGGTTCTCGAATCGAGACAGGATGAACATCAAATCCGACAGGCGGTTGAGATACCGCAGGGCGCAGTCGTTGACCGGGGCCGCCTCGGCGAGCACCCATGCGCTGCGTTCTGCCCGCCGGGCAACGGTGCGGGCGTGGTGGAGGTGTGCGGCGGCGATCGTGCCCCCGGGAAGGATGAAGCTGCTGAGCTTCGTCAGGCCCTCGTTGAACTCGTCGCACCACGATTCCAGTTGAGACACTTGCTCTTCGGTGACGCGCAACGGCGGGTACTCCGGTGCCTCGACGATCGGCGTGCACAGGTCCGCGCCGACGTCGAACAGATCGTTCTGGATGACGCCGAGAACCGCGGCGGTGCGCTCACCGACCCCACCGGAAGCTATCGCCAATCCGATCACGGCGTTGGTCTCGTCGCAGTCCGCATAGGCTCCGACGCGGGCGTCGGACTTGGCGACCCGGGACATGTCCCCCAGCGCCGTCGTCCCGGCATCTCCTGTGCGCGTGTAGATCCGGGTCAGATGAACCGCCACGTCTCCCCCTTCTGATCTCCGCGCCAGGCATCCCCTGCCGCTTTCATGCCCACCGTGCTCAACCACCGCGCCCCGGCCCGAAGGCCGAGGGCGACGGGGAGGATCAGGCCGACCATGGCGTGCACACTCACGACGCCACCGCGGGCAGGATCGACGCCACCCCGGCGGCGAGTGCGGCGCCGATGAGCGGCGACACGATGGGCACCCACGAGTAACCCCAACCGGGGTCAGCCTTTCCGGGAATCGGGAGGATCGCGTAGGCGAGGCGTGGTCCGAGGTCGCGCGCCGGGTTCACTGCATAACCTGTTGGTCCGCCGAGCGCGAAGCCAATGGTGATGATGACGAACGTGACGCCAGCGAAGCTCAGCGACGAGTTGGCCGCAGGGTTGCAGAAGATGAAGATGATCAGGACGAAGGTGCCGATGATCTCCGTGACCATGTTCCAAGGCTTGTTGGGAATCGCGGGCGACGTGCAGAAGATGCCGCGCGTACCGGAGTTGTCGTCGTTCTTGTCGAACTGCAGTTTGAACGCGGCCCAACACAGCGAGGCGCCCACGAATCCGCCGAGCAGCTGCGCCGCCCAGTAGACCGGCACGCTCGACCACGGAACTCCGCCCTGCAGCGCTACCGCGAAGGTGACGGCCGGGTTGATGTGACCACCCGACGGGGCGGCGATGCTGGCGCCGGCGAAGACGCCGAAGCCCCAGCCGAGCACGATGATGAGCCAGTCACCTCCGCCTCCGTGTGAGTACGAGTTCTTCAGCACCACAGCGGCTACCGAGCCGTTGCCCAGGAGGCACAGCACCGCCGTACCCAAGAACTCCCAGACGAAGATGTCGATGTTCGACACTGACCACAACCTCTCTCAACGGCCGTCGCGGACGCCGCACGATGCGACGTGGCCGGAATTGTCCGGCCGTGCGCGTTGAGTGTTTTCGAACCCAGGGGCAATTCGGGCGCTTTGCGGCTGGTCCAGCACAATTACTGGCCCACAGGTGGGCTTTTTGGATAGGCTCTCGACGGCCAGCCGTGAAACAAGGGCGAAATGCATCTCGTGTTCGAGCTGCGGCACTACCATCGGCCGCACTGCCTCGCTCGGCGAGGCTTCCTCAAAACCGTTGCCGGTAAACCTAGTTGCCGGAAAGCCCTATCCGAAAGGCTCGTCAATGACTGCCATCACTCTGGCCGCCGCCACCAAGGTCGTCGAAGCGGCGATTGCGAAAGCGGCCGACATCGGCCAGCCCATGAACATCGCCGTGGTCGACGACGGCGGTCACCTGGTGGCGTTCGCCCGGATGGACGGCGCGATCAAGGCAAGCATCGACATCTCCACGAAGAAGGCGCGTACGTCGATTCTGATGAATGCGCCCACGGCCGCCTTGATGCCGTTGGTGCAACCCGGCGCCGAACTCTACGGCCTCGAGCAATTGTCAGGAGGGCTCGTGATCTTCGGTGGTGGAATGCTCCTAACCGACGGTGACACCGTAATCGGAGCGATCGGCGTCAGCGCCGGCAGCGTCGAACAGGACATCAGCGTCGCCGAGGCGGGCGTCGCCGCCGTCTGACCCCGGTCAGGGGACCTCATCCAACAGCGCCCACCGGCGCCTCTCGACTTCGAGAGGTTCCGGTGGGCGCCTTGGTTTCGCGGTGTGCGCGACGGTCGGGGCCGTCAGAAGACTCTGATGGGGCTCTCGGCCGGTTCGGCGAGAAGCGACGTCACCTCGTCGTCCAGTCGGACGAGGGAAACCGAGCAGCCCGCCATGTCGAGCGACGTGCAGTATTCGCCGACGTAGTTGCGACGCACGTTGATTCCACGCGCTACCAGCTGATCGTGCGCCCGGCCGTACAGCAGGTACAGCTCGCTGATCGGCGTGCCGCCAAGACCGTTGATCATCAAGGCGACGTCGTCGCCCCTGCCGTAGGGAAGGTCGCTCACCACAGCCTCCACTAGCTCGTCGACGATGGTGTTGGCGTCTGCGAGCTTCTCCCGTCGGCGGCCTGGCTCGCCGTGAATGCCCACGCCCATCTCCATCTCGTCGTCCCCAAGATCGAAGAGCGGTGATCCCTTCGCGGGCGGTGTGCACGACGTCAGCGCCATGCCCATCGTCCTGGTCACCGCGTTGACCTTCTCACCGATCCGGATGAGCTCGTCGAGATCGGCGCCCTTCTCCGAGGCAGCGCCCACCGCCTTGATGACGAAGAAGTTGCCCGCCACTCCGCGCCGGCCGACCGTGTACGTCGAGTCCTTCACGGCGACGTCGTCGTCGACGACGAGGGTCTTGATGAGGACGCCGTCGGCTTCGGCCATCTCCCGGCCCATGTCGAAGGCCATCCGGTCACCGGTGTAATTGTTGATGATGTGCAGCACACCCTTGGGTGAGGCCAACAGCTTCGACGTCTCCAACACGTAATCCATTGGTGGGGCTGCAAATACATCACCAGGGCAGGCCGCGTCGAGCATTCCTCGGCCGACGATCATGACGTGGGCGGGCTCGTGGCCAGAGCCGGAGCCTTGGACGATCGACACCTTGTTCTCGTTGGGCGCGTCCACGCGCATGATCAAATTGTATTCGGGCACGTATTTCAACGTGTCCGGGTTGGCCACGGCAAGACCGTGCAGCATTTCGGAGACGAACTGTTTGGGATCGTTGACGAACTTCTTCATCTCGTTGCCTTCCTTGGCATTTGGTGGATCCTCACGGCAATGGTGGCCGTGGTCGTTTCGGTGACGGATTCAGGCGTCGGCAGCGTTCTGCTGCCATGCCTCGGCGATGGCCTCGACGATCACTGCGACCGCGACCGCGCCTGCGTCGAGAGTTCCGATGCTTCGCTCCCCGGTGTAGGAGGCGCGTCCACGCCTCGCCTGCAGCTCGCGCGTCCCCTCCGCCGCTGACCGCGCAGTGTCGGCTGCCGCTCGCCGCGCGGCTGCGGGAGCGAGACCGTCCTTGCCGGCCTGCGCGATCGATGCGGCGGTGGGCGCCAAGGCGTCCAGGAGCGTCTTGTCGCCAAGTTCCGCACCGCCGCGCGCCTTGATGCCGTCGACCGCGGCGTCCAGCATCGCGGCGATCCGTGCCATGTCGAGACTGACCGCACCCGCGGCGCAGGTGGCTGCCCGGAGAAAGCCCGTGCCCCAGATGGGGCCGGAGGTACCGCCGATCCGGCTGGTGATCACGACCGCGACCTTCTTGAGGAACGTCGACGCGTCGCTGCGATCGAAGGTGTCCCAGTCCGCGAGAACGATCTCGAACCCCCGTGCCATCGAATAGCCGAAGTCGCCGTCACCGACTACCGCGTCGAGGTCGCCGAAATACTTCTCGTTCGCCACCACCGTTTCGGCCATCACGCGGACTGCTCGATCGACGTCGAAAATCGTTGCCGCCATGCAATCATCCTTTCTCTTGATCGGGTCGGGTAAACGACGCGTGGCCTCAGGTGACTAGCGACGCCACGGTCGTCGCGTCGACCCAGTCGCCGACCGGCACGGCGCGGGGATTGAGGAGAACCTCGACCGGCTCGGCACCGGGCTCCCCCAGGTCCGAGACCACCAGCGCGGCCCCGTCGAAGTCGTCGTCTCGGGTGTAGCCGTTGACGGTGACCAGACACTCGATACCGGCGGCCCGCGCCGCGCGGAAACCGTTGGCGGAGTCCTCGATCACGATCACCTCCGATGGCGACACTCTCATCGCCTCCAGCGCAAGGAGATAGATGTCGGGAGCTGGCTTCTTGTGAGCCACCACGTCGCCGGCGAGCACCACGAATTCGGCGGCCGCCTCCCGGCCGACGACGTGCTCCAGCACCGATCGCACCGCTGGCTCGGCCGAAGTCGAGGCCACGGCCAATTGCCAGCCGGAGGCCCTCGCCTGGCGTATCAGCCGAGCAATGCCGGGCCGACCCGGAAGGCGGCCACTCGAGACGATCTCGGTGTAGATCTCCGTCTTGCGGCGGTGCCAGCGTGCAACGACCGCGCGCTGCTCGCCGACGTCGGTCGGCAGTTTGGCGGCCGCCACGAATTCCGGTGTCAGCAGGCTCATCATGCGTTCCTTGCCGCCGCCGATGGCCAACTTTTCGCCGTACCCCCGCTCGGTCCACTGCACCGGCAGGTCGAATTCTCGGAACGTTTGGTTGAAGGCAGGCAGATGGCCGAACCGTTCGGTGTCGGCCAGTACGCCGTCGCAGTCGAAGATCAGCGCCTTCACGGGGGTCGTCACCACGTCTTGCCTGCGCTGCCGAACGTGTCGATGTAACCGGCTGCAAGGGTCTCGACCGTCGAGCCGACGCTCGAGAAGAGCGACGGCGGGTCCCACTTGTCGCCTCTTTCGGCTTCCCGCAGAAAGCTCAGATTGGACTTCATGTAGGCGACCTTGAGAGCCGTGGAGATGTTCACCTTCGCGCAGCCACGCGCGATGAGGTCGGTGAACTGCTCCTCGGTCATCCCGGTGCCGCCATGCAGCGCCACCGGGACGCCCGTGGCGTCGACCAAATCGCTGACGCGCTCATTGTCGAGGGTGGGCTCGGCGATGTACACGCCGTGGGCGTTGCCGATGGACGGCGCGAATACGTCGACGCCGGAGCGTTCGATGAAGTCGACCGCGACCTCGAGAGACTGCCGGTCCGCGACGTCATCGGACCCGATTCCGTCCTCGACGCCGGTGATGGCTTCGATCTCCCCTTCGACGTGCGCGCCGACCGCCCGCGCTTCGGCGACGACCTCGATCACCTGACGCAGATTCTCCTCGACGGGCAAACGAGACGCGTCGAACAGCACCGAATTCCAGCCGGTGCGAAGGCAATCGGTGATGACCTCCCGTTCCGGGCAGTGGTCGAGGTGTAGGCAGACCGGGACCTCGATACCCGCGGTCATCGACGTCCACATCCCGTACAGCACGTCCATCCCGATTGACCGCACCGTCTTGACCGAGGTCTGAACGATGAGGGGTGAACGACGTTCGACAGCAGCTGCCAGCACGGCCTCCATCGTCAGATCGTTGAAGACGTTGATGGCGGCGACGCCATAGCGCTGCAGGAGGGCGCGATCCAGGATGTCCTTCAGGGCGACGACGGGCATAACGCCCAAACTACGGCCAGAATGTGGTCATTCACATGGGGAGGACTACCCGTTTCCCGGTGGGGGTTTCCCCTCCCGTGACGTCTCGTATCTCACGGACGTCGCAGCAGCGCAACCAGTTCCGTACGGTTGTGCACCCGCGACTTGCGCAGCAGCGAGCTGACGTGCTTGCCGACGGTCTTGACCGAAATGGTCAGTTCCGCGGCAATCACCTTGTCCGGCAGCCCCTTTTCAAGCAACGCCCGGACCTCCAGCTCACGGCTGGTCATCGTCTCGCCGTCCGGACGCAAATCGCGATGCAGAGTTCGTGCCGAGGTTCCCGAGAAGAAGGCTTCACCACGGGCGGTGGCGAGGACGGCCTGTACCAGTGCCGCACCGTCTGCACTCTTGTCCAAGCAACCACGAGCCCCCGCCCGGAGCGCGGCCGCGAGCCGGTGGTCGTCCCCCGGTTCGGACAAGCACAGCACCGCGGCGTGACCAGCGCTGGCGAGCGTGCGGGTCAGGTCGGCCACGTCTGGCTCGCCGTCGGCGGTGTCGAGGCTGGCCACCACCACGTCGGCATGAACGGCCTGCTGAAGGATGACGGCCTCGGTCGTGCCGGCCACCTCCCCGACCACCTCGACGTGCAGACCGGCCTGGGTCAGCAGCCGTGTGACGCCCGCGCGAACGAGCGGACGCGATTCCACCACCATCACGCGCAAGGGCCTGCCGGTGTCCGCCGGCTCGGGCCGCTCCGTAGGGAAGCGAACCCGCAGGCTCGTGCCCCAGCCCGGAACCGAACGGAGCTCGACGAGTGCGCCCACGGCATGCGCGCGATCGGTCATCCGCCTCAGACCCGATCCCGCGTCAGCTGCCAAACACCGCTGGTCGAACCCCTTGCCGTCGTCCTGCACGAGCAAGGACACTCCGTCGGGCTCGTAGGCGACACCGAGGCGGATGAGGGTCGCGTCCGCGTGCTGGACGGTATTCGCCAGAGCCTCCTGCGCGATTCGCAAGGCCTCGTGGGTTCGCGCCGGATCGAGCTGGGTCGGGTGTCCTGCGACCACCAACCGAGCATCGAGCCGTCCCGCTCGCCGTACCCACTCGACCTCGTCGGCGAGCAGCTCCTCCAACGTCCGGTCGTCGAGCGCCCGACCGAGCAGCCCCGACATGGTCCGACGAGTGTCCGACAGCGCGATCCGCGCCTCACGATGGGCGGCGATTACCAGGTGCTCGGCATCGGCACCGGCACCACCGGAAAGCGACTCCTCGGCACGGGCCAACTGGGCGACCATCCCCACCAAACCCTGGTTCAGGGTCTCGTACACCTCGCGCAGCAGCCGCTCCCGCTCTGCCGCAGTGGCTTTCGTACGCGCCCTTTCCTCCGCGACGTCGTGCAGTCGCGCGTTGGTCAGCGCGACCGCCGCATGCTTTGCGAAGAGCTGCAACAACTCCGCGTCTCGGACGCCGAAGATGCGTGAGTCGTCGCGGCTGAAGACCACGCACACCCCGGTGATCGACCCTCGCCACTCCAGCGGCACGCCGATGACACTGCGCAACGTCGCCCGATCGGCTGCGTCCACGTGGCCGCCCCGCACGTCGTCATACCGGTCGAACCACACCGGCCCACGACGGGCGACGACGGCGCCCGTCGTGCCCTCGCTCAGCGGGAACACTTGCCCCGACTGGCAGCGGATGCCGATGTCTGCTTCCTTACGGTAGGTGCCGGCGGCCTCGTCGACGCTGGCGATCGACCCCGCATCACAACCGAGAAGTTCGGTGCAGCGCAGGAGAATTCGCTCGAGCAACGGGCGCAACGAGAACTCACCCGCGAGATCCGCCGCCACGGCGGTGATCGCCTGCGCCGCGGCCCAGGACGGCTCCTCCGCGATCGAGGAGACCGGGCGCGACGACGCGTCCAATCCGACGTCCACTACAGGACTCCGACGATCCGCCGCACCAGGTGCGAGGAGATCGCGGCTACCTCACTGACGAACGCCGCGAAGTTCAGGTCCGAATCGTGTCCTGCGAGATCCGACAATGCGCGCACGACGATCCACGGGATGCCGACGTTCTCACACACCTGAGCGACTGCGCCACCTTCCATTTCGACCGCCAGCCCATCCAGGTCACCGTGCAACCGCTGCCGGGTGACATCGCAGTGCACGTACTGGTCACCGGTCAAGATGGTGCCGAAGACGACGCGTGGTGGACGGTCGCGGCCACCTGCCGAACGCGACAGCGCCGGTAGCGGTACGCCGTCCAGTCCGGCACGCACCCTGGCCAGCAGGTCGGCGTCCATCGAATATCCCAGTGCGTCAGTTGGGTTGATGAAGGAGACGTGCCCCGCCTGATACCTGAGCAAACCGTCGTTCTCGATCCGGCCGACGTCGTGCTGAACGATCCGGTCGGCGACCACCACGTCACCGATGTGCAGCGCAGGGTCGAGTCCGCCTGCGACGCCGGAGAACAGGATCAGTCGGCACTCGAATCTCGTGGCCATGAGCGTCGTGACGACCGCCGCGTTGACCTTGCCCATTCCGGAACCGGCCAGTACGACGCGACGTCCCTCGAACCATCCCTCGTCGAATTGGAAGCCCGCAACACTCGTCGTGTTAGTTGTCTCCAACACTTCCCGGAGATGCTCGAGCTCTTCGGGGATGGCGCAGAGCAGGCCGATCGTCACGACAACGACTCCGGAAACCTCAGGAGACGTCGACCCAGTCGAGCGTCCGTTGGACGGCCTTCTGCCACCCTTCGTATCCGGCCGTGCGTTGATCGTCGCTCCAGGACGGCGTCCAGCGCTTGTCCTCCTGCCAGTTGGCTCGCAGATCGTCGGGGTTGGCCCAGAAACCGACGGCCAACCCGGCCGCGTAGGCGGCGCCCAGTGCGGTGGTCTCCGCCACGACGGGCTTGACCACGTCGACGCCGAGCACGTCGGACTGAATCTGCATGCACAGATCGTTGGCGGTGATACCGCCGTCGACCTTGAGAACCTCGAGGTGCACCCCGGAATCGGCTTCCATCGCGTCGACCACGTCGCGGCTCTGGTAGCAGATCGCTTCCAGGGTCGCCCGCGCCACGTGCGCATTGGTGTTGAACCGCGACAGCCCGACGATGGCGCCGCGGGCATCGGAGCGCCAGTATGGTGCGAACAGACCGGAGAACGCGGGCACGAAGTACACCCCGCCGTTGTCCTCGACCTGCCGTGCCAGCGACTCGCTCTGGGCAGCGCCGCTGATGATGCCGAGTTGGTCCCGCAGCCACTGCACGGCCGATCCGGTGACGGCGATCGAGCCCTCAAGGGCGTAAACGGGTTTCGCGTCACCGAACTGGTAGCAGACGGTCGTCAGTAGCCCATTCTCGGAGCGCACGATCTTCTCGCCGGTGTTGAGCAGCAGGAAGTTGCCTGTGCCGTAGGTGTTCTTGGCTTCACCGGGCGCCAGGCACACCTGCCCGACCATCGCCGCCTGCTGATCGCCGAGGATGCCCGTCACCGGCACCTCGCCACCCAGTGGACCGGTGTCCAGCGTGACGCCATAGGGCTCGGGGGACGACGACGGCACGATCGTGGGCAGCATCTGCCGTGGAATGCTGAAGAACGACAGCAGCTCGTCGTCCCAGTCGAGCGTCTCGAGGTCCATCAGCATGGTCCGGCTGGCGTTTGTCACGTCGGTGACGTGCACGCCGCCGCGTGGACCGCCGGTGAGATTCCACACCACCCAGCTGTCACTGGTGCCGAAGATCGCGTCGCCCCGCTCGGCAGCCTCGCGCACGCCGTCGACGTTCTCGAGGATCCACTGCACCTTGCCAGCGGAGAAGTAGGTGGCGGGCGGCAGACCGGCCTTGCGCCGGATCACGTCGCCACGTCCGTCGCGGTCCAGCGCGGTGGCGATCCGGTCGGTGCGGGTGTCCTGCCAGACGATCGCGTTGTAGTACGGCCTGCCGGTCTTGCGGTCCCAGACCAGCGCCGTCTCGCGCTGATTGGTGACGCCAAGGGCGGCCAGATCGCCGGTCTGCAGCTTGGTCTTGTTGAGCACCGAGGACAGGACCGACGCGGTCCGCTCCCAAATCTCGACGGGATTGTGTTCGACCCAGCCGGCCTGCGGCAGGATCTGGTCGTGTTCGAGCTGGTGCCTGCCCACCTCGGCACCGTCGTGATCGAAGATCATGGCGCGGGTGCTGGTGGTGCCCTGGTCGATCGCAGCGACGAACTCAGCCAACGGTGCTCCTCTTATTGGGGCGGAAGCGACCCGCCCGGACCCAGGTGAAGACTTCCGACGCTAAACGTCTCGGGGTTGCAGTGAGGTTGCAACGACGCATTTCCAGAAATTGGTCCCTGGAGCTGCGCGGACACCTAAAATACCGATGCCCGTCGGGCGAAGTCCGCCTCGTCGCGTCGCACGCCATACCGGTCGGGGTGCGACCGACACGCCGGCCGCCAGCACTGCCGCACCCCACCCCACCCGGCGGGCCAATTCGACGGCGACCGGAACGTCGTCGGGCGCGGGCAAGCGTCCGTCGCCCATCAAAGCTCGGTGCTCGACGCGGTTGCCGTAGTAGGTGTTGGTCCCGCCGAGGCGAATGCCAAGGGCCCCGGCGAAACTGGCCTCGACCACCCCGGCGTTGGGGCTCGGATGGCCTCTCGCGTCACGCCGCCACGCCGCCAACGCCCCGCGGGGGTGGCGCCCCATGGCGGAGGTCAGCAGACCAGCCAGCCGAGACCCGGGAAGCCCGATGAGGTCGTCGAAACGAGCTGCTGCCCAGCCGAATCGCTCGAATCGGGCGTTGTGGTGACCCACCATCGCATCGAGGGTGTTCGCGGTCCGATGCATGACCAGCCCCGGCACCCCGAGAGTCGCACCCCAGACGTACGAGGTGACCACCGCGTCGCTGGTGTTCTCGGCCACCGATTCGATGACGGCCCGCGCGATCTCATCCGGTGTCAAGTCCGCGGTGTCGCGTCCGACCAGGTTGCGCAACCGTCGCCGCGCGCCGTGAACGTCGTCGGCGGCGAGGAGGTCGTGGACCGCCTGGGCCTCCCTCTCCAACGAACGCCCGCCGAGCACAGCCCAGGTGACCACCGCCGTCAACACGGTGTGCGCCAGGGGATTTCGCGCCCTACGCTCCGCGAGCACTGCCAGCGCGGTCGTGCTGCCCACAAGGATGGTCACGTAGGCGACACCGCGCCGACGATTGTCGGCGTACATCCGTCGTTCCAGCGCCCCCGCCACCGCGCCAAGGCCGGCGACGGGATGCCACCGCCGGGGGTCGCCGAACAGTCGATCGGCGACATGGCCGAGCAGCAGCCCCGCGGCGCGAGATGACCTCGTACTCATCGGATCAGGCCGCTCCCTCGCGGGTGGCGCCTCGTACGATGTCGGTGAGCGCCTCGGCGTTGACTTGCGACAGCCAGACGTGTTCGGCGGCCATGTGCTCGGCCAGCACCCGCGCCAATCCCATCCGCATGCGTCCGCTCTCGCAGTCCACCACGATTGCGGAGATTCGCTGAGCGGCGACGTACGCCGCGGCCCGCCGCGACCGTTCGAGCGCGTCGGCTCTTGCGGTTGCGCGGCCGTCGGTGACGACCACCAGAAGCGGCCGGCGACCCGGGTCGCGCAACC
>NZ_MVOC01000032.1 GCF_002043095.1 Mycobacterium sp. AT1 | reverse complement strand
CCTGGCCATTACAACTAGTCGTCGAGGTCGGACATGTCGAGGACGAAGCGGTATCGAACGTCGTTGCGTGCCAACCGATCCAATGCGACGTTGACGTCGGCCGACGGGAGGACTTCGACGTCCGCGCCAATCTGGTGCTCTGCGCAGAACTCGAGCATCTCGGCAGTTGCCGGGCGTCCGCCGCTGCCCGCCGAGGTGAGCCTCTTTCGGCCGATCAGCAGGTCCATGGCGTCGACGGTCATGGGCCCGAGATAACCGAGTTGGCACAGGGTTCCGTCCAATCCGGTCACCGCCAGGTACGGCGCCGGATCGTGGGCGACCGGGATCGCGTCGATCACGACGTCGAAGCGGTCACGCGCTGCCGCCATGGCCGCGGCGTCGGACGACACCAGGTACTCCGAGGCGCCCAGTCGCCGCGCGTCGTCGGCCTTCGCCGCCGACCGTCCGATCGCGGTCGTCTCGGCACCGAGTGCCGCCGCCATCTTGACGGCGAGGTGCCCGAGGCCGCCGATCCCGACCACCGCGACCGACGTATCCGGTCCAACGCCCAGGGCGCGCAGAGGTTCCCACACGGTGATGCCGGCGCACATCAAGGGTGCGGCCGCGGCGGGGTCCAGCGCGGCGGGCAGTGCATAGGTGAAACCCTCGGCGACGACGATCTCGCGGGAGTAGCCGCCCAGTGTCGGTGATCCGTCGTGTCGATCGGTCCCGCCGTAGGTCAACGTGGGGGACTCGTGGCAGAAGTTCTCCTGGCCGCGTCGGCACATTGGGCAGTGGCCGCAGGAGTCGACGATGTTGCCGACGGCGACCCGGTCACCGGGCGTGAACGTGGACACCGCGGCGCCGGTGGCCAGGACGGCGCCCGTGAACTCGTGACCCGGGACCAGGAGCCCGGGCGACCGCGGCGTCCAGGCGTGCAGGGCGTGTAGGTCGGAATGGCAGACCCCGCAGAAGTCGACGCGGATGGCCACGTCGTCGTCGCGCAGCTCTCGTCGCTGCAGCCAGGAGCGACCCAAGGCGCCGTCGGGGGAGCTGGGAGCCAAGCCGGTGGTCTTCATTGGGAACCCTTCTAATAAACAGACTAGTTGGTTTACTTGAGGCTACATCTCACCCGAAGTGTTGGTCTAGGGTGGCGCTGATGACAGCCGCGCCCGCCACTCCCCGGGGGTTCGCGACCCAGGAGCGGATCGTGGCCGCCGCCACCGTCGAGTTCGCCCAGTACGGCATCGCCGGCGCGAGAATCGACAGGATCGTGCGTGCCGCGCGCACCAACAAGGCGCAGCTCTACGGCTATTTCGGCGACAAGGACGCGCTGTTCGACGCCATTTTCGTCGCGTCGTTGGAGCGCATCATGGACGTGGTGCCGATGGACGCCACCGACCTCCCCGGCTGGGCGGTGCGGCTCTACGACGAGTACCTGCGGCGGCCGGATCTCATTCGGCTGGCGACATGGGCGCGCCTGGAACGTCAACCGTCCGGGCACCTGGTGGGCGACGCCGACCGGTTGGACACTGCGAAGCTCGCGGCCATCGCCGACGCCCAACGTCAAGGGTTGGTGCGCGACGGCGAGCCCTTCGACTTGATGGCGATGGTGATCGCCATGTCGATGGCGTGGTCACCGGTCAGCAACGTGTATTCGGCGACCAGTGACGAGGCTGAGTCGGTCCACGATCGGCGGCGAGAGCTGTTGCGGGAGAGCGTGACTCGAGTAATTGCTGCCGAAGCGCCCTGATGGGCGATCGCGCATCGAAGACTGGTGGTGCCCCCGGCATGATTCGAACATGCGACACCGGCTTTAGGAGAGCCGTGCTCTATCCCCTGAGCTACGGGGGCGGACCGGATCGCAGCATACCGAAGTCATCGCCCACTTCGTGTTTCCCCAGGTCATGGAACGGCTACACCACGCCATGAGCACTTCCAAGAAGGCCAAGAACTCCGTCGACAAGCTGGCGGGCCGCGTCAAGGAGAACTTCGGCGAGATCACCGGAAACGACCGCCTTCGCACCGAGGGCAAGGTCGACCAGGTGAAGGCTCGCGTGAAGCAGACCGGTGAGCACCTCAAGGACGCACTCCGCGGCCGCTAGCGAAGCAGCTCGATGACCTTCGCGAACGCCTCCGCGTGGGGCTGCTGCACGGTGATGTAGGTGACCCCGTAGGCGTCGCGGTAGCGGCGGATCTCGTCGGCGATGTCGTCGGGCGAGCCCGCCAGCACGCCTGGCGTCCGGAGCAGTTCCTCGTCGCTGAGTTCCGGCAGGAACCGGCGGGTGATCGACAGATCGGGTATCCCGGTGTCGTCGATCGGCATGGCGGTGATCGCGATGTTGAGCTCCAGGTCGCCGAACCGCTCGCCGGCCGCGGTGCGCACGAACTCGATCCGCTCCGCGAGCGGGTCCCCGTCGGGACCTTCTGGATCCCCTCCGGTCAGGCCGATGACGTGAGCCCGCCGCGCGGCGATCGTCAGCACCCGATTCCCGTTGCCTGCGATCAAGATCGGCACGTCGGGGGCATGCTCGCCGATGTACTCCACGACGTGGCGCAGGTGGTCGACCCGCTCTCGAGCGCTCGGATACGGGATCTCGGCGGCCTTGAACTCCGCCTCCACGTACCCGGTACCAAGGCCCAGCTCCAGCCGACCGCCGGTGAGGTCGTGCATCGCCATGACGTCGCGCGCCAACAGTGCGGGCTTGTAGAACCCGGCGTTCAACACGAACGTGCCCACGTGCAGTTTCTCGGTGGCGGCCGCCGCGGTCATCAACGTCGGGAACGGCGCGGGTGCACCCAGATGGTCGGGAACGTGCAGGACGTCGTAGCCCATGTCCTCCGCGCGATGCGCCCAGTCCTGAACCGACGACTGCCGTGGGGCGGCGTGCAGGCCGAACCCGAATCGAAATTCTTGCGCCATGTCCCCGAGCCTAGGTGTCGATTCGACAACGGATGTTTAGCCCCGCGAATGGCGGGGCAATTGGATTTTCGAGCCGCGCACTCACCTCGCGCGGCAAGAGGAGTGTCACCCTGATCCGGCCCGTTGTGAACGATCCGATGGGCCGGATCAACACCCCCGAACCCCCGACATACGGCGTCGAAGAAGAGTTTCTGCTCGTCGACCCCCACACCGGGGAGCCCGCTCCGCTCAACACCGCCGTCGCCGAGGGCGCCAAGCGCCAAGGCGTCGACCTCGAACTCGAGCTGACCAGCTGCCAGGTCGAGACGACGTCCGAGGTGGCGAGCTCCAGCGCCGACCTCCGAGCTGAGCTCATTCGGCTCCGCCGCGTTGCCTCCGACGCCGCCGCGGAGGCCGGCGCCCGGCTGCTCGCCGTCGCCTTGCCTCCGACCCTCCCGCAGCACTTTCCGGTCACCGACAAGCCGCGCTACGCGCACATCGCCGAGCGGTTCGGGATGATCGCCCACGAACAGGGCATCTCGGGGTGCCACGTGCACGTCGCGGTGCCCAACCGTGACGTGGCCGTGCAGGTGAGCAACCGGCTACGTCCCTGGCTGCCGCTGCTGCTCGCGCTGACCGCCAACTCGGCGGTGTACCGCAACGCGGACACCGGGCACGCGAGCTGGCGCAGCGTGCTGTGGGCGCGCTGGCCGAGCGCGGGTCCGCCGCCACACTTCGACTCCGCCGACGAGTACGACGCGGCCGTACGGGAGATCCTGGCGTCGGGCGCGATGCTCGACGACGGCATGGTCTATTGGGACGTCCGCCCGTCGGCCAACTTCCCGACCGTCGAGGTGCGGGTCGCCGACGTGCCCGCCACCGTCGCCGGCACCGTTCTGTTCGCCACCTTGGTCAGGGCGCTGGTCATGACCGTCCTCGCCGAGGATGAGCGCGGCGAGCCGGTGCCGCCCATCGCCGCGCACGTGCTCAAGGCGGCCTACTGGACCGCCGCCCGCTACGGGCTCGACGGTCAGCTCGTAGACCTCCCGGGTGATCGCGCCCTACGGCCGGCTGCGGAGCTGTTGCACGCACTGGTGGACCGGCTCGAGCCGGCGCTGACCGTGCTCGGCGACTACGACATGGTGCGCACGGAGGTCGAGCGCGTGCTGACCACCGGCAACGGCGCCATGCGGCAGCAACGCGCCTGGCGACGTCGCGAGGACGTGTCCGACGTCGTCGCCGAGGTGGCAGCCGCCACCGTGGAGGGGCTGTGAGTCAGGCGAGCGGAAGCTCGGCGAAGGCCGGCGTCGTCGGCGCCGACGAGCCGCCGCTGGGCTCCACCGTGAACGCGAGAGCCGTCGAGCCGTGCAGGTCGGGCAGCACCGCGGTGGTCGACGGTGCGACGGCGGCGGAGTCCATGGTGCCCGCCGACTCCGGACCCTTCGCGCCGACCAACCACATTTGGTAGACGGTGCCCGGCGCCGGGGGTTCGACGTTGTTCATCACCAGCACCGCCGCGTTGCGTTCGCGGGAGAACACCACGGTGGCGGTACCGCCGGTCGGGATGGCTCCCGACACGGTCCTGACGTCCTTGGCCGCGAAGATCTGTTCTGCCGCAGAGGGTTTTGGCTCGGGCCGCACCGCGATGCCGACGCCGATCGCGCCAAGCCCGATGGCCACCGCGGCGGCAGCGGCGAGCGCGGCGGTTCGCCACCGCGTCGACTGCGGGCGCATCTCGATGACCCGGGCCTCGCCGCCAACGGCGGCTAGCAGCCGTTCGCGCAGGTGGCTGGGTGGCTCCTGCGCCGTCGCCGCGGACATCTTCGCCATGGTCTCTCGCACCGCTCGAACCTCGTCGGCGAAGGCGATGGCGACAGGCGGCGGAACGTGGGTGAGTTGCCTGTCGATGTCGTCGAGCTCGGTCTGCGGCATCGCGTGCAGCGCGTATGGCGTGGCAAGAACGAGTAGGTCGTTCGCGTTTGGTTCGGTCACGACACCCCCAGACACTTCCGCAAACCACGAATGCCGTCGCGCATCCGTGACTTGATGGTCGCAAGGTTTGCCGACAAACGCTCGGATACCTGCACGTAGGTAAGGCCTTCGTAATACGCCAACTGAATGCACTCGCGCTGAGGATCGGTCAGCGACGCGAGGCATTCGGTGACTTGGCGCTGTTCGTCGAGCTGGATGACGGCTTCGGCCACCCGGTCGGCAGGCAAGTCGACGTTGGCCGCGCCGTAGCGGGATTCCCGCTGGCTAGCGGACTGCTCGGACCGCACCCGGTCGACGGCCCTGCGGTGCGCCAGCGTCATCAACCAGGCGAGAGGGGTTCCCGCAGCTGGGTTGTAGGTGCGCGCGTTACGCCATACCTGCAGGTAGACGTCCTGAGTGGTTTCCTCGCTGTACCCAGGATCGCGGAGCACCCGTAGCACCAGGCCGAACACCCGCGCGCGGGTGTTGTCGTAGAACGCGGCGAACGCCTCGACGTCCTCTTCTGCCACCCGGCGCAGCAAGGCGTCGAGGTCGGCTGTCACGCCGCGAAGTGTACTGGCCTGCGCGAGGGTGGTCACGATAACCGCGGTTTGAGCGGTCGTGGCGCGAAAGGGGATGTGCCGGGGCGGGATTCGAGAGCCCCCCGCCTGGTCATAGTTGGCCGACCTTTTCGCGCTCCGGGATGGGCGCCTCCCGAACGACGGGCGCTCGTTGCGTCCACAGCGTGACGCCCTGAATGCGGATCCACATTGCGCCAACCAACGGCGCCACCGGGGCCATCAGCTGGAGCTGCAACAGGTTCGCGATCGAGGCCTTTCGCCGCGTGCCGTCGAGAGTCGCCACGAATGCCGGCTTGTTCTCGCGATGCAGGGAGATCGTGACGTCGAGCTCGGCGTCGGGCTGCGGTGCCCGCACCAGGTAGTAGCCGTCGGCCTCATTGGTGGGCGAGACGTACAGCGCCTTCTTCACCGCCGCCGGTTGGGCGCCGGTGGGTGGCAGAAGGTAGGCGTGCCGGTCACCGGAGGTGCTGTGCACCTCGGCAATGACGTGGCGCAGCGTCCCGTGGCGGTCGTGGCACCAGAAGATGCTGAGCGGGTTGAACACGTAGCCGAGCACTCTCGCCTGCAGCAATGCGGTGACCGTGCCACCCGGCAATTCGACGCCCCGGTCGGCGAGGTGTTGGTCGACGCGGGCGCGCAACGTGTCCGGCCCGGCCGTCGGCGGCGAAAGATGGTCGACGGCTTCGAATCTCGCGAAGGGCTGCAGCCACCGGGGGAGTCGAGGCAGATCGTCGACGTCGACGTACCAGCTGTACCCACCCTGTTCGAAGTAGTGGTGCACTGGCGTGCGACTCAGGTGGGTGATTCGCGTCCGGTAGAGGGCACTCACCATGGCACCGACACCACTGTCTCGTTGCCAGGCACGATCGGCTCCACTGCGTCGCCGACGAGGTCTCTACGTTCCACCTCTGTTATTCGATGCCGGGCGCGCCACGGATGGGCGACGTTTCCCGTTGCAAACTCTCGATGGCCGCGTAGTGTGCCGATCCGTGGCAATAACGCTGTTTCGCAACGGAACCATTTGGGTGGGGGCCTCCGAACCAACGATAAGCGCACTCCTGGTCGACGGCGGTGTGATCGCCGCTCTCGGTGACGCCGCGCTGGCGATGGCAGCGGAGCGGTCCGAGACCGTCGAGGTCGACCTCGACGGCGGGTTCCTGATGCCGTCCTTCGGCGACGGGCACGCCCACCCCATGCTGGGCGGCCTCGAATCCGTCGGGCCGGAGGTGCGGCCGTGCAGTTCGGTGGAGGAGATCGTCGCCGAGGTGCGCAAGTACGCCGAGGCCAATCCGGACGAGGAATGGATCGTCGGTGCCTCCTACGACGGCAGCCTGGCCGAGAACAGCCTCTTCGACGCCCGCTGGTTGGACGAGGCGGTGCCGGATCGGCCGGTGGCGCTGCGGGCCTGGGACTACCACACGATGTGGGTCAATTCCGTTGCGCTGCAACGCGCGGGCATCACGGAGGACACCCCGGACCCGGTTCTCGGTGAGATCCCGCACCGCGAGGACGGCTCAGTGCTCGGCACCATGCGCGAATGGGGCGCCGTCGACCTCGTCACCGCCGTCATGCCGGAGCGCGACGTGGACGTACGGGTGGCCGCGCTCGGCACGGCGGCCGACTACTACCTCAGCAAGGGGGTCACCTGGGTCCAAGACGCCTGGGTGGAACCCGGCGACGTCGACGCCTACCTCGCCGCTGCGCAGCGCGACGCCCTGCGGATCCGGTTCAACCTGGCTCTCTATGCCGACCCTCGCCACTTCGACTCGCAACTCGCCGGATTCGCCGACGCCCGCCGCCGCGTCGAGGAGGCCGGCTCGCCATTGCTGACCGCCCACACGGTGAAGTTCTTCGCCGACGGCGTGGTGGAGAACGAGACGGGCGCGCTGCTGGCGCCGTACTGTTCCGGGCTGCACGACCACGGCATGACCGTGTGGGAGGGCGACAGCCTGGCCCAGGCGGCCCGTCGCGTCGACGAACTCGGCTTCCAGATCCACATCCACGCCATCGGCGACGCCGCGGTCCGTCAGGCGCTTGACGCCATCGAGTTCGCGATCGAGTCCAACGGCCCGCGGGACCGACGACCGGTGATCGCCCACGTCCAACTGGTCGACGACGCCGACCTGGAACGGTTCGCGAAGCTGGGCGTCATCCCGTGCATGCAACCGCTGTGGGCGCAGATGGACGCGCTGATGACGGTACTGACGGTGCCGCGTCTCGGCGCTGAACGCGCCGACAAGCAGTACCGGATGCGCAGCCTCGACGAATCCGGTGCACCGCTGGCGCTGGGTTCGGACTGGCCGGTGTCCTCCGGTTCGCCCTTGGACGGCATTGCCATCGGGGTGTCCCGTCGGACGAAGGACGGCGAACCCGAGGGTGGTTGGAAGCCCGAGGAGGCCCTGACCATCGAACGCGCGCTCGGCGCCTACACCGCCGGGGTCGCCGAACAGGCCTTCGCCGAAAGCACTTGGGGGCGCCTGATTCCCGGCGCAAGCGCGGATCTGGTGTGGTTGGCCGGCGACCCCCGCGAGACGCCCGCCGCGCAGCTCCCCGACGTCGTCGTTCGGGCCACCTACCTCCGCGGCGAGCTCGGATACTCGGTTACACCCTAGAAAGGGATCAGCAATGTCGGCAGTAACTCCTACCGTTGCGACGGGCGAGGGCCATCTGAAACGGGCTCTCGGCGTCCCCGCGCTCGTGCTCTTCGGCATGGTCTACATGGTGCCGCTGACGGTGTTCACCACCTACGGCATCGTCACCCAGCTGACCGGTGGCCGGCTGTCCGTCGCCTACCTGGTGACGCTGGCGGCCATGATCTTCACGGCCAGGTCATACGCGCGGATGTCGGCGGCCTTCCCGGTGGCCGGGTCCACCTACGCCTACACCCAGCGAACGTTTGGGGCGCCGGCCGGCTTCCTGGCGGGTTGGTCGCTCCTGCTCGACTACCTGTTCCTGCCGATGCTGAACTACCTGGTCATCGGCATCTACATGGAGGCGGCGATCCCGGCCGTGCCCGCCTGGATCTGGATCCTGGTGTCGATCGTCATCGTGACGGTGCTCAACATCGTCGGCATCGTCTCGGTCGCGCGGGCCAACTTCTTGCTACTGGCGCTGCAGATCGTCTTCATCCTCGTCTTCGTGGTGATGGCGTTCATGACCGTCACCAAGACGGGCAGCGTCAACCTGATGGCGCCGTTCACCGGTGACGGCAGCGCCAGCGGCGTAGGGCCGATCTTCGCGGGCGCGGCGATCCTCTGCCTGTCCTTCCTCGGGTTCGACGCGGTCTCGACCCTGTCGGAGGAGGCGAAGGATCCGCGGCGCAGTGTGCCCAAGGCGATCATGATCGCGACCGTGGTGTGCGGCACCATCTTCTTCGGCCTGTCCTACGTCTCGCAGTTGGTGTTCCCGTCGAACCAGTTCGCCGACGTCGACTCCGGCTCGCTCGACGTGATGACCTCCGCCGGCGGACAGTTCCTCAACACCTTCTTCACCGCCGCTTACATCGCCGGCTGCATCGGTTCCGCGCTGACGTCGCAGGCGTCGGTGGCGAGGATCCTCTATGCCATGGGCCGCGACGGCATCATGCCGCGCAAGGTGTTCGGACACGTCTCGTTGCGATTCGCCACCCCGACCTTCGCCATCCTGGTGGTGTCGGTGATCTCGCTGGCGGCGTTGTGGATCGATCTCGGGTTCCTCGCCTCGATCGTGAGCTTTGGTGCGTTGATCGCGTTCTCGGCGGTGAACCTCACCGTCATCAAGCACTACTTCGTCGACGAGGGCGAGAAGAACGTCCTGAACAACCTGGTGCTGCCGGGAATTGGCTTCGTCCTCACGGTGTGGCTGTGGACCAGCCTGTCCTGGTTGACGCTCGAAGTCGGCCTCGTATGGCTGGCCATCGGCGTCATCTGGCTGGCCGTCGTGACGCGCGGCTTCCAGCGGCCGACGCCGGTGCTGGCCATCGAGGAGTAGCTACGGAATCCGTCGTGACGTGCCTCCGTGCACGTCACGACGGGCCTCGTCGGCGCCTGGGAGCGGCCTTCGGTTTGCTCCCTGATGCGACGGCAACGGATTGCGTCGCACCTGCTGAAAATCGCCCCCTGCAGGGCTCGATTCGGTGACTTTTCCGCTGTTTGCGAATGTCGACACGCGCTGCGGAATTCGTTGTACGTTCCCCCTACGTCGAGAGCACGGCGCCCCAACCCGTTCTCAACTTCAGGGGGTCACCATGGCACCCATCGGAACATGTCGCGTCTACCGGCCGGATCCAAAGTCCATCGGCATCGGTGAGCACTGGGGCAGGGCCAGTGCGTCGGTGGTCCTGCAACCCGCCGTCGTCGTCTCCATTTACGGCGAAGTCGACGCGAGTAACGCCACTCGGTTGGCTGGCTATCTGGAGCGGCACGTCGCGATCGCCGGGGCCCTCGTCGTCGACGCCACCGCCGTCGACTTCTTCGGCGCTCCCGCCTTGGCCGCACTCCACAGGGTCGACAGGTGCTGCGCCGCGATCGGGGTCGACTGGTGGTTGATCGAGGGTCCCGTCGTGCGACGGGTGATACGAATCTGCGACGCGACCGATCTGCCCTGCGCCGAGAACGTCGAGTCGGCGTTTCGAGAGCTGGGCGTGGCTTCGGAGGGCAGGAGCGCAGCGATCCGGGAAGTGGATGCGCCGTCAGTCGTCGGCTGAGGGCCAGGCCTTTGCCGCCGCGGTCAGCCCGGCGACGAGCGCCCTAGTGGGGGCGCTCAAGCCGTCGTCGCCGGTGGGTCCGCTGCGCGGGCTGATGCCCCGCACCCGCGGCGTCAGCTCGAGTTGCGCGCCGCCCCCGCTCGCCCGGTTCACGGGATTGTCGGGATGTAGGCCGCGCAGTTCGCGCGGGATGGCGTCCAAATCGGTGACCACCTCGAAGCCGGGCACCGACACGTGCGCGGCGAGGTGCGCGGCCAACGTTCGATGGCCACCGCCCGCCAACAATTCCATGGTGCGTCCGACGCGGCCGTAGCCGTGCAGCGACACCACCACGTCGACGTGGGTGAGGAAGGCGTCCAGGAGGGCGGACTCCCCGGCCCGGTACGCCGACGACGAGAGGTGATGGGGGTAGTTCTCGGGATGACGGACGACGTAGACCGACGCGTCGGCGGCCTGCGCCGCCCGTTCGGCGATGACGTCGGTCATCCGCTCCAGCCCGCCGCCGTGGATGGCAAGAAAACCGAAGCGTGACCGCAGCGTGCTGGATTCGACGACGTCAGGATCGGCGAGCAGCTTCGAAAGCGTCTGCGGCGCAGGCAAATCCGTCGGCGGGAGCCGGCGCGGCCAGTTGACCGGATCCCATCGATGGAGATACTCGACCCACCGCGTCGGCAGGCCGTGGTGGGTGGCGCCTCCGATGATCCGCTCCAGGTAACCGGGGCGAGGGGCGCCCGGTTCGACGCGTGGGTCGACGTAGACCCATGCCTCGGCGGGCCCGTCGTCGGTCTCCACGGTCATCCGGTCGCGTCGATAGCGCACTGGGACGCCTTCCGCGCTGTCGAGCACCGTCAGGTCGTGATCGCTGATCTGCCACAGCACCCCGTGTACGCGAGCCCCGTCGAGGGGTTCCACCGTTGCGACACCGCGCTCGTTGATGAGCCAGTCGTGGTCGGCGAGTGCCGCAGGGCGCGGATCCCTCGCGTCGGGGCAGCGGCACGTCATCTGGGTCACGTCCAGGTTGGACCCGTACGCGAAGTAGGGCTGCATTCAGCCGGTAACCGTCAGGTAGATCAGGACCACGTTGAGAACACTAATGATCCCGGCGACCGTCCAGCCGAGGGCGGTCGTGACGCGATGGTTGACGTCACCGCCCATCAGGGTCCTACTGCTGGTCAGTCGGATCAACGGCACCAGAGCGAACGGAATGCCGAACGACAGCACCACCTGCGAGAGCACCAAGGCGCGGCTCGGGTCGACGCCTATCGCCAACACGACGAGCGCCGGGATCAGGGTGACGACCCTGCGCAGCAGCAGTGGGTAGGACTTGCGCAGCAGGCCCTGCATGATCATCGCGCCTGCGTAGGCGCCGACGGACGTCGACGCGAGCCCGGAGGCCAGCAGGCCGATGGCGAAGAACAGGGCGACGGTGTGCCCCAAGGAGTTCTGCACCGCGGCGTAGGCGCCCTCGATCGAGTCGGTGTTCTCCACGCCCTGCAGGTTGGTGGCGGCGACGAGCAGCATCGCGAGGTTGACCGCGCCCGCGACGAGCATGGCAAGACCGACGTCGTAGCGCGTGGCCCGCAGCAGGTGGCGCCGCGGCGCGCCCTCGTCCGGCCGGCCGTGCCGGTCGCGGGCGAGTGCCGAGTGCAGGTACACGGCGTGCGGCATGACGGTCGCACCGAGCATCGCGGTGGCGAGCAGGATGCTCTCGGCGCCGTCGAATCGCGGTACCAGGCCGCCGATCACGTCGCTCGGGGCGGGCGGTGCGACGAACAGGCTCGTCAGGAAGCCGACGGCGATGACGAGCAGCAGACCGGTGATGACGCGCTCGAACATGCGCTGCCCGCGGCGATTCTGCACTGCGAGGAGGAAGATCGACACCACGCCGGTGATGACGCCACCGACCAGCAGCGGCAGGTCGAACAGCAGGTACAGCGCAATCGCGCCACCCACCACCTCGGCGAGATCGGTTGCCATGGCGACCAATTCGGCCTGCAGCCAGTAGGCGACCCTGGTTCGGGTTCGGGAGTGGTCGGCGACGGCCTCCGGCAGCGTGCGTCCGGTGACGAGCCCGAGCTTGGCCGACAGGTACTGGACCAGGCCCGCCATCACGTTGGCGACCAGGATCACCCACACCAGGAGGAAGCCGTACTGCGCGCCGGCGCTGACGTTGGCGGCGACGTTGCCGGGGTCGACGTAGGCAATGGCCGCCACGAACGCCGGTCCGAGCAGCATCACGGTGGCGCGCTGCGGCACCTTGTTCGCGATCGACAACACCGTCCCCTTCTATCCGGTAAGGCGAATAGAAAAGTTAGGTTAGCCGAAACCTTGGTGTGGTGGCTACCAGGGGAAGCCGACGACCACGCCGCCGTAGGGCCACCAGTTGTTGTCGTTCATCGCCGGGGGAGACGTGGTGATCTGGGAGTGGCCGGGGGTGTCGCACTGGGTCGTCGTCGGGCCGGTGTTGACGCACTGGGGTGCCGCAGCCGCAGATGGCGCCAGTGCCACTGCGGTCGCTGCCGAGACGACCGCCAAAGCGATTGTCAGGGAGCGCATTTAACCGCGCTCGCCGCCACCAATGACCAGGGCCGACCCGTAGAACGCGTCATCCCAGGGGTAGCTCCAGGTGGGCACGTCGGGCGCCTCGGCGGAGATCTCGACGTTGCCGGGGGTCTGGCACTCGGTGGTGCTGGTGCCGGTCTCCCCGACCTGCCCGGTCGACGTGCAGGCCGGCTGGTTGGAGACTTCGTTCGGCTCGGCCGATGCGGCGGGGGCGACGACGACCGCGGCCGCGGCGCCGGCCGAGGCGATCAAACCGATGAGATAGCGCGTCCGCATGACAGGCCCTTCTAAGCGTTGGACAGCAGATTCCCAGCGTACAACCCTTTTCCGGTCACCAGGGGCAAGTCGAGCGTTGTCCGGATGCCAGCGGGCGCAGCCACCACCTCGGGGATCGCGTTGACCACCCGAGCCGCCGTCGCCACGCAGCCGGCGTGGTTGTGGTCGCCGTTGGGGCTGCTGAGGCAGAGGTCGAGCGCGTAGGTCGGCTCACCGGTGATCTCGATGCGGTACGAGCCGCCCTCCTGGGCGGGTTGGGGCCAGTCCGGGCACAGGTCGTCCCTGGTGCGGGTGACGTGCTCGAGCACGACGGCGGCCTTGCCGTCGACCATGCCCCGGACCTCGAAGCGCAGGGCGGCCGCGGTGCCCTTGGCGATGCGGCCGGACGCGATGTCGAAGTCCTCGGGGGCGGGTTCGCGGACGTAGCTCTGGGTGACTTCGTCCAGGGTGACACCGAGGCCGGCGGCGAGCTGCCGCACCACCGAGCCCCACGCGAGACTCAGCACGCCGGGTTGCAGCAGCATCGGGGTCTCGTCGAGCGGCTTGCCGAAGCCCATCACGTCGAACATGACGGTGGCGCTGTCATAGGTGTCGTAGTTGATGATCTCCATGCAGCGGATCTGCTCGACGCTCTGACAGGTTCCGGCGAGTGCCATCGGGATGAGGTCGTTGGCGAAGCCGGGGTCGATGCCGTTGACGAAGATACTGGACCCGCCCGCTTCGGCGGCTTCGGCGATGGGTGCGATCATCTCGTCGGGCAAAGTGCCCCAGGGGAATTGGAGGAACACCGCGGCGCTGGCGACCACGTTGACGCCGGCGGCCAGGATGCGCCGGTAGTCCTCGAGCGCCTCGACGAGTCGGTTGTCGGCCATCGCGGTGTACACCACGCACTCGGGCTTGGCGGCCAGGATGTCGCCCAAGTCGGTGGTGGCCGTGATGCCGGTGGAACGGTCGAGTCCGGCGAGCTCGCCAGCGTCCTTGCCCACCTTGGCATCCGAGGACACCCACACGCCGGTCAGTTCGAATCGGGGGTCGAGGATCAGCTGGGTGAGCGCGTGCTTGCCGACGTTGCCGGTGCCGACGGCTGCGACCTTGATCGTCATGTGGTCGTCCTCTACAGGTCGGGAATCGGGAAGGAGAAGTTGGGGAAGGTGATGCCGCCGTCGACCTCGATGGTCTTGCCGGTCAGGTAACTCCCCGCGGGCGACGCGAGATAGACGGCCGCCGCGGCGATGTCGGTGGGATCGCCCAACCGGCGCATCGGCGTGGCGTCCTCCATCGGTTTGCGCAGCTCGTCGTTGCTGGCCAGGATGTCCAGCGCCGAGGTGAGGATCGACCCCGGCGCGATGGCGTTGACGCGGATGCGCGGCGCGAGGTCGAGGGCGGACAGCCGGGTGTAGTGGGCGAGCGCAGCCTTGGCGGTCCCGTACGCGGCGAAGCCTCGGCCGGAGACCCGGCTCATCGTCGAGGTGATGTTGATGATGCTGCCGCCGCCGGAGTGCTCGAGCATCAGCGGGACGGCGGCCGTGGTCAGCGCGTGTGCCGTCGTCACGTTGAACGTGAAGGCGTCGCGGAGGTCCTTGGTCGAGGTGTCCAGCAGCGGCGCCGGCATGGTGCCGCCGACATTGTTGACGACGATGTCTAGTTTGCCGAACGCGTCGACGGCCTGCTGGGCCAGCGACGCGGTGTCCTCCGGATGGGCGAGGTCGGCGACCACGACGTGTGCGCGGCGGCCGGTGGCCCTGATCTGCTCGGCCACCTCGTCGAGCTGTGCCTGAGTCCGCGCCGCGATCACCACGTCGGCACCCGCTTCGGCGAAGGCCAGCGCCATGGCGGCACCGAGCCCGCGTCCTGCTCCGGTGACCACGGCCACCTGACCGTCGAGTTTGAACTTGTCCAGAATCACGCTCGCGACGCTACTAGAACACGTTCTAGTTCGTGGGCGGATCGCGAGTTCTGCGCCACGGTCGCGATGTGGCGGCGATCACGACCCTGCCGCAGAAGTCGCAGACGTGCCTGTGCACAACTCCTTCTCCCAGGGCCACTTTCGTCAGTACCGACGGTCAGCATTCAGCACATGTGGCAGCCAATCGTCGGTAGTGAAGTCATCCGCGACGGTCGTCTCACCCGCGGCAGGCTGCGGTGGAACTACACCGCCGTCCATCCACGCGTCTACGTTCCGAATGGCGTCGAGCAGACGGTGCTGACCAACGCGCACGCGGCGTGGCTGTGGACGACCCGACGAGGGGTGATCGCGGGGCGCGCCGCTGCGGCGATGCACGGCGCCAAGTGGGTGGACGCGTCGACTCCGATCGAGGTCGTCACGGCGCACACCCGGCCCCGGCCCGGAGTCATCGTGCGCGAGGAGCGGATCGGCGCCGACGAGATCACCGAGGTGAGCGGTCTGCCCGTGACGACGCCGGCCCGCACCGCGCTGGACCTCGGCCGACACCTGCCACGCAACGTTGCGGTGGCGCACCTCGACGCATTGGCCGCCGCTACGGGAGTCACGGCAACTGCCGCGCTGGAGTTGGCCAGCCGATACCGGGGAGCACGAGGTGTACGCCGAGCTCGAATTGCGTTGGCGCTGATGGATTCCGGCGCACAGTCTCCCAAGGAGACCTGGTTGCGCCTCATCCTCGTCGACGACGGTCTGCCTGCACCGAGAACCCAGATCGAGGTGTCCGACGGAGTCGCTCGGGCGTTCATCGACATGGGTTACGACGAGCCAAAGGTCGGCTTGGACTACGAGGGTGCGCATCACAGTGCCGAGCGGCGGCAGTACGTCCACGACATCGGCAGAGGCGATCTCGTCGACCGCCAGGGTTGGATCGACCTGCGGGTCGTCGCCGAACACAGTCGCCGATTTACGCTCGAGCGGGTGCGGGCCGCGTTCGCCCGGCGCGGCTGGACCCCACCGCCTGCGCCGAGTTCTGCGACGTGGTTGTGATCTCGCGGAATCAACGGCCCCGACGCAGATCTCGCGGAGGGCGAGAGCAAACGCGCAAACACTTTGGCGTGAACTCCGGTGGTGGTACCTTCCGCTCATCGACTGCCGAACGACGGCGCGCGAAGGGGGAGTGTCATGCGATTGAAGACATCGACGGTGGCGGGGATCTTCGCCGCCACGTGCGCCGCCGCGGCCATCGCTGCCGCGCCAACCGCCTTCGCCGACGAGAGCTGCGACCCGGCGGTCGTGAATTGCGACACCGCCGGCATCGTCGACAGCCCTGGCAACGTCCAAATCAACGACGCGCCAGCACCATCGGACAACGCGAGCTATCCCTTCGACAACGACTGGTACTTCAACCCGGCCGGCGGCGGCACGGATCTCCAGCCGAACAATGCATCGCACTCCGGCGGCGGTGGCGGTGGCGCCTCCGGCGGTGGCGGACATCGATAATGCCGACAGTCATCCGTAACGCCATTCACATCGAAGGAGACCCATTCATGTCGATTCCCAAGCGAGGCCTCGTGGCCGCCGCGATCGCCGGGGCAGCATTGTTCGGTGCGGCGCCGTCCGCCCTTGCCGATCCGCCGCCACCGCCGGCGCCCGGCTGCTCGGCGGCCGACTTCGAACAGCTCAAGGGCGTGGTCTCGACGGCGACGGCGGACTACTTCTTCACCCACCCCGACGCCAACGCGTTCTTCTCGACGCTCAAGGGTCAGCCCCGGGACCAGGTCAAGCAGCAGGTCGACGACTACTTTGCCGCCAACCCTCAGACCAAGTCAGAGCTCGACGGCATCCGTCAACCGATCCGAGACATGAAGGCCCGCTGCAGCTAGTCCTTCGCGGCGGCCTTCTTGGCGGGCGTCTTCTTGGCCGGTGCTTTTTTCGCCGGTGCCTTCTTCGCGGGTGCCTTCTTGGCGCCAGCTCGCGCCTGCACGCTGGCCTCTAGCTTGGCCAGCAGATCCGACACGTCGTCGGTCTCGTCCAGGTTCTCGGCGGGCTGCTCCTCGACCGAGAACGCTTGGCCGCCGTCGATCTTGGCTTGGATCAGCTCCATCATCTCGACGCGGTAGTCGTCGGTGAACGCCTCGGGATGGAAGTCGTCGGTCATCGACTCGACGACCTGGCCCGCCATCTTGAGCTCGGCGGGCTTGATGTCGACCTTCTTGTCCAGCTCGGGGAAGTCGGGGTCCCGAATCTCGTCGGGCCACAACAGGGTGTGCACGATCATCACCTCGCGCTTGCCGAAGTCCTTGACGCGCAACGCCGCCAGCCTGGTCTTGCTTCGCAACGCGAAGTGCACGATTGCGACCCGATCGGTCTCGGCGAGGGTCTGCGCCAGCAGCATGTAGGACTTCGACGACTTCGAATCGGGCTCGAGGAAGTAGCTCTTGTCGTACATCAGCGGGTCGATCTGGTCGGCCGGAACGAACTCGACGACTTCGATCTCGCGGCTGCGTTCCTCGGGGAGCGTCGCGATGTCCTCGTCGGTGATGATGACGGTTTGACCGTCGTCGGCCTCGTACGACTTTGCGATGTCGCGGTATTCGACGACCTCGCCGCACACCTCGCAGGTCCGCTTGTAGCGGATGCGACCGTTGTCCTTGGCGTGGACCTGGTGGAACTTGATGTCATGGTCTTCAGTCGCGCTGTAGACCTTGACCGGCACGTTCACCAGGCCGAAGGCAACCGATCCCTTCCAGATGGAACGCATGCCCCAGTATGGCCCACGGCCTCACCCCAATTGAAGAGCGGCGCGATCCGGAAGATCGGCTCCCGCGCGGGCGACGGTCACCGCCGATGCGTGTGCCGCGGCTCGCAGCACTCCCTCCAGCGCGTCGACGTCGATGCGGGCCAGGTCCGCGCGCCGGTCGCCGCCGAGTAGGTCCAACGACCACAGCGCGTCGATGAGGCCGGTCATGAACGAGTCGCCAGCACCGACGGTGTCGACCACCTCGACCGGGCGGGCCGCGACGCGCACGGTGCCCGCAGCGCACACCGCGAACGAGCCGTCCCCGCCCATGGTGACCACCACGATCGACGGGCCGAGGCTCTGCCACGCCGTCGCCATCTGTTCGGGCGTCCGGGTCGGGTCGATCCAGTGCAGGTCCTCGTCGCTGGCCTTGACCACGTCGGCCTTCTCGACGAGCCGGTTGATGCGGTCGACGGCCTGATCGTGGTCTTCGATCAGCGCGGGCCGAACGTTCGGGTCGAACGTGATGGTGGCGGCGAGGCGGTAGGCGTCAAGCAGCGCGGCCGTCGCCAGACAACCCGGATCGAGGAATCCGGCGATCGACCCGGTGTGGGCAACCAGCGGGGGAACAACCTCCGGCGTTCCGCTCAGCTGCCACTCGATGTCGAATGTGTATGTCGCAGCGCCATTTTCGTCGATGCTCGCAGCGGCGGTCGGCGTGCGGGCGGCGCCGGTGCTGCCTGGCACCAGCCGTACGCCGGAGGCCTCCACGTACTCGACTATGCGTCGACCGCGCTCGTCGTCGGCGATGTGGGTGAGGAAGTCGACGCCGCGGTCCAGCCTGCCCAGTCCGACCGCGACGTTGAGTGGGCTCCCGCCGACGTGCTCGCCAAGCACCTGACCGTCTCGCTGCACGATGTCGATCAGCGCCTCGCCGATGACGAGGGCGCGGTTCGTCATCGCTCGTCCGAGTTCATCAGCGCCTCCAGCGTGGCGCGAGATCCCACGCGGTGCAACGAATCCAATGCCCACAGGTAGGCCTCGACGAAGCGTGGCTCCGCGGCGAGGTCGCCGAACAGCGCGGTGTTCTCGATGAACGCCGTCGGATTGTCGAGCTGCGACTTGGCAAGCGGCACCAGCGATTCGGCGAGCTGGTCCTGCACGTCGATCGGCTGGCCGTCCTCGTCGACGCCCTCGGCGTAGCGGGCCCAACTCGCGACGGTCGCCGCGGACAACCTCACTGGCTCACCGGAACGCAGGTTCTCCCTGATGACCGGAAGAAGCCACTGCGGGATGCGGTCCGAGGAGCCGAAGCACAGCCGGACGATGGTGTCGCGCACGGCGGGATTGGCGAAGCGGTCGACGGCGGTCTGCTTGAACTTGGGCAGGTCGATGCCGGGAACGGGCTTGAGGGTCGGGGTCGCCTCCGTGTCCATGTACTCGAGAAGGAACTTGGCGAACAAGGGGTCGCCTGCCGCGTCGGCGACGAGTCGGTAGCCAGCCAGGTACGCGAAGTAGCAGAGGGCTTGGTGGCCCGCGTTGAGCAGCCGCAGCTTCATCAGCTCGTAGGGGGTTACGTCGTCGACCAGCAGGACGCCGACCTCGTCGTACGGCGGTCGGCCGTCGGAGAAGTCGTCGTCCAGCACCCACGCGGTGAAGGGTTCAGCCGCGACGGGCCACGCGTCGTCGATACCGGAGTCGGCGGCGAGGTTCTCGATCACGTCCGGTGTGGTGACCGGGGTGATGCGGTCGACCATCGAGTTGGGGAAGCGCGTGTTGGCCTTCATCCACTCGGCGAGGTCGGGGTGCGTTCGCTCGGCGTAGGTGGTGAACGCCTCTCGGGCGACGTCGCCGTTGCCCTCGATGTTGTCGCAGGACACGATGGTCGGCGACGGAAGGCCTCGTTCCTTGCGGCGGGCGAGCGCCGCGGTCACCAGACCGAAGACGCTGTCCGGGCCGGCGTCGTCGATGAAGTAGCCACCCTCGGTGATGGTCAGTTCGACGATGCGCGTGGTCGGTGCGGCGATCAGTTCGATGACGGCTTCGGGGTCGTCGGGCGCGAACTTGTAGTCGACGATCGAACCGATGACCCGGGCGTCGCGGGTCCCGTCGGGGTTCATCAAGATCAAGGTGTAAAGGCCGTCCTGGTCGGCCATGACCGTCGCCATCTTGCGGTCGCCGGGCAGCACGCCTATGCCGCAGATGCCCCACTCCTTGGCCTTGCCGTCGGAGAGCAGCCGGTCGAGGTACATCGCCTGGTGGGCTCGGTGGAAGCCGCCCACCCCGAAATGCACTATGCCGACGGTGATCTCACTGCGATCGTAGGACGGCTTCGAGATCGTGATCTCGGAAAGGGACGCGTTGTTGAGCTTCATGACCTGGTCACCACTTTCTCGACGCTACCCGGCGTGGGGTAGGAGTCGGCGTGAATTTGGACGGTCCGAACCGTCGTTTTGCCTCTAAATGGTCGCTGCACTGAAAGTGTTGTGTAGGTCACATCCACATGTTAGCGTGATGAGCATCTACACGCGACCCCGAGCATTTGCTCACCGATTACGCCGAGAGGGGACCGGAGATGGTGGCGACACCGACGTCGAACACCCACGTGGCGGAACCCCCCGCTGATGCGGCCCCCAACGGCGGCGCGACGCCCGAGGATCTGCGTCTCGCCCTCCGGGCGGCCACGCTTTATTACCTCGACGGACTCACGCAGGCCGAGATCGCCGCCAAGCTCGGCGTGTCCCGGCCCACCGCGGGCAGGTTGATCGCCAGGGCCAAGGCCAGAGGGCTGGTGCGCATCGAAGTCGTCGTGCCGCCGACCATGAAGGACGACCTGCACGCCGACGAGGAACGCCTGCTCGAGCAGCGGTACGGCCTGACCGAGGCAGTGGTCACCGGGCACTTGGGTCGGGCCGCGGGCGCCCTCCTCATGAGGCGGCTGTCCGAGAACGACGTCCTCGGCTTCACCTGGGGACCCGAACAGGTCGCCGCCGTCACGGCCTTGGCCCCCGGCGTGGCGAGTTGCCGCGTGGTCGTCCAACTCGACGGTGCGATGTCCACCGCCGCCTATCAGACCGGCATGGAGTTCATCCTCAGTCGCGGTGCTGACATGTTGCGCGCCAGTGCGATGCGCCTTCCTGCCCCGTTGTACGCCGACCCGTCGACCGTGATGTCCATGCGGAGCGACTCGGTGATCTCGCGGACGCTGGAGACCGGCCGGCGCGCCGACACCATGTTGTTCGGCGTCGGTTCGGTGAGCACGTCGACCACGCTCTTCGAAGGCAGCTTTCTCGACACGCGGATGCTCGACGAACTCGTGTCGCTCGGAGCCGTCGGCGAGATCGGCGGTCGCTTCTTCGACGCCGAGGGTGCGCCGGTCGTCACCGAACTCGCCCACCGGGCGGTGTCGGTGCCGCTCGAGGACATCCGCAATTGCAACAAGACCATCCTGATTTGCAGCGGGCCGCCCAAGCACGAAGCGACGCGGGCCGCTCTTCGCGGTGGATTGGGGAAGCTTCTGGTATGCGACATCGATTGTGCACGTTGGCTCTTGGATCAGTAGTTCTCAACGAGGAGTGAGGTGAAGATGAAAGCAACACGAGCATTGCGAAAGCTCTCGGTGTGTGCGGTGGCTCTCGGGCTGACGCTGACCGCGGGCTGTTCGGGCGCGGGAAGCCTTGGCGCGTCGGACAACGAGGTGACCATCGCCCTGGTGTCCAACTCGCAGATGACCGACGCGCAGAAGTTGTCGCCGGAGTTCGAAAAGGCGAACCCCGGAATCAAGTTGAAGTTCATCTCGCTCTCGGAGAACCAGGCGCGCGCGAAGATCACCATGTCGACCGCCATGGGCGGCAGTCAGTTCGACGTAGCGATGATCAGCAACTTCGAGACCCCGCAGTGGGCCAAGGACGGCTGGCTGCTGCCCCTTTCGGACTACGCGAAGAACACGCCGGGCTACGACGAGGCCGACTTCATCCCGTCGCTGCGCGACTCGCTGTCGTACGAGGGCAGCATGTATTCGGTGCCGTTCTACGGCGAGTCGTCGTTCCTGATGTACCGCAAGGACATGTTCGAAAAGGCCGGCATCACGGTCAACCCCGACCCGAGCTACCAGCCCACCTGGCAGGAGGTGGCCGAGTGGGCCAAGACCATCAAGGCAAAGCAGGTCTCGGATGCGGGTATCTGCCTGCGTGGCAAGCCCGGTTGGGGTGAAGTGCTTGCGCCGCTGGACACCGTCATCAACACCTTCGGCGGCCGTTGGTTCGATGAAAAGTGGAACGCGCAGCTCAACAGCCCCGAGGTGAAGAAGGCCGTCAACTTCTACGTCAACACGATCAAGGAATCCGGCGAATTGGGCGCGTCCTCAACGGGTTTCCAGGAGTGCGCGAACCTGTTCGGTCAGGGCCAGACGGCGATGTGGTACGACGCGACGTCGGCGGTCTCGACGATCGAGGATCCCAAGACGTACCCCGATCTGGTCGGCAAGATCGGCTACCTGCCCGCACCGATCGTGGAGAAGCCCAACTCGGGCTGGCTCTACACGTGGGCGCTCGGCATCCCGAAGGCCGCCAAGAACCCCGACGGTGCCTGGAAGTTCATCTCGTGGATGACGAGCAAGGACTACATGAAGCTGGTGGGCGAGAAGCTGGGCTGGGCTCGCGTCCCACCCGGCAGCAGAACGTCGACCTACACGGAGCTCCCGGAATATGAGGCGATCTCGAAGTCGTACGGTCCGTTGACCCTGCAGTCGATTACCAACGCGACGCCGAACAAGCCCACCGTGCAACCGGTTCCGTACACCGGCGTGCAGTTCGTCGGCATCCCCGAGTTCCAGGATCTGGGCACCCGGGTGAGCCAGCAGATCAGTGCGGCCATCGCCGGCCAGATAACGGTCGACGAGGCACTGGACCAAGCGCAGCAATACGCCGAGGTCGTCGGCAAGAGCTACCAGGAGAAGTGATGACTCTTACTGCTGAAACCGAGTCGGACGCCAGTCAGGGGGCAGTCGCGGAACGGGTTCGAAAGATCCGCGAAGCCCAGGACACCGGCGTGAGTCGGGCCGAGGGATGGCGCCGACGGGGACCGCTACTGCCCGCGCTGATCTTCATGATCGCCGTGACGCAGGTGCCGTTCCTGTTCACGCTGTACTACTCGACGCTCTCCTGGAACCTGGTCCGGCCGGGCTCACGGCAATTCGTCGGGATCAGCAACTACGTCGCCGTCGTCCAGGACCGCCAGTTCTGGTCGGTGGCGGGCAACACCGTCATCCTGATCGTCGGCGTGGTGCTGATCTCGGCGCTGCTCGGCCTCGGAATCGCACTGCTGCTCGATCGCGCATTCCTGGGTCGCGGCGTCGTCCGCACCCTCTTGATCACGCCATTCCTGATCACTCCCGTCGCCGGGGCCCTGATCTGGAAGACGACGATCCTCGACCCCAACAACGGCATCCTCAACTGGGTGCTCTCGCTGGTGGGGATTGGGCCGGTGGACTGGATCGGTCAGTTCCCGCTGGCGATGGTCATGGTCGAATTGATCTGGCAGTGGACGCCTTTCATGATGCTGCTGATCCTGGCCGGACTGACGTCCATGCCGCGGGACCAGCTCGAGGCGGGCCGGGTCGACGGTGCCACCGCGATCCAACTCTTCCGGGAGTTGACGCTGCCGCACCTTCGCCGCTTCATCGAATTGGGCGTCGTGCTCGGAGCCATCTACCTGGTCAACACCTTCGACGCCATCTTCATGATGACGCAGGGCGGGCCGGGCGTCGCCAGTGCGAACCTGCCGTTCTACATCTATCAGCGCGCGTTCCTCGGCTTCGACATGGGGCAGGCGGCAGCGATGGGCGTGGTGGTCGTCATCTTCACGATGATCATCGCGAGCTTCGCGCTTCGGTTGATCTTCAAATCATTCTCCGGCAAGGAAGAGGCGGCCTAGACATGACGACTACTGCCGAAAGGGCAACGGCCACAGACGAGGCCGTGCCCGTCCACAAGAAGAAGTCCAAGAAGTTCAGCCCGTGGGGGATCGTCGCCTGGCTCGTCGGGCTCGGGTTCTTCTTCCCGGTGTTCTGGATGGTCCTGACGTCGTTCAAGCAGGAGAGTGACGCGGCGACCAACCCGCCGACGCTGCTCTTCACGCCGACCCTGGATCAGTACTCCGCGGTCTTCGACCAGGGCATCGGGCCCGCGATGTTGAATTCGGTGTTCGCGACCGGCATGTCGACGATCCTGGTTCTGCTGCTGGGTGTGCCTGCCGCGTTCGCGCTGTCGTTGCGCCCGGTCCGAAAGACGTCGGACGCGCTGTTCTTCTTCATGAGCACCAAGATGTTGCCCGTCGTCGCGGCGATCCTGCCGCTGTACGTGATCGTGTCCAACCTCGGTCTGCTGGACAATATCTGGGCGCTCGTCGTCCTCTACACGTCGATGAACCTGCCCATCGCCATCTGGATGATGCGCTCGTTCTTCCTCGAAGTCCCAGGCGAATTGCTCGAGGCCGCCAGCCTCGACGGCGCCAGCCTGTGGCGCTCGGTGCGGGAAGTCATCCTGCCGCTGGTCTCGCCTGGCATCGCCGCAACGGCGCTCATCTGCGTCATCTTCGCCTGGAACGAGTTCTTCCTCGCGGTGAACCTCACCGCGGTGAACGCCCAGACGATGCCGGTGTACCTCGTCGGCTTCATCGCCGGTGAGGGTCAGTACTGGGCCGTGCTCTCGGCCGCGGCCACGATGGCCGCCCTTCCGGTGATCCTGTGCGGCTGGTTCGCCCAAAACAAGCTCGTTCGTGGTCTTTCCTTCGGCGCCATCAAGTAGAGGAGTTAAACACAATGGCTGCAATCACTTACAAGAACGCATCGTGCATCTACGAGGGGTCCGACAAGCTCGCGGTCGACAACCTCAACCTCGACATCCAGGACGGTGAGTTCGTCGTCCTGGTCGGACCGTCCGGTTCCGGCAAGAGCACCGCGCTGCGCATGCTCGCCGGACTCGAGGACATCGACGAGGGCAGCATCGAGATCGGCGGCAAGGACATGACGGGCGTGCCGTCCAAGGACCGCGACATCGCGATGGTGTTCCAGAACTACGCGCTGTACCCAAACAAGACCGTCGCCGAGAACATGGGCTTCGCGCTCAAGCTGCGCGGCGTGTCGGCCGAGGAGCGGCGCAAGAAGGTAGAGGAGGCCGCCAAGGTTCTCGACCTGACCGAGCACCTGGATCGCAAGCCCGCCAAGCTGTCCGGTGGTCAGCGCCAGCGCGTGGCAATGGGCCGCGCCATCGTGCGCGAGCCTCAGGTGTTCTGCATGGACGAGCCGTTGTCCAACCTCGACGCCAAGCTGCGCGTGCAGACCCGTACGCAGATTGCGGCGCTGCAACGCCGTCTCGGCACCACCACCGTCTACGTCACGCACGATCAGGTAGAGGCGATGACGATGGGTGACCGGGTGGCCGTCCTGCGCTTCGGGAAGTTGCAGCAATTCGCCTCTCCCAACGAGCTTTACGATCGCCCGGCGAACGCGTTCGTCGCGGGCTTCATCGGCTCGCCCGCGATGAATCTGTTCACCGCCTCGGTCACGTCCGACGGGGTGAAGCTCGGCGATTCGACGTTCGAGCTGGAGCGCGACGACCTGGCGAAGATCAGCCAGGCAGGCCTTTCCGAGGTCACCGTCGGCGTCCGGCCCGAACAGCTGGAGGTCGCCGAATCCGGTGGGGTGGAGGTCGTCGTCGACCTGGTCGAGGACCTTGGTGCCGAGGCCTACATCTACGCCCACGCGGGCTCGGGCAGCGACGGTACCGAGTTGGTGGCGCGCTGCAATCCGCGCACGGCACCACGGCTGGCCGACACGGTGCGCCTGCGCAGGCATCCGGAGGGGGCGGTGCACCTGTTCCACCCGACCTCGGGCGAGCGCCTCAACTAATCATGCGCGCGCCGGAGTTGCGGCTCCGCGCACCAACCCCGGATCTCCTCGGGTTGCCATGGGACAAACCACTTTCGGAGTGGGTGGTGCCCGAGGTGCCGCTGCGCGACATCGCGGTGGGCATGAGTCGCCACCTGGTGAAGTTCGTCGACGCCGACGGTCATCTCTGGGCGGTGAAGGACATGCCGCCACGGATCGCGATCAAGGAGTACGACGTCCTGCGGCGGCTCGAGGAGATGGGCCTGCCCGCAGTACACCCGGCGGGGCTCGTGCTGCAGCCGGAGTTCGAGACCGCGATCTTGGTGACCCGGTACCTCGAAGGGTCCTGGCAGTACCGCCGGCTGTTCATGCGGCTGCCTCCGGACCAGCCGAGGCACCGGGCCCGGCTGCTCGACGCGATGGCCGGCTTGCTCGTCGAACTGCACCGGCACGGGGTGTTCTGGGGTGACTGCTCGTTGGCGAACACGCTGTTCTCGCGAGACGGGCAGCTCCTCCAGGCCTGGTTGGTCGACGCCGAAACCTCCGAGGTGCATCAGCAGCTGAGCCGTGGCCAGCGGCGGCACGATCTCGAGATCCTGGTGGAGAACGTGGCGGAGGGCCTGGTCGACCTGGCCGAGCGGCTCGGCCTACCCGAGGAGATGCACCAGACGCTGATCGCCGAAGCCGAACAGGTGCAGGTGCGTTACAACACGCTGTGGGATCTGCTGCATGCCGAGCCCGTCTTCGGTTTCGCCGACCGGTACCGCGTCGAGGGCACGATTCGCCGGCTCAACGACCTTGGCTTCGCCGTCGACGAATTGTCCTTGCAGCCAGACGCTTCCGATCCGAGCCGCATGCGGGTGAAGGTGGCGGTCGGTGATCGCAGGTACCACGCGCAGCACCTTCAGGAGCTCACCGGTCTCGACGTTGGAGAGGGGCAAGCGGCCATCCTGCTTGGCGACTTGCACGCGTATCAGGCGCAGTTGGCCAGAGAGGCCGGCCACGACGTGGACGAGTCGACGGCCGCGCGCCTGTGGGTGATCGAGATCCTGACCCCGTACCAGCAGTTGGCGCTCGAGGTCGTCGGCCACCGCGGTACCGCGATTCAGGCGTACTGCGATCTGCTCGAGGTGCGGTGGCTGCTGAGCGAGAGGGCGGGTCGCGACGTCGGCACCAACAAGGCGCTCGCGGCGCTGGCTGGCGACGTCATCCCCACCGATTCCGCGGCGAAGATGTCGGTCGCCGAGGTGCCGACGGCGCCGTTCGCGGTGCTGGAGATGGACAATGACTAGCTCTTAGAGTCTTCTTACGAAATACGTCAGAGAGTTCTCAATATTCGAACGTATGTTCGAA
>NZ_MVOC01000031.1 GCF_002043095.1 Mycobacterium sp. AT1 | reverse complement strand
TGGAGACGCTGACCTGCCAACTGCCGGTGCTGGGGCATCGGTTGTTGACCCGGGTGCAGGCTGAGACGACGCCGAAGGCGTTGGGTGCGAAGTCCTGGCGTGAGGTGATGGCCGTCCGGTGGCGGATTTCGCCGAGTGAGGCGGGTCGCCGGTTGGAGGAGGCCGCGTTGCTGGCGTCCCGGCAGACGTTGATCGGGGCACCGCTGGACCCGGTGTTGGCGTGCACGGCGATCGCGCAGTCCCACGGGCTGGTCAACCGTGAACACGTGCAGGTTCTGGCGAATGCGATGAGCCGGATTCCGCCGGCGGTGGACCCCGTCACCCGCGGTCAGATCGAAGCCGATCTGGTGACGGCGGCGATGAGTGTGGGTCCCAAGCAGTTGAAGGACACCGCTGATCGGACCATCTTCCTGCTCGACCAGGACGGCCCGGAACATGATGACACTGAACGGGCCCGGCGCCGGGGTGCGACCAAGGGGCCTCAGCAGCCCGACGGGATGGTGCGTTTGACGACGACCCTGACGCCGCAGGCGTGGGCGGTGTTCGAGGCGGTGTTCGCCACGCTGGGGGCGCCGGGGATGTGCAACCCGGATGACGAGCAGCCGTGCGTGTCGGGGACCCCGACCCAGCAGCAGGTCGACGAGGACCACCGCACGTTGGGCCAGCGTCAGCACGACGCGTTGATGACGGTCGGGCGCCGGATGCTGGACAGCGGTGAGCTGGGTCGGCACAACGGATTGCCAGCCACGATCATCATCCGGACCACGCTGCAGGATCTGGAGAGTCGAGCCGGCGTGGGGGTGACCGGGGGTGGGACGGTGATGCCGATCCGCGACGTCATCGGGTTGGCGGGGCGGGCGCACCTGTTCTTGGCGGTGTTCGACGGGGCTACCGGGGCGGCGGTGAACTTGTTTCGGGCCCGCCGTACCGCCTCCCAAGCTCAGCGGTTGATGTTGATCGCCCGTGACGGTGGGTGCACGAAGCCGGGGTGCACGGTGCCGGCGTATGGCTGCCAGGTTCATCACGCCGCGCGGGATTGGGCTCAGGGTGGACTAACCAACGTCGACGACCTGGCTTTGGCGTGCGGGCCGGACAACCGGGTCGTCGGCCCGGGTGGGTGGACCACCCGGATCAACGCCGACCATGACGTCGAATGGTTGCCACCCCCGGCGTTGGACACCGGGCAGGTCCGGGTCAACGACTACCACCGCCCCGAACGGCTGTACTGGCCACCGGATGACGAGCCGGACGCACCGTCGGCCGAAGACGACCTCAGACCCGGCGGACCGGAACCGAATGCTGCTTAGCGGACGTCCTGGTACTGCGGGACGATCAGAACGGGCCGGTCGGTGTGGGCGACGACGGCCGACGCGACGCTGCCCTGCAGATGCCCGAGAAGCCCGCTGCGCCGGTGCGGCCCGAGCACGATGAGGCTGACGTCGTGGTCATCGGCGGCGGCGACGATGCCCTGCCACGTCGGTGCGGCCTCCACCGCCGCGCTGCGCGCGGTGAAACCGGCCTGGCGGGCCAGCTCTGCGCCGTGGGCGGCGGTCCGCTCGGCGGCGTGGCGCACCTCGGTGGCCCGGTCGGCGTCGAAGTGCCGCGAATCGGTGGGGGTGAAGCCGACGTCGACCGGCTGCCAGACGCACACCACCAGCGCCTCGCGTTCGGCGCCAAGCCGAGCCGCGGCCTGCGTGATGGCGAACGCGGCGAGATCGGTTCCGTCGTAGGCGATCAGCACCATTCCGGTCGGCTCGGGCACCGCCTCGGTGTGGGCTGGCTCGGGGGTCGCCACGGCGGCTGTCTCGGTCGGAGCCGTTGCCCCGGGACGGATGAGGGCCAGCAGGGGTGGCGAGTGCCAGGCCGGGTCGTCGCCGTCGAGGAACTCGTCGAGGTCGGGCTTCTGCGGTCGGGAGCCGCTCAGGGCGTAGACGGCCACCCCGAAGACGGCGCCGCCGACCGCGAGGCCGAAGCCGATCCACAGTGCGTAGCTGGTGCCCGTGCCAAGGTCGGTCGACACCGTCATCGCGAAGTGGGCAAGGATCGGCGCGACCATGAAAGCCGCCACCGCACGGAACAATTCGATGATCGCGAAGACTCGCTGGAGACTATTGGACTGCAGTGAGAAGCCGGCGACGAACAGCGCGGGCGCGACGGTGGCGCCCAACGCCAACCCCGTCAGCCCCGCGGCCACCAAGACCAGCGGCTGGTTGGCGGGCAGCGCGAACTGGAAGACCAGGATTCCCGCCGCGAGCAGCACCATTCCGACGAGCGGCAGGTAGTGCATCGCGCGCTTGGTGATGACGATTCCGAAGACCACGGCCATCACCACGGCACCACCGAGTTCGGGCAGGTACAGCAGGCCGACGTGGACCGGGCTGTAGGTCTTCAACAGCACGTTGGCAGTCAGTGCGGTTGCCGCCACAGACGCGGCGGCAGCGAACAGGGCGACGCCGACGCCGGCGACGGGGATCGAGCTGGTGAGCATCGTGCGGACGGTGAGAAGTGGCCGGCGCGAACGGAATTGATAGACCACCAGCACTACGATCAGGGCAAGGCCACCGAACATGGGCAGGGTCACCGCGACGTCGCCGAAGCCGTGGCTGGTCAGCTGCGAGGCGCCGACGAACGCCGCGGCGCAACCGACGGCGGCGAGTCCGATGGCGAGAAGGTCGCGCGGGGCGTCGAGGTCGGCAGGTGGGGCGTCCTCGAACGTGAGCGCAGCCATGATCAGGGCCAGCACCGCGATCCCGGCGATGATCCAGAAGAGCGGCCGCCACGCGTGTGCCTCGGCCTGCGCACCGCCGACGAAGGGTCCGAGCGCCACCGCGCCGAACACGCACATGTTCATGATGACGGCGGTGTTCCTGAGCTTTTCCTTCGGGAAGCCGATCGTCAGGGGCGGCGCGGCGGCGATCAGCAGCATGCTGGTGGCCAGGCCCTGCAGGACGTGTCCGCCGATGAACATGCCGGGGTTGACCGCCGCGGCGGCGACGACGGAACCGACCGCCAGCACCACGGCGTAGGACAGCAGCATGCGCCGCTGGGGGAGGTGCTGCGCGAACTGGACCGCCAGCACCGTTCCCACGGCGTACGCGGCGTTGCCGAGCCCGGAGCTGAGGCTCATCGTCTGAGCGCTCATGTGGAGCTGCTCGGTGATGATCGGCACCAGGGGGTCGATCGCCGCGGACAGCGCCAAGTACGGAATCAGGGCGAGGATGACCATGGTGGCCACGGCGGGGTAGCGCCCGGCGAGAGGTCCCTGGCGCATCAGCGGGGTCCTCGGTGATCGGACGGAATCGGGGTGGGCACGTACGTCTCCAGCTTCTTCGTGGCGGGTTTTCTTCCCGTCGCAGCGGTGTGTTGTCGCGAGCGGCTGTTCACACCCGAAGCACCATCGATCCCGGCCAACCTGATAGTGACCCTATCTAACGTTCTGGGCTGACGGCCATTCGCCCGGAGGCGTCGGGGAATAGTGCGTCTCGCCGACGGCGTTCCCCCTCCTGACCCCGACAGATGAGAGTCCTCGTGAAATTCGGCATTTCTACGTTCGTCACAGACGACGGCATCGACCCGGTCTCGCTGGCGACCGCGATCGAGGACCGGGGCTTCGACGCCCTCGTCATCGCCGAGCACACCCACATTCCGGCCAGTCGGGAGTCGGCGTACCCGGGCGGCGGAGAGCTGCCCGACTACTACTACAAGACACTGGACCCCTTCGTCACGCTCGCGGCGGCGGCAGCCGTGACGTCGCGCATCGAACTGTTCACCGGAATCGCGCTGTTGATCCAGCGGGATCCGATCGTCACCGCGAAGGAAGCCGCCAGCGTCGACCTGATCTCGGGTGGGCGGTTCGTGTTCGGCGTCGGCGCGGGCTGGAACATCGAGGAACTCCGTGACCACGGCACCGACCCGAAGACCCGCGGCGCGCTGCTCGACGAGCGCATCGAGGCCATCAAGGCGCTGTGGACGAACGATCCCGCCGAGTACCACGGCAGGTTCGTCGACTTCGACGCTTCCTACAGCCGGCCCAAACCCGTCCGGCAGCCTCCGATCTACATCGGCGGCAACTCCGATGCGACCGTCAAGCGCGTGATCCGGCACGACGCGGGCTGGATCTCCAACCCGTTCCCGCCCGAGGTGTTGGCGCCGCGCATCCAGCAGATGCGGGACGGCTTGGGTCACGACGTCCCGCTGGCGATGTTCGGCACTCCGGTGGACGCCGACTACTGGCGCGCCGTCGACGACCTCGGCTTCGGCCAGGTCGCGTTGCTGCTCCCGTCGGTGCCCCGCGACGAGAGCCTTCGACTGCTCGACGAGTACGCCGCGAAGGTGGCGCAGTACCGCGGCTAGACGAAAGGCGAGGTTTTCGCCCGCACCGCCCACCAGCCGGTGAGGTTTACCTAGGCTCGGGAGTGGACGCGCGGGCGCAACGGAGAGCCTGCTGCCAACACCGCGGGTCTGGTTGGGAAAAGCCATGAGTGGCAACCGGATTGTCGTATACAAGGGTCCTGGCAAGGTGGCGGTCGAGACGATCGACTATCCCAAGCTCGAGGTCCCGGCGGAAGTGGCGAGCGCGATGGGGATGAGCCGCAAGGCCGACCACGCCGTCATCCTCAAGTGCGTGTCGACCAACATCTGCGGCTCGGATCAGCACATGGTGCGCGGCCGCACCACCGCTCCGATTGGCCAGACGCTCGGCCACGAGATCACCGGTGAGGTCGTCGAAAAGGGTTCGGACGTACAGTTTCTCGAAGTCGGCGACATCTGCTCGGTGCCGTTCAACATCGCCTGCGGCCGTTGTCGCAACTGCCGCGAGGGGCAGACCGGGGTGTGCCTCAACGTCAACCCGGCTCGCGCGGGTTCGGCCTACGGGTACGTCGACATGGGCGGCTGGCTCGGCGGCCAAGCCGACTACGTCATGGTGCCGTTCGCCGACTTCAACCTGCTGAAGTTCCCGGACCGCGACGCCGCCCTGGCGAAGATCCGCGATCTCACCATGCTGTCGGACATCTTCCCGACCGGGTACCACGGTGCGAAGACGGCGGGCGTCACCACCGGGTCGACGGTGTACGTCGCCGGTGCCGGACCCGTGGGCTTGGCGGCCGCGTACTCGGCGCAGTTGCTCGGCGCGGCCGTCGTGATCGTCGGCGACCTGAACGCCGACCGGCTCAGGCAGGCCGAATCCTTCGGTTGCGCAACGGTTGACGTCAGCGCCGACGCCTCACTGGAGGACCAGATCGCCGAGATCCTCGGCACCAACGAGGTCGACTGCGCCGTGGACGCCGTCGGATTCGAGGCCAGCGGACACGGCCAGGGCGCGGGTGAGCAGCCCGCCGCCGTCCTCAACTCGATCATGGGACTCACGCGCGCCGGCGGATCGCTCGGCATCCCCGGCCTATACGTCACCGGTGATCCCGGCGCCGCGGACGCCGACGCCAAGGAGGGCACGCTGAAGGTCCGGCTGGGTCTCGGTTGGGCGAAGAGCCACAGCTTCGCCACCGGTCAGTGCCCGGTGCTGAAGTACAACCGCGGGCTGATGATGAGCATCCTGCACGACAAGGCGCACATCGCCGACGCGGTCAACGCCACGGTGATCACCCTCGACGACGCGCCGCGCGGGTACGCCGAGTTCGACTCGGGTGTCGCCGAGAAGTTCGTCCTCGACCCCCACGGGATGGTGCCGGCGGCCTGACCTGCGGGCAGCACCTATGGTCGAGCGGTGACGATTACCTACGACGAGGCGCTGCGGATGCGAGTTCGGAGCAACCTGGCGAGTCACCGCCGCCGCGAGGTCGTGGACCCCTCGAAACGGCATGCGGCCGTGGCGGTGGTGCTCGTCGACTCCGAAATCGGTGAGGACAGGGTCGACCCGGCGCCCGTCGACGACTGGATCGACGGGCGACCGATGGATCCCGGTCTCGACGGGCGCATGGTCGACGTGTCAGGGGGTGCTGCTTTTCTCTTGTGCCGCAGGGCATCTCGGTTGCGCGCCCACGCCGCCCAGTGGGCGCTGCCGGGCGGTCGCGTCGACGAGGGGGAGACCGTCGTCGATGCCGCCCTCCGGGAGCTGGACGAGGAACTCGGTGTCAGGTTGGCGCCGACGTCGGTGCTCGGTCTCCTCGACGACTATCCGACCCGGTCCGGTTACGTCATCACCCCGGTCGTGGTCTGGGGTGGCGGTCGGCTCGATCTGCGCCCGTCACCCGACGAGGTGGTGGCCGCCTACCGGGTGGGGCTGCACCAACTGCAACGCGGTGACTCGCCGCGCTTCGTCGACATTCCGGAGAGCCCGCGGCCGGTGGTGCAGATTCCGCTGGGCAACGATCTCATTCACGCCCCCACCGGTGCAGTGCTGCTGCAGTTCCGCTGGCTGTGCCTCGAGGGGCGCGACGATCCGGTCGACCAGCTGGAGCAGCCGGTGTTCGCCTGGAAATAGCTACCCGACGCCCGGCACACTGCGGAGCCGGGCCGCCTCCCGGGACAGGTGGTCGCGCTCGGCGAGGTTCGGTGCGGCCGCGGCAGCCTCGGCGTACAGCGTTGCCGCCGTGGCCAGGTCACCGCCCTGTTCGTGCAGAAAGGCGGCCGCCGCGGTGTAGCGAGGCACGGTGTCGTCCACGTCGGCGAGGGCGGCGAGGCCGGCGCGCGGACCGTCGGCCTGCCCGATCGCGACGGCGCGGTTCAGCCGGACGACTGGGCTGTCGGTGAGCGCCAGCAATTCGTCGTACCACTCCACGATCTGCACCCAGTCGGTCTCGGCGACGGTGTGGGCGTCTGCGTGCAGCGCGGCGATCGCCGCCTGTGCCTGATACGGCCCGAGCGCGTCGCGGACCAGCGCGGCCTGCAGCAGGTCGACGCCCTCGGTGATCAGGTCGGTCCGCCACCGGGTGCGGTCCTGCCTCGCCAACGGCACCAGGCGGCCGTCGGCGCCGATGCGGGCGTCGCGCCGCGCGTGGTGCAGCAGCATCAGCGCGAGCAGGCCACCGACTTCGGGATCGTCGGTGACCGCTGCCAGCTGTCTGGTGAGGCGGATGGCCTCGGCCGCCAGGTCGACGTCGCCGGAGTGGCCTTCGTTGAAGACGAGATAGAGGGTCGACAGGACCGTGTGCAGATCACCGGGCTGGCCGAGGCGGACGTCGGCGACGGTGCGCTTGGCCCGGCTGATGCGCTGCGCCATCGTCGATTCCGGCACCAGGTAGGCCGCCGCGATCTGCCGGGTGGTGAGTCCGCCGACCGCCCGCAACGTGAGTGCGACGGCCGAGGTGTGCGTCAACGACGGATGCGCGCACAGGAAGTACAGCGCGAGCGTGTCGTCCGCGCGTTCGGTGGGACCCGCCTCGGGCTCGGCGAGCAGACGTTCTTCTCGGCCGCGGCGGGCGACGTCGGAGCGGGTGAGGTCGAGGAACTTCCGCCACGCCACGGTGACGAGCCAGGCCTTGGCATCGGTCGGCGGCTCGGACTTCCACCGCACGACGGCTTCGATCAGTGCTTCCTGAACGGCGTCCTCGGCCGTCGCGAAGTCGGCTCCGCGGCGGACGAGGACGCCAAGCACCGAGGGAGCGACCTCCCGCAGGACGGTTTCGTCGGGGGCCACCGTCACTCGGTGACCGTTGGCGCTTCGCCGTAGAACGGCCGCAGTTCCAGCCATTCGTAGATTGGCTCGCCGTGGCGGCCGGGGGCGGCCGACAGCTCGCCTGCGAGGTCGACGGCGCGCTGGTAGTCGTCGACGTCGATGACCATCCAGCCTGCGATGAGGTCCTTGGTCTCGGGGAAGGGGCCGTCGGTGACCGGTGGTCGTCCCGGGCCGTCGTAGCGTACGAACGTGCCCTCGGCGGACAGCGCCTGCTCGTCGACGAACTCGCCGGTCTGCCGAAGTCGGTCCGCGAAGTCGTTCATGTACCGGATATGGGCGTCGATTTCCTCGGGCGTCCACTGGTCCATGGGGGCGAAGGGGCGGTCGGTGGGGATGCTCGAGCTGCGGTAGTGCTTGAGCATCAGGTACTTGGCCATGGCGTGGTCTCCCTCGATCTGTTGCGGCCCATTCTGGCCGCGTTCACTCCTGGGACGCAGCGGTGGCCGGGATCTCGACACGTGGTTCGCCTTGACTTCCGTGGAACGTCGTTCCATCCTGACTTGGAACAGTGTTCCAACGAGTGGAGGAGATGTCATGACGACGCCGGTCACGATCGTCGGTGCGGGGCTCGGCGGCCTGATGGCGGCCAGGGTGCTGCACGTCAACGGCATCGCCGCGACGGTCTACGAGGCCGAGCCGTCGGCCGAGAGGCGCACCCAGGGCGGCCAGCTCGACATCCACCCGGAGGACGGGCAGCTGGCCCTCAAGGCCGCCGGCCTCTACGAACGGTTCCAGAGCATCATCCACGTCGGCGGGGACGCACTCCGTGTGCTCGACCGGGACGGCGCCGTCCTGGTGGAGCAGCCCGACGGTGCCGACTCGGGCGGACGGCCGGAGGTGCTCCGCGGACGGTTGCGGCAGATCCTGCTGGAGTCGCTGCCCGACGGCGTGGTGCGGTGGGGCTGCAAGGTCGCCTCGGCGCGGTCACTCGGCGACGGTGCGCACGAGCTGGCCTTCACCGACGGCACCACCACGACGACGGAGCTCCTCGTCGGCGCGGACGGCGCGTGGTCCAGGGTGCGACCCCTGCTCTCGGCCGCCACGCCCGAATACGTCGGAATGTCGTACGTGGAGATGTACCTGCACGACGTGGACGCGCGGCACCCGGCGGTGGCCGAGGCAGTCGGAGGCGGCGCGATGTACGCCCCCGCTGCAGGCAAGGGCATCCTCGCCCACCGCGAGCAGGGACACGTGATCCACACCTATGTCGCGCTGCGGCGGTCGCTCGAGTGGATGGCCGCGGTCGACGCCACCGAACCCGCTGCGGCTGTCGCGCGGGTGGCGGCCGAGTTCGACGGGTGGGCACCGGAACTCACCGCGTTGATCACCGACGGATTCACCGTCGGCGGCGTCGCGCCAGTGGTGCGCCCGCTCTTCACGCTGCCGACCGGCCATCGATGGGACGCCGTGCCCGGCGTGACGCTGCTCGGCGACGCCGCACATCTGATGCCACCCTCGGGTGACGGCGCAAACCTTGCCATGCTCGACGGTGCCGAACTCGCCGCGGCGATCGTCGCGCATCCCGGCGACGTGAACGCCGCCGTCGCCGCGTACGAAGCGGCCATGTTCCCGCGCAGCGCTGCGATCGCGGAAGAGGCGTACGGGGTGACCGAGATGCTGTTCGGCGACCGCGCGCCGACGTCGCTCGTAGAGATGTTCGCCGCACCCCAACCGCAGTCGACGGGCTGACGCCCGCCGAAAAGTCTTCGACTGTACCGATCTGGCTCTCAGTCACGTCTCAGCCGGCGAGGGCACCGTGGGGTCAACACTTTGCTGCCCGACTCCAGAAGGTATGGCCCACATGACGAACTACCCGCAGTACCCGATGCAACCGTCCGGCCGGAGGCACGGCATCGATCCCGCTGCAGGACAACGCAATCCGGCGCATCGCGCCCACGCCGCGCCGCAGTCGCCGTATGACTGGCGATACGCCAGTCACCCTGCGGCCGACACGGCGCCGATGGCCGCCGTCGCGCCCCATCGGAAGCGGTCTCGGGTCGGTGCGATGGTCACCGGTGCCGCCGCGATCGCCGTGGTGTCGGCGGGCGTCGGCGCGGTGGTGATGACGAGTCAGCACGACCAGTCGGCCGAAAGTGGTCTCGCGACTGCCCTCGCCACCGCGCCGAGCCAGGCGGCTGCGGTCCCTCCCGCGGCCGATCTGCCGGGCGGCTCCGTCGAGGCGGTGGCGGCGAAGGTGCTTCCCAGCGTCGTGAAGCTGCAGATCGACATGGGCGGTCAGAGCGAAGAGGGCTCCGGCGTCGTCCTCGATCCAAACGGTCTGATACTGACCAACAACCACGTGGTGGCCGCCCTGGCGTCCGCACCGACCGGTGCGGGTGCGCAGGTCACCCCAAGTGGCCAGGAGGTCCCGGGGCCCCAGGCCATGAAGGCGACCGTCACGCTGGCCGACGGCCGCACCGCACCGTTCAGCGTGGTGGGTGCCGATCCCTCCAGTGACATCGCCGTCGTTCGCGCGCAAGGCCTTTCGGGCCTGACCCCGATCGCCATCGGCTCGTCGAAGGATCTGAAGGTCGGCCAGAACGTGGTCGCCGTCGGGTCGCCGCTTGGCTTGGAGGGCACCGTGACGACGGGCATCGTCAGTGCACTGGACCGCCCGGTCGCCACCGCGGGTGAGGGCCAGGGTCAGGCGACGGTGCTCAACGCCATCCAGACCGACGCGGCCATCAACCCCGGCAACTCCGGTGGGGCCTTGGTCGACATGAACGGTCGACTGATCGGGGTGAACTCGGCGATCGCCTCGATGGGCGGCGGCTCGAGTTCGTCCGGTGGGCAGAGCGGTTCGATTGGCCTCGGCTTCGCCATTCCGGTGGATCAGGCCAAGCGCATCGCCACCGAGTTGGTCTCCACCGGCACGGCCACCCATGCGTCGCTGGGAGTGCAGCTGAGCGACGACCCCAACGCGTCCGGCGCCACCGTTGCACAGGTGGTCGACGGCGGACCCGCCGCGGCCGCAGGCGTGCCGAACGGCGTCGTGGTGACCAAGGTGGACGGTCGTGTCGTCGACGGTCCGGAGGCGCTGGTGGCCGCCGTGCGGTCGAAGGCCCCCGGTGACGAGGTGGCGCTGACCTATCAGGATCCGTCCGGTTCCAGTGAGACGAAACAGGTCACCCTGGGGACGGCCCAACAGTAGTCGCACAGGATGTTCCCAGGGATAGTCGAGTTGGACTTCAGAGTCCAAACAAGGGGCTACAGTTGGACGATGCCGCCACCATCGAACGACGTGACGCGGCCAAGGCTCACCTCTCGAGGCGTCGCGACCCGCAACCGGATCGTCCAAGCGGCAGCGGAGTTGATGCACGTGCGCGGGGTGGCGGCCACGACGATCGACGAAGTGCTCGCGTCCAGTGCGACGAGCAAGTCGCAGTTCTACCAGCACTTCGACGACAAGACCGATCTGGTGTACGACGTGATCAGCATTCGCGCCGACGAGATTCTGTCGTGGCAACGCCTGCGACTGGAGAAGGTCGACTCGTTCCGCGGCCTCAACCATTGGCGTGACGCCATGGTGCAGCGCTGCGCGCTGCGACGGGGCCTGTGGGGATGTGAACTCGGCTCGCTCGCGGCCGAACTGTCCGACAGTGACGACAGGGCTCGCGAATCCCTTGCGGCGCACTTCGCCGAGTGGCGCGGGTTGTTGGCGGCGGCGCTGGAGCGGATGCGGGACGCGGGTGCGCTGCGGGCCGACGTCGACGCACCCACCCTCGCCACCGGACTGCTGGCTGCGGTCGAGGGCGGCTATCTGCTCTCGCAGACGGCCCACGATCCGCGGCTCATGCAGACCGCTCTGGACTCGTCGATCGCCTACATCAGGTCCTTCCAGCCCGACGGCGCGGAGCGGGACTAGCCACTTCGGACCAGCGGGTCCAAACGAACGAGGCGGGTCAGTCGTCGACTGACCCGCCTCGTGTCGTCCTGATGAAGGGACTCGTTCGGTTAACCGGTGTGGTTGGTCCCGGGAACGCCGGTCGGTGCCGGCGGCGCCTTGACCGGCGGGCTGAAGGAGTTGCCACCGGATGGGCTGATGCTCTTCTCGGTGGGCGTGACCGACGGCGCGCTGGTCGAGCTCTCCGTGCTGCTCGACGGGGCGGGCTTCTCTTCGCTGCCACCGCAGGCGGTCAGCGCCCCCATGGAGATGAACGCCGCGATGCCGAGGCCCGCGGCGACGCGGCGAGTGTTTCGACTAGTCATGAAGCAGTCCTATCCGGGTTCTCGAGATCGCCGAGATTAGTTGTTGTGGGTGCCGGGGATCGCCGTCGGCGCCGGCGGAGCCTTGACGGGCGGGGTGAACAGGTTGCCACCGGTGGGGTTGATGCTCTTCTCGGTGGGCGTGACCGACGGGGCGGTGGTGGTCTCCGTGGTGCTCGACGGGGCGGGCTTCTCTTCGCTGCCACCGCAGGCGGTCAGCGCTCCCATGGAGATGAAGGCAGCAACGCCGAGGCCCGCGGCGACACGACGGGTGAGACGACTATTCATGATCGAATCCTATCTTTGCTACCTAGAATGCGCTGGAGATACGTGAACTGAACTCTATCGTCCAGAACGGTGTCACGTCAAGGCGTCGTGTGGGAGCGGAGTGTCGTCGCCGACCAGCCGAAACCCTCTGTTCACGGCATCGGCGGACGGCCGAGCCGCCATGCGGCGGCATGGCCCGTAACAGGACTTGGTGGTCCAGAGTCCGCCCGAAAGAACCGCCTGGCGGGCCCCGGTTGCGTCCTCGTGTGTAACACCGGACGCCCATACGCACGATCAACCGACTGAACGCGGCAGCGCGACCACGTCCGTTGCCGCCAGAGTTGGAGGGGTCTTCATCGTGTTTCGTCGTTTCGGAATGGCCGTCTTGGTTGCAGGCAGCGCGCTGGCCGGCGTTGCCACGATCACAGGACCGGCAACCGCTGGCGCGGCGCCAGGGTGCGGTGACTTCCACTGGCTCGGCGCCGCCGGCTCGGGTCAGCGCGACGGAGCAGGCCTGACCGCCAACGGCGGCATGGGCCCCGTGGTCTACCAGTCGTTTCAGCAGTTGCAGGCCCAGCTGGCGGCGAGCGGGCAGACGATCACCGCCGAAGCAGTTCAGTACCCCGCGGCACCCGTCCCCCTGGGTGGCGGCCTCGGAGGCTGGATGGGGTTCATGGACAGCGTGGAGGCGGGAACCGACGCCGCCGCCGAACAGTTCGAGGCGTTCACCGAGCGGTGCCCCACGACCAAGGTGGTGCTCGCCGGCTACTCGCAGGGCGCGATGGTCATCCACCGCAACCTGCACGACCTCGCCGACGATCCCCACGTCGCGGCGGCGCTGCTGATCGCCGACGGCGACCGGCTGCCGGCCGACACCACGATCAACCTCGGGTCGACCGCGGTCGTGCCCAGTGCGGGCAAGGGCGTCGCGCAGGAGCACTCCTTCCTGGCCTCGGCCCCCACGTCGGTGCTGCCGCCCGAGATGGGGGCGCGAACCGTCAGCGTCTGCGACGTGGGCGACCCGGTCTGCGACGCAGATCCCGACACCGAGTCCGACGCGTTGTCACCGACGGCGCTCGCCATCCACACCTCGTATGCCCCCGCCAGCAGCGGGGCGCACGCCTGGGGCACGCCGCTGTATCAACTGGTGGCGAACGCCAGCACAAGTGCCGAGGCCGAACCGTCGCCGGCGACGGAGCTCGCCGCGCCCGTCAGATGATCGGGTCGTCGCCGGGGCGGACCAGCCTCAGCCACCGGTAGCCGTACGGGCCCAACTCGAGTTCAGCTCGGCCGGAGTCGTCGAACGGTTGCTCGGTGAGCCCGTCGAGCAGGTTGACCAACACCGAGCCGGGGGGTGCGTCGGACAGTTCGATCGGCACCAGGACGCCCTCGGCGCCAAAATTGTGCAGCGCCAACATCTGCCAGCCCGATTCCTCTTCGCGGCACACGCGAGCCAACACCGAGCGGTGCGGTTGCTTCAGCACTTCGGCGGTCGACCAGCCGATCTCCGGCTGTTGGCGATAGGTGTAGACGAGGTCGCGGATGAACCACCAGAACGACTGGTGGTCGCGCCGCTGGGCGGCGACGTTGACCCGATCCGGGCCGAACAGGCCGTCGGGCATGGGTCGGGTGAGCCTGCGCTTCGCCGCCGTCGAGAAGCCGCCGTTGCTGCCGCCCGTCCACTGCATCGGGCTGCGGACGGCCAATCGTCCTGGAATGTCCAGGTTTTCACCCATCCCGATCTCCTCGCCGTAGAACAGCACCGGACTGCCCGGCAAGGAGAAGGCCAGTGAGTACACCAATCGCATCCGGCGCTCGTCACCGCCGACCATGGTCGGCAACCGTCGCCGGAGTCCGCGGTCGTAGAGCTGCATGTCCGGGTCGGGACCGAACGCGTCGAAGACCTCCTGACGTTCGGCGTCGGTCAGCTTGTCGAGGGTCAGCTCGTCGTGGTTGCGCACGAAGTTGGCCCACTGACTGGTGATGTCGATACTTGGCCGTTGCCTGATGGCCTTCGCGAGCGGCCGCGCGTCGCCGCGGGCGAGCGACAGGTAGATGTTCTGCATCCCGATGAAGTCGAACTGCATGTTCAGCCCGTCGCCGTCGGGTCCGCCGAAGAACTTCTTCTGATCCTTGTATGCGACGTTGACCTCGCCGAGGAGCACCGCGTCGCCGACGCGGCGAGTGACGAAGTTCCGCACGTCGCCGAGGTATTCGTACGGGTCGAAGGCGCCCGGCTCACCGGGCACGGAATCCTTGGCGAACAGGAAGGGGACCGCGTCGATCCGGAACCCCGAGACGCCGAGCTCGAGCCAGAATCCCAGCGTCCGCGAGATCTCCTCCTGCACCTTGGGATTGGCGATGTTGAGGTCTGGCTGATGCTTGTAGAAGTGGTGGAGATACCACTCGTTCGTCTTGGGGTCCAGCTCCCAGATGCTGTCCTCCTGGTCCGGGAACACCACGTCCTTCGGGCTGGACTTCGGCTCCGTCGCGCTCCACACGTAGTAGTCGCGATATGGGTCGTCGACGCTGCGGCGGGCGGACTTGAACCACGGGTGCGCGTCGGAGGTGTGGTTCATGACGAAGTCGACGATCACCCGGATCCCGGCGGCCCGCGCGGTGCGCACCAACTCGACGAAGTCGCCGAGGTTCCCCAAGCGGGGATCCACCCCGAAGAAGTCGACGATGTCGTACCCGTCGTCCTTTTGGGCCGTCGGATAGAACGGCATCAGCCACAGGCAGGTCACGCCGAGGTCGGCGAGGTACTCGATGCGGTCCGACATCCCGCGGATGTCACCGGTGCCGTCGCCGTTGGAGTCGAAGAACGTCTCGACGTCGGCACAGTAGAAGACGGCGCTCTTCCACCAAAGGTCGCCGCCGTCAACGCTTCTCATGCCATCACCGGAGTCGTCGCTGGCGCGGTCGGGGAGAGTTGCGGCAGCACGTGTTCACCGAAGGCGTCGATGAATGCGCTCTGATGTTGGCCGACGAAGTGCAGGTACAACTCGTCCCAGCCCTGCTCGACGTACTCGGCGAGCCACTGTGCGTGCTGCCCCAACTCGCTCGACACCCGCACCGACGACCTCACCTGCTCGGGGGTGACGTGCCTGCCGATGACGTCGAAGGCCTCGACCGACTCGAGATCCCATGCCACCGGCGGACCGAATACGTTGGTGCGCCACTGGTCGCACGCAACGGAGATGGCCTCGTCGTCGGTGGGTGCCCAGCTCAGGTGGATCTGCAAGCGAGCCGGACCGCGTCCGCCCGCCCCGCGGTAGGCGTCGAGAACCCGTCGGAGGGTCTCCGCGGGCTGGTTGACGGTGATGAGCCCGTCGGCCCAGGCGGCATGCCGGGCGGCCGTCGCTTCGGTGACGGCAGGCCCGACGAGGTCGGGGACCCGATCCGGCAGCGTCCACAGCTGGGCGCGGTTGACCTGGACGAGACCGTCGTGGCTGACCTCTTCGCCCTTCAACAACCGGCGGATCACGTCGACGCACTCGACGAGTCGACGGTCGCGTACCTCCTTGCGCGGCCACTCCTGCCCGGTCACGCGCTCGTTGGACGCCTCGCCCGAACCCAGCGCCGCCCAGAATCTGCCGGGAAACATCTGCGCCAGCGTCGCGATGGCCTGGGCGACGATCGCCGGGTGGTAGCGCTGCCCCGGCGCGTTGACCACCCCGAACGGCAGCTCGGTGGTCGCCATGGCGGCCCCGAGGAACGACCAGGCGAAACCCGATTCGTTCTGCCGGGTGCTCCATGGACTGAGGTGGTCCGACGACATGCCTGCGGTGAAGCCGGCGTGTTCGGCGTGTTGGACGTCGCGGAGAAGTTGCGCGGGACTGATCTGCTCGTGCGAGCAGTGGAATCCGATGACGGTCATTGCGTCGGCATACCCGTTTGTCGGGGGACTTACGTCTACGTCAGATTTGCGGTCGCGGGGGTCCGCGGCTCGCCTTAACCTCTCAAGATCGGTAAGTTGGTCGGTGGTTGAGCTTCCAGCCTGTCGACGTCGTGCGGTCCACGACGTCGACATGGCAGTTTGATTCGTCGCGACGACGCGCCGGGAAGTGGGGACTATGGCGTTCAACCAGACGGTCCCTTGTCAACCCTCGGACCCCGCTGCAGAGCTGCGCGCCTGGGACCAGTTCGTCGAGGACATCGGCGTCGGACTGGCCGGTTCGCTGAACTTGCGCCGAACCGCCCTTCGGCTGCTGACCATGATCCGTCCCCGCCTCGCCGACTGGGCGATGGTCGTCCTTCCCGGTGACCGTCAGGGCGCGCTGACCATCGTCGGTGGCGACGACGCCGGTTTTCACGCCGTGGTCTCGGCGTCGGCCATCGCCGACACCGAGCTTGGTCGCGCACTGAGGACCGGCGGCACGGAGTTGCGGCACGTCATGACGGATGCCGAGGCGGAGGCCGATCTCGCCGGCATGATTCCGCATCCCCGACTCGCTGCCGAGGCCGCCACCATGCGGCCAGCGGATCTACTCACCGTAGGACTGACCGCGCGGGGCACCACGATCGGTGCGTTGGTGATGATCCGCTGTGAGGGAAGGGGTTTCGACGACCGGGACGTGACCGCCGCCGAGCGAGTGGCAACTCGCGCCGCGATGGCGTTGGACTCCGCCAGGCTCTACGAGGAGCGTGGCCGCATCGCGACGGTGCTGCAGCGCAGCCTCCGGCCGCCGTCGCTTCCCAGCGTCGACGGGGCCCGGTTGGCCGCCAGATACCGGCCCGCTGCCGAGCATCTGGACATCGGTGGTGACTTCTACGACGTCCACGGTCGAGGGGACGACTGGTTGCTCTCGGTCGGCGACGTGTCGGGCAAGGGTGTCGAGGCGGCCGCGCTCACTGGTCGAACTCGCCAAAGCATCCGCACCGCATGCCATTTCGATCGCCGACCAGAAGTCGTGCTGGATGCGCTGAACACCGTGCTCTTCGACGAGCACACGAAGGACTTCGTCACGTTGGTGTGCGCACGGATGCGCCGCGAAGCCGAAGGGCGGTTCGTGGTCGACGTGGCCTCGGCGGGCCACCCGGCACCAATCGTGCTGCGAGCCGACGGCCGGGTCGAGCCGGTCGGGGTCAGCGGCACTGCCGTCGGGATGGTGGCGAGAGTGCAGTACCGGCCCGTCACCGTCAACCTCGCGTCGGGTGACACCATGCTGATGTTCACCGACGGAGTGGACGAGGCGATGGGCGTCGACGGCTTGTACGGCGTCGACCGGCTGCTCGGGCTGCTGCCCCGCTATGCGGGCGCCGACCCGGAAGTGCTCTGTGAGGCCATCGAACAGGACGTCCTCGAATACCTCGACGGTCGCCAGCATGACGACATCGCGTTGCTCGCGGTGACATGCGGCGACTAGACGAGCGTCGAAATCCGTTGAAGGACTACGACGCCGCTTTTACGAGCGGAGACACCGAGACGGTCACGTCGATCGTCGAAGGACTGCTCGTCGACGGTGCGGAGCCGGTCGCGGTGCTCACCGACGTGGTGGCGGCCGCTCAGCGGGAAGTCGGTCGGCGCTGGCAGCGAGGCGAGTTCACCGTCGCGCAGGAGCACGCCGCGACGGCGACGGCCGTCTCCGCGACCAGGGTCGTCGCGAACCACGTCCGACAGGTGCCGGTCACCAGGGGCAAGGTCCTGGTCGCCTGTGCAGAGCGGGAGTGGCATGCGCTCCCGGCGATGATGATCGAATGTGCGCTGCGTGCCCATGGGTGGGACACCACGCTGCTCGGCGCGTCGACGAATCCGTTGCGCCTCAACCAATATCTGAACGATCTCGGGCCGGATGCCGTCGCGGTGAGCTGTTCGGTGCTCGGTTCCCTGTCCACCTGCCGTCGGTTCATCGAGGCCACCACGGCCAGCGGCACGCCGATCCTGGTGGGCGGCCCGGCCTTTGGTGGTGACGACGTACGTGCGGTCGCCCTTGGCGCCACCGCCTGGGCCCGCGACGCGCACGGAGCCATCGTGGCGATGGACGGGCTGCCTGCGGTCGTCGTGCCGGCAGCTCCCCTGCCCGGTGAGCGGACCGCCGAGCAGGCGGCGCTGGAATCCGATCATCGTCGGCTCGTCGCGCGGCTCCGCGAGCGGTGGACGCTGGTGGCCGCGGCCACCACTCCCGACGCCGACTGCCTCAACAGCGTGATCGACGTCGCCGACGACGTGCTGCACCAGACCCTGCATGCGGTGGAGGCGGCACTGCTCACCGGTGACGATCGGGTGTTGCCCGAGACCGCCTGGTGGATCGACGATTTACTCCGTAGCCGAGGCGCCGAGCCTCGCATGATGGACGAGCTGGTGGAGATTCTCTCCGCGGCGATGCGCGACTACCCGGTGGCGGCCTCGTTGTTGGCAACCCACTTCGTCGTGCCGGCCGAGTGGCGCCGAGAAGCGACGGTCGACGAATGACGTTTGACGAGAGGCATTTCCGTGGTCTTCCGCGATGACGACGAGATCGGTCGTGACCTGGCGGTCGTCGACTGGGGGGCGACGCCGCTTGGGGCACCGGAGGATTGGCCGCAGAGCCTCCGCACGGCGGTGAGCATCCTCTTGGCGTCCCGGTTCCCGATGTGGATGGCGTGGGGGCCGGATCTGACGTTCTTCTGCAACGCCGCGTATCGCCGCGACACCCTCGGCAGCAAGTACCCCTGGGCGCTCGGTCGGCCTGCGAGTGAGGTGTGGCAAGAGATTTGGCCCGACATCGGACCGAGGATCGAGTTGGTCCTCACGACCGGTGAGGCGACGTGGGACGAAGCGCTGTTGCTCTTCCTCGAGCGATCGGGCTACTCCGAGGAGACCTATCACACGTTCTCCTACAGCCCGCTGCGCGACGAGGACGCCCGCGTGGTGGGCATGTTGTGCGTCGTGAGCGAGGACACCGACAGGGTGATCGCCGAGCGCCGGATGGCAACGCTGCGCGACCTCGGCTCGGATCCGAGCGTCGTCCGCACCGAGCGCCAGATGTTGGACTTCGCGGCCAGCCAACTCGCCGGCAATCCGTACGACCTGCCTTTCACGCTGACCTACCTGTTCCGCGACGGACCTGATGGCGGCGAAGCGCACCTCGCCGGCGTCAGCGGCATCGCAGTCGGTCATCGGGCGGTGCCGCGCACACTCTCGGCCCATGACTCCACCATCTGGCCCGTCGCCGAGGCGGCCCGCGGCGAGACCGCGCTGGTTGAACTGGACGGCCGGATGCTCGACCTGCCGTCCGGCGCCTGGGCGGGCCCGCCGACCGCGGCGCTGGTGGTTCCCCTGCTGCAGCAGGGTGGCGCGCCAGTGGGATTCCTGGTCGCCGCCCTGAATCGCCACCGATCGCTCGACGACGGCTACCGGGGCTTCGTCGAACTCGTCGCGGGACACATCGCCGCGGGGGTGGGCAGCGCGCGCAGCTACCAGGCTCAGCAGCAGCGGGCCGAGGAGCTTGCCGAACTGGACAGTGCGAAGACGGCGTTCTTCTCCAACATCAGCCACGAGTTTCGCACTCCCCTGACGTTGATACTCGGACCGGTCGACGACTTGCGCAACCGGACGAGCGGACTGGACCAAGAAGTCCGCGACGAGCTGGACCTGGTGCACCGCAACGGTTTGCGGCTGGCCAAGCTCGTCAACACCCTGCTCGACTTCTCCCGCATTCAGGCCGGGCGAATGCAGGCCAGGTTCGAGCCCGTCGACCTCTCGGCCGTCACCGCCGAATTGGCCAGCGTCTTCCGGTCCGCCGTCGACCGGGCGGGGCTTGAGTTCGTAGTCGACGCCCCCACGCTCGACCGACCCGTCTACCTGGACCGCGACATGTGGGAAAAGGTCGTGCTGAACCTGCTGTCGAACGCCCTGAAGTTCACGTTCGACGGCTCGATCACCGTCCGGGTCCGCGGCGACGACTCGGGAGCGATGGTGACCGTCACCGACACCGGCATCGGCGTGGCCGCCGCCGAGATGCCCCGGCTCTTCGAGCGGTTCCATCGCATCGAGACCGCCCGCGCGCGGTCGACCGAGGGCAGCGGAATCGGCTTGGCCCTCGTCCGCGAACTCGTCGGGCTACAGGGGGGCACGATCACCGCCGACAGTCGGGAAGGCGAAGGGTCCACCTTCACCGTCCGCCTGCCCTTCGACGCGGGACACCTTTCCGCCGAGGACATCTCGCGATCGGGCACCGGAGCTGGCGTGGGCGCGGTAGCGCAGCCCTACCTTCAGGAGGCGCTGCGCTGGCTCCCGTCGGATCCGGACTCGCCCGGATCCGAGGCGCCGCCGACGGTCGTCACCCCCGTTGGCATCGGTGACGATCAGGTGCGGGTGCTGGTGGCCGACGACAACGCAGACATGCGGGAGTACCTCACCAACCTGCTGCGCACCTCGGGTTATCTGGTCACCGCCGTCAACGACGGCGTCGAGGCCATCGGCGCGATTCGCGAGCGGGCTCCGGACATCCTCGTCAGCGACGTGATGATGCCGCGCCTGGACGGGCTCGAGCTGCTCGCCACGCTCCGCAGGGATCCGCGGACCGTCGCGCTTCCCGTCCTGCTGCTGTCGGCAAGGGCGGGCCAGGAGGCGTCCATCGAGGGCCTCCAGGCAGGAGCCGACGACTACCTCGTCAAACCCTTTGCGGCGGCCGAGCTTCTGGCCCGCGTGCGGGCCAACGTCGAACTCGCCAGGATGCGCAACCACCACGCCCGGTGGCGCACGGCGTTGGTGGACTCCCTACAGGAGGCGTTCTTCGTCTGCGACGAGAATGGCGCCGTCATCGAGATCAACACCGCCTTCGTCGACATGCTGGGATACGGACCCGCAGGCCTGCCGTATGCACCCGTCCACCCGTGGTGGCCGGACGCCGACACCGACCCAGAAGCGCACCAGTTCGTGCAGACGGCCTTCGCGGGACTGCTCAGCGAGACCCACGGCGCGTTCACCATTCCCGTGACCCACCGCGACGGTCATCGCCTGTGGGTCGCCGTCAACTTCAACCACGCCGAGGATCCCGACACGGCCCGACGGGTCATGGTCGGCACCTTCCGTGACGTTACGTCCGAGCACTACAACGTCCAACGCCAGACCGCGCTGGCAGCGCTGAATCAGCAGCTGGCTCAAGCTGATTCACTCGACGACGCGCTCGTTGGTGCCATCGAGGAGTTGCAGCGGGTGTGGCGGGCGCGGCGCGTCTTGGCCGTGACGTTCCTCAGTGCCTCGGGCGACGACGGCGCGCCCGAACTGGTGTGCGTGGGTGACCCGGTCGAATGGGCCGAGCTGTCCGCCGACCAGCGTGCGTCGATCGAGAGTGTGCGCGACGCGGGCCTGCTCACCACCGGGACCGCGACCACGGGGTCCGGTGGCATTTCGCTGCAGCATCCGCGGGGAGTGCTCGTCGTCTGGGTCGACTTGTCCGAACGCCGGCCGTTCGGTCCGCGGGACCACACTCTGCTTGCGGTGCTCGCCGGGCGGCTGGGCCAGGGGCTGCACCGGGCGTACCAACTGGACGAGCAGCGTGAGACCGCGGTGGCGCTGCAACACGCCATGTTGGGGCCTGCGGACCTGCCTGCGGGCTTCACGGTGCGATATCACCCCGCCAGCCGACCGCTGCAGGTCGGCGGCGACTGGTACGACGTGGTCGACCTCGACGACGGGCGAGTGGCGCTCATCGTCGGCGACTGCGTCGGCCACGGCCTCGGAGCCGCCACCGTGATGGGTCAGCTGCGCAGTGCCTGTCGCGCGCTGTTCCTCGAACAGTCCTCCCCGAGCGCCGTTCTCGCCGGAATGGACCGCTTCGCGGCTCGACTTCCCGGTGCCCGGTGCACCACCGCCTTCTGTGCGGTGCTGACTCTGCAGAGCGGCGAGCTCGTCTTCTCCAGTGCCGGGCACCCGCCGCCGATTCTGGTGCAGGCCGACGGTACGACGGAGATGTTGGACGGCGGGCGCGGGCTCCCACTGGCGTTGCAGCTCGGTCGTTCTCGGCCCGAGGTGCGGATGACGATGCCCGCCCGTGCCACGCTGCTGCTCTACACCGACGGTCTGGTGGAGCGTCGCGGCACCTCGATGGACGATGGAATGGTCCACGCCGCCGACCTCGTACGGCGCGGTCGGATGGACGTCCTCGACGACGTCGCCGACCACCTGATGTCCGAACTCGAACCGCTAGGCGGCTATCCCGACGACGTGGCGCTCCTGCTGTATCGGCGACCGGGACCCCTGAACGTGACGTTTGCCGCCGACTCAAACCAGCTGGCACCGATCCGGGACACGTTGCGCGGCTGGCTGACTCAGGCGGGAGTCGACGACGAGCGGATGCAGGACGTCCTCATCGCCACCGGCGAAGCCGTGTCGAACGCCATCGAACACGGCCATCGGGATCGCCCCGACGGCGTGGTCTCCCTGCGCGCGACGGCCGTCGTCGACCGGCTCCAGGTCACCGTCGTCGACACCGGTACCTGGAAGTTGCCACGGACCGTCGCCGACATCAGTCGCGGCCGAGGCATGGCCCTCATGCAAGGCTTGATGGAAGACTTCACCATTCACTCCGACGACAACGGCACCACAGTGTGCATGCACGCGAGGATTAGCCAATGGCCACACCGCTGACCCTGAGCACCGACCGGGACGCCGAAGGGGCGCCCCGGCTCGTGGCGGAGGGCGAGATCGACCTCAGCAACATCGCCATGTTCACCGAGGCGCTCACCGAAGCCAGTGCCGGCACCCGACGGCCGATCACCGTCGACATGAGCGCGGTGAAGTACCTCGACAGCGCGGGCATCAACGCCCTGTTCAACCACGCCGACGAGGTCGACCGACTTCACCTGATCGTGCACCCGTTTCTGATCCGCGTGCTGACGATCAGCGGGCTCAGCGAAGTCGCGGTGGTGGAGGCGGCCACCCCGCCGACGGACGGCGGCTAACTCGGCACGGGTACCGGCGCGGTGTCGGTCTCGTCGCTCGCCGGCGGTGGCGTCGAAGGCTTCTTGAAGTGGTTGTCGCCCCGCGGGTAGACCACCAGCGGCCACCAGAACCAGCGGCCCAAAAGTGTTGCGATGGACGGCATCAGCAGCGATCGCACGATGAAGGTGTCGACCAGCAGACCGATGGCGATCGTGGAGCCCATCTGCGCCAGCACCACCAGCTTGCTGAACATCATCGCCGCCATGGTCGCGGCGAACACCAGACCGGCCGATGTCACCACGCCGCCGGTGCCCGCCATCGAGCGGATGATGCCGGTCTTCAGCCCGGCGTGGATCTCGTCCTTGAACCGGGAGACCAGCAACAGGTTGTAGTCCGAACCAACGGCCAACAGGATGATCACCGACATCAGCATGACCAGCCACTGGATCGGCTTGCCAAAGAGGTCCTGCCACAACAGAACCGAGATGCCGAACGACGCGGCGATCGAACTGGCGGCCGTGGTCACGATGACGAGAGCGGCCACTGCGCTGCGGGTCAGGATGATCATGATCATGAAGATCAGCGTCAGCGCCGACACCACGGCGATCATCAGGTCGTACTTGGCGCCGTCGGCCATGTCCCGGTAGGTGGCCGCGACGCCACCGAGGTAGATCTTCGCGTCGGACAGCGACGACATCTTCAGTGCGTCCTGCGCGGCCTTGCGTTCGGAGTCCACCCTGGCGATGCCGTCGACGGTGGCGGGGTCACCCTCGTGGGTGATGAACATGCGCGCGGACTTGCCGTCCGGGGACAGGAACATCGCGAGGCCGCGCTTGAAGTCCGGGTTGGTGAAGGCTTCCGGCGGCAGGAAGAACAGATCGTCGTTCTTGGCGTCGTCGAACGCAGCCCCCATCGCCAGGGCGGTGTCGTTTGACGCCTGCATCTGGTCGAGCAAGGCCTTCTGCGAGTTGTACGACGCCAGAGCCAGATCGCGGCTCTGCTTCATCGTGGCGATCGTCTGCGGCAGCAGTGCCGTCAACTTCGGTGCGAGCGCGGACAGTTGGTCGGTGTTGTTCTGGACCGCCCCCGTGCGGTCGGTCAATTCGTCGATCCCGTCGAGGGAGTCGAACAGCGAACGGATGGCGGCGCACAGCGGAATGTCGAAGCAATGCGGCTCCCAGTAGAAGTACGCGCGCATCGGCCGGAACGTGTCGTCGAAGTTGGCGATGTTGTCCCGGAGCTTCTCGGTGGTCCCGAGCAGCTCCCGCGACTTCTCGGCCGAGTCCTGGGTGAGTGCGGTCTGCTGCAGTGACAGTTGGTACTGCTGCTCGAGGATGGCGATCGAGGCGTTCGTCGAATCGATCGTCCGGAGCTGATCGGCCAGCTGGGCACGTTGGAACGGCAGGTTCATGTTGCTCGTCTGACCGGAGACGCTCGTCTGAAACGGAATCGAGCTGTGCTGGATCGGGATGCCGAGCGGGCGGGTGATGCTCTGCACCATGGCGATGCCGTCGGTGTGCATCACGTTGCGCGCCACGGCGTTGAGCACCAGCATGTCGGCGGGATTTCGCATGTCGTGCTCGGAGTTGACCATCAGGATGTCGGGGTTCATCCGGGCCTGGGAGAAGTGCCGGTCGGCGGCGGCGAACCCGACGTTGGTCGGCGCGTCGTCGGGCAGGTAGTACTGGTCGTTGTACGCCGGCTGGTAGCCGGGAATCGCCACGATGCCGATCAGCACCACGAACAGGCTGACGACGAAGATCGGTGCGGGCCAACGGACTACCGCCGTTCCGACCTTGCGCCAGAAGCGGCTCTTGGCGGGTCGCTTCGACTCGTAGAGTCCGACCTTGCTGCCGAGGAAGAGCACCGCTGGGCCGAGGGTGACGGCGATGATCACGACCACGACCATGCCGATCGCCACGGGTGCGCCCATGGTGCTGAAGTAGGGCAGCCGGCAGAAGCTGAGGCAGAAGGTGGCACCGGCGATCGTCAGGCCAGAGCCAACGATGACGGGGGCGACGGACTTGAAGGTGGCGTAGTAGGAGTCGTCCCGGTCCAGTCCCATGGCGCGGTCTTCGCGATAGCGACCGAAGATGAAGATGCCGTAGTCGGTGGCCGCGGCGATCGCCAGCATCGTCAGGATGTTGCCTGCGAACGTCGTCAGGCCGAACGCCCCGTTGGTGGCGAGCACCGAGACCACGCCGCGCGCGGTCAGCAGCCCGAGAAACGTCAGGAAGAGCTGAACCAGCGTCGTGCGGATCGACCGGTAGACGATCAACAGCATGAGGGCGATCGCGGCGAGCGTGATCAACGTGATCTGGGCCAGGCTGGCGTTGCCGATGACGTGCAGGTCGTCGGTGAGGGCGGCCGGGCCGGCGACGTAGGCCTGCACACCCGGTGGGGCCGTGGTCTCGGCAATCACCTTGCGGACGAAGTCGACGCCTTCGTTGGCCTCCGTCTGCCCCTGCTCGCCTGCCAGGTTGATCATCACGTAGGACGCCTTGCCGTCGGCGCTCTGTGCACCGGCCGCGGTCAAGGTGTCGCCCCAGAAGTCCTGGATGTGCTGGATGTGCTGGGGATCGGTCTGCAGCTTCTTGATGATCGCGTTGTAGTAGTCGTGCGCGGGCGGGCCCAGCGGCTGCTGGCCCTCGATCACGACCATCACGGTGCTGTTGGAGTCGAACTCCTTGAAGTTTCCGCCCATCAACTTCATCGACGTCATCGACGGGGCGTCCTCGGGCGCCATTGGCGCAGAGTGCAACTCGCCGACGACCTCCAGCTGAGGCGCAAGCACGTTCACCAAAACCGCGACCACGATCCAGAACAGGACGATCGGGATCGAGAAGATCCGGATGGCGTGTGGCAGGTAGGGCCGCTTGGGCCGCTGCACGTCACCGGACGGGGTTTCGGCCGGTGCTTGTCCGGGCATCGCGTGGGTCATGCCGACTTCACCAGGCAGTAGGTCTGGGCTTCGATTCCGTTCGCTGACTGTTCTTCACGGACGATTCCGTTCACGGTGACGCGGCATCCAATCTGATCTCCGTCGGCCCGCGCCATCAGGTTCGCGCTGACCGTGGGCAACGTGGTCGACAGGGTGACCGACCACGGCAGCGACGCGGTGATCGTGTGGACTTTGGCGTCCGGGTCGAAGTAGCTGATGAGGGCCGTGTCGCCCGGTGAGCCGTAGACGTCGTACACCATGACCTTCGGGTTGAACTGGACGATTTCGATGCCCGAGCCGGCGTTGGCGTTGAGGTCCTGGGAAGCGAATTGGCCGTGCAAGCGATAGACCACCAGACCGGAGACCGCCAGTACGACGACCAAGACCAGGGGGATCCACAGCTTCTTGACCCCGCGACCGATCGGATTGTTCTTCACATCGACGCCTTCCGGTGATCGTCGTCGGGCGGGCAACCCGCATTGGCGGCGAGCCTGCGCAGGATGGGAAGCGCAACGTTGGCCGAGAGCTGCAGCGCGTGCCGCTCGTCGGGCGTCAGCGTCTCCAACAGTTCGCCGAGGCGTTCCCTGCGCAGGCGTCTGCGGTCGTCCAGGGCATCCTGGCCCACCTCGGTGATGCCGACGAGAGTGACCCGCCCGTCCTCGGGATCGGCGGTGCGGGTGACGAATCCCTGCCGCTCCAGCCGTGTGATCAGCTGAGTCATCGACGGTTGACTGATGCCCTCCTTGGCGGCCAGGGTGGTCAGCCGGAGCGGACCTTCCCGGCACACCCTGTTGATCGCGAACAGGGCGGAGACCCCCAAATCGGTTCTGTCGGTCAGGAACCGGGCGGTCAGATCGACGGCCTGATCGAGGAAGCCGCCGACGCACTCACCGGCGACTCGTTCGCCCGACTCGTCGTTCACCCGCTAGGTATATCACCCAGCCTATGCAGTGGCGAATCGGCGGTGGACGCAGGACCTTGACAGAAAGTTCACAGAAAAGACGCCATGGCTTGGTGCCCCCGATTGCGGCGCGCCGGTTGAACTTTCAGTCCCGGGAATTCGACGCCGCACCGGTGGCCAAAGCTCTCTGCAAGGCGCTTCCCCTGGCTGTGCATAACGTGCGCTATGTATCTGGGGCGCGCTCGCCGGGACGTCAGCGCAGCGCGTCGCCGAGCACCCGGAGCAACCGGTCGACGTCGGCGGCGGTGTTATAGGGCGCCAGACCGATCCGCAGCCCGCCCGCGTCGCCGAGGCCGAGCAGCCTCGCCGCCTCGTAGGCGTAGAACGACCCGGCCGGTGCGTTGACGTCGTGCTCGGCGAGCGCGGTGCTGATCTCGGCGGCGTCGCGGCCCTCGAAGGTGAGCAGCAGCGTCGGGGTCCGTCGACTGGCCTTCGAGTGAATGCGCACTCCCGCAAGCGCTCTCAGGCCCGACTCGATCCGTTGACGCAGCGCGTCCTCGTGGACCTCGAGGGCGCCCAGGCTCGCGACCAGCCTCTCGCGGCGTGAGCCGGCGGCACCGGTCATGCCCGCGAGGAAGTCGACCGCGGCCGTCGCGCCCGCCATCACTTCGTATGGCAGCGTGCCCAGTTCGAAGCGCTCCGGAACCCGATCGGAGGACGGCAGCAGCTTGGCGGGTCGCAGCTCGGCCAGCACGTCGGCCCTGCCGGCCACCACTCCGCAGTGCGGGCCGAGGAACTTGTAGGGCGAACACGCGAAGAAGTCGGCGCCGAGGTCGCGGACGTCGACGGCCCCGTGCGCGGTGTAGTGCACCCCGTCGACGTAGAGCAGCGCGCCCGCGGCACGAGTCAATTCGGCGATGCCCCGCACGTCGGGCATCGTGCCGATCAGGTTCGAGGCTGCGGTCACCGCGACGAGGCGCGTGCGGTCGGTCAGCTGCGCCGCGACGGCGGCCACCGGGAGCTCGGAGGTGTCGGGGTCGAAGTCCACCCACCGGACGGTCGCACCCGCCGCTGCCGCCGCGATCACCCACGGTCGCACGTTGGCGTCGTGGTCGAGCCGCGTCACGACGACCTCGTCGCCAGGGCCCCACCCGGCCGCCAGCGTGCGCGACAGGTCGAAGGTCAGCGCGGTCATGCTGCGCCCGAAGATCACCTCGTCGGGGTCGGCGTTGAGCAGATCGGCAAGTGCGGCACGGCATTCGACGACGATCGCCTCGGCGTTGCGCGCGGCGGCCGTGGCGTTCCCGCGGTTGGACAGCGGCCGCAGCATCGCGTCGCGAACGGCGTCGGCAACGGCGGTCGGCGTCTGCGAGCCGCCCGGCCCGTCGAAGAACGCGGTTCCGCCGGCGAGGGCGGGGAAGTGGGCGCGGACCGCCTCGGCGTCGAAGGCGGTTGTGGTGTCGCGTTGACCGGTCACCAACGAAGTCTGACCCACGCCAAGCGCGCCCGCAGCGGGCGGCATACTCGTGTCGTGGACACCAAGCAGTTCTGGACCGACGCCGATCGACACGTGGTGCGCTACGGGGCGGCCTTCGTCCCGCGGGTCATCAAGCGGGCCAATGGAAGTCATGTGTACGACGAGAACGGGGCCGCGATTCTCGACTTCACCTCGGGGCAGATGAGCTCGGTGCTCGGGCATTCGCACCCCGACGTCGTGTCCACGGTGTCGACGGCGGTCGCCACCCTCGACCACCTCTACAGCGGAATGCTCAGCGAGCCGGTGGTGGAACTGTCGACCAAGCTCGCAGCCACCCTGCCTGACTCGTTGAGCAAGGTGCTGCTGCTGACCACCGGCGCCGAGTCCAACGAGGCCGCCATCAAGATGGCCAAGCTCTACACCGGCAGGTACGAGGTGGTGTCGTTCGACCGGTCGTGGCACGGCATGACCTCGGGTGCGGCGTCGGCGACGTTCAGTGCGGGGCGCCGCGGCTACGGCCCGCCGATGCCTGGCAACCTGACCCTGCCGACGCCGAACGCGTACCGGTCACCGTTCCGGCATTCCGACGGCAGCTACGACTGGCGCACGGAGCTGGAGTACGGCTTCGCGGCGGTCGACGCGCAATCCTCTGGCAGCCTCGCCGCCTGCCTCGTCGAGCCGATCCTGTCCTCGGGCGGCATCATCGAACCGCCGCCCGGTTACCTGGCCCGCCTCTCCGAACTCTGCGTCGAACGCGGGATGCTCCTGATCGTCGACGAGGCGCAGACCGGAATCGGCCGCACGGGAACGATGTACGCACTGGAACGCGACGGCGTCGTCCCGGATCTTTTGACGCTGTCGAAGACTCTCGGCGCCGGTCTGCCGGTGGCCGCCGTCGTCACCACCGACGAGATCGAATCCGTCTGCCACGAACGGGGTTTCCTGTTCTTCACCACCCACGTGTCGGATCCGCTCGCCGCGTCCGTCGCACTGACGGTGCTGACGGTCGTGGAACGCGACGGGCTCGTCGACCGGGCCGCCATCCTCGGTCGGCACCTGGGAACCAGGCTGGCCGCGCTTCACGAGCGGCACGAGCAGGTCGGCGACGTGCGTGGCCGGGGGCTGTTGCAGGGCATCGAGCTGGTCGCCGACAAGGTGAGCAAGGCGCCCGCCGACGACCTCGGAGCCAAGGTCACCGCCGAGTGCCTTCAGCGGGGGCTGCACATGAACATCGTGCAGCTGCCCGGCATGGGTGGCATCTTCCGCATCGCCCCGCCCCTGACGATCACCGACGCCGACCTCGACGCGGGACTGGACATCCTGTCCGACGCGCTGGCGGCCTGCCTGTAGTCAGGAGCCCAGCCGGGCGGCGAGAGCCGACCCGAGCCGGTGCCCGGACAGCCACGCCGACTCGATGCGCGGCGCACCGGACGGGCACCACGAGTCGCCGGACAACCCGAGCGGGCGCCCGGCGTGGTCGGTCAGGCCGAAGGCGTCTTCGCCGTGAGTGGCAACGGGTTTCGCGAACGTCCAGCGGTGGGCGTGGGTCCACACCGGGGGTGCGGTGACGTCCATGACCCGGCGGAGCGCGTCGAGGACCGGTGCCACCGCGTCGTCGGGATTCTGCAGATGGGCGCTGGCGCGGTCGGCGGTGGTGTGCACGACGAGGACCGCGGCGCCGTCACCGCGTCGCGAGCCGTCGTCGGCGACGGTGGTGACGTCGGCGTCGTCGTTGACGAAGGCCGCGTCAGGAAAAGGCCAGCAGCGCTGCTCCCAGCCCGCCACGACGGTGATCACGGGTTCGTAGTCGACCCAGTCGGCGGCGTCCGGTGCCAGGCGGGCGGCCTGCGGATCGGGCATCGCCAAAACGATTGCGTCATGGTCCAATTCGTCGAGGGAGTCGACGACTCGTTCGCACCGCACGTCGTCGGGCAGCGCCGCCCGCACCAGGGACCGAAGCCCGCCGGGTGTGGCGTACCGCATTGGGCCCGAGGTGCTCCTGCGGCCGTCGGCGGAGAACACGTCGAGCGTGTCGGTCCAGTCCCGCACCAGCTTCTGGGCCGACCATCGCTCTACGGCGGCGACGAAGTCGGGCTCCTTCGCCGTGAAGTACGCGGCACCCAGGTCGACCCGGCGGCCGTGCAGCTCCGGCGACGCCATCCGCCCACCCGGCGCGCGGCCCCGTTCGATCAGGTCGGCCGAGATGCCGTGCTCGCGAAGGACGCGGGCGCACACCGCGCCGGAGATACCTGCACCGACGACTGCGACTCGCGAGGACATGGCTTCCAACCTAGTTCGGGACGACTAGCTCGGGACCACGACGGCGTTCGGCGGCCGACCGCCGTTGGCGAAGACGTCGATCTGGTCCATGGCGATGCGCAACGCCCGGTCCCACGCACCTTCGGTGCTTCCGGCGACGTGCGGTGTCAGCAGGAGGTTGGGCGCGGACCACAGCGGGTGCCCCGGCGGCAGCGGTTCCGGGTCGGTGACGTCGAGCGCGGCGCGGAGCCGGCCCGAGGTCAGCTCCGCGATCAACGCTTCGGTGTCGACGGCATTGCCGCGGCCGGCGTTGACGACCACGGTGCCGTCGCGCAGCCGGCTCAGGAACGCGGCGTCGAGGAGGCGATAGGTCTCCTTCGTCGCAGGAAGCATCGCGACCACGGCGTCGGCGTCGGGAAGCAGTGCGTCGACGTCGGCGAGCGCGACGACACCGTCGCGGGCCCGTTGGCCGACGAGCGTCACCTCGACCTCGAACGGTGCGAGCCGCGCAGCCAGGTTGACGGCCAGATCGCCTGCGCCGAGAACCACGACGCGCTTGCCGATCAGCGTCTCGGTGTCCTTGAAACCCCAGACACCGTCGGCCTGCAGGGCGCGAAACGCCGGCAGGTCGCGATAGATGGACAGCAGCACCGCCACCGCCCACTCCGCCGTCGAGCCGCCGTGCGCGCCACGCCCGTTGGAGAGCATCACGCCGTCCGGCAGGTGGGGCACCCACTGCTCATAGCCGGCGTTGAGGGTCTGGACGAGGCGCAAATTCGGTAGGTCGACGAACCGGGCTCCGGTCGCCGCGGCGTCGTCGAACCCCACCACGACGACGTCGGCGTCGAGGTGCTCGGACGGCCACGGATCGCCGGGCCGGTAGAACGCCGTCGTCAGGCCCTCCGATGGGGCGGGAAGTTCGAGGCCGAGGTCGTCTGGGACGAGCACTTTCACGGTGTCCACGCTAGTTCTGTCCGGGCTACAGATACGGGTCGGCCCACGCGCTGATGATTCGTGCCGCCCTGGCGGCCTGGTTCTTGCCGGTCAGCAGGTGGTCGGCGCCCTCGAGGGAGACGAAGCTGCGCGGGTGCCGCGCGGTGCGGAAGATGTCGCTGGCGTTTTCGATGCCGACGGTGTTGTCGGTGGGGGAGTGCATCACCAGCAGCGCCCGGCGCAGGGTGCGGATGCGCTCGCGCAGGTCGGCGGCGCGGACGTCCTCGATGAAGTGCCTCTTCAGGGTGAGCGCCTTGCCGCCGGCGAGGAACGGCGCCTCTCCGTCGGCCTCGATGAGGTGGACGAGGGCGTCGTAGTTGTGCTCGACGTGCGCGGGTTCGTACGGCGCCCCGATGCTGGCCACCGCGGCAACGGTCTCGCATTCGTGGGCACCGGCGATCGCGGCGGCGCCGCCGAACGAGTGCCCGACGAGCACGCGGACCTCCCGGCCGGTCCCGTTCATGAACTCGACCGCCCGCACGGTGTCGGCCACCTTGTGCGAGAAGGACCCGTCGCCCCAGTCGCCGTCGGAGTCGCCGAGGCCCAGGTTGTCGAAGCGGAGCATCCCGATGCCGTCTGCGGCCAGCTGCTTGCACATCCGGCTCGCCGCCGGGCTGTCCTTGCCGAGGGTGAAGCCGTGGGAGAAGACGCCCCACCCGCGGGGCTCGCCGACGGGGACGTCGACCAACCCTCGCAGGATGGGTCCGGTGCTGCTGGGGAAACTGACGGGCTCGGCCACCCTCGAGATCTTGTCATCGACGGGGGCGCCGAGTGCCGACATCGAGCAGGAGTGAGATGGATGCCACGCGGGGCGGTCATTCCGCGGCGGCGAGTTCCTTCTCGGCGACCTCATCCGTGTCGTCCTGCGCAAAGTGGCCTTCGTTGAACTTCCGGACGGCCCTGATCTTGTTCATCACGTCGAGTGCGGCGACCTTGTAGGCCTCGGAGAACGTCGGGTAGTTGAGGATCGCGTCGACGAGGTAGTCGACGGTGCCGCCGCAGCCCATCACCGCCTGACCGATGTGCACCAGTTCGGTGGCGGCCGTGCCAAAGATGTGGACTCCGAGCAGCTTTCGGTCCTCGGTCGACACCAGCAGTTTCAGCATGCCGTAGGAGTCACCGGCAATTTGGCCGCGCGCCAACTCACGGTAGCGGGAGACTCCGAACTCGTAGGGGATCGAATCCTTGGTCAGCTCGACCTCGGTGGCGCCGACGAACGACAACTCGGGAATCGTGTAGACGCCGATCGGTTGCAGCGCGGTCATGTCGTTGGCCGGCTCGCCGAACGCGTGATAGGCAGCCAGCCTGCCCTGGTCCATCGACGTTGCCGCGAGCGCGGGAAAGCCGATCACGTCTCCAACGCTGTAGATGTGGTCGACCTTGGTCCGGAAGTGTTCGTCGACCTCGATGCGCCCGCGATCGTCGGTGGCCAACCCAGCCGCGTCAAGGTTGAGCCCGTCGGTGCGCCCGATGCGTCCCGCCGAGTACATGACGGCCTGGGCGGCGATCTGCTTGCCGCTGGCCAGGGTGGTCAACGTGCCGTTCGGCGAGACGTCGACGTCGGTGACCTCCTCGCCGAACCGGAACGTGACGGCGGAGTCACGGAGGTGGAAGCGCAGGGCCTCGACCACCTCGGGGTCGCAGAAGTCGAGCATGGTGTCGCGCTTCTCGACCACCGTGACGTGGCTGCCGAGCGCGGCGAAGATCGACGCATACTCGATGCCGATCACGCCAGCGCCGACGACGACCATGGACGTCGGGATGAAGCCGAGGTTGACGATCTCGTCGGAGTCGAGCACCCGTTCCTCGTCGAAGTCGACTCCGTCGGGTCGTCGCGGGGTGGTGCCAGTGGCAATGACGATGAAATCGCCTGTCAGCGTGCGATGTTCGGCGGCTTGGGCGCCCTCCACCCTGACGGTGTTGGCATCGACGAAGCTGCCGTTGCCGATGTGCAGGTCGACGTGGTTGCGCATAAGCTGGTTGCGGATGACGTCGACCTCGCGGTCGATCACGTGCGAGGTCCGCTGGTGCAGATCGGCGGGCGTGATGTTCTCCTTGACGCGATAGCTCGCGCCGTAGAGTTCGCGCTGGTTCATCCCAGTCAGGTGCAGCACCGCCTCGCGCAGCGTCTTCGACGGGATGGTGCCGGTGTTGGCGCACACGCCTCCGACCATGTGGCCGTGCTCGACGATGGCCACCTTCTTGCCCAATTTCGCCGCAGCCAAGGCCGCCTTCTGCCCGCCAGGGCCAGAGCCGATCACGATCAGGTCGTACTCAGTCTCACTCGCCATGAGTGGGGCATACCCACATATCGACATTGGATCGCGAGATGAGGACACGGTTTCGCCAGGACTGCCGGCATGTTTCGAGTGCTACGACTGGGTAAATTTTGGGATCCCAAAATCGGGCCGACGGCACGTGGGGTGGCCCTCGTGTGCGCGCTGAGCTGTGCCGATCCCGATTGCGCGACGGATTCTGGTTCGTGCCCGTTGCGTTGACATCGACCTCCCGCCGGATCAGTCTCTTTTGGGATCCCAAATTGGGACCGCAGCGAGGAGGCCGGAGTGACGCACGACGCGATACGACTGGGCTTCATCTGCCCGTCGTCGAACACCGCGTTCGAGCCCGCCGCCTGGGCGCTACTCGCGGACCGGGCGGCGATGCACGTCACCCGGGTCGGGGTCACCCGAATCGCCCTTGGGCCGGACTCCGACGACCAGTTCGACGTCGCGGGCATGGAAGCCGCCGCCCTACTGCTGGCCGAGGCCAGGGTCGACGTCGTCGCCTGGGCAGGCACGTCGGGCTCGTGGCTCGGCGTCGACCGCGAGCGGGCCCTGTGCGACGCGCTGTCGGCCGCGGCCGGGGTGCCCGCGACGACATCGACGCTCGCCGTCCTCGAGGCCTGCCGGACCTACGGCGTCGAGCGCCTCGGGCTGGTGAGCCCATACACTGCCGACGTCTCGGCGCGCATCGCAGAGGAGCTGGGCCGCAACGGCATTGAGGCGGTGAACCAGCAGTACCGCGGTCTCGCCACCAACTACGACTTCGCATCGGTCGGACCCGCCGACGTCGCGTCGATGATCGCCGCGGCGGCCCACGGCGCCGACGCCGTGACCGTGATGTGCACGAACGTCGACGGGGTGGCGCCCGCGGCGCGGGTAGGGGCGCAGCTCGGCACGCCGGTGTTCGACTCGATCGGCGCGACCGTGTGGCATGCCGCCGGCCTGGCCGGCGACGACGCCCCGATACCGGCGCTTGGGGAGCTCGGCGTCAGCGGCCAACTGCGCGCGAAGATGCAGGCCCTCACCGAGCGACTGCGCCACCAGACCGGGGGCGACCGCACCACGCTGCGCATCGATCTGCCTGCGGCCGGCTGCTCGGTCGGCACGTGTGCGGCCGAATCGCACGGCACCAAGGTGCGCTCGATCCGCCGCGACGCCACGCTGCCGCAGCGCGATCTCGAGACCGTGCGCTGGATCGAGCAGCACCGCCGAACGCTGGTGCAACCCGACTTCGCGACCGCGCCCAAGCCACCCCAGGCACTCGTCGACGTGTACGGCGTTCGGGCGCAGATGCTGGCACCGGTGCAGCACGGCGCCGACATGGTCGGGTGGTTGTCGGTGCACAGCCTTGCAGAACGCCCATGGACCGACGCCGACCAGCTCGCCGTCGAGGTGGCGGCTCGCGAGACAGAGGCATTGCTGGCCGCCCACCCCCACCTGGTCACGGTGTGACGTGGCGACCCCGATACTGAAGCCCATGACGGGCACTGGCCGACAGAACGGCCGACCGCTGCGCGAGTTCATCCGCGACGCCATCCGGGATCGCATCTCCGACGGCACCTATCCGCCCGGCACCCGGCTGGTCGAACGCGATCTCGCGACCGACTTCGAGGTGTCCCGGCTGCCGATCCGCGAGGCCCTGCGCATGCTGAACACCGAGGGCTTCGTGGAGATGCTGGCCACCAGGGGCGTCATCGTCCGTCAGCTCTCCCGCGTCGACGTCGAGGAGCTGTTCGACGTTCGCGAAGCCCTGGAGTCCACGGCCTTCGGCAAGGCGGCCGAGCGCGCGACCAAGGACGACGTCCGGCGCTTGGAGGCGTTGGCGCGCAAGGCCGAGCGGGCCGTCGAGACCGGCGACCGTGGCACCGTGTACGCCTGCAACGTCGAATTTCACGACCTGGTGCCGGAGATGGCGCGCAACAAGTTTCTGGTGCAGATGCTCGAGCCGATCGAGGGACGCCTGCACTGGATCAACCTGCAGAACGACGAACCCGACGTGCTGTGGGCCGAACACCGAATCATGCTGGAGGCCTTGATCGCCGGTGACGCCGGTCGCGCCCGCCAGCTGTCGTACGAGCACATCGAAGTGAATCGTGCCCGGGTGCTGCACCACCTCTTCGGCGCCCCGTAAGTCCGCCTAGCCCGTCACACACAGCACGTCAAGCACACCCGGCGACCTGCCGGGTGCCGCCCCGTCACGCCCAACACCGTTGCAGGAGAAACATGTCCACGACCACCCACGAGCCACACCTCGACCTCGCGCAGGAGTACGAACACGAACCGGTGCCTCAGTCGGCCCGCCGCAGCCTGACCTCGATAGCCGCCGTCTGGTTCGGCTTCCCGATGAACCTCGGCAACGCCGTGTTCGGCGGGGTGATCGTCTACAACCTCGGCACCGTGGCGGGACTCAGCGCCATCCTGATCGGCAACGTCGTCCTGTTCGCCTACGTCGGCGCCCTGAGCTTCGTCGCGGGGCGCACGGGTAAGAGCTTCTCGCTGCAGGCCGCCGCAACGTTCGGCGACCGCGGCAGGGTGATCGCCGCGGCGTTCCTCGCGACGGTGGTCCTCGGCTGGTTCTCCTTCCAAATCGGCTTGACTGGCACCACTTTGCAGGGTGCCCTCGGGTGGTCGGCCGTCCTCGGCGCGGTGATCGGCGGAGTGCTGTACACCGCCGTCACGATCGTCGGCATCCGAGCCCTTTCGTGGCTCGGGATGGTGGCCGCACCGCTGTTCATCGTGTTGGCGATCGTCGCAATCATGTTGGGCAGCAGTGACTCCGGCACGTCCTTCGGTGACGTCATGTCCTACCACGGTGCGGGGACCGCACTGTCCTTCGGCGCGGCCGTCAGCATCGTCATCGCCGGGTTCGCCGACTCCGGCACGATGACCGCCGACTTCACCCGATGGTCCACCAGCGGTCGCTCGGCGGTGGCCGCCACGTTCACGGCGTTTCCGGTGGCCAACTTCATCGCCTATGCGGTCGGCGGTCTCGTCGTCGCGGTCGGCGGATCCAAGGATCCGGCCACCGAGGGTGGTGGGTTCCTGAACCTGTTGACGGGCCACGGCGTCCTGCTGTCCGCCATCGCCGTGGTGTTCGTCTTCATCAACCTCGGTTCGGTCGCCTCGCATTGCCTGTACAACGGCGCCGTCGGCTGGTCGGGGATCACCCGAGCGGGCATGCGGCCCATCGCCATCGGCCTCGGCGTCGTCGGCCTGGTCGTCGCGGCCACCGGAGTCTGGGCGTACTTCCTGGACTGGCTCAACCTGCTCGGCATCTTCGTACCCCCGATCGGAGCGGTGCTGATCGTCGACCAACTGGTGCTGCGCAGGGTCGACGCCGGCCTCCTCGCCTATCGCCCAACGGCGTTCGCCGGGTGGATCATCGGCGCCGCAGCCGCAACGGCCTCGCACTACCTCGTCCCCGGGTCGATCGACGCCTTGGTCGGAATCGTCGCGGCCGCAGCGGGATACGCGGCAATGGAGGCCGTCCGCCAGTACGCGAGCCAGCGCAGCGCCGGAACGGAGGCGGCGTGACCGTCGTCGAACTCCTCGACGCCATCGCCGCGGGCGACTCGTCGCCGGTGGACCTGGTCGACACCGCGCTCAGCCGGCTGGCCGCGGCGGATCCGTCGCTGCACGCCTTCTGTACCCCGACCCCGGAGATCGCCAGGGCGCGGGCGGTCGAGGTCCAGCGCCAACTCCGCGACGGCGTGGCCGGACCGCTGGCCGGGATTCCCTACGCCGTCAAGGATCTCATCTGCACCAAGGGAATTCGGACCACGTCGGGCTCGGTGGCGTACGCCGACTTCGTCCCCGACACCGATGACGTCTCGGTGGAACGCCTCGACGGTGCCGGCGCGATCAGCCTCGGCAAGACCAATGCCAGCGAGTTCGGCTACTCCGCGACGGGGGCGAATCCGCTGTTCCCGGAGACCAGGAATCCGTGGGACCTCAGCAGGACCCCCGGCGGCTCCAGTGCAGGCACCGCGGCGGCGGTGGCCGCCGGGATCGTGCCGTTCGCCCTCGGCAGTGACGGCGGCGGCTCGATCCGCATCCCCGCCGCCCTGTGCGGGCTGGTCGGCTTCAAGGCGTCGATGGGGCGGGTACCCGTCTACCCCGGCTGCCGCGACCACCGTCATCCAGGCGTATCCGGTTGGGAGAGCATCGAACACATCGGTCCGCTGGCCACCACGGTGGACGACGTCGCGGTGGTGATGGCAGCACTCGCCGGACCCGATCCGCGCGACCGGCACACCATCCCCGCCGGCGACGTCGACTGGCAGACCGCCACGGCCCGGACCGACCTGCGCGGATTGCGCATCGGCTACACGCCCGACTTCGGCTACCTCCCCGTCGACCCCGAGGTCAGGGCGGCAGCCGACCGCGCCGCCGAACTGTTCGCCGCCGAGCTCGGGGCCGAGGTCGAGACGTTCGTGCCCACCTGGCCGAACCCGGCGCCGCACTTCACCGCGCTGATCATGAACGAGACCGACCTCGTCGGCATGCGCCGGATGGTCACCGAGTTCGGCGGGCGAATGTCACCCCGACTGGTCGAGATGCTCGAAACCGATTGGACGGCAGAGGACTTCACGCAGGCGCTGATGATGCGCAAGGCCGTCGTCAACGACATGGCGGCGACGATGCGCCGATTCGACCTGATCCTCTCCCCGACGAGCGCGGTACCCGCGTTCCCGCTCGACTGTGATGGCCCGACCGAGATCGACGGCGTCACGGTCGCGCCGACGACCTGGCAGGGCTTCACGCCGATCGCCAACCTCACCGGCCAACCGGCCATCAGCGTGCCGTCGGGGTTGACGGAGTCGGGGCTTCCGGTCGCGATTCAGCTGATCGGCCCACACCTCGGCGACGGTGTCGTCCTTGCCGCCGCGGCCGCCTACGAACGTCATGCCAGGGCCGCGGGGCACTGGCCGGCGCTGCGCGGACTGGTCCCGTGAGCACGACCGTGATCACGGGCGGCACCGTCGTCACCGCTGCGGAACGGTTCGCGGCGGACCTGTACATCCGCGACGGCGTGATCGTCGGACTCGGGCACGGCCTGGACATCGCGGCCGACACCGTGATCGACGCCGCGGGATGCCTACTGCTGCCCGGCGGCGTCGACCCGCACGTGCACCTGGACTTCCCGTCGCTGACCACCACGACGGCGGACACGTCGCACTCCGGCACCGCCGCCGCGGCGCGGGGCGGTACCACGACGATCGTCAACTTCGCCATGCAGGAATTCGGGGAACCGCTGCCCGCCGCGCTCGAGCGCTCGGTCCGCCAGGCCGAAGGCCAGGCGGTCGTGGACTACGGATTCCACGTCGTGGTGCGTGATCTCGGCGCCGACAGGGTTCGTGGCATCGACGAACTCGTCGACTCCGGGGTCAGCAGCATCAAGCTGTTCATGGCCTACCCCGGCGAGTTGATGGTCGACGACGCCACCCTGCTCGTCGCGATGGAACGCATGGCGGCGGCCGGTGGGCTGACCATGGTGCATGCCGAAAATGGTTCGGCGATCGACGTTCTCACCTCACGTGCCCTGCGGGCGGGCCGGACGTCGCCGCAATGGCACGGCAAGACACGTCCGACGATCCTCGAGGCCGAAGCCGTCCATCGGGCCACCGTGCTCGCCGAACTGGTCGAGGCGCCCACCTATTTCGTGCACATCAGCTGCGAGGAGGCCCTCGCCGAAGTGGCGGCCGCCAAGGCGCGGGGCCTGCCCATCCATGCGGAGACGTGCCCGCACTACCTGACACTGGACGACTCGGTCTACGACGGCGACTCCTTCGAGGTGGCCAAGTACGTCATGACGCCACCACTGCGCGCATCCCATCACCAGGATCGGCTGTGGCACGGCATCCGCCGCGGCGACGTCGACGTCGTGTCCACCGACCACTGCCCGTTCTGCATGGTGGGCCAGAAGGACGCCGGGGTCGAGGACTTCCTCAAGATCCCCAACGGCGTCGGCGGCGTCGAGTACCGGCTGCTGCTGCTCTTCGACCGCGGCGTGGCCGCCGGCCGCATCTCCCTCGAGCAGCTGGTGGCGATCACGGCCACCAACCCGGCGAAGCTCTTCGGGTTGTATCCCGCCAAGGGCAGCCTGATGGTGGGCGCCGACGCCGACGTGGTGATCTTCGACCCGAACGGCGAGACCAGGCTGTCGGTGGACTCGTCGCCGTCGCTGGTGGACTACAGCATCTACGAGGGCTGGAGCGTGGCAGGCGCCATCCGTCGGGTGCTGAGCCGGGGGACGGTCGTCGTCGACGACGGCGTGGTGCAGGACCGCAAGGGGCACGGGCGGTTCGTGGCCCGCGGCGCCACCACGGCGTGAACCGGTGGTGAACTAAATGTGCGCAAGCTTCTCGAACGCGACTTCGGCGCCGATGATGGATGGATGACCCTTTCATCTGACGCACCCGTGCGCACCCGACGGCCCCATTGGTCGCTCGCGCGGACGTGGCTGCTGCAGCCGGGCACCCCCGACGGGCACGACGCCTTCGACGCCGCGGTCGCAGGCAACGCGGACGCGGTCGTGCTCGACGTCGAGGACGGGCTGCCCGATGCGCGCAAGCCCGCCGGTCGTCAGTCTGTGGCGGAGTGGCTGTTCGCCGGTGGGCAGGGCTGGGTACGGATCAACAGCACGACCTCGCCGTTCTGGTCGGCCGATCTGAACGCGCTGTCCGGCGCGCCGGGGCTGCTCGGCGTCATGCTCGCCAAGACCGAGTCCGCAGACGACGTCGCCGCGACGAGCTCCCGGTTGCCCGCGGACACCCCGGTGGTCGCGCTGGTCGAGTCGGCCGTCGGCGTCGAGTCGGTCTCCGACATCGCCAGGGCACCCGGCTGTGCACGAATTGCCTTCGGAGTCGGTGACTTTCGTCGCGACACCGGCATGTCCGCCGACCCGATGACGCTGGCCTACCCACGCGCCCAGCTGGTGATCGCCAGTCGCGCGGCGGGACTGCCTGCCCCAGTCGACGGGCCGACGCTGCGGGCCCACGCCGCCGACCTGGCCAGGGACACCGCGGTGACGAAGGCCGCCGGGATGACCGGGCGGCTGTGCCTGGACTCCGCGCACGCCGAGACGGTCAACGCACTGCTCAGCCCGTCACCGCTGGAGATCGACGAGGCGCGTGCCACGCTCGCCCGCCTCGACGCGCCTGCCGGACCGTACGACGGAAGCGTCGGCCCCACCCGCGCCCGCGCCGAGGCCGTGCTCGACTACGCCGCGAAACTCGGCCTCGTCGACTGATCTCATCCGGCACACTGACGTGCCGTGAACGTCGACCGGGACCTCACCGCCCTGAGCTGAGCTCACCGAGACTTCACTTGGTGACGGGAATTCGCGAAACCGCGTCATCAAGTGAAGTCTCGGCGGTTGACCTCAGTTCACGTAGCCGTCGGCCACCGTCAGCGCGGCGTCGAGGATCTTGAGCCCCTCGGCGACCTCGGCGTCGGAGATGTTGCACGCCGGCACCGCGTGGATGCGGTTGAAGTTGGCGAACGGCAGCAGGCCACCGGACTTGCACGCCGCGATCACCGCGTTCATCGCGGGGCTGGAACCACCGTAGGGCGCCAACGGTTCCCGCGTCTGCGGGTTGGCGACCAGTTCGATCGCCTGGAACACGCCGAGCCCACGCACCTCGCCGACTGACGGGTGCCGCGCCGCGAGGTCCGCCAGACCGGGGCCAAGCACCTCGGAGCCGATGCGGGCGGCGTTGGCCACCATGCCCTCGTCCTCCATCACGTTCAGCGTCGCGACGGCGGCAGCGCATGCCAACGGGTGACCGGAGTAGGTCAGCCCGCCCGGGTAGGCGCGGTCGGCGAACGTCGAGTAGATCGCGTCGTTGATCGCCACGCCGCCCAGGGGCACGTAGCCCGAGGTGACACCCTTGGCGAACGTGATGAGATCCGGCACCACGTCGAAATGCTGGATGGCGAACCATTTTCCGGTTCGTCCGAAGCCGGCCATCACCTCGTCGGCGATCATTACGATGCCGTACTTGTCGCAGATCTCGCGGACGCCAGCCAGGTATCCGGGCGGCGGCACCATGATGCCCGCCGTGCCGGGCACCGACTCCAGGATGATCGCCGCGAACGAGTTCGCGCCCTCGTGCTGGATCAGCCGCTCAAGGTACTCCAGCGCGCGCTCGCTCTCCTGCTGCTCGTTCTCCGCGTAGAAGGACGAGCGGTACAGGAACGGGCCGTTGAAGTGCACGACGCCGCTGCTGGCGTAGTCGTTGGGGTAGCGGCGCGGGTCGCCCGTCAGGTTGACCGCGGTGTCGGTGCCGCCGTGGTACGAGCGGTAGCGCGAAAGCACCTTGTACCGGCCGGTGTGCAGCCGCGCCATGCGGACGGCGTGCTCGACGGCGTCGGCGCCACCGTTGGTGAAGAACACCCGGTTGAGGTCACCAGGGGTGCGCTCGGCGATCAGCCGGGCCGCCTCCGAGCGGGCGGCGTTGACGTGCTGCGGCGCCACCGTGCACAGCTTGGCCGCCTGCTCGGCGATGGCCTTGACCACCGTCGGGTGCTGATGGCCGATGTTGGTGAACACCAGCTGCCCCGAGAAGTCGAGCAGCTTGTTGCCGTCGCCGTCCCAGACATACTGGCCGTCGGAGGCCACGATCGTCATCGGCGTGATCTGGGCTTGCGCCGACCAGGAGTGGAAGACGTGCTTGCGGTCGAGCTCGTAGGCGTGGGCGGCCTCGGCCTTGGCGGTGGCCAGGTCTTGGCCGCTGGGCAGCAGAGTGCTGTCGAAGGTCGTCATGTCGTCAGTCTCCCTCGTCAGTCGTTCTGCGGGAAGCCGAGGTTGATTCCACCATGGCTGGGGTCGAGCCAGCGCGTCGTGACGACCTTGCCGCGGGTGAAGAAGTGCACGCCCTCGGTGCCGTGGGCGTGGGTGTCGCCGAACAGCGAGCTCTTCCAGCCACCGAAGCTGTAGTACGCGGTCGGGACGGGAATCGGCACGTTGATGCCGACCATGCCGACCTCGACCTCGTTCTGGAACCGCCGGGCCGCGCCGCCGTCGTTGGTGAAGATGGCGGTGCCGTTGCCGTAGGGGTTGGCGTTGATCAGGTTCAGGGCCTCGTCGTACGAGCTGACCCGGACGACCGACAGCACGGGGCCGAAGATCTCGTCGGTGTAGACGCTCATCTCGGGGGTGACGTTGTCGATCAGCGTCGGACCCAGCCAGAAGCCGTCGGACTCACCGTCGACGGAGATCCCGCGCCCGTCGACCACGATGGTCGCGCCGTCGGCCTCTCCGGCGTCGACGTAGGAGGCGACCTTGTCGCGGTGGGCCTTGGTGACCAGCGGCCCCATGTCGGAGTCCCGCGTGCCGTCACCGGTCTTGAGTCCCTTGGCGCGATCGGCGATCTTGGCGACCAACTCGTCGGCGATCGGGCCGACGGCGACGCAGGCGCTGATGGCCATGCAGCGTTCACCGGCCGAGCCGAAGCCGGCGTTGATCATGGCGTCGGCGGCCAGGTCGAGGTCGGCGTCGGGCAGCACGATGGCGTGGTTCTTGGCGCCACCGAGGGCCTGGACCCGCTTGCCGTGCAGCGTGCCGGTGGAGTAGACGTACTGCGCGATCGGCGTCGAGCCGACGAAGCTGATCGCCTTGACCGACGGGTTGGTGAGCAGTTCGTCGACCGCGACCTTGTCCCCCTGCAGCACGTTGAACACGCCGGCGGGCAGACCGGCCTCCGCCCACAGTTCGGCCAGCCAGAGCGCGGCCGACGGGTCCTTCTCGCTGGGCTTGAGCACGACGGTGTTGCCCGCGGCGATGGCGATCGGGAAGAACCACATGGGCACCATGGCCGGGAAGTTGAACGGGCTGATGATGCCGACGACGCCAAGCGGCTGGCGGATGGAGGCGACGTCGACGTTGGTCGAGGCGTTCTCGGTCATGCCGCCCTTGAGCAGATGCGCGATGCCGCAGGCGAATTCGACGACTTCCTGGCCGCGGCTGACCTCGCCGAGGGCGTCGGAGACGACCTTGCCGTGCTCGCTGGTGATGATCTCGGCCAACTCGCCCTTGCGGGCGTTGAGCAGCTCGCGGAACGCGAACAGGATGGTGGTGCGCTTCGCCAGCGACGTGTCGCGCCAGGCCGGGTAGGCCGCGGCGGCGGCGTCGATCACGACGCGGGCGTCGGCGACGTCGGCAAGGGCGAGTTCGCCGGTGACCTGACCGGTGGCGGGGTTGGTCACCGACGAGGTGCGGTCGCCGGATCCGGCGAAGCCCTTGCCGTCGGCCCAGTGGGCGATGGTCTTGACGCGGGTGCTGAGTGTCATGCCTCGATTCTCGCCGCGTTCACGGCGTGAGTTGTCCGACGATCTGTAACGAATCAGCCGAATGAACTTACGATGTGTAGATGCAGCCGACCGTGCGCGAGATCCTGGCGTTGCCGGTGCTGCAGGCCGGTGATCCCGTCCTGGTCTGCGGTGCCGACCGCCCCGACGCGCTGGACCGGCCGGTCCGCTGGGTACACGTCAGCGACCTGCCCGATCTGTCCAACCTGCTGGAGGGCGGCGAGCTGGTGCTCACCACCGGGCAGGCGCTGACCGACGAGCAGCACCGCGACGCCTACCTCCCGCAGCTCGCGCAGGCCGGGGCCGTGGCGCTCGTCGTCGAACTCGGGACGCACGTCGACGAGGTGCCGCCCTCGGTGGTGGCGGCAGGCGCGCATCTCGACCTGCCCGTCGTCGCGCTGCGGCGCCCAGTGCGCTTCGTCGAGGTCACCGAGGAGGTGCACCGCCGGATCGTGGCCGAGCAGTACGCCGAGGTCGACTACGCCCGCCGGGTGCACGAGGCGTTCACCAACCTCAGCATGCGCCGAGCGTCGGTGGACGAGATCGTCGCGGCCGCGGCCGACATGCTCGACATGCCGATCGTCCTCGAAGACCTCAACCACCAGGCACTGGCCTTCGTCCGACGGGGGCTCTCGCTCACCGAGCTGCTCGGCGACTGGGAGCGCCGGTCGCGGGTCGACGTCGGTACGTGGGTGACGCGCCCGGTCGGTCCGTATCGGCAGGAGTGGGGCCGGCTGGTTGCGCCGCTGGGGCGGGCCGACGGCGACGAGCCGGACGACCGCACCGTGACGACTCTGGAGCGAGCTGCCCAGGCGCTGGCGTTGCACCGGATGGTCGAGCAGGACCGCACGTCACTCGAATTGCGGGCACAGAGCGGGCTGGTCGACGACCTGCTGCGCGGGCGGATCAGGGACGAGGGCGAGGCGACCGCCCGCGCGCATGCACTCGGATTGCGGCCGGCGCTGACCTACGTTCCGATGACCGTCCGGGTACCGCAGACCGCCAACGCCAACCAGCTGTTGACCCAGCAGCGGCGCAGCCGAACCCTGGACGCGGTGGTCCACGCGATCAGGTCCGGCGGGCACAGCGTGCTGGCCGCCAGCAGGGACGACGGCCAGATCGACCTGCTGCTCGCACCGCAGTCCAAGGCGATGGCCGTCGCCGACCCCGGCCCCGAACGCGCCCTCATCGAGGTGACCACCGCGATGCGCCACGCCGTCGTCCAGGTCGACGGCGTCTCGTCGTGCGTCATCGGCGTCGGGCCGGAGTCGAGCCGGCTCGTCGACGCCGCGGGCGGGCTCGAGGAATCCGCCCACGTCGCCGAGGTCGCGCTGGCGATGGCGGACGGCCGACCGTTCTTCAGGGCGGCCGACGTACGGCTGCGCGGTTTGATCGCCCTGATTCGCTCCGAGGCGAGGGTGCAGGCATTCGCCGAGACGGAGCTGCGCGGACTCCTGGAGCGACGGGCCACGCACGGCGACGAGATGTTCGATCTGCTTGCCGGCTACCTGGACGAAGGCGGCAACAAGGCGGCGCTGGCCAAGCGTTTACATCTCTCGCGGCCGACGCTGTACGCGCGTCTCGCGGCCGTCGAGCGCCTGCTCGGGGTGGACCTCGACGACGCGGAGTCTCGCACCTCGCTGCACGTCGCGATGATGGTGCTGGCGCGCTAGTGCCTCTTCTCGCCGAGTGTGGAGTCGAGCTACGCCGATCTGCCCTCGTGCGTGGCAGAAGTCCACACTCGGCGGGTGACGTGCACGACGGCCACCACGACGGCGCCGACGACGAGTCCGATCACCGCGGAGATGCCGGTGTTCACCAGCCAAGCCAACAGGCCGCCGACGCTGCCTGTCGCGTGGCGGACGTTCTCCTCGAGGTGGTGCACGAACCCGTACGGCGGGTGCCAGCCGAGAGTGTCGGTACCGAGCAGCAGGATGTGGCCGCCGACCCAGAGCATCGCGACCGTGCCGATGGCCGACAGCGCCGTCAGCAGCTTCGGCATGCCGACCACCAGACCGCGGCCGACCTTCTGCGCGAACGCGGACGCGCGCTGGGTGAGGGCCAGGCCGACGTCGTCCATCTTCACGATGAGGGCGACGACGCCGTACACCGCGGCGGTGATCACGAATGCGACGACGATCAGGATGATGAGCCGCGGCCAGAAGGACTGGTCGGCCACCTCGTTGAGCGCGATCACCATGATCTCGGCCGACAGGATGAAGTCGGTGCGGATGGCTCCGCTGGTCATCTGCTTCTCGGCGTCCTCGCCGACCGCGGCAGCCGGCGCGGCGTGCGCGTCGTGCCCCCGGATCTTGCCCCATACCTTCTCCGCGCCTTCGAAACAGAGATAGGTGGCGCCCAGCATCAGGATCGGGGTCAGCAGCCACGGCACGAACTGGCTGAGCAGCAGCGCGGCGGGCAGGATGAAGAGCAACTTGTTGCGCAACGAGCCGAGTGCGATCCGCTTGATCATCGGCAACTCGCGGTCCGCGGTGATGCCGTGTACGTATTGCGGCGTCACGGCCGTGTCGTCGATGACGACGCCTGCCGCCTTCGCGGTGGCGCGACCCGCCGCGGCGCCGATGTCGTCGACCGAGGCCGCCGCGAGCCGGGCCAGGGCGGCGACGTCGTCGAGCAGCCCGAACAACCCCGCGCTCATGCGTGTTCTCTGCTCAGCCTCATGGCTCCCGAGGATACGTGGAGTCTGGGAAGCTGCTGTCATGACTTCGACCGACACCCGCGCCGACGTCGTCGTCGTGGGCGGCGGAATCGCCGGGGTGTCGATCGCCTACGAACTGTCGACGGCGGTGCGGGTCACGCTGCTCGAGATGGAGCCGACGCTGGCCTATCACACCACCGGCCGGTCGGCCGCGACGTTCCTGGAAACCTATGGCGGCGAACAGATTCGGGCTCTGACGACGGGTAGCAGGGCGTTCTTCAGCGATCCGCCCGAGGTCTTCGAATCGACGCTGATGACCCCGCGGCCGTCCCTGCAATTCGCGACCACCGGCCGCGCCGCGGTGATCGAGCGGATGCACGCCGCGGTGCTGCGGCAGGTGGCGGACGCCGAACTGCTCGACGGCGACCGGTGCCACGAGCTGTTCCCGTTGCTGCGACCTGAGGTGGTCGAGCGCGGAATGTACGAACCGCGGGCGATGGCGCTCGACGTGGCGGCCCTGCACCAGGGGTATGTGCGCGGGGCGCGCCGCAACGGAGCCGAGATCGTCCGGACCGCCCAGGTGGTGTCGTTGCAACGGCTGGGGGACGCGTGGACCGCGACCACCGCTGACGGCGGCACCCATCGGGCGCCGGTGGTGGTCGACGCCGCGGGCGCGTGGGCCGACGTGCTGGCCGCCGCGGCCGGCGTGCGGCCCGTCGGGTTGACGCCGGTGCGGCGCACCATCTTCATGGTCGACTCGCCGCTGGGTGAGGCCAGCCGGGGATGGCCCAACTGCAGCGACGTCGACCAGTCCTTCTACGTCAAGACCGCAGGGGCGCAGTTCCTGTGCTCGCCCGCCGACGAGACGCCGTGCCCGCCGAGTGACGCCAAGCCGGACGAGCTCGAAATCGCCAGGGCCATCGACGCGATCAACGCCACGACGACGATCGGGGTGCGCAGCATCGGTGCGTCGTGGGCGGGCTTGCGCACGTTCGCGCCGGACCGCAACTTCGTCGTCGGCGAGGACGCCGACGCTCCGGGCTTCTTCTGGCTTGCGGGGCAGGGCGGCTACGGAATCCAGACAGCGCCCGCCACGGCACGGCTGGGCGCGGCCCTCGTGCTCGGCCAACCCGTCCCCGCCGACCTCGTCGCCCGCGGGCTCGACGTCACTCGGTTGGCGCCGCATCGGCTTCGGTCATGACGCCGACGAGCTGATCGAAGAAGGAGCAGACGGCCTTCTGCTGGGCCGGTGTCATGGCGTGTCCGACGTCGTCGAGGGCGCGCACGATCGGCGCCCACGTGTCGAACAGCAGGTCAACCGCGTGGGGTAGCACCCGAACGGCGACCCGCCTGCGGTCGTCCACGTCGCGGACGCGTTCGAGCAGCCCGTCGGACTCGAGGCGGTCGAGCAGCACCGTCACCGAGGCCGACCGGATGTCCAGTCGACGGCTCAACTCCGTTGGTCCCATCGGGCCGTGAACGTCGAGCAGTCGCAGGGCCTGCATGTCGGTGGCGTTGAGGCCCATCCGCCGCGCCTGCCGCCGCTGAAGCTCGTCGTGAGCTTCCAGGAAGCCGCGCATGGCGATCGTCGGCCCGCTCAGGTTGGACAGCCAGTGGCCCGTCGCGTCGCGCTCGTGTCTCTCGTCGCTCTTCGGTTTCACGCGGCTCTCCCGTGGGCAGATACTTCATAGAACATGTATTACGGTATTCTAGGTAAATCCTCTCCGATTGGACACCATCTCGTGACTCGCCACGCCGTCATCTCCGGATCGGGTATCGCCGGACCCGCCCTGGCCCATCAACTCGCCGCCAGGGGTTGGCGGACCACCGTCCTCGAGCGCTTCCCGCAGGCCCGCAGTGAGGGGCAGAACGTCGACGTCCGCGGCGCCGCCCGTGAGGTGGTGCGCCGCATGGGCATCGAGGCCGACGTGCGGGCGGCCAACACCGGTGAGGTCGGCATGCGCTTCGTAGCTGCAGACGGCTCGCCCGTGGCGTCCTTTCCGATGGGCGGTCCCGGTGAATCCGACGGTCCCACCGCCGAATTGGAAATCCTCCGGGGCGAGCTGTCCCGGATTTTGATCGAGCACACCCGCGAGACCACCGGCTACCGCTTCGGCACGCAGATCGCCGACCTCACCGACCGCGGCGACCACGTCTCGGTTGCGCTTGACGACGGGTCGAGCGTCGACGCCGACGTCGTCGTCATCGCCGAGGGCCTGCGCTCGACCTCGCGGCGATTCGTCACCCCGACCCAGGTCAACGACCTCGGCATGTACTTCGCCTACGTCACCGTGCCGCGGCTGGCCGCCGACGACCAGTGGTGGAACTGGCAGCACGCTCCCGGCTCGCTGGCCGTGCACGTCCGGCCCGACAATCTCGGAACCTCAAGGGCCATACTGACATTCATCTCCGACGTGCGAGGGCTGGAGGATCTCGAACGGGCCGACCAGGTCGCCATCCTGCGTCGCACCTTCGCCGACGTCGGCGGGCTCGCGCCCCGGGTGCTTGCCGAACTCGACGACGCGCCGCTGTTCTTCGACGCCCTCGGCCAGGTGAGCTCGTCGCAGTGGACGCGCGGTCGCGTCGCGCTTCTCGGCGACGCGGCGTACACCAACGCGACCTTCGGCGGCGGCGGCACCAGCCTGGGGCTGATCGGCGCCTACGTGCTCGCCGGCGAACTGTCCCGCGGTGACGACGACCGCGCCGCCCTGGTCCGCTACGAGCAGCTGATGCGCCCGCACGTGGAAACCACTGCGCCACAGTCGATCATGAAGACCATTCGGCGGGCCAATCCGCGCACCGAGGGAGGCATCCGGGCGCTGCACGCCGGGGCGATGGTCGCGGCAGGCCCCGTCGGCCGGGGTGCGATGAAGCTGGCAGGCAAGCGGCTGGTCCGCGTGGCGGCCGACGACCTGCACCTGCCCGAGTATCCAGACGCGGTGGTTCAGCACGCCGGGTGACACCTGGCTACGGTGACAGCCGTGTCGTCGCCCGAGTCGCGAGAAGAACCGGCTCCGTTCCCGCGGGGGATGGCGCTGCTGGTGGCCGGCGCGTTCTTCATGGAGATCGTCGACGCCACGATCATCAACCCGGCGATACCTCTGATCGCGTCGTCGTTCGGGGTCGACCCGGTGGACGTCAACCTCGCGATCTCGGCCTACCTCGTCACCCTTGCGGTGCTCATCCCGGCCAGCGGATGGGTCGCCGACCGCTTCGGTGCCCGGCCGGTCTTCGCCGCCGCCATCGCGATCTTCACCCTCGCGTCGCTCGGGTGCGCGCTCAGTGTCTCCCTGCCGATGCTCGTCGGGATGCGCGTCCTGCAGGGCGTCGGCGGCGCCATGATGGTGCCCGTCGGCCGACTGGCGGTGCTACGCGTCAGCGGCAAGGCCAGCCTGGTCCGGACGATCGCGCTGTTGACGTGGCCAGCGCTGGCGGCACCGGTGCTGGCCCCGGTCCTCGGCGGCGCGATCGCGACCCTTGGCTCCTGGCGGTGGATCTTCTTCGTCAACATCCCGATCGGCGTCGTCGGTTTCCTGTTGTCGCTCAAGCTGATCAGCGGCGAGAGAGATCCGGTGCCGCGGCCGCTGGACTGGCGGGGGCTGCTCGTCCTCGGCGCGGGCATCGCGGCGGCCCTGATGGCGTTGGAGAGCATCCGGGTCGCAGGCACTGACTGGCTGCTGGTCGCCGCGGGCGGTGCGACGGCCCCGGTGCTGCTGGCCGTGGCGGCCTGGCACCTGCTGCACACCCGTCATCCCCTCATCGAGCTGCGGGTGCTGCGGGTGCCGACGCTGCGGATCACGGTGACCGCCGGATCGCTGTACCGCCTCGTCATCACCGCGGTGCCGTTCTTGTTGCCGCTGCAATTCCAACTGGTCTTCGGATGGACGCCGTTCCTCTCGGGTCTGTTGGTCGCGGTGCTGTTCGTCGGAAACATCGCGATCAAGCCGGCGACGACGCCGTTGATGCGGCGCTTCGGGATTCGTCGAGTGCTCATCGTCAACGGCGTGCTCTCGGTGGGCTGCTACGGGCTGCTCGCGAGCCTGGGCCCGATGACGCCGGTCGCCGTCATCGGGGTGGTCTTGTTCCTCAGCGGCGTCCTGCGATCGGTCGGCTTCACCGCCTACGTCACGCTGGCCTTCTCCGACGTCGACGGCGACCACCTGACGCATGCGAACACACTCAACGCGGCCGTGCAGGAACTAGCCTCCGGTCTCGGGATCGCCGTTGCGGCACTGCTGCTCAGCACGTTGACCCCACTGGCGGTGACACCGCACACCGCGTACGCGTGGACCTTCCTGGTGCTCGGTGCGCTGATGGCACTCACCGTGGTCGAGTCGTTCCGGTTGCCGCGTGACGCGGCCGCCGCGGTGACCGCCCGCTAGCGCTCAGTCCAGAAGTTCGCTGCGGCGCTGTTCCTCCCACAGCGCCATCCTGGTTCTCGCCGGCTCGCCGACCGCGTCCATCACCAGCGGAATGAGCAGCTCGGTGAGCAGGAACCCCGCCGCCATGCTCTGGTAGGTGGTGCCCACCGTGCTCGACGCCGTCAGCACGACCTCGGCCTCCGGGGCGACGGGGCAGGCCAGGTCGTCGGTGACGAGCAGCACCGTCGCGCCGGCCCGATGTACGCGGGCGGCCAGATCGGCGGCGCTGCGCTGATATCGGTGATAGTCGAACAGCATCACGACGTCGCGGCGGGTCAGTTCGATCATGGTGCCCAGATCGCGACCGGTGGGGTCGGTGAGCAGCCGCACGCCGGGCCGCAGCTGCTCCAGGTGCGCGGCGAGATGCATTGCCAGCAGGTGTGAGAACCGTCCACCGTGCAGGTACAGCGGTCGGCTGGTGTCGGCAAGCAGCGCGATCGCGGCCTCCACGGCCGGGCCGGGCATCTGCGCCAGCGTCTCCTCGGCGCGTTCGTTCTGAGCGCGGGCCTGGTGCAGGAGGCGATCCAGCGGGCCGGCATCCGCCGAGCCGGTCGGGGTGGCCGGCAGCCGGGTGATCGGCCCGTTGGACTGGGCCGTCAGCTCGGCGCGCAACGCCACCTGAAGATCGGTGAACCCCTCGTAGCCAAGGGTTTGCGCGAACCGGAGCACGGTCGGCGGGCTCACCTCGGCGCGCTCGGCGAGCCGTGCCGCACTGGCCAGCCCGGCGCTGGGATAGTCGGCGAGCAGTGCCCGGCCGACCCGACGCTCGGCCTTGCTCAGCGACGGCAGGGCGGCGCCGGCGCGCGCGGCGACGGTCTCGTCGGTCACGCCGGTTTCGCCGGTCGCGTCGCGTCGGGCAGAACCAGCGGATGCGTCGTCACCGACAAATCATGCATCGAGATGGCGACGACGGATTCGGGTGCCACGGGTTCCCATGGCAGATCGCCGAATCCGGTCGAGCCGACGACGATCCTGGCGTCGTCGCCATCGCCAACGCGCGCGATGCGCAGGGCGAAGTAGTCCTCGAGGTGTTCCGACGGCAGGTCGGTGGCACTGATCTCCGCGATGTCCTCGGCGGGCAGGATGCTGTGGGCGTGCGCGTGGACGACGATCAGCTGGTCCTCGCCGAGGACGAGGGCGTTGAGGCTGGCGTTGGGGTGGCTCTTCCGTAACTGGGCGACGGCGCGCCGCACCGCCTCGGCGAGAGTGCTTGTCGCACCGCGGTGTTGACGGATCAGCGCGAAGTAGCGCTCGCTGTCGGTGGTGCCGCGCATGGACGCCGCGATCGCGGGCTCGAGCAGGCCGTCCAACGAGTCCATCGGCTTGATCGACCCGTTGTGGGCCATCGCGAGACCGTCGGCGAGGAACGGGTGGGAGTTGCGCGGCTCGACCGCGAGCCCGGTGGTCGCCCAGCGGAGGTGGACAAGCGACGCGGTTGGGCGGAGTTCACGGGTGGCCGCGACGAACTCGGGATCGTCGAGCGCGCTGCCCGCCGACACCATGACGCGCGGGACGTCACCGACGTGGTCGACGCCCGCGACGCCCCACCCGTCGCCGTGGATCTTCGTCAGCGCGAGGAAGTCCGTCAGTACCGCGTCCCCGACGGCGGAGGCGATGGACACCGGCGTCAGCGAGACGACACCCAAGAGTCGACACATGCAGGCATCCTCCGATCGATGATCTTATGAATCAACCATAAACCGTCGAATTTAAAGAATCTGAAACATTCATGACATAGGTTTCTCGCAGACTCACTGGGCGCCCCGGCATCGGGACCGCTCGGCGGCGAGTGAAGCGACGGGAGAGAGAATCAGTGTCGATCGACGACCGCATCACTGACCTGCGCGCCAAAGGCGTTGAACTGGTGGCTGGTTCGGTGACCGATCCGGCCGGTGTGACCAGGGCCAAGTACGTTCCCCTGCGCAGGCTCGGGGACTTTCAGCGCTCCGGCATGGGGGTGTCGCCCTCGTGGAGTGTCTTCTGCGTCGACAGTGGAATCGCCTTCACCCCGACCATCGGTGTCGCCGGTGACCTGCGGATTCGGATCGACCCGGCGACCGCCCAGGTCGTCGACGACGGCATTGCGTGGGCGCCGGGCAACCTCACCGACCAGGCGGGTGACCCGGCGCCGCTGTGCGTGCGCTCCCTGTTGGCGCGCACCGAACGGGCCGCGGTGGACCGCGGCCTGACCGCCCTGGTCGGCGCCGAACTGGAATGCACGATGATCGCCCCCGACGGAGGGCCGGCGTCGTCGGGACCGTGGTCGCCCTACGGGATCAGGACGTCGCTGGAGCATTCGGCGTTCCTCGTCGACCTCGCCACCACCGCCGACCGCGCGGGCCTGAGCATCGAACAGATCCACACCGAGTACGGTCACGACCAACTCGAGGTGTCGCTGGCGCCCACCACGGCGGTCGCCGCCGCGGACGCCGTCATCCTGACCCGCATCGTCCTCGGCCGGGCGGCGGCGCGGCACGGGCTGCAAATCTCGTTCGCCCCCGTGCCATTCGAGGGCGCTGCGGGCAACGGGGCGCACCTGCACCTGTCGTTGGCCGACGCCGACGGCCCGCTGTTCTCCGGTGGGGACGGGCCATACGGAATCCGGTCGGCCGGAGGGTCTGCGATCGCAGGCGTCGTCGACGCACTTCCCGATCTGCTCGGGGTCTACGCGGGTTCGGCACTGTCGGCGCTGCGGCTCAAGCCGGGTAACTGGGCAGGCGCCGTTGCGTGCTGGGGTTTGGAGAATCGCGAAGCCGCCGTGCGGTTCATCGCGGCCACCCCGGGAAGCCCGCACGGTGCCAACGCGGAGCTGAAACTCGTCGACCCGAGCGCCAACCCGTACCTGGCGGCGGCGGCCTTCCTTGGCAGCGCCCTCCGCGGTGTCGACCTCGGGCTGGAGCTGCCCGCCGAGGTCCCCGAGAATCCCGCCGAATCCGCCACTGCCCCAGCGCCGCTGGCCACCGACCAACTCTCCGCGGTCGACGCCCTCGAACGCTCAGAGGTCGCGGCGGAGCTGCTCACCCCCGAGATGATCGAAGCAGTGGTCGCCGTGCGGCGACACGAACTCGCGACCTACGGCGGCCGACCAGCCGCCGAGACCACGCAGGCACTACGCCTGGCGTGGAGCTGTTGACCCAGCGTTTGCCACCCCAGGAACCGAGGAGACATCGATGAGCACGAGTACGTCACCGGCCAGTCCATCGGAGGAAACCGGTCAACTTCCGCACCGCCGCCTCCCGTTCTGGGTGGCGCTGGCCATGTCCGTCGCCCTGGTCGGGCCGACACTGGCCATGTCCGGCAACGGTCAGGGTCTGATCGCCACGGTTGGCAAGGCCATCCCCCTGGTGTTCCTCATCGGTCTCGTCGGGGTGTCGCTGGTCGGGTACAGCTTCGTCCGCCTCACCAGGCACCTCAACCACGCCGGGTCGGCGTACGGCTTGGTAGGCGGGACCATCGGGCCGCGGGCCGGGTTCTTCTCCGGCTTCGCGATGCTCGGCGCCTACGTCGGGTTCTCCATCGGCACCCTGGCGTTGACCGCGGCGTTCACCAACGCGTTCATCGCCCAACTGCAACCGTCCAACCCGGACCCGTATCAGGTGCCGTGGCTGCTGGTGGTCGTGATTGGCGCCGCCATCTCATTCCTGTTGTCCGGCCGTGACATTCGACTGCTGGCGAAGATCCTGCTGGTGATCGAGGGCATCGGCATCGTGTCGATGGTGGCCCTGGTGGTGGTGATCTTCGCCAAGGGCGGAGCACCGTCGACCGGGGTCGACTTCAGCGTCTTCACCTTCGACGGCGTCTCCAGCTCCGCGGTGATCAGCGGCGTGGTGGCCGCGTTCCTGTCGTGGGCGGGTTTCGAGGCCTGCGCCTCGATGGGCGAGGAAACCGACGACCCCGGCCGCAACATCCCGAGGGCGCTGGCGGGAACGCTGCTCCTCACCGGTGTGCTGTTCGTGGTCGTGATGTTCGCCCAGGTGGTCGGATTCGGCACCGACGCCGCCGGTCTCGAGGCATTCCAGAGTTCGGGAAACACGTTGGGGGACTTGGGCAGCACGTACGTCGGGCAGTGGTTCAGCCTGCTCATCATCTTCACCGCCACCGTGGCGGCGTTCGGCTGCCACCTGGCGACGTCCGCGACGTCCGGCCGGATGCTGTACGCGTTCGGTCGGGACGGCTTCGGCCCCAAGGCGTTGGCCAACATCCACGAGGGCACCGGCGGTCCCCGCTTCGCCACCTGGTTGGTGGTCGGCGTCGCGCTGGTGGTCGACCTGCTCTGCGGAGCCTTCCGCTGGCCGGACATGGGCACCGGCAACCCCGCCATCGACACCTACTTCCTGTTCGCCGTCGCAGGCTCGGTATGCCTCATGGTCTGCTACCTGCTGGTGGAACTCGCCGCCGCGTGGTTCGTCGGCGCGCCCAAGTTCGTCCGCGTGCACGGTGGCGGGGGCAAGGTGCTCGGCTTGGCGCTCCCGCTGCTCGGCGCGGTGGTGATCGCAGTGATCCTGTGGTTCAACGTCAAGGACGCGACGGAGTGGACCGCCGCACCCCTGCTCGGACTGTACTGGTGCGCAGTCGGTTTGGTGATCGCGCTGGCCGCGTCCGGAATCGCCAAACGAGTCGGGGCGTCGCTGAGCGCCGAGCTGGCCGCGACGGAATGAGCTCGCTCTACGCCCGGGACGAGGCTGCTGTCGCGGGAATCGAGAAGCTTCGGTTCTTCCCGTTGGAGGTGGTGTCGGGCCACGGTTCGACGTTGGTGACCCCCGACGGTCGCGAGCTGCTCGACCTGTCTGCGACGTGGACGGCGAGCGGGCTCGGGCACGGGCACCCGGCCGTCGTCGAGGCGGTCAGTCGCGCGATCCGGAACGCGCCGGGGTCCGGCGGGCTCTCGGCGGTCCACCCCGACTCGGTGGGTTTGGCCGAGGACCTCCTGGCGCTGGTGCCCGGCAGTGGAGAGCGGCGGGTCTACCTTGGACACGCCGGCTCCGACGCCAACGACGTCGCGCTGCGGGCCTGCCGGCACGCGACCGGCAAGCGCACCGTCATCGCCTTCGAGCACAGTTACCACGGCGGAGTCGGGGTCGCGATGGGCGTGTCCGGCGTGCACGTGGACGCGGGCGCACCCGCCGATCCGGATGCGGTGTTCCTGGCCTATCCCAACCCCTTTCGGCCCGGGCCCGACGGGGTGGAGGCCGACGTCACGGCCTGCCTGGCGCTGGCCGAGGAGCACCTGGCCAGCGACACCATCGCCTGCCTGATCGTCGAGCCGATCCTGTCCGACGGCGGCCTCGTCGTGCCACCCGACGGCTTCCTGGCCCAGCTGCACGAGCTGTGCAGGCGCTTTCGCGTGCCGATGATCTGCGACGAGGTGAAGATGGGTCTCGGAAGGCCCGGCACGCTGCACGCCTTCACCCACGACGGCGTCGAACCCGACATCGTCACGTTCGGCAAGGTGCTCGGCGGCGGCCTACCCCTTTCGGCTGCGGTGGGGCCCGCCGAGATCCTCGACAACCCGCCTGCGGCAGCACTTCTCACCACGGCGGGCAACCCGGTGTGCACCGCGGCGGGCCGCGCGGTGCTGGCCACCGTCGTCGGAGAGAACCTGCCGGAACGGGCGGCCACCGTCGGCAAGGTGCTCGCCGACGGGCTTCGCGCGCTGGCCGGCTCACCGGGCGCCGACCGCATCGGTGACGTCCGTGGGCGTGGGCTGGCGATCGGGCTGGAACTCGTCGACCCCGGCACCGGGGAGCGTGCCCCCCGGCTGGCGGCGGAGGTGGTCTACCGTGCGTGGGAGTTGGGAGCGGTCGTCTACTACGTCGGCGGCAACGTCCTGGAGATCACGCCACCGCTGGTGCTCACCGAAGCCGAGGCGGGCCGGGCGGTCGAGATCTTGGGCGCGGCCATCGCCGACGCGGCCGCAGGACGTGTCAACGCCGAGGAGGTGGCTCGATATGCAGGCTGGTGAATTGCCGGACGTCTTCGCCGGCGTACGCGGTGACGTGCCGGAACCCCTGGCCGCGCACCTGCAGACCGTCGAACTGGTCGACCATCACGTGCACGGCACCTTCAGCCAGCCCGTCGACCGGGCCGACTTCGAGGCCTCGATCAACGAGGGGTCCACCGATCCCGTCCCGAGCTTCATGACCCAATTCGACTCTCCGCTCGGCCTTTCCATCCGCCGATGGTGTGCGCCCCTGCTGGGACTCGAGCCGCTGGCCAGCGCCGACGACTACTGGGCGCGGCGCAGCGAGTTCTCACCGGACGACCTGTCGCGGATCATGCTGCCCGCGGCGCGCATCGGACGCTGGGTCGTCGACACCGGGTTCAAGGGCGACCTCATCACCACGCCCGAGCACCTCACCGCACTCAGCGGCGTGCCGTCATCGGAGATCCTGCGTTTGGAGCGCCTCACCGAGGACCTGATCGAGGGCGGCACGTCTGCCGAGGACTTCCCCGACGCCTTTCGGGCCGCGCTGCGGGCCGCGGTCGACGACCCACACGTGGTCGGCACCAAGACCATTGCGGCCTACCGCGTCGGGTTCGACGTCGACTGGACCCGCCCGTCGGACGCCGACGTCGTCGCGCACGCAAGGGCCTTCGTCGCCGGACCCCGGCCGCTCCGAGTCGACGACGCCCTGTTGATCGCCTTCGGCGTGCACGAGGCCGCCGCGCACGGGCTGCCGATTCAGGTGCACGTCGGCTTCGGTGATCGTGACATGGATCTGCACCGCAGCGACCCGATGTTGCTGTTGCCCCTGCTTCGCACGATGACGCCCGTCCCGGTATTGCTGTTGCACTGCTACCCCTTTCAACGCCAGGCCGGGTACCTGGCCCAAGCGTTCGACCACGTCAACTTCGACGTCGGCCTGGCGGTCAACTACCTCGGGGTGCGGTCGACGGGTCTGGTCGCCGAGGCGATGGAGACGGCGCCGTTCGCCAAGCAGCTGTACTCCTCGGATGCGTTCGGGCCACCCGAACTGCACGTCCTCGGGTCGGTGCTGTGGCGCCGCGCCATGGGCGTCGTGCTCGGCGAATGGGTGCGTGCCGGTGACTGCACCGACGACGACGCCATCCACGTCGTCGACCTCATCGGTGTCACCAATGCGCAACGGGTGTATGGACTTTGAAGCATGACACCGCCCCGCTGTTCGACTCGCTGAGGGCGTTCGTCGAGCGCGACCAGGCGCCGTTCTACAGCCCCGGTCACAAGGGCGGCCGCACCCTCGACCCGTGGTTCCGCGCGCACCTGGCCGACGTCGACCTGAACAACCTGCCCGACACCGACACGCTGCACTGCCCCGAGGGGCCGATCGCCGAGGCCGAGGAGCTGATCGCCGACGCGTGGGGCGTTGGGCAGAGCTTCATCCTGGTGCAGGGGTCGACGAGCGGGAACATCGCCGTCGCGCTGTCGGCGCTGCGTCCAGGTGAGCCGGTCCTGGTGGCGCGCAACGCCCACAAGTCGGTGCTCGCGGGTCTGGTCCAGGTCGGGGCCAAGCCAGTCTGGTTGGAACCCCGGTGGGACGCTCGCTTTGGCGTCGCACACGGTCTCGACGCCGACGTCGTCGAGCGGGCCTTCGCCGAGTCGGCCGCCAAGGCGCTCTGGGTGTTGCACCCCACGTACTACGGCACCACCGGTGACATCGCCGCACTGGCCGAGCTGTGCCGCCGCTACGACGCCAAACTGCTCGTCGACGGCGCACATTCGCCACACTTCGCCTTCCACCCGGACCTTCCCACTCCCGGCGAACGGTCCGGGGCGGCGGCCACCGTCCAGTCGGTCCACAAGATTCTCTCCGGGCTGAGCCAGGCCGCCGTGCTGCACGTCGACCCGACGCAACTCGACCCCGCGACGGTGCGCCGGGCTCTTCAGCTGATCCAGACCACCAGCCCGCACTTCGCGATCATGGCGTCGATCGACCTCGCCCGGCGCCAAATGACGACCGACGGCCGGGAGATGCTCGAGGCGACACTTGATCGCGCCCGCCGCACCGCGGACCGGTTGGCTGCCGTCCCGGGGTTGACGGTGCTGCGCCCGGAGCACCTTGCGGGCCCTGGCACCGGGTTGCACCAGCTCGACGAAACCAAGATGCTCGTCGGAACGTCGACCCTGGACATGGACGCGCGCGACGTGGTCGCCCGGCTCAACGCGGTCCACGGCGTCCAACCGGAGCTGAGCGGCACCGGACATGTCCTGTGCATCAGCACGATTGGCAACACCGAGGCGGACATGGACCGGCTGGTCGCCGGTTTCGACGAGGTGGCCCGACGCGCAGGAACGCGGCCAGAGGCGAGCCACGGGATGGTCGCCGACGTGTTGGCCGTGCGGCCGGAGCCGGTGCTCACCCCGCGGGAGGCGTTCTTCGCCGGTGCGGAGTCGGTGCGGCTGTCGGAGGCAGCCGGCCGGATCGCCGCCGAGGCCATCACGCCATACCCACCCGGCATCCCCTTGGTGATGCCGGGGGAGCGGCTCGACGGCGAGGTTCTCGCACTGCTGACGGCGTTGCGGGACCGCGGAAATCCGATCAGCGCGTCCGACCCGACGATGGGGTTCGTGAAGGTCGTCACCTGAGATCCCGCCCTCGCCAACAGTCGCAAGCCTGCGAAAATTCTCGGCGTGTCGTGCACATATGCGTCTGGTCGCGGGGGCGTGGGGACACCGTGTCGGGCGCGTCGTCGACGTTGCTCAGGTTGACGGGCCTGCTGTGAGGGAGTTGTGTGTTGTTCGCCCGTATGCCGACCGTTAACCGAAGGCAGCTCACGTGACGACTGACGCGAAATCCGAGATCGACCGTTCGAACGAGCCCGACGAACACCGCAAACGCCGCCGAGTGGTGTCCGTTCTGCAAACCGGTCGCGGCGGCGTTATCCCGCATCCCGCCCTCGACGTTCCGGTCGACGAGAAGGAACAGGCGCGCAGCCGGGGCGTCGACTGGGTGGTGTTCGGCGTCACCGCCGTCATCGCGCTTGGCTTCCTGGTGTGGGGATTCCTCAGCACACCGTCACTGAAGAGCGTGTCCGGCTCGGCGCTGACCTGGACGATGGAGAACACCGGATGGCTGTTCGTCGTGACGTCGTCGGCGTTCGTGCTGTTCGTGCTCTGGTTGGCCGTCAGCCGGTTCGGCGCCATCCCGCTCGGCCGTGACGACGAGGAGCCCGAGTTCAGAACGATCTCGTGGATCGCGATGATGTTCAGCGCAGGCATGGGCATCGGACTGATGTTCTACGGTGTCGCCGAGCCGCTGTCGCACCTCGTCACGCCCCCGCCGGGCACCGGTGAAGCCGGAAATCCCGAAGCCATGCAGACCGCGATGGCCACCACGTTGTTCCATTGGACCCTGCACCCGTGGGCCATCTACGCCGTGGTCGGTCTTGCCATCGCCTACGGGGTGTACCGCAAGGGCCGCCTGCAGCTGATCAGCGCCGCGTTCGCCCCCCTGATCGGTGACAAGGCCAACGGACCGCTCGGCAAGGTCATCGACATGCTCGCGATCTTCGCGACGCTGTTCGGCTCGGCCGCATCACTTGGCTTGGGCGCGTTGCAGATTCGCAGTGGACTCAACATCGTCGCCGGTATCAGTGCCACGGGCAACGCGGTGCTGGTCATCATCATCGCCGTCCTCACCGTCGCCTTCATCTTCTCCGCGGTGTCGGGCGTTGCCAAGGGCATTCAGTGGCTCTCCAACATCAACATGGTGCTCGCACTGAGCCTCGCGGTCTTCGTATTCTTAGTCGGCCCAACGGTCTTCATCCTCAACGTGATCCCGACGTCGCTGGGCAGCTACCTGCAGGACATGGCGATGATGTCGGCCCGTAGCGGCGCGGAGGGTCCCGCCGTGGACACCTGGCTGCAGAGCTGGACGGTCTTCTACTGGGCATGGTGGCTGTCGTGGACGCCGTTCGTCGGCATGTTCATCGCGCGAATCTCCCGCGGCCGCACCATCCGTCAGTTCGTGACCGGTGTACTGCTGGTGCCGAGTGTGGTGTCGTTGATCTGGTTCGCGATCTTCGGTGGCGCGGCGATCAGCATTCAGCAGAGCGGCGTCGACCTCGCAGGCGAGGGCACCACCGAAGGCCAGCTGTTCACCCTGCTCGACCAGTTCCCGTTCGCCACGGTCGCCAGCATCGTCGTGATCGTGTTGGTCGCCATCTTCTTCGTCTCGGGCGCCGATGCGGCCTCCATCGTGATGGGTTCGCTGTCCGAACGCGGGACCATCGAGCCGTCCCGTGGCACGGTCGTGTTCTGGGGCGCCGCAACGGGAGCCGTGGCGGCAGTCATGCTGCTCGTCGGTGGTGACGACGCTTTGACCGGCCTGCAGTCGTTGACGATCCTGGCGGCGCTGCCGTTCGTGTTGGTGATGGTTGGCTTGGCGGTCGCCCTGGTCAAGGACCTCCGCACCGATCCCATGATGATCCGACAGCGCTACGCCGCCGAGGCAATCGACGACGCGGTGATCGCAGGTGTCGTCGAGCACGGCGACGACTTCGTCATCGCGATCGAGAAGGATCCCGACGCCCCTGACGAGGCGGTCGTCGGCCGCTAAGGGGTCGACGCGCGACGGTGTGGGTAGCCTCGGCGGTAACCCACGACCCGGATCGAGGCGCTCCGCCATGTCAGACCACCAGTCGACTCAGACCGAGCCGCACGCTCGCCAACGGCGTAGGTGGTGGGTGGGCCTGGTCCCATTCGTCATCTCGCTGATCCTGCTCGCGGTGCCGTGGTGGACGTTGCTGGCGGCGCAGACGCGCTGGCCGACGGCCGTCGTGCTCGTCGGCACGGCGGTCTTCGTGGCGGCCTTCGTCGCCCTGCCCGCCCTGATGATCCTCGGGCACGGCGGCCGCCGCCCCGATTGGATGGCGGTCACCGCCGACACCCTCCTCGGGGCGGTGTGGGTGCTGTTCACCTGTTCGGTGTTGGCCCTGGTGCTGAGGGTCGCGTTGGCCGCCTTCGGAGTCGACGACCCGACGAGGTCGCGCGTCGTCGCGTTCACCGTCGTCGCACTGACGCTGGCCGTCCTCGCCTGGGGCCACTACGAGGCGATGCGCGTGCCGCGCGTCAGGTCACTCGAGGTCGCCGTGCCGCGGCTCGGCGCAGGGCTCGACAGCCTGCGGGTGGTCATGGTCACCGACACCCACTACGGGCCGATCGACCGGAGCAGATGGTCGGCGGGCGTGACGGACCGCGTCAACGAGCTCGACGCGGACCTCGTCTGCCACGTCGGCGACATCGCCGACGGCACCGTCGCGATGCGTGAGGCGCAGGCCGCCCCGCTGAAGGCGATGCGCGGCAGCCTCGCCCGCGTCTACGTCACCGGCAACCACGAGTACTACGGGGAGGCGTTGGGATGGCTCGACTACATGGCCGGCATCGGCTGGGACGTCTTGCACAACCGCCACATCGTGGTCGAGCGCGGCGGTGACCGGTTGGTGGTCGCGGGAGTCGACGACGCGACCGCCGCGGGTTCCGGAGTGACCGGTCATGGAGCCGACCTGTCGGCAGCGCTGGCCGGGACGGACCCGAACCTTCCGGTGCTCCTGCTGGCACATCAGCCCAAGCAGATTCCCGAGGCCGTCGCGGCGGGGGTGGACCTGCAGATATCCGGACACACCCACGGCGGCCAGATCTGGCCGTTCAACTTCTTCGTCCGGCTCGATCAACCCGTCGTCCACGGGCTGAGCCGCCACGGCGAACGCACCCAGCTCTACGCCGGTCGTGGCACCGGGTTCTGGGGGCCGCCGTTCCGCATCTTCGCACCCAGTGAGATCACGGTGCTGACGCTGCGTCGAGCGTGAGGTCGCGACGGCGCAGTGTCCGCGTCGGCTCGTTCGACGTGGGGTCGAAGCGGTGGGTCGACGGCGGTGGCGCCGCGCCGGTGGTCCGCGACGAGCTGGTGGTGGCGACGTTCAACGTGTGGTTCAGCGACTTTCACGCCGAGGCGCGTTACCGTGCGATCGCCGACGTGCTGGCTCGAAAGATGCCGGACGTCATGGTGTTTCAAGAGATCACCCCGGCCGCGTTGGCGGTGTTCCTCGCCGAACCCTGGATCCGGGTGCGGTACCGGCGGGCCGAGGTCACCGGCGGTGACCTCGGCAACTACGGCATGCTGATGCTGTCCCGGTTGCCGATCACCAACGTCACCTACACCCGGCTACCCACCAACCTGGCCCGCGGCTTCATGACCGCGGAACTCGACCCCGGCGGCCAGCCCCTGACCGTCGTCGCACTGCATCTCGAGAGCGGAAAGGCGGCCGCCGGACTGCGCTCGCGCCAGCTGGGCCAGGTCTTCCGCGCACTGCGCCGAACCGAGAACGCCGTCGTACTCGGCGATTTCAACATGCGCGACTCCGAGAACGGGCGCATCGGCGAGCCGTACCACGACATCTGGCCGATGCTGCGACCGGACGAGGACGGGTTCACCGAGGACACGACGATCAACCTGATGCGGCTCGACAGCAAGAACAAGCAACGCCACGTCCGCTTCGACCGGGTACTCCTGAAGGGCGGCGGTTGGGCGGCGACCGACGTCGAACTGCTTGGAACGGAGCCGATCTCCAGCGCGCTGCCGAGGGTGTTCCCCTCCGACCACTTCGGCGTGCTGTGCCGGCTGAAGCCGCAGCCGGTCACCGAAGGTGCCCGCCCGCACCGATTCTGGCGCCGCTAAGTCGCTAAGTCGCTAGATGCTGAGTCGCCGGTACCGCTGGAGTCGTCGCATGCTCACCGCGGACACGGTGCCGGCGTGGGGGCGCAACGCGGCGTCGACCCTGGCACGCACCTCGTCGAGGTCGAAGTGGGTGCCGATCGCAACCAGACAGTTGGTGCGGGCCTTGGGCGGCGCCGCCGCCACGTGCACCGACGATCCGACCACGTTGACGACGTAGCTGCGCACTCGCTCGCGGGCGCGGACGGCGACGGTGCCCTTCAGCCGATAGACGCCCGCGGGCGGATTTTCGAGCAGGTCGAGCAGCACGCCGGGGTCGACGCAGCCGTCGCCGGTCGCCGTCACCGACGCGGCGTGAACGTGATCGGGCTGGTCGGCGTGCGCGTCGACGAGGAGGTCGCGGATCGACAGCTGACCCGAGCCGTCGTCGTCGTTCACGTCGTACAACAGGGACGGGTCGATCCTGGCGCCGACCGCCCCGACCACGTGCGCGTCCGGATTGCGTTCGCGGATCCGCGCCTCGATGCGGGCCACCGTGGCGTCCCTGGTGTCCTCGGGGAGCTGGTCGAGTTTGTTCACCACGATCAGCGACGCCGCCCCGTACCTGGCGAGCGGGCCGCCACCGCGGTCCACGACGTCGAAGTGCGTGACGGCGTCGATGACGTCGACGACACCGCCCGGCCGCACCCGCTCGACACCGCTGAACCGGATCAGCCTCGACACCGCGACCGGATCGGCCAAGCCGCTCGCCTCGACCACGATGGCGTCCAAGGCCAACCGGGGGTCTGACAGCTTCTCCAGCGCCTCGTCCAGCCCGTTGTCGTCGTCGAGGCAGCAGACGCAGCCACCGGCGATGGACACGGGTTCGTCGACCTGACCCGACACCAGCGCGGCGTCGACGTTGACGTCACCGAAGTCGTTGATGACGACGCCGATTCGCGCACCTGGCGCGCGGAGGACGTGGTTGAGCAGGCTGGTCTTGCCGGCACCGAGGTACCCGGTCAGGGCGATGACGGGGATGGCGGGCACCCGAGGAGTGTAGGGGGAGTCGGTACCCTCGGCGAAGTGGATGCCCCGACGCCCCTGAGCTCACTGCTCGTGCGCGCGGGCGGCGTCCGGGGACTGATCTACACCTCGCTTCCGGTCACCGCCTTCGGCGCGGCCAACGTGGTGGTGTCGTTGCAGTGGGCGTTGGGGATCGCGCTGGGCGTCGCCGCGCTGATCCTGCTCTGGCAATTGGTACGACGGGAATCCGTCCGACCCGCGCTGTTCGGCTTCGCCGCGGTCGCCGTCGGCGCGGGCGCGGCCTTCGTCACCGGCCGGGCCAAGGACTTCTATCTGCCAGGCATCGTCACCTACGTCCTGCTGGGGACCGTGTTCACCGTGTCGGTGCTCATCCGCCGACCGCTCATCGGCGTCGGCTGGGCGTGGATCACCGGCCGGGACGACGCCTGGCGGCGGGTGCGCCGCGTCCGCCGCGCCTTCGACCTGGTCACCGTCATGATGGCCGTTGCGTCGTGGACACGATTCGGCGTGCAGTACTACCTGTACGAGACCGATCAGGCCGAGCTGCTGGCCGCCGCGCGCGTCGTGATGGGGTGGCCCATCTGGATCGTCACCTCGACCCTGATCTACTTGGCCATCCGGACCGCCATCCGTGCGCTGCCGCGTTCGGCCGAGGCGGGTTGATATGACTTGAGTTAGTCCTTCACAAACGCCTCCGGGGGTGTCAGGAAGGGATTGTCAAAGATTCCTTCGAGGACCTCTGAGCGTTGGCGCGCTCTGGGTTCTCCTGGCACGCCCCGGAGGTGTTGTTGTGTCTGTGCTGAATGCTCCAGTCACGTCGTCCACGATCGTCGTTGCCGTCGATGTCGGCAAGACCTCGGCGATGGTGTCGGTGACCGACGGCGCTCGTCGACGGTTGATGGGCCCGGTTGAGTTCCCCATGACCTGTTTGGGTCTGGGCGCTGCAGCGCAGCGCGTGCTGGCCGTGGCGTCGTTGTGTCCGCAGATCAAAGTGGGTGTAGAAGCCGCTGGGCATTACCACCGGCCGGTGGTGGATTACCGTTGGCCACCGGGCTGGGAGGTGCTGGAACTCAATCCCGCCCATGTCGCCGAGCAGCGCCGGGTGATGGGCCGGCGGCGGGTGAAGACCGACGGGATCGATCTCGAGGCGATCACCGAGTTGGTACTGGCCGGTCGCGGCCGGGTGATCGGGGAGCGTGAGGTGCTCATCGGCGAGCTGGCGGCGTGGGCCCAGCACCGCTCGCGCCGGGTCGCGACCCGCACGGCGACCAAGAATCAGCTACTCGCTCAACTCGATCGGGCGTTCCCCGGGCTGACCTTGGCGTTACCGGATGTGCTGGGCACCAAGATCGGGCGGCTGGTCGCCGCCGAGTTCACCGATCCGGCGCGATTGTCGGGGTTGGGGGTGAATCGACTGATCCGCTTCGCCGCCGCCCGCGACGTGCAGTTGCGCCGCCCGGTCGCCGAGCGTGTGATCGCGGCGGCAAAGGACGCCCTGCCGACCCGCGATGCCGTGGTGGCCCGACGCGTGCTGGCCGCTGACGTGGCCCTGTTGACCGACCTGGACACCGGGATCGCCGCCGCCGAAGCCGAACTCGCCCGGCTGTTACCGTCAAGCCCGTTCAGCACCCTGACGTCGGTGCCGGGCTGGGGCGTGGTCAGAGTCTCCAATTACGCTGCTGCCCTTGGTGATCCGAATAGATGGCCGGGTTACAAGCAGATCTACCGCGCATCGGGACTCTCACCGATGCAGTACGAGTCCGCGCACAAACGCCGCGACGGATCGATCAGTCGCGAGGGTAGTGTGGCGCTGCGCCGAGCGCTCATCGATCTGGGTATCGGTTTGTGGCTGACCGAGCCCGCCGCCAAGACCTACGCGCACGGACTCAAGGGCCGGGGCAAGCGTGGCGGCATCATTGCCTGTGCGCTGGCCCACCGCGCCAACCGCATCGCCCACGCTCTGGTCCGCGATCACGCCGTCTACGATCCCGCGCGCTGGAGCTGAACCACCCCGGACGGAGTCCCTCGCCGAAAGGAGCTCGGAGAACACTCTTCACAACCCCGGCCGGTAGTGCCACGCTGAACGGACGGGACGAAGGGCCGGATCAGATGCCGCGCGGGTTATGGCGGATCCCCTCCTCGGGTTACGCCGCGTCTAACTTGGCACCCGGCCCTTCGCCTCCACGGCAGCCCGAACGACGCCAGATGACCCGATCACGAGGTCGCATACGTCAACGTGGGCGCCAGGCACCCATCACTTTCAGACGGCCACCGACATCACAGCACCACCACGACGTCCGAACACCGGATGTCGCCACGCCATGCCAAACTCAACCATTGACACGACCTACCGCCAGTTAGACCGAGTCGGAAGGGATCCACCCATGAGCTTCATGGACGAGCACCTCAAGTCGTACCTCGCCTCGGGCGGCGCAGAGGGCCACATCCTGGACCTGAGCTCCGTCGGCGGCCACGCCGTCACGACCCACTGCCTGATCAAGGTGGTCGGGCGCAAGTCCGGCACGCCGTACGTCAGGCCGCTCATCTACGGCAACGTCGGCGGCGAGATCGTGATCGTCGCGTCCAAGGGCGGCGCCGACACCGATCCCGAGTGGTACCTCAACATTCGCGAGAGCGAGACGATCGGCGTGCAGATCGCCACGCAGGCGTTCGAAGCCACCTGGCGCGAGCCCGAATACGAGGAGCGCCATCAGGTGTGGTCTTACATGACGCACCTGTTTCCGCCCTACCTGGGCTACCAGACGTCGACGACGCGGCACATCCCCGTGGTGATGCTGCGCGCGGAGCGCCCCATCCCCGTCTTCACCGAGTGACCTAGGGCCGGCGACGAGCAGCCAATCCCTGACGCACGGACTCGATCGCGTCCCCCGCTGCCCAACCAGGGGAGCCTGCGCGCCTCAGGTAGAGCCAACATCCGAGGGACGTCGCGATCGTCCCGAGACCCCCTACGGCGCAACTCACCCGCGGACTCGCCTCGCTGCAGATCCATCCGATCAGTGGCCCGCCGAGGGGAGTGGTGCCGTTGGTGGCAAGCACGAGCAGCGAGATGACCCGGCCACGCACCGCCGGATCGGAGTGCAGCTGCAGCAGCGTCGTGGCCGTGACGCGGAACGTCACGCTGCACGCGCCGACGACGAAGAGCAGAACGTAGGCGACTGCGAGGCTGGGGGCAGCGCCGGTGAGTGTCAGCGCCAGACCCATCACGCAACCGTTGACGACGAGCCACAGCGAGGTGCCGCGCAGCACGCCTGCGAGTGCGAGGCCACCGAGCACGGCACCCAGGCCCATGCTGGTGAAGGCGAAGCCGACGGCGCGGGCGTCGCCGCCGAAGCTGTCCCGAGTCAGTGTCGGCACCAATACGTTCCAGTTGAAGGCGATGATTCCGCTCACCGTCATGAGGACCAGTGCCGACGCGAGTTGCGGCCGTGCCGACACGTAGCGCAGCGTGTCGACGAGGCGGCCACTGGTGGGGAAGGCGCCGTCGTGAACCGGCGGGTGCGGGCGAACCAGCAACAGCACGACGATCACCGGCAGGTACGAGGCGGCGTTGATGAAGAACGCCGCAGAGATGCCGACACCGGCGATCAGCATGCCGGCGACGGCCGGTCCCGCGACCTTGCCGGAATTTTGGATGATGCCGTTGAGGGTCACCGCATTGGTCAGGGTCGCGGGGGTGGCGATGTCGTTGACGAACGTGAGGCGGGCCGGCTTGTCGACGGCGTCGGCGAATCCCTGCAGGAGAGCCGCCGCCAGCACGACCCAGATGTTCACGTCGTCGAGATAGGTCAGAACACCCAGTGCCACTGCCGGAACCATGCCCCCTAGCGCCGTACAGAGCAGGATGCGCCGCTTGGAAAAGCGATCGGCGAGCGCGCCGGCGAGCGTGGTGAACAGCAGTGTGGGCAGCTGCTGAACGGCGACGGTGACGCCGAGCAGGACCGGCGAGTCGGTCAGTTCGAGCACTAGCCAGGCCTGCGCGAGCTTCTGCATCCAGGTTCCGCTGACTGAGACCGCCTGTCCGAACGCGTAGCGGCGGTAGTCGCGGATTGCAAGGGCGCTGAACGTTGCGGCCAGATATCTCCTCACTTCCTACCGCGCCCCTGAGCCCGAACCTCCGCGATGCCCGCCAGGGCCAAGTCGGCGTCCAGGTAGGAACCGCCCGCAGTGCGGGGGACGAGTCCGTCGTCGAGCTGGTACAGCAGCGGCACGCCGGTCGGCACGTTCAGCGTCGTCACCTGCTGCGGGGAGAGGCCGTCGAGGTGCATGCACAGCGCGCGAAGCGAATTGCCGTGCGCGACGACGATCGTCGTTCGGCCTGCCCGCAGGTCGGCGGCAACCGCGGTGTCCCAGTAGGCCACCACGCGTCGGCGAACGTCCGCGAGCGATTCTCCGTCGACGACCGCGCCCGGCAGTCCGGCGGGCGGTGGCGCGACGTCGTAGGAGCGTCGGATCTCGTCGTATGGCGCGTCGCCGAACTCCTGGCGCACCGAGGTGCGGGTGCGTCCCTGGAGCCGTCCGTAGTGTCGCTCGTTCAATTGCCAAGAGCGATGCACCTCGACGCTCGTCCTCTTCAGCGCGTCGAGCACCAGGTCCGCGGTGTCGACGGCGCGGCGCAGCAGCGAGGTGTGCACCGCTGCGGGTCGCAGCCCCGCGTCGCGGATCAGCTCACCGGCGCGGACCGCCTCCCTGCGTCCCCGGGCGGTGAGGTCGACGTCTAGCCAACCGCCGAACACGTCGTCTGCGTTGGCCGTGCTCTCCCCGTGTCGCAACAGGACGAGATCGCTCACTGCAATGTCTCGCCGCGCTCGAGTGCAGCGATCTGATCGAGGCGATCTTGGTGGCGGCCGCCTTTGAAGGTCGTCTCCAGCCATACGGTCAGAATGCGTTCCGCGAGCGCGGGTGCGACCACCTTGGCACCCATGACCAGCACGTTGGCGTCGTTGTGGGCTCTGGCGATCTCCGCGGTGAAAGCGCAGTGGCACAACGCCGCGCGGACACCGCGAACCTTGTTCGCCGCGATCTGTTCACCGCACCCGCTGCCCCCGAGGATCACGCCGAACTCGTCGGTGCCGTCGACCACGCGGGCGCCGACGTCGGCGCACAACGGCGGGTAGTCGACGGTGATTGCAGCGTCGTCTACCCCGCGGTCGTGTACGACGTGACCGCGTTCGACGAGCCACGCGGACAGTCGGCCCTTCAACGCCACGGCGTTGTGATCGGCAGCGATGGCGATCTGCATCGGGCAACTCCCTCGGTCGTCGACGTCGACTGGCAGTGATAATGGAATGACCATAATTCCATATGTCTTTCGCCTATTCGACCTCTTGGGGCGATCGGGGGGCACGGTCGTGCCCCGTCGCTCCGGGCTTGAGGCCCGAATGTCTTGAGCATCTGCGTCGCGCCAGTTACGGTATAAAGGTCATACCAAACTCGGGAGGAGTTCCTGATGCCCAAGGTCGTCTTCATCACCCTCGGTGGTGCGGAGCGCATCGTCGACGCCCACCTCGGCGAATCGGTCATGTCGGCCGCCGTGCGCCACGGCATTCCGGGGATCATCGGGGAATGCGGCGGCAACTGCAGTTGCGCGACGTGTCACGTCTACGTCGCCGACGAGTCGATCGACGAGGTGGGGTCCGTCGGTGACATGGAGGACGACCTCCTCGACCTCGGCGTCGCCGATCGCCGCGAGTCCAGCAGGCTGGGCTGCCAGATCACGATGACCGACGCGCTCGACGGACTCGTGGTGCAGGTCCCCGAGGAGCAGGGGTGACGGGCACGCTCGTCGTCGGGGCGAGCCAGGCCGGCGTCCAGCTCGCGGTATCGCTGCGTGATTGCGGCGATACCGCCCCCATCACGCTGATCGGCGACGAGCCCCACGTGCCCTATCAGCGTCCGCCGCTGTCGAAGGCCTACCTGCATGGCACGACCGATCTCGATCAGATGATGTTGCGCGCACCGGATTACCTGGCCGACCGCGACATCGACCTGATCATTGGCGACCGCGTCGAACGCATGTCCTGCGCCGGCGCTGGAGGCGAGGCCGTCACCTCGTCCGGCTTGCGGCTCCCCTTCGAACGGCTGGCGCTCACCGTCGGGGCGCGACCCCGCCGTCTGGCGGTTCCGGGAGCCGATCTCGCGGGAGTGCGCTATCTCCGTACCGCCGACGATGCCGCGACGCTGCGCGACCTGCAGGCCGGGGCGAGCGCGATCGTGGTGGTCGGTGGCGGGTTCATCGGGCTCGAGGCGGCGGCCGTCGCCTGCGCGCAGGGCAAGCACGTGGCGGTCGTCGAGGCAGGGGACCGCTTGATCGGCCGGGCCGTCGCACCGGTGATGTCGGAGTTCTACCTGGCCGCCCACCGCCGTCGCGGGGTCGACGTGCGGCTCGGGGCGCAGGTCGTCGCGATGGAGGGTCGCGATTCGCGGGTCGCGGCGGTGGTGCTGTCCGACGGGACGCGGATCGCGGCCGATCTCGTCATCGTCGGCATTGGGGTCGAGCCTCGAATCGAACTCGCCGAGCAGCTCGGTCTGCACGTGTCAGGGGGCATCGTCGTCGATGCGCTGGCCCGCACCAGCCTGGCTGGCGTCGTCGCTGCCGGCGACTGCACGGTGCAGCCGCATCCCCTCGGTGGCGAGGGGCTCGTCCGGCTCGAATCGGTGCAGAACGCCGTCAGCCAGGCGAAGACGGCGGCGGCTACGCTCGCGGGACGTCACCAACCCAACGTGGCGGTACCGTGGTTCTGGTCCGACCAGTTCGACCTCAAGCTCCAAATCGCCGGTCTCTCACAGGGTTACGACCACTGGGTGGTCCGTGGCGACGTCTCGGAAGAGGCCTTCTCGGTGCTGTACTACCGAGGCGGTGACCTGCTCGCCGTCGATGCCGTCAACGCGGGTGCCGACTACATGGCGGTGCGCAAGGCGCTGACGCAGGGCGCCACGATCTCGCCCGACGCGGCAGCGGATCGGGCGACGCCGCTGCGCGAGCGCATCGTCCCGGCCGCGGTCGGCGCCTGACGATCAGGCGACGAGCTCGCGGGTTGCCGGGTCGAACACCTCGTCGACGGTGACCGGCGCCCGCAGGATTCCCTGTCGTGTCGCATGGTCGATCAACGTCGTCAGTATCGCCCGGTTCGGCTCGATGCCGTAGGGCAGTGGGTCGGCGCCCGTCGCGCGAAGGACCGCGGCGTACACCTCGTCGGTGGCGGTCGGTGCGGTGACGGTGCCTCCGCGGAGCGTGTCGACGTAGTGCAGCTTGGCAGCGGCGAAGGCATCGAACACGTCGACCCCGGCATGCGGGTACTGCTGCAGCACTTCATCTTTGATGACGACCAGATGGTTGACGGGATAGAACCCGCGCTGTTCGAGCGCGACCAGGGCAGCCTTGTCCGGTTCGGGTATCAGCGGCGCCACGTCGGGATGGTCGACGTCGACGCCGATCACCGCGTCGAGCTCACCGGCGAGAAGCATCGCGGCGAGGTCGGCCCCCTGGCCGGCCGGCACGACGTTGGACGGCGGCAGGTAGGACGCGACGTGCTCGTCGCCGGAGAGCACCCACGTCACCTTCTCCAGGTCGACGCCGTACTCGTCGGCGAGGATTCCGCGCGCCCACACCCCGGTCGTCACCGTGTACCCGCGGTTCACTCCGACCCGGCGCCCCTCCAGGTCTTTCGGTTCGCGGATCTGCGATCGCGTGTCGTACAGCACGGCGCCGTGGTGGAAGCCGCGGACCAGGAAGATGGGCAGCGCCGTGAAGGCCACGCCGTGCTCACGGGCGGTGAGGTAGGTGGTCAACGCCATCTCGCTGACGTCGAACTCCAGCGAGCGCACCATCCGGCGGAAGCCCTTCACCAGAACGGGGACGTCCTCGAAGTCCAGCCACAGGCCGCGCGGCGTCACCGTGCCGTCCTTGAGGGCCCGGTTACTGCCCTGGGTGCGGGTCATGGTGCGCAGGATGGGTTCTGCGGTGCTCATCGTGTCTCCAACTCGCTATGGTGGACGTAACCATGATGGTATTACCATTATGCCAACGCAGACGAGACTCGATGTCAAGGGGTGAATGAATGGTCGACCAGGTTCTGGCCGCCGTCCGAACGGCGCCGAACACCACCGAACTTCGTGAACTGCCAATGCCGGAGGTGGCCGACGACTCGGCGCTGCTGAAGGTCGAGGTGGCGGGCATCTGCGGCACCGACGTGAAGATGTACCGCACGCCACCGTTCGACGATCCGGTGATCATGGGACACGAGAACGTCGGCACCATCGTCGCGGCGGGCCCGCGGTTCCGTCAGCTCCACGGCGTGGCCGACGGTGACCGGGTCTTCGTCGAGCACTACGTCGGCTGCTACAACTGCCAGTGGTGTCGCATCGGCGAATACCGACACTGCGAGGCCACCGACTGGCGCACCAACGCCGACGCCCGACGCTACGGCTACACCACGCTGAATCACCCTGGGACGCTGTGGGGTGGGTTCGCCGAGTACATGTACCTGCCCTGGAATGCGGTCCTGCACAAGGTTCCCGACGGGGTGAGCGCCGAACTCGCCGGACTGGTCACCCCGCTGTCGAACGGCATCGAGTGGGCGCTGTTCGCGGTCGGCGTCGGGTACGGCGCCTCGGTGCTCATCCAGGGGCCGGGACAGCAGGGCCTGTCACAGGTCGTGGCGTGCAAGCAGGCCGGCGCCACCAAGATCATCGTCACCGGCACCACCCGCGATCGGGCACGTCTGGACCTTGCGCTGGCGCTGGGTGCCGACGAGGCCGTCGACGTCACGGAAGTGAATGCCTATGAGCAGGTGATGGATTCGACGAACGGCAGGGGCGTCGACTACGTCCTGGACTGCACCTCACGGGCAGGGACGACGCCCGTGCTGTTCGGCATCGACGTGCTCAAGCGCCGCGAAGGCACCCTGTTGATCCAAGGTGAGCTGGCTGCCTTCCCCGACTTCCCGGTCAAACAGCTCGCCGAGAAGGCCATCACCATCAAGAGCGCGCGCGGGCACAGCTACCGCGCGTGTGACCTCGCGCTGGAGCAGCTGGCCTCGGGGCGGTTCCCCCTCGAGCGGCTCAGCACGCACAAGTTCGGCCTCGATCAGGTCGACCACGCCATCCGAGCGCTCGCCGGTGACACCGGGGAGCGCGATGTCATCCACATCTCACTGATGCCCTGGCTGGGAAGGGAGTCCTGACGTGCCCGTCGTCGTCTGCAATCCACCGCGCACCGATGCCGAGATCGTCGATGGTCTCGGACGATTCGGGGTGGCCACCATCCACGAGGCGCAGGGTCGAACCGGCCTGCTCGCGCCTTACATGAACCCCATTTACACCGGAGCCCGGGTGTGCGGCACCGCAGTCACCGTGAGCGTGCCGCCCGGAGACAACTGGATGATCCACGTCGCCGTGGAGCAGTGCGCCCAGGGTGACGTCCTGGTGGTGGCGCCGACGACGCCTGCGGACGACGGGTACTTCGGCGACCTGCTCGCGACCGCGCTGGCGGCCAGGGGAGTGCGCGGCCTGGTGATCGACGCGGGCTGCCGGGACGTCGCGGATCTTTCGCGGATGCAGTTTCCGGTGTGGTCGAAGTGCGTGTCCGCGCAGGGCACCATCAAGCAACGGCTCGGTGCGGTCAACGTCCCCGTGGTGTGCGCGGGATGCACGATCGAGGCCGGCGACGTCGTGGTCGGCGACGACGACGGCGTGGTCGTCGTGAAGCGCGCCGACGCGGCGCAGGTGCTCGCCGCCTCCGGCCAGCGCGAGGCCAAGGAAGCGGTGTCGCGAGAGCGCTACCGGCAGGGGGAACTGAGCCTCGACGTGAACGACATGCGTGGAGCTCTGCGCGACGCCGGACTGCGCTACGTCCAGTACTCGGAGGCCGACGCGTGATCATCGACATCCACGGCCACTACACCACGGCACCGCCTGCGCACCAGGCGTTCCGGGACGATCAGCTGGCCGCGCTGAACGACCCGACCCTTGGCGCACCGCGGTCGGCCGTCATCAGTGACGACGAGATACGCGACAGCGTCGAGAACAACCAGCTGCGAACCATGCGCGAGCGCGGCGGCGACGTCATGCTGTTCTCTCCCAAGGCCTCCGGGATGGAACACCACGTACCCGATCAGGCGGTGGCGACGGCGTGGGCCCGGTCCTGCAACGACCTGGTGTACCGGGTCGGCGAACTGTTCCCCACCTCCTTCGTGCCGGTGGCCCAGTTGCCGCAGACGCCGGGCGGTGAGATCGCACCCTTGGTCGACGAATTACGAAGGTGCGTCACCGAACTCGGCTTCGTGGGGTGCAACGTGAACCCCGACCCCGCCGCGGGCTACTGGACGTCGCCCCCGATGACCGACGAGTACTGGTTCCCGCTGTACGAGGCCATGGTCGAATTGGACTGCCCGGCGATGGTCCACGTCTCGACGTCCTGCAATCCCAACTTTCACACCCTTGGCGCCCACTATCTCAACGCCGACACGAGCGTGTTCATGCAGCTGCTGCAGGCCGACCTCTTCATGAAGTTCCCCAGCCTGACGTTCGTCATCCCGCACGGGGGTGGCGCGGTGCCCTACCACTGGGGCCGATTCCGGGGGTTGGCGGCGCGGATGGGCCGACCCGATCCCGCCGAACTGCTGCGCAACGTGTACTTCGACACCTGCGTGTACCACCAGCCGGGAATCGACCTGCTGCAGCGGGTCGTCCCGGTGGACAACATCCTCTTCGCCTCCGAGATGCTCGGCGCGGTGCGCGGCGAGGACCCCGACACCGGGATCGCGTGGGACGACACCGCGCGGTACGTGGCGGCACTGAACCTGCCGGAGAGCGAGCGGCAGGCGATCTTCGAACGCAACGCCCGTCGGGTCTACCCGCTTCTGGACCGGCGGCTGGCCGCCAGGAAGGCGTGAACGATGACGCGGCTGCAATTGACCTTCGCGTGCGGCGACTACGACCGCACCCGGGCCCTCGAGGACGGTAGCGTCCGGCCGGACGGTGTCGACCTGACCTACCTGCGGCTGCCGGTGGAGGAGACGTTCTTTCGGATGCTCCGGCATCGCGAGTTCGACGTCGCCGAGATGTCGCTGTCGACCTACGTCGCGACCCTGGACGCCGAGCCGCGACCCTTCGTGGCGTTGCCGGTGTTCACCTCGCGAATGTTTCGCCACGGCGGCATCTACGTCAACGCCGACGCGGGTATCGAGGCACCGTCGGATCTGCGCGGAAAGCGAGTGGGGTGTCCGGAGTTTCAACTGACCGCCGGGGTGTGGATCAGGGGAATCCTGGCCGAACACCATGGCGTGCCGGTTGACTCGGTGACCTACTACACCGGCGGCCAGGAGGCCCCGGGCCGCATCGAGAAGGGCGCCGTCGACACCGCTCTTGACATCCGGCCGATCCCCGACGGCGCCACGCTGTCGGAGATGCTGGCCGACGGACGGCTCGACGCATTGCAGACGCCCCGGGTGCCCAGCCCCTTCGCCGCCGGCGACCGTCGGGTGCGGCGGCTGTTCGACGACGTCGTCGCCGTCGAACGCGACTACTACGCGACCACGGGAGTCTTCCCGATCATGCATGTCGTCGTGCTACGCGCCGACGTGTACGAACGCCACCGGTGGGTGGCGCAGTCGTTGTACAAGGCATGTCTGGCCGCGCGCGACGACGCCTACCGACGCGTCTACGACTCGTCGGCCCTGCGGTTCATGGAACCGTGGTTGATCCAGCACATCGAACAGTCGCGTGAGCTGCTCGGTGACGACTTCTGGTCCTACGGCGTCACTTCCAACACGAGGGCTCTCGAGGTGTTTCTCCAATATCACCACGAACAGGGGCTGTCCAGGCGGTGGTATGCCCCCGCCGACCTGTTCGCGCCGGAGACCGCCGAGGCATTCGTCATCTGACGGGGTCAAGAGTGCCGAACCACTTCACGAGTGCGGGTCGACATGATACAAATCACAGTGGTGGTCTGAATGTCAGTCCATTAACCTGATTGAGCCCCCGGGAGTGGCGATGAGGAAGCATTTCGTTCTCTGCACGGTAGTGTCCCTGGTCCTGCTTATCGCAGGCTGCAGCAGTCCTACCGCCGGCCCACCCAGTGGCGCCGCGGCGCCAGGGGCCGAACAGGCGCAGAAGGTCTACGACCAGATCAACGGCTTGTCGGGGCAGGAGCGCACCGACACTCTGCTCGACCTCGCGAAGAAGGACGGCGCGCTGTCGCTGTACACGTCGAACACCGACATGGATGCCTTGGTCAAGGCATTCGAGAGCAAGTACGGGCTCAAGGTGGAGACCTACCGCGCGAACTCCGAGACCGTCCTGCAACGCATCCTGCAGGAGTCCAGCGCCAACTATCAGGGCGCCGACCTCGTCGAGACGAACGCGGGCGAGCTCAACGCCCTCCAATCCGAGAAATTGCTCAGCAACTACGAGGGTGCGCTTCGGGACAAGGTTCGTCCGGAGGGGCAGAAGGACGGCTGGACCGCCGACCGCTTCAACGCCTTCGTGGTGGGCTGGAACACCCAGAAGGTCGCTCCTGGAACCGAACCCACGTCGCTGAAGGATCTGGTCGCTCCGCAGTGGCGTAACCGCGTCGGCCTGGAAATCGGCGACGTCGACTGGTTCGCCGCGATGCACGACTACTACAAGTCGCAGGGCATGTCCGAAGACGAGGTCATGGGCTTCTTCCGACAGCTGGCCGCCAACTCCAAGATCACGAAGGGTCACACCGTGATGGGCGAGCTGTTGTCGGCCGGTCAATTCGACGTCGGCGCGTCCATCTACTCCCACACCGTGGACAACGCCGCGGCGAAGGGTGCCCCGGTGGCCTGGAAGGTGGCGGACAAGCCCGTCCAACCGGTCGTGTTGCGGCCCAACGGTGCCGGGCTGATCAAGTCGGCCAAGCATCCCGCCGCTGCCATGCTGTTCATGGACTTCCTGCTGACCGACGGCCAGCAGCAGATCGCCGAGGCGAACCGCATCGGCGCCATTCCCACCGCCGACGATCCACTGGCCGGGGTCGAGACGGTCACGGTGCCCGAGCAGGAACTGCTCGACAATCCGCAGAAGTGGAGCGACCTGTACAAGACGATCACCGACGGCGGCGGTCAGGCCTGACGGCGCGCCTGTCGAGCCGCACGGCCAGAACCGCAACCCCGACACGGAGGAACCGAACGACAATGGTCTCGCACACCACCACGAAGGTCTCGCACTACCACGTACAGAAGAAGCGTCGCGCCGACTTCATCGAGGAGTGGCGGGGATACCAGAAGACCGTCGTCGCCCACGAAGACGTGTCGATGGAGGAGACCGCCCGTGGCACGCGGGTTGGGGTGTACGTCGGGCTCGACGGCGACCGCCCGACCCGTTCGATGGACGCCCTCGTGCACGAGATCGACCCCGGGGTGGTCTCGACGGTGCACCGCCACTCGTGGGACGCCATGGTGCTGGTGGTCGCGGGCCACGGCTGGACCGAAGTCGACGGTGAGAGAATCACCTGGGCCCCAGGTGATTCGGTGCATCTGCCCGCCTGGGCGTGGCACCGCTCGGGGAACGACGGCACGGAGACTGCGCGGTACGTCACGTTCTCCAGCGAGCCGCTGTTGGAGACCATGGGCATGTCGGTGATCGAAGACGCCGGTCATACCCCGGTCGGCGAACTCGCGCCCCGCCCCGCATACACGCCGGAGGTGACCGGCGACGATCCGTACGCCCGGCGGTTGCGCCGCCTGGCCCACGATCAGACCGCGCGCCGGTCGGGCCGGCTGCACACCAGCTGGGACGAGTTGGAGCTGCTGCCAACGCCACGCGGAACCCGAACGACGTTCCTGCTGGACCGGGCCATCGGATATCAGGCGTCGGGAATCTCGATGGCGATGTTCGAACTCGGTCCCGGCCGTGGGCAATCGATGCACCGTCATGCCGGCGAGGCGTGGCTGTACGTGCTGGAGGGCACCGGGCACAGTTACCTCGGCACGGAGCCCGAAGGTGGAACGGACCACCAGTGGAAGAAGGGCGACCTCATCGTCGTCGACCACTTCCTCTGGCATCAGCACTTCAACGACGACCCACAGAACACGGCAAAAGTGGTCCGCATCCACATGTTCGACAGTTTGCTCGACACCATGCGCGTCCTAATGGATCCGATGGTGCTGTTCGAAGAGCCACCCGAGCACATCCGGGACGCGCAGGCCGGTGACATCACCACCATCGAGTGGCCGGAGGTTCGGCGACCGACGTGGCCGTGACGCCGCGGGCGATGCCGCCCGGGGTGTTGTCGATTCACGCGCTTCCCTCCGACCACCACGACGGCCCGTGGGACCACATCCTGACCGCCGACGGCGTCAAGGACCGCCTGCTCAACCATGCGCTGCTGACCCTGCTGCACGGTCCGGCGCTCGGCACGCTGGCCGGTCTCCCACACGGGTTGATCGTCCTGTCCGGCCCACCGGGGACGGGAAAGACGACGCTGGCGCGGGGATTGGCGCAGACCGCGGCGCGTGAGGTCGCCCCGCGGGGGGCGACCACCTACGTCGAGATCGACCCGCACGCGTTTCCGAGCGAGCTGCTCGGCGAGAGCCAGCGCAACATCACCGCGCTGATGGCGGACACCATTCCCGAGCTCGCCGCCCGTCGCCCGCACACCATCGTGCTGATCGACGAGGTGGAGAGTTTCGCGGTGCGCCGATCGTCGGCGTCGTTCGCGGCCAACCCGGTGGACGTGCATCGGGCCACCGACGCGCTGTTGGCCGGTATCGACGCCGTGGCAATGGATTCGCCGCGGGTGTTGTTCGTCGCGACGACCAACTTCACCGATGCCGTCGACGAGGCGTTCCTGTCCCGGGCTGACCTCGTGCTGACGCTGGCACTGCCCGACACCCCCACCATCGCCCGGATCGTCGGGCACGGGCTGGCCGAACTGTCGGTCCTGTGGCCGGGCATCGCGGCGCTGGCCGCGGACGAGGGGTTGCACGCCAAGATCGCGGGCGCCTGCGCGGGCCTGGACGGACGACGGGTCCGCAAACTGCTGCTCTCCGCGCTGACCCAGCGGCGGGAGGTGACTCGCGATCCCAACGTGCTGACCGTGGACGACCTCCTGTCGGCCGTCGAGGTGGTCGTGCCAGAGCATCGAGATCGACCATGAGGAGCGAAACATGCCGGACAACAACCGACTTCCGATGATCCACTACGACTACGCCGCCACCGCACTGGTGGTCTTCGACATGTTGGAGGCATACCGCGGGCCAATCGAGGCGGCCGGTACGTTGGCGCCGACCGCGCGGTTGATCGAGGCATGTCGACGGGTCGAGGTGCCGATCTTCTACGCCCGCGCCGACCACCGCGCCGACGGTGCGGACTTTGCGCGCACGATGAGCGACACCGACCCGCAGTTCCGCCCCTGGGGACGCATGAACCCGCCGCCGACCGCTCCGCGCTTCGCGTCCGGTACCCCCGAGTCGGCCGTGCTTGCCGAGATAGCCCCCTGCCCAGGCGATTACGACGTGCCCAAGCATCGGTGGTCGGCGTTTCACGGCACGCACCTAGAGCTGTCCCTGCGCAGCAGGGGTGTCGACACCATCCTGCTCGTAGGGGGCTCGACGCACGTCGGCATCGCGTCGACCGCCTTCGACGCGAGGGACCACGACCTGCAGGTCACGATCGTCGGGGACTGCTGCCACGGCCATGACGAGCAGCGCACGTTCTTTCTGGAAAAGGTGTTCCCGAGAATGTGCAACGTACGATCGGTCGACGAGGTGGTCCGTGGTCTGGAGCCGCCGCAGGCGGTCCGGCTCGCCGCTGGACAGCGGATGTGACGCCGATTACCATCGTCAATGGTAAAACCATTGGACATCAACGCTTGAAGGAGAACAGCATGGCCGAGAAGGGCCGGGTTTTCGTCCGCGGGCTCACCTCCCAGACCTATGGTCTTGGCGAGTTCCGCCGCCAGCAATTGGCCAACGACAGGGTCCGTGACGACGACTTCGTCGTGGACGACGCCAAGGTGGCGCACTCCGGTGACAGCGAGCAGTCGCGGACCTGGTGGCGGGTCGGACCGGGCGACGAGGACTTCCTGACGCAGACGATTCAGGTCCACTTCGTCGAATTGCCTCCGCAATCGTCGAACCACGGCCACGGTCACCAGAACGAGGCGGCCTTCTACATCCTCGAGGGACGCGGGTACGAGATCCACGATGACCAGCGATACGACTGGTCGAAGGACGATCTGGTGTTCGTGCACACCGACTCGGTGCACCGTCACTTCAACCCCTACGACGAGAAGGCGCTGGCACTGGTCGTCAAGGCCAAGTGCACGTGGATGTTCATGGGCCTGATCCAGCAGGGCCGAAGTGGGCCGGTGGACAACGAGGAGTCCTTCGGCCCGCGCGAGGACTGGTCGCAGATCTGGACCCCCGGCGTGCTGGACCGCAAGAAGGTGATCGGTCCCGCCGACACGCAGTGGGAAACCACGCCCCTGGGGCACATTAGGACCATCGCGTCACCCGAGCAGACCGATGCCCGCATCTTCAGCGTCGACGCCTACGAGCTCGACATCGAGGCCGGCGGCCACTCGGGCAAGTACTGGAAGATGGCCGACGAGGTCTTCTATGTGCTCTCGGGCGCCGGGTATGCGCTGCAGTGGGAGGTCGAGGCGGAGATCGCCGAGAAGTACTACGCGCGCATCGCGCTCAAGCCCAAGCGGTACGAGATCAAGAAGGGCGACACTCTCTACGTGCCGCAGAATCACGTCTGCCAGATCTTTGCCGAAGACGGTGAGCCGCTGCGCCTGTTCAACGCGCAGAACCGGGTCTTCAAGCACCTCGGCTACGACCAGACGCACTTCTTCGAGCCCGCATCGGGCGCATCCAGCTCGACGGTCGGCGCGCTCGCCGACGCCAACGCCTAGACCCATCCGCTTGGCCCTTGGTTCGGCGGTCTGCCGCTGGCGGCCGCCGAACCAAGCTCATCCTTGATTTGCCCGTGGATTCACGCCTCCGTCTGCGAAACCGTGGCGAGGTGGGGTGCCATCATGCCTGCTCACGTGTGTAAGTAGCCTCACAAATGTCGCAGAAGATGATGGACATCACATTCCAATGGTCCTACAATAAGTCCAACAAACGTCGGGTGTGCGCCCGGAGGTCCGCCCCAACGCAGCTGTCTCCGTAGATAGGACGTGAGGTAATGGCAAACCGACTAGGTCGACTCATCGCCACGGTGGGTCTGGCGATCGCGCTCGCAGGCTGTGGTGGCTCGCCCACGGCAGCACCGGGCGCCTCCGGTGGCGGCGACACCGCCTCGAAGTTCGAGCCGTACGAATCGCTATCCGGACAGGAACGACGCGACAAGCTCGTCGCCGACGCCAAGGCCGAAGGCGAGCTGTCGCTGTACACCTCCATGACGAGTGACGTCGCGGACGCGGTCACCAAGGCCTTCACCGCGCAGACGGGCGTCAAGGTCAGCCTCTACCGCGCCGCCTCGGAAACCGTCCTGCAACGGATCCTGCAGGAGTCCAGTGCCCGGCACGCCGGCGCGGACGTCGTCGAGACCGACGCCCTTGAGATGGCTGCGCTCAGCAAGGAGAAGCTGATCGCGCCCTACACCGGTGAGCGCCGCGACGCCGTGGGTGCCGAGGGGCAGTTCGACAACTGGACCGCCAGCCGCTACAACCTGTTCTCGCCGAGCTGGAACACCACCAAGGTGCCCGCCGGATCGCAGCCGACGTCATGGGAAGCCCTGGCCGATCCGAAGTTCAACGGCCAGCTCGCGATGGAACTCAACGACTACGACTGGTACCTGACGCTCTACGAGTACTGGGAAAAGCACGGCAAGTCCACCGCGGAAATCGACCAGCTGTTCGGTGCCATGGCCGACGGCGCGAAGGTGGTCAAGGGGCACACGGTGATGGGCGAATTGCTCTCGGCCGGACAGTATTCGCTCGCCGCGTCGAACTACACGTACCTGGTGCAGCGCGCAGCGGACAAGGGTGCTCCGGTGGCATACCAGCCGCTGGTGCAGCCCGTCATCGCCCGTCCCCAGGGCGTCGCGTTGCTGGACTCCGCGCCGCACCCGGCAGCCTCCCTGCTGTTCGAGGACTGGCTGCTCACCGAGGGTCAGCAGGTCTTCGTCGACCTCGGCCTGACGCCGTCGATCGAACCGCAGGGACTGAAGGACCCGCTCGAGGGCCTGGAGGTCATCTCGGTCGACGTCGACAAGCTGCTGAACGAGCAGAAGCAGTGGAGCGACAAGTACAACGCGCTACTGGAGAAGAGCGACAAACTCGGCTGACCCAGCACTCACCCCACGCCCGGCCTCAACCCTGCCGATTCCCCCGAGGTGACCACATGACAATCGCGCCCCCCAGGCCGTCGACGCCGATGCCGTCGTTCGACGACGGGCCATCCGACCCGCCGCTGTGGCGAAGGCTCCTGCCGACGCCGAAGTTCCTCACCCTGAGCGTCGTGGTGCTGATCGTCGCCTACCTGGCGATCGTTCCGCTCTACTACCTCTTCTGGGGAACCTTCTTCGATGCGACCGGCTTTACGGTCGACGGCTTCAAACGTGCCTACGGCAACGACCAGATCTTCGACCTCGTCGGCAACTCGCTCTGGTTCGCCGTCGGCGCCGCCGCGCTGTCCATGGTGCTCGGCACCGGTCTGGCCTATTTGCAGGTGCGTACCGACGTTCCCTTCAAGGCGTTGTTCTTCGCGGCCTCGATCATTCCACTGGTGATCCCCGGCATCCTGTACACCATTTCGTGGATTCTGTTGGGCAGCCCCGACATCGGGTTGATCAACCACTATCTGGAGCCGATCTTCGGCAGCGCGGTGATCGACGTCTTCAGCATCTGGGGCATGATCTGGGTCGAAGGTCTTCAGCTCTCACCGATCGTGTTCCTGCTCATGGTGGCCTCGTTCCGGGCAATGGATCCCTCGCTGGAGGAGTCCGCCCTGATGTCGGGTGCAGGCCGCTGGACGGTGTTCCGCAAGGTCACCATCCCGCTGGCTCGTCCCGCCATCGTCGCGGCGATCCTGATCATGGTGGTGCGCAGCCTTGAGAGCTTCGAGGTGCCCGCCCTGCTCGGACTGCAGAACGGCATCTACGTGTTCACCAGCCGGATCTACTTCGTGCTGCGGGACTATCCGCCCGATCTGTCCGCGGCGGGCGCGCTGGCCATCGGGTTGCTGGTGCTGGCCATCATTGGTGTGATCATCTCCAACTATGCCGGCCGCGCCGGGAAGAACTTCCAGACGGTGACCGGCAAGGGCTTTCGGCCTCGCCCGATGGAGCTGGGTCGGTGGCGACCGCTGGCCGGACTGCTGATCATCGCGTACTTCGTGCTCACCGTCCTGGCGCCGCTACTGGTGCTGCTCTACACCTCCCTGCTGAAGTTCTACGCGCCGCCGTCGAAGGACACGTTCTCGACGATGACGTTGGACAACTACCGGCAGCTGATTCACACCTCCAGTGCGTTGACGGCGTTGAAGAACTCGTTGATCCTCGGTCTGGCGTCGGCGACCCTCGTGATGGCCGTGATGGCGGTGGCGGCCTGGATCGTCGTGCGCTCGCAGCTTCGTGGGCGAAAGGTGTTGGACGCGTTGGCGTTCATGCCGCTGGTGGTGCCCGGCCTGGTCATGGGTCTGGCCCTGAGCTTCGTCTACTTGCGCAGCCCGATCCCGATCTACGGAACGCTGTTCATCCTGTTGATCTCCTACTGCACGCGATACCTGCCCTACGGCATGCGCTATGCGGTCACGTCGATGCAGCAGATCTCCAACGAGCTCGAAGAATCGGCGCTGGTGAACGGCGCCAGCTGGTGGCAGACGTTTCGTCGCGTGCTTTTGCCGCTGTTGATGCCCGGACTGGTGGCTGGGTGGATCTACATCCTCGTGGTGTCCTTCCGCGAGCTCTCGAGCTCGATCCTGTTGTACAGCCCCGGAAACGAAGTCCTCTCGATTCTGATCTTCGAGCAGTTTGAGAACGGACAGTTCACGGTTCTCTCCGCACTCGGCGTCGTGATGGTGCTGACCCTGGTCGTCCTGGTGACGATCGCCTACAAGCTCGGGGCCAAGGTCGGCCTCAAGCAGGACTGATCCATCGATCCGCTGGAAAGGAACCCCGACGTGCTTGAAGTCCAGAATCTCGTCAAGTCGTACGACGGCGAGCGCAAGAAGCGCCAGCGTCACAACCAGCCGCCGACCAACGGCACGCCGCAGGCGCGGGTGTTCGCGGTCAAAGACATCAGCTTCGCGGTCAAGCCGGGTGAGTTGTTCACTCTGCTCGGGCCGTCGGGCTGCGGAAAGTCGACGACACTGAGATCGGTTGCGGGACTGGAGACCCCGGATTCCGGAGTCGTGTCCGTTGGCGAACGTGTGCTCTTCGCCGCCGGCGGGACGGCGAACAAGAAGGTGAACGTGCCCGCCAACAAGCGTGGCCTGGGGATGGTGTTCCAGTCCTACGCGATCTGGCCGCACATGACGGTCTTCGAGAACGTGGCCTTCCCGCTGCGCGTGAAGCCGCGCTCGCAGCGGCCCGGCAAGCGCGAGATCACCGAGCGGGTGCATCGGGTGCTCGAGACCATGGAGCTCCTGCAATACGCCGATCGCCACGCCACGAAGCTCTCCGGTGGGCAGCAGCAGAGGTTGGCGCTTGCCCGCGCCATCGTCATCGAACCGTCGCTGCTGTTGCTCGACGAACCGCTGTCCAACCTGGACGCGAAGCTCCGGGAGTCCCTGCGCTTCGAGTTGAAGCGTCTGCAACGGGAACTTGGCATCACCTCGATCTACGTGACCCATGACCAGATCGAAGCCCTGTCGCTGTCGTCGAACATCGCCGTGATGCGCGCCGGTGAGGTCGTCCAACTGGGCAAGCCGCGCGACATCTACGAGAACCCTCAGAGCAAGTTCGTCGCCGAATTCATCGGCACGTCGAACTTCATCGACGGGACGGTGGCCTCCCGAGAGGGGGACCGCTACGTGGTCGAGACCCGCGACGGACGTCTGACGCTGGAGTCCGGCGCGCAGATGCCCATCGGGACCGAGGTGATCGTCTCGATTCGGCCGGAGGCCGTCCAGCTGAGCACCGAACGCCCCGTCGGGGTGGACAACGTCTGGGAGGGCAACGTCACCACCCGAGCCTTCCTCGGCGATGCCGTCGACCACGTGATCGCCGTCGGTAAGCACGAGATTCGGGCCCGCTGCCTGCCCCACGTGTCGCACGCGCCGGGCTCGTCGGTCTTCCTGCAGATGGAGACCAGCAAGCTGGCCCTCGTGCCGGTCGACTGAGCGGGGATGGGTCTCCGGAACGTCCCGGACGTCCTGAGGAATCGCGACTTCAACCTGTACTGGGCCGGTGTGGTGCTGTCCCAAATCGGTACGCGGGCAACGGTTGCGGCCAACCTCTACCACGTCTACCACCTGACCGGATCGATCGCGCAGACCGGCCTGGTTGGGGCGGGCCAGGCGTTCGCGCTGCTCGTCCTGAGTCCGCTCGGCGGGGTGCTCGCCGACCGCTGGGACCGGCGGCGCCTGCTGCAGGCGTCCCAAGCGGTCGCCATGGTGGTGGCGGGCGGCCTTGCGATCGCGACGCTCACCGGCCACATCGTCGCCTGGCAGGTGGTGCTGTCAGTCGTATTGACCACGGCCGCTTCGACGTTCGATCAGCCGGCTCGCCAGGCGTTGATCCCGGCGTTGGTGCCGAGGGTTCAGTTGCCGCAGGCCTTCGCCCTGATCAACCCGTCGCGGGAAGTCGCGGTGCTGTTGGGGCCCGCCATCGCGGGGATCCTCATCGCGTTCGGGGGGCCCGGTCTGGTCTACGCGGTGGACGCGGTGACCTACGCGGCCCTGGTGGTCGTCCTTCAGCTCCTGCGGGTGCCCTCGCTCGAGGGGGCGGGTACCGCCGTGTCGATCTGGCGGCAACTGGTCGACGGCGTCGCCTTCGTGCGGGGCCGCCGGATGATTTGGATGCTGATGTCGCTGGATTTGTCGGCGACCATCTTCGGGGCGTACCGGGTGCTCCTTCCTGCGCTGTGCGCCACGGTGTTTCACGTCGGTCCCCAGGGGTATGGGCTGCTTTCGGCCGCCCCGTCGGCGGGGGCCCTACTGGCCACCTACACGATCTTCCGCGTCGTCGACCGCACTCAGCGGCTGGGCCGGGTGCTGTTGATCGGCACCGTGCTCTACGGCGTGTCCAACGTCTTCCTGGCCCAGGCGCACCTGTTCTGGATCGCCGTGCTGGCGGGTCTGCTGATCGGTGCCTGCGACGCCATGGCCACGACCATCCGGCAGGCCGCGGTGCAGCTCGAGACGCCCGACGAATTGCGGGGAAGGGTCTCGGCGATCTACCAGATGGCCTCGCGCGGCGGCCCGGCGCTCGGCGACACACTGATGGGCGGGGTCGCCGGACTGCTGGGGCCGGTGTTCGCGCTGACGGTGGGCGGCGCGCTGGCCGGTCTCTACGCCGGCAGCTTCCTGGTGCGGGCCAACCCGGTGCTCACCTACACCGGTGTGGCCGGCGAACGCGCCGCTGCGCGCGCACCGACCGGCAAACCGCCCGAGTCGGGTTGACACCAAACCCATTGGTAATACCATTAGTTCACACAATGACAACGGAGGAAGAACGTGGCGAAGGACGCAATCGTTTCGGAGACGCTGGCGAAGAAGTTCGCGACCGAGAAGGACTCGCCGTACGTGCGGTGGGTTGCCAACGAGGGTCTCGACATCATCAGCGCCCACTACGTGCCGAACCTCAACACGGTCGAACTCAAGCCGTGGGCCCGCCGCGGGGGTCGCGGCGTCTTCATCAACCACGAGGCCTCCCGCACCTCCAACGACTGCTACGTCTGCGAGATCCCCGCCGGTGGCGAACTGGCGCCGCAGCGCCAGCTGTTCGAGGAGATGATCCTGGTGCTCTCGGGGCACGGCTCCACGGCGGTGTGGAACGACGCCGGACAGAAGGTGACCTTCGAGTGGGGGCCCGGCGCGTTGTTCGCCATCCCGCTCAACGCCTGGCATCAGCACTTCAACGGATCCGGGTCCACGGCCGCCCGATTCGTGTCGTCGACCAACATGCCTCCCGTCATCAACCTGTATGACGAGGCGGACTTCGTGTTCGACACCGCTCACGACTTCCCGGGACGCTTCGCAGGTGAGCCGGACTACTTCGCTCCCAAGGACGAGCAGGACGGTCTGCTGCTCAAGACGAACTTCGTCGCCAACGCGATCGACCTACCCCTGGTCTCGGCGAAGGAGCGTGGCGCCGGCGGCGGTCACATCCGGTTCTCGATGGCCAGAGGCTCGATGAACAGCCACATCTCGCAGTTCGGCACCGCCACCTACAAGAAGGGCCACCGGCACGGCCCCGGGGCCCACGTGATCATTCTGAGCGGCCAGGGATTCAGCCTGATGTGGCCCGAGGGCGAGGAGCCGCGTCGCTACGAGTGGCAGCCCGGCACCCTCATCGTTCCGCCGAACATGTGGTTCCACCAGCACTTCAACACCGGCGCCGATCCCGCCCGGTATCTCGCGTTCAAACACGAGGTGGTCTCCATCCGCAACGCGCAGGGGGTGCCGAAGGCGTGGATCAGCCGACGGATCGGCGGTGACCAGATTGACTATGCCGACGAGTCACCCGTCATCCGTCAGACGTTCGCCAAGGCACTGGCCGACGCCGGGCTGACGCCCAAGATGGACGAGGCTTACGCCGCCGAGCTCCCCGACCTGCCGCCCAAGCCCGCGGAGGCGGTTGCGGTGCCGTCGCCGGCATGAGCCACGACGCCGACCACGAGCACGACGAGCCCGACGTACCGCTGGCGGAAAATCCAATCTGGCAGCAGGACAACGTCACCATGCACAGCGTGGGGGTCGACATCGGCAGCTCGGGTACCCAGGTGGCCTTCTCGCGGCTTCGGTTGCGCCGTCATGGCGAGGATCTGACGAGCCGCTACGTCGTGGTGGCGCGGGACACCCTGTTCGAGTCCGAGGTGTCGCTCACGCCCTTCACCGACGACTTCGAGATCGACGCAGCCGCACTGGGTCTCATCCTTGATACCGCCTACGCCGACGCGGGACGGCAACCCCACGACGTGGACACCGGCGTGGTGATCCTCACCGGCGAGGCACTGCGTCGGCGCAACGCCGAACGCATCGCGGCGGTGGTCGCGGAACGGGCCGGTGACCTGGTGTGCGCCAGCGCCGGTCACCACATGGAGGCGATGCTCGCGGCCTACGGCTCCGGAGCGGCGTTGGCGTCGCACGAGCGCGGCTGCCGCATTCTCAACGTCGACATCGGCGGGGGCACAACCAAGTTCGCCGTGATCGAGCATGGACGGGTGCTGGCGACGGCGGCCCTGCACGTCGGTGGCCGACTGATCGCGGTGGCCGACGGCAAGGTCAGTCGGATCGAGCCCGGTGGTCGAATGCACGCGGCAGCCTCGGGTTTCGACATCGGTCTCGGTGACCCAGTGGCATCCGACGTGCTCGACCTCATCGCCGCGTCGATGGCGGATCTGGTCGTCGCGGCCATCCGTGGCGAGCCCGCGGCCGATCACCTGTTTCTCACCGAACCGGTCGCCGACCTCGGGCGCCTGGACGGGGTGATCTTCTCCGGCGGCGTCGCCGAATACGTCTACGGCATGGAGACCCGGGACTTCGGCGACCTTGGCCGTCGACTCGGGGTGGCGCTGGCCGCCCGCGCGGCTGCCGGGGAGCTGCCTGCGCCGTTGATGTCGGCCGCCGAACGCATCCGCGCGACGGTTCTTGGCGCGTCGGAGTACACCGTGCAACTCAGCGGGATCACCAGCTTCATCCCGGCTCCGGCCTCGACGCTGCCCCGGCGCAACCTGCAGGTGGCCCGGCCGGTGTTCCCGCTTGGAGCGGACGTCGAAGCTCGCGTGGTGGCCTCGGCCATCACCGATCACCTTTCGGCCTTCGGACTGCACGACACCGAGGCCGACATCGCCGTCGCGCTGGACTTCTCCGGCCCGCCGAGCTACCGGCGGTTGCGCCCGTACGCGGAGGGCATCCGCAACGGCCTGGCGCGGCGGCTCGCGGCGGGGCGGGCGCTGTACCTGATGGTCGACGCCGACATCGCGCTGACCTTGGGAACCATCCTGCGCGAGGAACTGGGCATTGCCGTCGACATGCTGATTCTCGACGGTGTCGTGTTGCGCGACTTCGACTTCGTCGACCTCGGCCGTGTCCGCCAGCCCTCGAACACCGTTCCCGTCACCATCAAGTCGCTGGTGTTCGGCGTCGATTCGACGGCGCCGCGCGCCACGGCCGACCTCACGGCATGACGCCCGTCTCGGCCCCATCTCTCGACGAGCTGCGAAGCACCGTCGCCACGGCCTGCCGCATCCTCGCACATCAGGGCCTGGCGGCCGACGTGCTCGGCCACGTCAGCGTCCGGGTGGACGTGGATCGGATGCTGCTGCGCTGCCGGGGTCCGCACGACCGGGGGCTGCTGTTCACCCTTGCCGACGACGTTCGACTCGTCGACTTCGACGGGCGTGGCGATCTTGGCGACGGTTACGCGGTGCCCAACGAGTTCCGGATCCACTCCGAACTGTTGCGAGCCCGACCCGACGTCAACGCCGTCGTGCACGCCCACCCGCGCGACGTCGTGATCGCCGATCTGGGAGGCGTCGAACTGCGACAGGTGTTCGGCGCGTACAACATTCCCGCCGCGCGGCTGGCTCACCGAGGCGTTCCGGTCTACCCGCGGTCGGTGCTGGTGCGCACTCCCGAACTCGGGCGAGCCGTGGCCGACGCCGTCGGCGACCGCGACGTCTGCGTGCTGCGCGGGCACGGCATCGTGACCGCGGGGGAGTCGGTGGCGCAGGCCGTCATGCGCGCCCTGGACCTCACCGAGTTGTCCCGGACGTGCGCCGACGTGGTTCGCCTCGGCGCGACCGCCGACCCGGTGCCGGACGAGGACCGTCGCGAGCTGCCCGACCTGGGGTCGGCGTTCGACGACACGTCCAGGTGGCGGCACTACGTCGGGCGGTTGGCGATTGCCGGTCTCGCACCGTGAGCGGCTAGAGACCACCATCCTCGGGCTCCAGCGGTGCGACGGGCCGTCCCAGGTAGGTGCATTCCGGACCGTAGAGCAGTGCGGACACGTCGGCGGCGGTCAGCGTCTTGACGAGCTGGTCGACCTGTCCGGTCAGCGGCAGCATCAGGCCCGCGCTCTGGGCGAGTTCGATGGCGAAGTCCATGTCCTTCTCCTGCCAGGTGAAACGGGTGGAGTCCCACCGTCGCAGGGTGCCGTTGTCACCGGGGCACTTCATCAGCACCTCGCGCATGCGTTGGGCGTCGAGTCCGTACCGCTTGGCGATGGCGAGCGTCTCGAAATTGGCCACGCAGTGGATCCAGTGAAGAAGGTTGTTGCAAGTCTTGGCGATCTGACCGGCCCCGAGCGGCCCTACGTGCTCCACACCGCGGCTGTAGGTCATCATCACCGGCCTGGCCCGCTCGACGTCGGCCTCCTCGCCACCGCACAGCGAGAGCAGGTTGCCCTCCCTGGCGCCGAGCGCGCCGAAGACCACCGGTGCGTCGATGATCCGTCGTCCCCTCGGTTCGACGATGGCGGCGAGCCGCTTCATGAACTCCAGGCTGTGGGTACCCGCGACCACGATGAGCTGACCCGCGCCGAGCGGACCTGTTCCGTCCCCTGCCACCAGTTCCTCGGCGACGGACTGCATTTGATCATCGGTGCGCAGACAGGCGACGACCACGTCGGCTTCGTCGGCCATCTGCGCGAGTCCGGAGGCGATCGTCGCGCCCGCGGCCGCGGCGGCGGCAAGCCGACCGGGGTCGACGTCATGGGCGAGCACGTCCAGACCGCCCGTCACCATGTGGCCCGCCATCGGAAGTCCCATGTCCCCAACGCCGACGATCCCGATCATGACTTTGCCTCCCGCGGTTGTGCCTCAACTCTTGGCTTGTAATGGCTAATGGTATTACAGTTGGTTCATTGTGATGACTGACTCATCGCGAATCGAACGGAGAGAGAGCCACCGGTGCTGAGGGCAGAGATCAACGAGTTGTTGACCCGAACGGGTCCGGGTACACCAATGGGTGAGCTGTTCCGCCAGTACTGGATACCGGCGATGCTCGCCGAGGAACTTCCCGAGAACGACAGTCCGCCGGTACGGGTCAAGCTCCTCGGCGAACGGATGGTCGCGTTCCGGGACAGTGACGGGCGTTACGGCCTCATCGACGAGTTCTGCGCACACCGCGGGGCGTCGCTGTGGTTCGGCCGCAACGAGGGTTCGGGGTTGCGCTGTCCGTACCACGGCTGGAAGTACGACGTGACCGGTCAGGCGATCGAGATACCGTCCGAACCGGAGAACAGCACCTTCTGCTCACACGTCAAGCTGACGTCCTACCCGTTGCTCAAGGTGGGTGACTTGCTGTGGACCTACATGGGAGATCCGCAGAAGCAGCCGCCGCTGCCGGAGTACGAGTTCGCCACCGTGCCCGCCGATCAGACCTTCACCTCCAAGCGGTGGCAGGAGTCCAACTGGCTACAGGCGTTCGAGGGTGGAATCGACTCGAGTCACGTCTCGTTCCTCCACTCCGGGGGACTCAAGACGGATCCGCTGTTCAAGGGCGCCAAGGGCAATCAATACAACATGAACGACTTCAAGCCCTACTTCGAGGTGGCCGATTCGGAGGGTGGGTTGTTCGTCGGAGCCCGCCGCAACGCCGAAGCCGACACCTACTACTGGCGGATCACGCCGTGGGTGATGCCGTGCTTCACGATGGTGCCGCCGCGCGGTGACCATCCGGTGCACGGACACTTCTGGATTCCCATCGACGACGAGAACTGCTGGACGTACTCCTTCGACTATCACCCCGTTCGGGCGCTGAGCAACGACGAGGTGCAGGCGATGCGCGACGGCCACGGCGTCCACAGCGAGAACATTCCCGGCACGTTCCGTCCGATGGCCAACAAGGACAACGACTATCTGATCGACCGCGAGGCCCAACGGCGCGGCGACACGTACTCGGGCGTCAAGGGCATCGCCATGCAGGACGCCTCGCTGCAGGAGAGCATGGGGCCGATCGTAGACCGCACCAAGGAGATGCTGGTCTCCGCCGACGCCGGCATCATCAAGGCTCGGCAGAAGCTCAAGAAGGCGGCTGAGGCGTTGCGGGACAAGGGCATCACGCCTCCCGGTGTGGATCCGGCGCATCACCGCGTGCGCTCGGCCGCGGTCGTACTCCCGCGCGATGCCGCGTTCGTCGAAGCGTGTCGCGAGGACCTCTCGGTGCGCGAAGGCGTGCGGCAGTCGTCGGTATGAACTCCTACGATCCGCCGCTGGGTGGCCGCCCGATACTGGGCAACAGCTGCGCGCGGGCCACGACAGCCGTCGAGATGCGCTACCGCATCGACCGGCCGATCCGCGGTCGCCAGGGCGCTCGCGTCATCGCCCTTGACCAGGGCGCGGCCGCGATCGTCGCGCGGATCGCCGAATACGCCTGGGGCAGTGCCCGTTTCTACGAACTGGCTGAGCCCGCGACCGAGGTCGGGGACGCGGGCTTGCAATCGGTGAGCTTGCGCCCGGTGAGCGTGTCCCGCAACGGTCACCACCCGACCCTGGTCGACGAGCTCGACGACGCCGACGTGGTGGTGATGATCGCGACGACCGGTAGCGACGACGCGGCAGCCACCATCATCGGGGCGGCCTGCACGGTGCGTGCCATCACGACCGCCGGGTTGGTCATCGGCGAGCAGGCGGCGGTGGCCGACACCGTGGCCGCGATCCGACCGCATGCGCGGGTGCTCGCGATCAGTAGTGACGAACAGGACGTCGTCGACGTCCTGACGGCCCTACGGGCCTGACGGACTCGACTGGAGGGACCGCAATGGGAGGCCGGGACGTGAAGACTCAAGTGACACTGGCTGATCTACAGTCGATGAAGGAGACGGGACAGAAGATCGTCGGGGTCGTCGCCTGGGATTACCAGATGGCGCGCATCGTCGACCGGGCCGGGGTCGACCTGGTCTCGGTGGGCGACACGGTCGGCGTCAACCTGTGGGGGCAGGCCAACCCCCTCGAGATCACGATGGATCAGATGATGGTGGTCTGCCAGGCCGTGCGGCGGGGTGTCGGCCGGGCACTACTCAGCGCGGACTTTCCCTTCGGCCCGCTGCAGGAGGGGCCCAAGAGTGCGGTGCGCGCGGCAATCAAGATGGTCAAGGAGGCCGGTGTCGACGTCGTCAAGCTCGACGGCGCGGCCGACCACCTCGACGCCGTCGCCGCCGTCACGAAGGCGGGCATCCCCGTCTTCGCCCAGTTCGGGATTACCCCCCAGACGTCGCTGAAGTACGGCATCACCTACAGCGCGACACCCAGTCCGGACGACACCGTCCCCGAGGAGTTGCTCGACGAGATGGTCGCCGAGGCCAAGCGCCTCGAGGCGGCCGGAGCCGTGCTGCTCAACTTCACCAACTCGGGTCCCGTGGTTGGACCGGCTGTGGCACAGGCGGTCTCGATCCCGGTACTCGGTGGCTTCGGCGGTGGGCCGTGGCTCGACGGCCGCGTCCGGATGGCCACCGCGGCGATCGGCTACAGCGCGAACGGTCTCGACGCACCACCGGACACCTACGCCAACGTCGCGCAGATCGCCTTCGACGCCATCACCGCCTACGCAGACGACGTCCGTTCGGCGCAGCAGATCGCCGGCGGCATCGGCCGCGCGTGATCGGCGGCGAAGCGGTGACGTCCAGGGCCCTTCTCGACGGGATCGAGACCCGCTACGAGGTCGAGGGGTCAGGGCCGCCGCTGCTGATGTTCTCGCCGGGCGGCTTCAACGCAGCGCTGGAGAATTGGCGCACCCACGGTTTGTACCGCCGCACCGCGATGCTCGACCAACTGCGGGAACGCTTCACCTGCATCTCCTTCGACAAACGCGAATCTGGACAGTCGGGTGGTCGAGTGGAGCGGATTTCCTGGGCGGACTACGTGCGCCAGGGCGTGGCGCTGGTGGATCACCTGGGCTTCGACCGGGTGCACGTGATGGGCGGTTGCGTGGGCTGCTCGATAGCCGCAGGCATGGCGGTGGCCGACCCGGCGAGAGTGTCGGCGATGGTCCTGTTCTCACCCGCGGGCGGCGTGCGGTACCGGCTGAAGCAGCACGCCAGATTCGCTGCGCATCTGGCGTTCGTGGACTCCGACGGGCTGGCCGGTGTGATCGCTCTCGCGGCGAGCACCGATGCCGGCTTCTCCGACGACGGCCGAGTGGGGCCGTGGGTGTCGGTGCTGCGCTCGGACCCGTCGTTCGCGCAGCGCTACGGTCAGCTGGATCCCGACTGGTATCGCGGCGTGGTCGCCGGGATGGCACGGCTGATGTTCGACCGGGACACCGTGCCGGGCGCGGAGCCCGAAGATCTTCTCGCGTTGGACGTTCCGACGCTCATAGTGCCGGGGCAGGACAGTTCGCACGCACCGTCGGCGGCCCGCTATCTGCAGGAGTGCCTACCGTCGGCGCAATACTGGGACGTTCCGGTCGCCGAGCAGACCGCGACCACCGCGCCGGCCAGGGTCGTCGACTTCCTGGCGTCAGCTTGAGACTTCCTTGGAGATGTGCCGGGCCGTGCGACCGATGTGGCTGCGCATCACGGCGGTGGCCTTCTCGACGTCGCCCTTGCTCACCGCGGTGACGAATTGTCGGTGTTCCCGATTGCCCTTGATGCCCATCTCCGGATGCTCGTCCTTGACGTGCTGGAGGGACATCAGCGTCGGGCCGTGGAAGGACTCCGAGAGCATGACGATGGCGTCATTGTGCGTGGCCTGCGCCACCCGGCCGTGGAACTCGGCCGACAGCGCCATGGGGTAGGAGCCATGCGCGAGTGCGGCGTCCCCACGGTCGCAAATTTCCAGCAGCGCGTCGATGTCCTCCTTGGTCGCACGGTCGCAGACCAGAGGAATGATGCCAAGCTCCAAGACTTGTCGAGCCTCGGTGACTTCGCGTGCGGTGACTGCCGACATGCTCAACAGATCGACGATTCCTTCGCCGACCCGCTTGCTGGTGGGCGCGGTAACGAAGGCGCCACCGCGGGCGCCGACCTTGATCCGCACGATGCCGTTGGCTTCGAGACCGCGAAGCGCTTCTCGCACGGTGACCCGGCTGACCCCGAACTGTTCGCCGAGGTCACGCTCCGCAGGGAGCCGGTCCCCGGGCTTCAACTGCCCGTCCCTGATCAGCAACCGAATCTGGTCGACGATGAGTTCTGAGGCTCGCCCGGGAATGACGCGGCTGAATATTCCCTCCGCGGAGCGAGGTGTCGCGACGGTGCCCTCTGGTGTCATGGACCAATGATAAAGCCACCAGACCATCAACGGGGCTTTCTCCATCTCGCGGGGGCGGCCGTTTGCAGACCAGGCCGCCGCTCTTCCGGTCTGCCGACCCTCTCGTGGGCGACACGGCTAGCTCGCGGACCCGTGCGGCTCACCAAAGATTCTGAGGCGTCCTTGATCCCTCGAGCATGCGATTCCGGTCGTCGCATCGTTTTTTGACGCGTGCCGGTGGTGAGCCACTACTGATTAGAACTCGTCACGGAAATGACGGACCATTCGCCTTCTCGAATCGAAGTCGTCGACCGAGCCAACCTCCGCTGCCACCCTGATGTGGACGCCGGTCTCGCAATCAGCCTAGGCGCGTCCACCACGGCGAGGATGCTCGCGGAATCATGAATCGCATTGCGGCTCTCGTACTTTGCTCAAGCAGAGGGTTCGGCGAGCACTGCCGACGCGATCCGGAACGCGGTGTTCGCGTCGGGCACCCCGCAGTAGATCGCGGCCTGCATCAGCAGTTCCTTGATCTCGTCCTCGGTCAGGCCGTTGCGGAGGGCGGCGCGCACGTGCATCGCCAGCTCTTCGTGATGTCCCCTGGCGACGAGCGCGGTCAGGGTGATCATCGAGCGGCTGCGGCGGTCGAGGCCGGGGCGGGTCCAGATGGTGCCCCAGGCGTACTCGGTGATCATGTGTTGGAAGTCCGCGGTGAAGTCGGTGGTGGCCGCAACGGCGCGGTCGACGTGGGCGTCCCCGAGCACGGCGCGACGGACGGCCATGCCCGCGTCGTACACCCCGGCGGTGGTCTCGGGGCGGGTAGCACCGACGCCGCAGTGCACGGCGATCAGGTCGGCCACCGCCGCCGGGGACTCGGCGGGTGCCAGGTGGCCGACTCCGTCGAGCACCACCAGCCGGCCGTTGCGCACTCCGGAAGTGATGCGCTGCAACGACTCCGGGGGCGTCGGGACGTCGTGGGAGCCGGCGACGGCGAGCACGGGTGTCTCGATCTCGCCGAGTCGCTCAGTGACGTCGAAGCCTGCCAACGCTTCACACGTTTGGGCGTAGCTCTCGGCATCGGCGTCGCGCAGGGCACCGAGTAGGGCGGTGGCCCGGTCGGGTTGGCGGTCGGCGAACCCGGGGCCGAACCAGCGTTGTGCGGAGCCGGCCATTACGGCGGCCGTCCCGCCGGCGCGGACGGTGGCGGCCCGGTCGTGCCAGCCGTCGACGGTGCCGATCTTCGCGCCGCTGCACAGCACGGTGGCCGACGTGACCCGGTGCGGCGCGTCGAGCAGGAGCTGCAGTCCGACGGCGCCGCCGACGGAGTCGCCCGCGTAGTGGAACGTGTCGGCGCCGAGCCGGTCGGCCAACCCCAGCACGGCCGCGGCGAGGTCGGCGACGGTGAACGGTTCGGCGGCAGGGCTGCGGCCATGGCCCGGGAGGTCCCAGGCGACCACGCGCAGGTGAGCCCGCAGGTGTCGGACGGCCGGTGCCCACAGCGTGTCGGCGGAGGTGCCCAGCGACGGTCCGAGCAACAGGACGGGGGCGTCGGCGGCGCCGCCGGCGTCGGTGCCGACGAGGCGGGGCACGGTCATGGCGCATCCTTCAGGTAGTCGGCGGCGCGGTCCAGTGTCGCGTCGACGAGTCGGTCGGCGACGCCTTCGTACGTCGAATTCGGCTGTCGTCCCGTGAGTTTCGCCATCGTACGCTGCTCGGCGCCGAGGTCGCCAGCGGCGGCCAGATTGGCGGACGCCCGGTCGGCGTCGACTCGCAGGCCGGTGAGCAGTTCGGTGGTGTGCACCGCGGCGACGACGGTGCGCCGCGCGAGGGTCGCGACGGTGGCCCACTCGGCGTGCCAGCCGCCGTCGGCGCGTTCGTCGACGCTGACCGCGGCGGCGGTGTGCAGCGTTCCGGCCAGCGGACCCGCGGTCAGGGCGGCGCGGCGGATCAGCACGGACCTGACCGGGTTGTTCTTGTGCGGCATCGTCGACGACCCGCCACCGCTGCCCTCGGCGAATTCGCCGATCTCGGTGCGGCTTCCGGTGGCGACGTCGGCGGCGAGATGACCCCACGCGTCGCACAGCCCGGCCAAGGCGTCCCCGATCCGGGTCAGGGGAGCCCGGGTGGTGTGCCACGGTGGCGCGGCCGCCAACCCGAGCCGGCCGGCGACCCCGTCGGTCAGGTCGCACGCGCCGTCGACCGAGCCGGCCAGCTCGACGACCGCGGCCAGGGTCCCGACCGCACCGCCGAGCTGGGCGGGCAGTCCGGCCCGCAGACTAGCGAGCGGGACGGCGGCGTCGAGCAGGCCGTTCAGCCAGGCGGCGACCTTTGCCCCGATGGTGCTGGGCAGCGCGGCCTGGGTCAGGGTGCGTGCCAGCATCGGTGTGCGGCGGTGTGTTTCGGCCAGGGCTGCGAGGGCCTGGATCTGGGTGACGACCTCCTCGGTGAGGCGGGCCAGCACGTCGCGTAGGCACAGCATCAGTGCGGTGTCGACGACGTCCTGGCTGGTGAGCCCGCGGTGCAACCACCGTGACGTCGGCTCGGGGGTGCGTTCGCGCAGCAGCGCGACCAGTGCGGACGCGGGGTTGCCGTCGGCGTCGGCGGCGCGGGCGATCTGCTCGAGGCCCACCTCGACGGGCAGGGTGAATACGGCTGCGGCCGGGGCGATCCTGGCATCGACGAGGCCGTCCAGCCAGGCCTGTTCGACGGCGATCATGGCGCGCAGGAAGGCGGAGCCACTCATCGCGTTCCCGGCGAGGTGGTCCCCGGGCCAGAACAGGTCGGTCACGCCCGGTGGCCGGGGTAGCGCAGGAACACCGTCTCGTCGGGTCCTTGCAGGCTGACGTCGAACCGCAGCCCGGTCTGATCCGGGGTGGCGATGAGGGTGTCGCGCCGCTCGGCGGGCAGCGAGGCCAGCAGCGGGTCGGCGGCCAGGTGGTCCCCCGGCAGGTACGCCCGGGTGAACAGCCGATTCAGCAGGCCGCGGGCGAAGATCGTCACCAGGATGAACGGTGCCGCACCAGGATTGGCCGACCCGGGTGGCACCGTCGAGAAGGAGTAGTGGCCCTCGTCGTCGGTGGCGGCGCGGCCCCAGCCGGTGAACGTCCACCCGTCGCGGTGCAGCGCGCCGCTCGCGGTGGGCACGTGGCCGTCGGCGTCGGCCTGCCAGATCTCCAACAGCGCGTCGGGAACCGGAGTGCCGTCGCCGTCGGTGACCACGCCGTGGAACCGGATCGACCCGGGGGAACCGGGCGGCACCAGGTCGGCTCCCCGGTCGAACGGCAGGGCGTAGCCGAAGAACGGGCCGACGGTCTGGCCGGGGGTGGCGGTCAGCAGGGTGCTCATCAGTGCTCGTCCTCGGGGTTCTCGACGGGGGTGCGCGCCGGGCCGGTCAGTACGACGTCCCAGCGGTACCCGGTGGCCCACTCGTGGGTGGTGACGTCGTGGTCGTAGGCGGCCACCAGTCGCTCGCGGGCCGTGCGGTCGGTGATCGCCTGGTAGATCGGATCCAGGGCGAACAGCGGGTCGCCGGGGAAGTACATCTGGGTGATCATCCGCTGGGTGAAGTCGGTGCCGAACAGGGAGAAGTGAATGTGCGCCGGGCGCCACGCATTTCGGTGGTTCTTCCACGGGTACGGGCCGGGTTTGATGGTGGTGAACCGGTAGTTGCCGTCGTCGTCGGTCAGGCAGCGCCCGGTCCCGGTGAAGTTGGGGTCGATCGGGGCGGGGTGTTGGTCGCGTTGGTGGATGTAGCGGCCCGCGGCGTTGGCCTGCCAGATCTCGACCAGTTGGCGGCGTACGGGGCGGCCGTCGCCGTCGACGATGCGCCCGGTGACCACCATCCGCTCGCCGATCGGCTCGCCGCGCCCGCCGATGGTCAGGTCGGACTCCAAGGCGCCGACGTCGCGCGGCCCGAAGCACGGGGTCCAGAGTTCCACGCCCTCCGGGTCGGCGTGGTGCAGGTCCTTCGTGGGGTGCCGCAGCACGCTGCTGCGATACGGCGGGTAGTCCAGCCGCGGTTGGGTCTCCTCGACCCCGGCCCGCTGATACGCGGATTCGATCGCCTCGATCTCCGCACTCACTACGGACTGTTCCTGAAACATGCCGACAGTTGCGCTCACACCACGATGATGTCGGGCGCACACCCGGAAGGCGAGGATGTGCTTCCACTGAGTGGAAGGCGACCGATGGTTGGCAACTCGTCGACCGCAGGTGTGACCCTCCCCGGACTAGCTCGACGTTCCGACCTTCCGACGACGACGTACCCCAGGTCTGTGGACTTGACCCGGACTGAGTCGCCAACGGCTCCACATGGGGGGCGGGCGATGCCAGAGGATCAGCCACCGTCGAACATCACGAGCCGGTCGCCCCCATTCGACCCCGAACGACAAAGATCCCGAGCCGCAACAGAACCCACGCGAGAA
>NZ_MVOC01000030.1 GCF_002043095.1 Mycobacterium sp. AT1 | reverse complement strand
TGAAGGCGGCGTGCACGCCGGGCATGTCCGGCGCGCCACCTGAGGCCGACGCCTTGGCCATCACCGTCACGAACAATGCGGTGCCCGCCGCGCCTGCGACCTGTTGCAGAGTGGTCATGATGGCGCTGCCGTGGGAGTACAGGCGGTCGGGCAGTGCGCTGAGCGCGTCCGTCATCAGCGGGGTGAACATCATCGACAGCCCCACCATCATGATGGTCTGCAGGACGACGAGTTCCCAGACAGGCGTGGCCGCGGACATCGTCGCGAATCCGCACAGCGACAGAAACAGCATGATCGAACCGGGGACTACGAGTCGTCGGGCGCCATGCCGGTCGTACACCCGCCCGACCAGCGGCCCTGCCAGGCCCATCAGCAGTCCGCCTGGCAGGCTCGTCAGGCCGGCGACCAACGCGCTCTTGCCCAACACGTCCTGCACGTAGAGCGGCACCATGATGATCGCGCCGAACAGCCCGGTGAACCCGATGACCACCAGACCCACCGACACCGAGAACCGGCGGTAGGTGAACGGCCGCAGGTCGAGGAACGCGCGATCGTCGCGCTGCAATCGCAGCTGCCGCACGCCGAACAGCGCCATCGCAACCGCACCGGCGCCCAGCGGCACCCACGCAGGCACCGCCGGACCGTCGGGACCGGAGGCCCCCAGTTCGGACAGCCCGAACACCAAGCCCGCGAACGCGATCGCCGACAGTGGCACCGAGACGGGATCGATCGGGGTGGGATGCTCCCGGTCGTCCGCGACGCGCAGCCACGTCCACCCGGCGAGAAGCCCGAGCAACGCGATGGGCAGCACGATCCAGAACATCCACCGCCAGTTCAGCGATCCGAGGATGAACCCGGACAGGGTGGGTCCCACGGCGGGTGCGACGGCGATGACGATGGAGATGGTGCCCATGGTCTGCCCGCGGCGGTCGGCAGGGATCAGCTTCATGACGGTCGTCATCAGCAGCGGCACCATGACGGCGGTGCCACATGCCTGCACGATGCGGCCGGCCAGCAGAACGGTGAAACCGGGGGCCAATGCCGCGACCAGCGTGCCGACGCAGAACAGCGACATCGACGCCATGAAGATGGTCCGGACCGGAAAGCGCTGCAACAGCGATCCCGACATGGGTATCACCACGGCCATGGTCAGCAAGAAGCCACTGGTCAGCCATTGTGCGGTGCGCGCGACGATGTCCAGGTCGACGATCAACACCGGCAGCGCGACGCTCATGATCGTCTCGTTGAGGATCATGACGAATGCGGAGAACACCAGCAGCGCGATGACGACGCCCGCACTGGGCAGCGCCTTCGGCCGAACTACGGATCGTTCTCCGGTACTCACTGCACACTCCCTTGGGTGACGGCACGTTGGTTAGTCCGGCTACTCAGGGTAGGCGTGGATCAGCGCTCGGGCCCAACGGCCTCGGCAATCCCTACCTCCGAGCGCGGCGGCGATCACACAGTTTCCGTCATGACCAGAAGGGCAGCACGAGCGAAGGCGACGACACGTCCATCGCGGCCGACCTTGCCGTGATCGGATTCGGCAAGGGCGTCAAGACGCTGGCCGCCGCCCTCGGGCGGAGGGCAAGCGGGTCGTGATGATCGAGCAGGCCGCGCAGATGTACGGCGGCACGTGCATCAACGTCGGCTGCGTCCCGACGAAATCGCTTGTCTACCAAGCTCAGGGCGGACAACTTCGCCATGCTCGACGGCATCGAGTCGGTCTCGGTGCTCACCGGCCGAGCCGAATTCGTCGACCCGCACACCGTCAAGGTCACCCTCGTCGACGGTGGCGGCATCGTCGTGGTGTCCGCCGAACACCTCGTCGTCGGCACGGGATCCGAACCCCGCATCCCGGACGTTCCTGGCCTGTCGGACAGCGGCGTGATGGTCACAGCACCGACCTGCTCGCGGCTCGGAGGTCACGGTGCTCGAACGCCACCCTGAAGTCCTCGGCCAGGAGGACGACGACGTCGCCGCGTGTGCCCGAGACCTGTTGCGCGAGAACGGTATCACCGTCACGGCGCGCTCGAATCGGTCGACGCCGGGGCGGTGGCCGTCGACGACCACCTGCGCACCAGCCAGCCTCACGTCTTCGCGATGGGTGACGTCAACGGCGGACCACAGTTCACCTATGTCTCCCTCGACGACTACCGCATCGTGCTCGATCAACTCGCCGGATCGGGCACGCGCAGCACGACCGACCGAACGGCCGTGCCCTACACGCTCTTCATGACGCCTCCGTTGGCGCGAGTGGGCCTCACCGAACGCGACGCCCGAGCGGACGGGCGGCGGGTGGTCGACGTGGTGTCCCTGGCGATGCGCCACGGCATCACCGCCACGCAGCTGCGCGACGAGATCTACACCCACCCGTCCATGACGGAGGCGTTCAACCAGCTCCTCGCCGCGCTCGCCTGAGCCGTCGCCTGCCGCCGTGCGTGTCCGACGGCCGAACGGCCCGCCAGGGGTGAAGAATTCGACGCATGTTGGCCGTCGACTTGTTGACAAGGGTGGGATTGGCGACGGTGCTCGGCGTCGCGATCGGATTCGAACGGCAATGGCGTTCGAGGACGGCCGGTCTGCAGACGATGGCGTTGGTCTGCATGGGGTCGGCGCTGTTCTTGATCCTCAGTGCCTACAGCTTCGACCAGACGGGCGACCGGCTTCGCGTCGCGGCTCAAATCGTCTCGGGGGTGGGCTTTCTCGGCGCCGGCGTGATCATGAAGCAGGGGCTGTCGGTGACGGGACTCAACACCGCGGCCACGCTGTGGGCGACCGCGGCCGTCGGGGCGTTGGCAGGAGCCTGGATGTGGCGAGAGGCCCTTGCGGGCACCGCCATCGTGGTGGCCGGGAACTGGTTTCTGCAACCGCTTGGCGCCAGGATGGACCGCGCCCACTCGAAGCGACGTGACGCCACCCCCGCCGACTACGTCCTGGAGGTCGTGTGTCAGCGCTCCGTCGAGGAGGAGCTCAGGGTCTTGATCTCCGAGGCGTTGCCGCCGCAGGCGTTCCAGCTACGCGGGATTCAGGTGAACCGGGCGCAGGGTCCGGAGACGGTGCAACTGCAGGCCGAGTTCGCGACCGCGGTCCGTGACGACGACAGTGCCGTCGACGCCGTTCGCGCACTGAGCGGGCAGCCGGGAGTCACGTCGGTGCGCTGGAGCATCGCCCACGAAGACGCGGCCGGCTGGTCAAGCTGACCTTGGTCGCCACCTCAGCCGGTGAGGGAGACCCGCGCGGCCTCGTCGAGTGACTCCGAACCGCGGGGTTGTTCGAAGATCGCCTCCGCGTTCCGACCGGACGTCCGCAGGGTGGCAAGGGTGTTGCCGAAGAGGGGACCGTTGACGTCGCGCCATGCGAACGGCAATGGGGGACAGCCGTTGTGCTGCGCCCAGCGTCTGGTGAGGCGGGCAAGTCGTTGTGACCAACCAAGTTTGAAGACGGGCTTGACGAACCACGGCACGTAGTTGTGCACCGGTGAGCACACCAGCTGATGGACGCGCGCGTGTGCGGCCGGAATGTCGGCGCGTGCCACGTAGCTGTGGTGGACGTCGCCGGAGAGCACCGACACCGTCGCTGGGGCACCCGAGTCGCGGGTGGCCACGTCGACGATGAGGTCGCTGAGCTGCAGAAAGGACTCGGCGAACGCCGCCCAGTGTTCGAAGTCCGCCGTCTGACGCACTGTTTCGCCGAGCTTGCCGCGCCAGCCCGGCCGGTTGGCCGCGCGCTCGTTGACCATCTGCATGTCACCGATCGCCGGCGGGAGCAGCCACGGCAGCGACGACCCGATGATCAGATGGTCGACCCCGTCGAGGCCGTCGTTCACGTGCTCCTTCAACCAGGCGAACTCCCTGTTTCCCAACATCTTTCGGTCACCGGAATCCAGGATCCGGGCGTTGCGCGAGTCCACCATGATCAGGCGGCTGCGGCCCAGGTCCCACCGGTAGCTGAAGCGCAGGCCCTTGTCGTCGTCGACCTCGGTGTCGGCCCGGTCCGCGAGGTCGACCAGGAGCGGCCAGACGTCGCCTTCCGCGGCGAGCACCTTCTGGAAGTCCTCGTCGTCTGCCAGTTCGCTCGGGCTGAGGTTGCCGAGGTGTTGGTAGACCCAGTACGACGCGAGCCCCGACCTAATCCGATCGCGCCACCACGGCTTCGCGTTCACCTCCTTGCGCCAGGCGCCCGAGGTGTTCCAGTCGTCCCTGATGTCGTGGTCGTCGAAGATCATCGCGGTCGGGATCGTCGACAAGATCCACCGGATCTCCGGGTCGCCCCAGGTGTGCCGATAGAGACCTTCGTATTCGTTGAAGGTCACCACTTCGTCCGGCGGGCGATGACCGCCCGAGCGACGCCCGGCCAGGTGTCGGCGAGCCTCTGGGGTGAGCTCGTCGGCGTAGACCTGGTCACCCAACAGCACCAGCGCATCGGGCCACTCGTCTAGCGGCACAGACGGCAACCTCGAGGCGTAGCAGTCAAGGGCGTCGAAGCCCAGCTTGTCGTCGAGCTTGGCGTCACCGGTCTTCGGATAGCGGCACGACCCGAAGATGATGCGCACGTGGTCGTTCGCGGTGTGCCCCCGCGTCCTGATGACGCTCGGCGGGAAGGTGGCGTCCGGCTCCGGCCAGACCTGCTCACCGTCGACCTGGACCTGGTACTCGGTGATCGAACCTGCCTCGAGGCCGTCGACCAGGACCATCGCGTAGTGACAGCCCTGCACCTCGAACGTCGAAGCCGAGCATCCGAGCACCTCCACCACTGCCGACGAGTGCGTTTGAACCCACACGGTCGCAGTCGTCTCGCCGACGTGGCGCAGGACTGGGCCCAGCAGCAGTGACATCCGACCAGCCTAGGCGCGCCCCGCATCACGGCCCTCGTGAGCGGGTAGGGGCGTCACCTGCCAATGTGGTGTGAAACGTTTCAATGCAGTTGACCGGCGAGTGAACGCAGTGCCAACATTGCCGGCGTGGAGTCGAATGAACGGGCCGTCATCTCGCAGCTGGTCGACCGTCTGATGGCCAGTTACCCGGACGTGTCACCCGAGACGGTGACCATGGTCGTCGAGCATCAGCACGCGGAGTTCGACGGCAGCAGAGTTCGCGACTTCATTCCCCTGTTCGTCGAGCGAAGGGCGCGGCGAGAACTCGCGACCGCGCGCGGCTGACCGTCAGCGCTGCTCTAGAACTGGGGTCGCCTGGTCGCTCTCGGCGGCACCGAACAACGCCACCGCGATCGCACCGCCGACTGCGCCGACGAACGCGATGACCACCAGCCAGCCCAATCCGGGCGCCGAGGTGTCACCCAGGAGCAGAACGCCGACGATGCCGGGCACCACCGTCTCGCCAGCGACCAGTGCGGCCGACGCGCCGGTGACAGAACCGATCTGCAGCGCGACGGTGAACAGGTAGAAGCCGCCGACGCCGGCGATCGCCGCTGCCCAGGCGGCAGGGTCGGCAAGGACGACGGTGGGTTGGAACGGGTCCACTCCGGCCACGACGCGTACCGCGACGGCCATAGCGCCGAACAGAACGCCTGCGACGAGTCCGGCGGCGACCGCGCCGCGGGCACCGAGCACGCGAATCAGACCAAGGCCGATGGCGACCATCGCGACCGAGAACGCGAGTACACCCCAGTGCACCGCTGCGCCAGGCACGTCCTCGCCAATGTGCCCGGAGGTGAACCCCAACACGCACAGCGAGAGGACCACCGTGGCAATTGCCACCCAATCACGCGGGCGGAGGCGGACTTTCAACACGATGACACCGAGTACGGCCGTCACGACGAGGTTGGCGCTCATGATCGTCTGTGAGAGGAACAGCGGGATCAACCTTGCGGAGACCACGCTTCCCACGAAGCCGAGGCCGTCGAGTGCCATCCCCGTGAGGAACGCAGGCGTCAGCGCCGCACGCACGGTCGCGGCGAGAGAGGGCGCACCGGACGCCGTCGTCGCACCGACCGTTCCGCGAGCGGCGTCCTTGGCGGCGGCACTGCGGGCGCCGTAGGCCTGCAGCACCGACGCCGTGCCGTAACCGAAGCACGCGACCAGCGCCGCCACCAGACCGATCAGCACCGGTCGCCTCCGTTGATAGCAGTCATCCGTGCAGTATCCAGGAGCGCGCCTCGCCGACGAGCCGATCGGAGCCTCGCGACGGCTACCATCGCGCGGTGACGCAACTCGTTCTGTCGATCGCGCTTGGAGTCGCGCTCACGGCCGTCGTCACCCTCGGAATCCTGCTCATCGTGACGTCGCGCCGACTCTCGGACGTTCGACGGCGGCTCGAGCGTGCGCAACGGACCGCACCGAGGGTTCGGCGCAGGCGTCGAGGCCTGGCGCCAGTCGCCATCCGTAAGACGTGGAAGACAGCGGAGATGTTGCGCGCCAAGGGTGTTGGTGCAGTCGTTCGCAACTCGATCGAAGACCTCGCGGGGTGGGCCAGCGTCGAGCGGCCCGACTTGGCGAGGCTGGCAGCCGACGGGCACGTCGTCGTGGTGTTCTCCGACATCGAAGGGTCGACGGAGCGAAACGAGGCCCTCGGGGACCGCGACTGGGTCGCGTTGCTCCAGCAACACGAACGGCTCGTTCGCAGGTCGGTCGACGAGCACCGCGGTCACGTCGTCAAGAATCAGGGCGACGGCTTCATGCTCGCGTTCGCCGACCCGACCAGTGCGCTGCGCTGTTGCGTCGACGTGCAGCGGGAGTTGGCCCGGCATCCCGATCGCTGGCAGGACATCAAGGTGCGCATGGGGATTCACATGGGGGAGTCGGTGCGGCGAGGCGACGACCTGTTCGGTCTCAACGTCGCGATGGCGGCCAGGATCGCCGGGCACGCCGACGGCGGCGAAATCCTGATCAGCGACGTCGTCCGCGACGCGGTCGCACACGCCGACGGCGTCAGAGTGACGTCTGCGGAGGTAGTGGAGTTCAAGGGTTTCAGCGGCACCTACGAGGTGTTCCCGGTCGTGATCGCCGACTAGCCCGAGTTGCCGGCCACTTCGCGACGCGCATGGGCCCGCACGACGTCCTTCGCGACCTTCCCGTTGGGCGTCAGTGGCAGTGACTCCACGAATAGGACGTGCCGCGGTCGTTTGAACGCCGCCAGATTCGCGCGAACGTGGGCGACGAGTTCGTCGGGGGTTGGCGCGCTTCCTCGGCGCACCACCACGACCGCGCAGACCGCTTCACCCCAGTACTCGTCGGCGACGCCCACCACCGCGACCTGGTCGACGTCCGGGTGCCCGGACAGCACGTCCTCCACTTCACGGGAGGACACGTTCTCGCCGCCGGTGATGACGACGTCCTTGCTGCGGTCGACGACCACCAATCGGCCGTCGGCGTCGACGCGGCCCACGTCGCCGGTGGGCAGCCAGCCGTCGACGGTCACGGGAGTGCGCCCCGGCCAGTAGCCGGCGGCGACTTGTCCACCGCGGACCAGGATCTCACCGACTTCACCGCCCGCGATGCGAACCTCGACCTCGCCGTGCGGCCGGCCCGCGGTCGCGAGGATCGTTGCGTCCGCGCTGGCGCCGGCGCGGTGGTCGGCAGGACCGAGAAAGGTTACGTTGCCTGCGGTTTCGGTCATGCCGTAGCCCTGGTGGAAGTCGACGTCGAGCCGGGCGAGCGCGCGTCGCAGGAGGTCGGCGGGGATCGCCGCGGATCCGTAGGACACGTCGCGCAACGTGGGCAACTGCGTTCCCGTCTCCTCGAGATGGGCGAGCAGGGAGTGCAGCATCGTGGGCGCCAACGAACACGACGTCACGCGATGGGCGAGAACCGCCGCGACGAACTCGTCGGCGCGGAAGGTTGGGACGGGCAGCACCGCGGAGTGTGCATGGTGGTGCACGAGCATGTTGTAACCCGCGATGTGGCACATCGGAAAGGGCAGCAGGTAGACGCCGCCGGGGCGCACCGACCGGCCAGCCACGGTGCCTCGCACTGCGGTGGTGACGGATCGGTGCGTGTGGAGCACGCCCTTCGGTGCTCCCGTCGACCCACTGGTGAACAGGAGCCACGCGGGATCGTCGGGTTCGACCCGGTCCGCGGCCGATGCCGAATCGTGAATGGCGCGTTGCCAACTCGGGTCGTCGAACGTCACCACTTCGCTGACCGACGGTACCTGCCGGGCGAGTGATGGCAGCGCGTCGAGGTATCGGGCGTCACCGACGAGGACTGTTGGCTCCGCCGATGCCAGTTGACCGATCTGCTCGCCCGCGCTCAACCGCTGGTTGACCAACGTCAGCACGCGCCCGGACCGCGGGACGCCGTAGTACAGCCGGGCATAGGACGCGCCGTTGTCCGCGATGACGGCCACTCGGTCGCCCCACTGGGTTCGTTCGGTCACCCAGGCAGCCACCGACCCGATCTGGCGGTCGAACTCCTGGAACGTGATCCCTACGCCGTCGGGGGTGACGATCGCTTGCCGGTCCGGTGTGTCGGCTGCGGCCGACGACACCAATTCGTGAATGAGGTCGATCCGCGCGCCGGTCATCGCGCCGAAGGATAGCCGCGTCGACGGCGCCTCTACCCGGTGCGGACCGGGAAACCGTGCCGAGTGGCCAGGGACCCCAGTTGCTTCAGGGCGAACCGGCGGCCGCGACCCTCACCAGGGATCAGCACTCCCGCCCACAGGCCCTCGGCGCCAGGGGTCCGGCATGCCTCCTGGGCACACAACCAGCGCCGCGGACAGGCCCGGCACAGCGCCTTCGCGCCGTCGTCGGGTGAGGTGGTCCACCGGTCGGGGTCGTCGGCGCAGGGGAATCCCGAATGCGGAGCGGTCGCCCCCCGTTCGCGCAGTCCCACTGCCGCGATGGGTCGTCCATGGGTCTGCATGGTTTGGGCCTCCCGTCTCATACCAAGTCCCGATTACCCTTTGATGACAATACGTATGTATTGCTCTCCACGATACAGGCGTATTGCTAACGTTGCCCAGTGACGTCCGTCTCGGAGACCTCGGAGATTGGTGGCGACGGCCCGTCGAGCACGGAGCGGATCCGAAAAGCCGCCCTGGCGAACTTCGCCGTGCATGGGACGGCGTCGACGTCGTTGCGGGCGGTGGCCGCCACGGCCGGGGTTTCGCTCGGGATGGTGCAGCACCACTTCGCGACGAAGTCAGCGCTGATCAAGGCAGTCGACGACTACGTCGTGTCGTTCGTGATCGGAGGAATGGCACAGCCCATCCCGGAACCACCCGCCGACTCGATCACCGACATCGGATCGAGGGTCCGCGGACTCATCGCCGAACATCCCGAGGTCGCCGCATACGTGGGCCGGGCGATGGTCGACGGAAGTCCACTCGGGGCGACGCTCTTCGACGCACTGATGGAGGTCGGCACGGCCCGGTGGGAGCTGCGTGCCGAACGCGGCGAGGTTCGTCCAGACGTCGACCTGACCTGGGCGACCATCAACGCGCTGGTCCTCGCGGTGGGCGCGATCAGCCTCCGCGCCCACGTCGACCGTCATCTTCCCGAGCCGTTCACGACGCCCACCCAGCTTCGGCGGTGGCAAGAGGCCACCGACGACCTGCTGCGGGACGGGCTGTTCCAGCACCCCGACGACTGACGTCTCAGCGCGGCGCCGCCAGCGTCGGCTCGGCCGACGGGCCCGACCGTCGGGTGGCCAACACCGAACCTCCGAGGATCAGGGCCAACCCCGCCAGATTCCACGGCGTGAGCGGCTCGCCGAGCACGATCACCCCCGCCGCCAACGCGACGGCGGGGTTGACGTAGGTGAACACCAACGCGCGAGTGGGCCCGACCTCCCTGATCAGTGCGAAGAAGACGATGAACGCGACTGCGGTGCAGACGACGGCGAGGGTCGCCAAGGCCAGCAGGACTCGTGTTGACGGCATCTCGGTCGGCCAGGTCGCGGCCGCGGGGCCCGCGTACACGACGGCCGCGACGCCGAGACACGCCGCAGTCATGGGCAGGGCCGGGACGTCGGCGAGGTGGCGAGCCGCGACGAGTGGGGCGATCGCGTAACACGTAGCCACCAGCAGGACTTCGACGACGGGCCACGCGCTACCGCCGGTGATCGCCGGCCCGGCCAACACCGCCACACCGGCGAATCCGACGGCGAGCCCGGCAATTCGCTTGCCGCCGAGTCGTCGTTCACCACCGGTCAGCCTGTCGAGTACCGCGGCGACGATGGGGGAGGCCGCGATGAGCAGACCGGTGAGCGAGCTGGAGATGTGCCGTTCGGCGTCGGAGAGCATCAGCCAGGCCGCAACGATTTCGAAGAAGGCGAAGACCAGCACCGGTTTCCAGGATCTGACGACCGGTGCCCACGCAGCGCGGGACAGCACCAGCGGAATCAGCACGGCGGCGCCAATTGCGGTGCGCGCGAAGACGAGTACGGGCGCCGAGACACCGTCGACCGCGATCTTGATCAGCAGATACGGGATGCCCCAGATCACGCTCATCGCGGCGAAGAGCAACCACCCCCGCGCGGTCACCGCCGAGTGAGCTGCGCGTAACGCGTGACGTGGTGGTCGGTGGTGCCGTACTCGTACTGCACGGCGGTGAGGCGCTTGAAGTAGTGCCCGATCGCCAACTCCTCCGTCATGCCCATTCCGCCGTGCAGCTGCACCGCGTTCTGACCGACGAACCTGGCTGCCCTGCCGATGGTGGCCTTGGCCGCCGACACGGCACGCGCGCGCGTCGCCGGGTCGGCGCCGAGGTTGAGCGTCGCGAGGTACACCGCCGCGGCGGACTGTTCGAGCTCCATGTGCATGTCGACCATGCGGTGCTGCAACGCCTGGAAACTGCCGATCGGCTGGCCGAACTGGTGGCGCTGCTTGGCGTAGTCGACGGTGTCGGCGACCACGCGCCGCATGGCGCCGACGGCCTCGGCGCACACGGCCGCGGCACCTTCGTCGCGGGCCTGCGCCAACGACGGCCAGGCCTGCCCCTCCTCACCGAGCAGCGCATCGCCCGGCAATCGCAGTTCGTCGAGCACGAGGTCCGCCGCGCGGCGGTCGTCGACGGTTCGGAAGTCGTGCATCTCGAGCCCACGCTCGACGGTCGCGACGTCGACGAGGAACAGTGACACGCCGCTGTCCGTGCGTGCCGTGATTAGAAGGTGTGTCGCGATGGGCGCGCCGAGCACCATCATCTTCGCGCCGGAGAGCGCCCAACCGGTTCCGTCGCGGTGGGCGGTCGTCGCCACGTCGAGCCAGCGATCACCCGACTGCTCCTCGGCTGCAGCGAGGCTGACGACCGCCTGGCCGGCTCCGATGCGTTCGACCACCTGGGTGGCCGGCTGGCCCCCCGCCCTGAGCAACAGTCCGGCGGCGACGACGGCGGTGTCCACGTAGGGCTCGACGACGAGGGCCTGGCCGAGTGACTCACCGATGACCATGACCTCGACGGGTCCGCCGCCGCTGCCGCCGACGCGCTCGGGCAGCGCCGCGCCGAGAATGCCCAGATCGTCGGCGAAGGCACGCCACACGTCGGGCTGCCAGCCAGCGCCCGTCTTGGCGGCGGCCCGGCTCCGGTCGAGTCCGTAGCGCGTCGCCAGGAACTTGTTCAGACCGGTGCGGAGCATCTCTTGTTCGTCGGAGAGTCTGAAGTCCATCACAGCCCCAACTCCGCCTTGGCGAGGATGTTGCGCTGAATCTCGTTGCTGCCGGCGTAAATCGAGCCGGCGCGGTCGTTGAGATAGCGCAGTGGAGCCACGGCCTGCCACGGTTCGCCGCCGACGTAGCCGTCGGGTGGTGGTTCGTACTGCGCGATTGGTCCGCCCGGTCGCGTCGCGTGAGGCTGGTACGCCCGGCCCCGCGGACCGGCTGCCTCCATCGCCAACTCGGTCAGTGTCTGACTGAGTTCGGTCGCCAGGATCTTGAGCATCGAAGACGCCGAGCCGGGATGTCCGCCGTTCGCCAGGGTGGCCAAGACGCGGTATTCGAGAACTTCCAGGACGTCGGTCCGGATGCGGGCCTCGGCGAGCTTCCGCGAAAACGCCGGATCGTCGATCAACAGGTCACCGTCCGGGCCGGGTTGCGCCGTCGCGGCGGCGGTCACCTCCTCGGCCATCACCTGCAGAGCGGGCGCGCTGGCACCGCCACCCCGCTCGAACTCGAGGAGGTACTTGGCGACGGTCCAGCCGTCGTCGATCTCTCCGATCACGTTGGTCTTGGGGATGCGGACCTCGTCGAAGAACACCTGGTTCTGAATCTCTTCGCCAGAGGTCATCACCAGTGGCCGGACGTCGACGCCCGGTGAGGTCATCTCGAGCAGCACGAACGTGATGCCCTGCTGCTTCTTGGCGCTACGCGAGGTGCGCACGAGGGCGAACATCCAATTCGCCTCCCTGGCATGCGTCGTCCAGATCTTGCTGCCGGTGCAGACCAGGTCCTCGCCGTCGTCGACCGCAGACATGGACAGGGCCGCGAGGTCGGATCCGGCTTCCGGTTCCGAGTAGCCCTGGCAGAAGAACACCTCGCCGGTGAGGATGCGGGGCAGGAAGTAATCCTTCTGGGCCTGAGTGCCAAACTTCACGATCGCATGCGCCACCATGCGAATTCCCATGGGCGACAACGACGGAGCGCCTGCGAGGGTGGACTCGCGACTGAAGACGTAGTGCTGGGTCAGGCTCCAGTCGCACCCCCCGTATTCGACGGGCCAGGCCGGCGCGGCCCAGCCGCGGTCGTGCAGGATTCGCTGCCACTCGAGGCTGGCCTCGTGGTCGCTGTAGACACTGGTCATCAGGCGCCCGAACTGTCGTAGCTCCGGGGTCAGCTTGTCGTCGAGGAAACGGCGCACCTCGTCGCGGAAGGCGATGTCGGCTGGCGACCAGAGAAGGTCCACTACTGTCCTCCGTCGTTGGATGAGGTACAGGAGACAGTAAACCTAGTTACCCAGGTGCGGTCGGCCCGGGGGTGACCTACGGCGTCGTCGGTGGGCGCACGGCCTGGCGAGCGAGGAACTCGCGGTAGTAGCCCAACGACTCGTCGGTCACGAGCGCCGGCAGCAGCAGTTCCCAGTTCTTGGCGAACCGGCTGCGCAGGTCGGCTCCGTTCGCGAGCGCGCTCGACAGCAGCTCGGCGCCCGCCATCCCGGCGACGATTCCGGCGGCCGTCGACCCGGGGTCCAGGCCGGCGCGCAGATCGCCCTCGGCGATGGCCTTGGCGATGTGCTCGGTGAGTTCGTCGACGAGGATCTGCAAGGTGCTCTTCGCCGCCGGGTTGAAGCTGCCGAACGTTCGAAGGAGGCGGGCCCCAGCCCTGGACACTCTGTCGACGGTCAGCACATCGGTCACGACGAAGGATCCATGGATGACGTTCTCCATGGTGGGGGACCCCGATCGGCCTGCGCCGCGGAACGAGCTGAGGACGGTCTCGGACCCCTCTTCGATGATCGCGGTCGCCAGGGCTTCCTTGGAATCGAAGTGGTAGTACAGCGCGCCCTTGGTCAGTTCGGCACGTTCGATGATGTCGCCCAAGCCGGCAGCCGGGTACCCGATCTCGTTGATGAGGTCGACGGCCGAGTCGATGATCTTCCTACGTGTCGCCTCGGATCGAGCCTGGCGCACCATGTTTCTTGAACTCCTTCGTCGATCCGTCCAGGCCATGGGCGTTGGACGGGATCAATAGTTCGTTCGCCTCCAACTGGGCGGCGTTCCCGTCTGGGATGCCGCCCGGCCGTCTGGAAAACGCCAGTCAATCGAGTGTGCGAGTCGGTCCGGGATCGAGAGGCCCGCGAGGGCCGAAGATCTCCGATGATCTGCTCGGCGCGTTAGAGATTACCCGTCTGGCGCCGTTCGACGGACATCTCGGCGCCGCGTGGTGGGTTCTAGCACGGTCCTCGGGCCGCCGGGTCGTGTCGTTCGGACTTGGTAGGCAAACCTCGTTGTCGTGCTGCATTTCGTTACAAAAGTATGTAAAGTACCGGCCGTGGCGACTTTCGGTCTGAAAACTGCGCTCCGTGCATCCGGTCGTGCCGGACAAGCGCAACCCTCCGGCGAGGAAGTGCCGACCCAGAACGTGTGTGCTGAAGCAGACCCTCTCCGGCGAGGCGTGGCACATCATCAGCCAACTGTCCAGCCAACACGGAGTACATGACGTCTATGTGGGATTTGGAAGTCGACATCGCGGTCATCGGGGCGGGCATCGGGGGTCTCGCCAACGCCATTGCGGCAGTGGACGCCGGGGGTGAGGTGTTGGTGGCCAACGCCCTACCAGGGGCGCCAGCTCCTTCCATGGCATCAGCCGTTCCAGAGACACCGGCAGCCCTGACAGGTCTTTCACCGATTGCGCTCCGTGAGCGCGTCGCAACCGCACGCGGCTGGCTGCGGCGCGACACGCTCGACCTCGAGACCAACGAGTACCTGGCCGCGGTCGGCGAAGACATCACCGATTCCGCGATCGACCGTGGCAACGGGACGGTTCCTCGTCGCAACGCCCGTAATCTGTCGACCGACGAGGCCTTCCGCCGACCCGTCGAGACCTTCGTCGGGGCGCGATTGACCGGGTGGGCCGAGCAGTGTGTCGCCTCCCCCTACGGCCTGCTCTACACGAGCATGCGCGATTGGCGCTCCACCAGCATGAAGTCCGCGAACGGCGAGTCCGTCGAGGCGTTGTCGATCGGCGCGATCGACTGGGCCGACGGTTTTGGCGACGGCGCACTCCGTCATTGGCTGACGGTGGAAGCGTTGAAACGTGACATCGAAGTCGAGGCCGAGACCCGGTTCGAGAGGATCGTGTTCGAGGAGGGCGTCATCGCCGGCGTGGTCCTTTCGACCGAGGACGGTCCTCTCGCGGTGCGGACCCGGGCGGGGATCACCTTCGCTCCCAGCGACTACCACCCCGGCGCGGGTGAGTACGTAGGAGTCCCCGAGGAGCGACTGCAGGTGTGCCTCGTCGGTCGGACCGCGAGTCGGTTCGGGCGCGTCGAGCTCTTGGACACCGAACCTGCGGCACCGCCACGCCCGACGTGCACCGGTTCACGGCGCCAGGTGCGGGACGGGTTACACGACGCGAGGCAACAGGCCCTAGAGGGATGGCGTTGTGGAAAAGTGCACGGGTACCCGCCCCTTGGCCAGTAGCGAGGCCATCTCCTCGCCGTTCAGCGGTCGGGAAAGAAGAAAGCCCTGCGCCCGGTGACAGCCGTGGTGTAGCAGCGTCTCCGCGGCGGCCACCGTTTCCACGCCCTCGGCGACCAACTCCAGCTCGAACGCCTCGGCAAGCGCGATGACCGCGCGGACGATCGCAAGGTCGTCCCGGTTCGATCCGAGGTCCGCGACGAAACTTCGATCGATCTTCAGCACGTCGACCGGCAGCGACTTCAAATGGGCCAGCACGCTGAATCCGGTGCCGAAATCGTCGATTGCCAACTGCACGCCGACATCTCGAAGGCCCGCCAGAGTGATGCTCGTCGCCTCCATGTCCTGGACCACCACGCTCTCGGTGATCTCGAGACATACCGAGCCGGGATCGAGACCGAACTCTCGCATCACGGCCGCGACGATCTCCACGAACCCGTCGGTGACCAGCTGGACCGGGGACACGTTGACCCTCAGGACGATCCCATCGGCGACACCGAGGGCGCGCCACCTGGCGAACTCCTCGCATGCCGTTCGAAGCACCCAGCGCCCCAGATCGCCGGCCAGGTTGATCGACTCGGCAACGGCGATGAAGGCCGCAGGGGACAACAACCCGCGGGTGGGGTGATTCCAACGAACCAACGCCTCGGTCGCAAGAACTTCCCCGGTACGCATGTCGACCTCGGGAAGGTATTGCAGGAACAGAGCGCCGTTCTCGATCACTTCTTGCAGGTGGAGTTCGATGTCGTTGCGGTAGTCGGTTCGCAGGGACATCTCGTCGGAGAACACCGCGACCTGGTTGCCACCCTCCGCCTTGGCCTCGAGCACCGCTTGATCGGCCCGGCGAAGCAGATCCGACGTGGAGTCCTGCCCCGGTGTGCCGAGCGCCACGCCGATGCTGGCGGTTCTCGTCAACATCTCGCCGTCCACCGGGACGCGTTCGCCGACGATCGCCAGCAACCGGTTCGCGAGCTGCTCGGCGTCTGTCGTCGACATCGGCGAGGAGGGTATGACGACGAACTCGTCGCCCCCGAGGCGCGCGACCACGCCGGCGTCGTCGACGCCACGCTGCAGCCGTTCGGCGATCACCCGGATGAACCAGTCGCCGACGGTGTGACCGAGGTAGTCGTTGACGGTCTTGAGCCGATCGAGATCCAGGTACAAGGCCGAGACCGGGCCTGGACGGCCGGCCTTGAGCCGTTCCTCGAGATGGTCGAGAAGCGCGCGGCGGTTGCGCAGGCCAGTGAGGTCGTCGTGGACGGCCAGATGCCGAAGGCGCTCCTCGGCTTGCACCCGGGCCTGCACCTGGGCGAAGAGGGATGCGATCGCCTCCAACGCGTTCAGCTCAACTGGCTCCCACTCCCGATCGCCGATCCTGACGAATCCGAGCACTCCGGTGGTGACGTCGCCTGACTTGAGGGGGGCAGCCGCCATTGAGGTCTGGGGGATGTTGCGTCCCTCCTCGATCCGCTTCTGGTAGGCGGCGTTCTCGGGTCGGAAGACCATCGGCGTCTTGACGTGCTCTGCCAATGCGAACACCGGATCGGCATCCTTGTAGTAGACGACCCGCAACGGGTCCGGATCGGGTACGTCGGGTCGAAGCGGCCACTCCGCGACCAGGATCGACGCGCGAATGGAGTGGTCGTTGTACCGCAAGAAGCTGAAGTCGACGTCGAAGTGCTTCACGAGGACGGCCAGCACTTCCTGCGACACCAGGGGTGAGGTCGCCGCGTTCGCCCCCATCAGCCGGACGGCGACAGTCGTCACCAGCCGTTCAAGGCTCAGGGGCGTACTCTCGGCGGACACTGGATCAGGGTAGCGGTGCACCGTGGAAGTCGAATGCGCACCGGGGGGCTCCGGCAAAGGCTGTCACGACGCAACGCCGCCCCGGACAGTCGAGGCGATCTCGGCCCTGCCCGGAAACCGCTGCGGTGGACTTCGTTTCGCGCTCGGCCCCCGACGGCCAAGCGCATGGGCGAACTTGCCCGTCGGAGGTGCTCAGTTTTCGGCTGCGTCCGTCATAGGGCGGCCGCGTGGTCCCTCGGCTGCGCCTCGGCCCGTGTCGACACGATGCTCATCTCCCGGAAGATCTTCGGAATCTGATCGGGGGCAGCATGATTGGCGAACGTTCGCCGGTCGTACCACATCATCTTCGTGCGGTACCTGTCGTCGGGGTACGGTGTCGCCGGTATGGGGGCCACCACGGCTCCCGACGTACGCCACCTCTCCAAGATGTGCGGGGCGGACGTCGCCATGCAGAACTGGATGTCCAACAATGTCATGGCGTGGAACGGCGTGCGCGCCAGCGCCGTCGAAATGCGTCGCGCCTTGTCGCGGTCGTCCGTGGTCCACGCCGTCTTCATCTCGAGGACGCCGAACGGAACGCGGTCGTCGATCATCTTGCGGACGGCGGCGAGGCCCGGCTGTCCGGCCCATTCGACGGTGGCGTGCGAGTCGTCAGCCGACAGGAGCGGCCCCTTGGCACGCAGCCCGCCGATGACCCGCCCCGTCGAGTCCAGCGTCGCCCAGAACATGGCCGTGTCGGAACCCTCCCTCACGGCGTCGACGTCGACGGCGCGCTCGACACCGTGGCGCCGGTAGCTCTCCACGGCGCCGCGAAGGTACTCGTCCCAGAGTTCGGGATCGGTATCCGGTCGCGACAGCACGGTCGTCACTTCGGCGTCGGAGTCCCACCAACTGATGTTGTCGGTGATTCCGCAGTCGGACGTGACGCCGAAATTAAGCGGTTGGGGGTGCATTTTGGCCTCATTCGTAAGGCGGCCGACACGGTGGATATCGTTGCTGGCCGCGGTACCTGCAGTGGGGAATTTCGGGAAACTCGAATTAAGTATCGGTCTCACCATGTCCCTAACCCAGCTAGGTTTCAGAAGTTTTCTGAGGCCCCCAGAAGGCGGCGCTTAGCTGGCAAAACGCCCGGCTAACCACGCCAGTATTACGGCAGAATTGAATATTGACGTCTGCGCTGGCCATCGATGGGCGTCGATGAACAGTCGAATTGCTGGTCAATTCTCGGCAACCAACTGCGTATCTTTGCCATTGCCGTCGGGTGGGGTAGAACGTAATGGGCAATGGCTGCCGGCTTTCGCCGGGTGAGCCCCGGCAAGAGGAGAGAACGTGAAAGTATTTCAAGATCTAAACGAGTTCGCGGCGGCTCAGGGGACTCAGTTCGGACCAACGGAGTGGTTACGGATCGGCCAAGATCGTGTGGACCTATTCGCTGACGCCACAGACGATCACCAGTGGATTCACGTGGACCCCGAGCGAGCCAAGGAGGGCCCGTTCGGAGCGACGATCGCCCACGGCCTGCTGACACTGTCGTTGTTGCCGCACTTTTCGCATCAGCTCTACCGGGTCGACAACATCAAGCTGGCCGTGAACTATGGCTACAACAAAGTGAGATTCGTCACTCCGGTCAAGGTGGGGTCCAACGTTCGGGCGCGCGGCGAGATCACGGCGATCGATCGACTCGAGGGGGCCATCCAAGCTACCACCACGATCACGGTGGAGATCGAGGATTCGAGCAAACCTGCTGCAGTTGCCGAGTCGATCGTTCGTTACGTGGCTTGAGTTGGGCGCCTAGACCTTTCGCTGGGCGGCTTTGACAAGGCCGCCGCCGATGATCAGGCGCTGAATCTCGCTGGTGCCCTCGTAGAGGCGTAGCAGTCGAACGTCGCGATAGATTCGCTCCACCGGGACGTCTCGCATGTAGCCGGCCCCTCCGTGCACCTGCACGGCGAGATCCGCCACCCTGCCTACCATTTCGGTGCAGAACAGCTTCGCGGTCGACGGCGCGATCCGGCGGTCTTCCTCGGTCAGCCACATCTTGGCGGCGTCGCGGACCAGGGCACGGCCCGCCATGACCCCGGTCTGCATGTCCGCGATCATCGCTTGGACGAGTTGGAACGCGCCGATCGGCGTACCGCCCTGAGTTGCCGTGGCGGCGTAGGAAACCGACTCGTCGAGGGCCCGTTGGGCAGCGCCGACCGACAGCGCCGCGATGTGGATGCGACCGCGCGCCAGGGAGGTCATCGCGGCGCGGTACCCCACGTCGACTGCGCCGCCGACGAGCGCGTCGTCTCCGACTCGCACCCCGTCTAGGGAGACGTCGGCCGTCCAGGCCCCCTCTTGCCCCATCTTGGCGTCCTTGGCGCCGACCTCGACGCCCGCCGCGTCGGCGGGCACCAGGAAGACGGCGATGCCCGGGCCGTCGTCGTCGGCGGGGCGAGTGCGAGCGAAGACGATGAACAGGTTGGCCGTCGGAGCGTTGGTGATGTACTGCTTGCTTCCGCTGATGACCCAGGTGTCGCCGTCGCGAATGGCCTTGGTGCGCAACCCCGCCGGGTTCGAGCCCGCGCCCGGCTCCGTCAGCGCGAAGGATGCCACGACGTCACCAGAGGCGATGTCGCCGAGCCAGCGTGCCTTCTGGTCCTCGGTGCCGAAGCCGACGAGGACTTGCCCCGCAATGCCGTTGTTGGTGCCGAACATCGACCGCAGCGCCAACGTGGTGTAGCCGAGCTCCATCGCCAACTCGACGTCCTGGGCGATGTTCAGTCCGAGTCCGCCCCACTGCTGGGGGATTGCGTAGCCGAAGAGCCCCATGGCCTTGGTCTGATCGCGGATGTCGTCCGGGATCCGGTTGGCGTTCATGATCTCGAGCTCACGAGGCATCACGGCGGATCGGACGAATTCGCGGGTGGCCTCGAGGATGTCCCTGAAGTCGTGATCGCCGACCTCGGGGGTGGTCGCCGGATCTACCATGCGTCGTCGTCTCCTGGCCGGGGTGGGTGCGTTGCTCCAACAAATATCATATTTTATGTTTGACACCTTGAAGGGCTTCACGACAGGACGGGGCATCGAATGCCATTGCTCGACGGACGAACCGCCGTGGTCACCGGTGGCGCACAGGGAATCGGCTTCGCCATCGCCGAGCGCTACGTCGCCGAGGGCGCCCGGGTGGTGCTCGGCGACCTCGACCTCGCGGCGACCGAGGCCGCCGTCGAGAGACTTGGTGGTCGCGACGTGGCCGCCGCGGTCCGATGTGACGTCACCGACGCCACGGAGGTCGAGGCGTTGATCAACGCCGCAGTCGACTCGTTCGGCGGTCTGGACGTGATGGTGAACAATGCGGGCATCACCCGCGACGCCACGATGCGCAAGATGACCGAGGAGCAATTCGACCAGGTGATCTCCGTGCACCTCAAGGGCACGTGGAACGGAACGCGCAAGGCCGCAGACGTGATGCGGGAGAACAAGAGTGGTGCCATCGTCAACATCTCGTCGATCTCCGGCAAGGTGGGACTGGTGGGCCAAACCAACTACTCGGCAGCCAAGGCGGGCATCGTCGGCCTGACCAAGGCCGCGGCCAAGGAGGTCGCACACCTCGGCGTCAGGATCAACGCCATCCAACCGGGCCTGATCCGCTCGGCGATGACGGAGGCCATGCCGCAACGCATTTGGGACGCCAAGCTCGCCGAGATACCCATGGCCCGGGCCGGTGAGCCGGTCGAGGTCGCCAACGTCGCCCTCTTCCTTGCCTCGGATCTGTCGTCGTACATGACCGGCACCGTGCTCGAAGTCACCGGAGGCAGGCACATCTGATGGCCGCCGTCGCCGGCCAGGCCGTGATCTGCGAACCCGTCCGCACCCCGATCGGACGCTACGGCGGCATGTTCTCGTCCCTCACCGCCGTCGACCTCGGTGTCGCAGCGCTTCGCGGGCTACTGGAGCGCACGGGCGTGACGCCTGGCGCCGTCGAGGACGTCATCCTCGGGCACTGCTATCCGAGCATGGAAGCACCGGCCATCGGTCGCGTCGTCGCACTCGACGCCGGTCTGCCGGTGACGGTGCCCGGCATGCAGCTCGACCGGCGTTGTGGATCCGGCCTGCAAGCGGTCATCCAGGCCTGCATGCAGGTGGCGACCGGACAGAACGACCTCGTCGTCGCCGGCGGCGCCGAATCGATGAGCAACGCGGTGTTCCACTCGACCGACATGCGGTGGGGCGGAGCGCGCGGCGGGGTGACGGTGCACGACGCCCTGGCTCGGGGCCGGACCACCGCTGGTGGTCGGGATCATCCGGTGCCCGGCGGCATGATCGAAACCGCCGAGAACCTGCGCAGGCAATACGGAATCGGCCGCGAGGAGCAGGACGAGTTGGCCGTGACCTCGCATCGACGGGCGGTCGCCGCGCAGCAGTCCGGTCTGCTGGCCGAGGAGATCATCCCGGTCACCGTGACCAGCCGGCGGGGCGAGCAGGTGGTCGACACCGACGAGCATCCGCGGGCGGGCACCTCGGTGGAGTCGTTGGGGACGCTGAAACCGATTCTGGCGACACATGATCCGGAAGCCACCGTGACGGCGGGCAACGCCAGCGGGCAGAACGACGCTGCGTCGATGTGCATCGTCGCGACCGCGGAGAAGGCCGCCGAGTTGGGGTTGAGGCCGTTGGTCCGACTGGTGTCCTGGGGCGTCGCGGGAGTACCGCCACACCTGATGGGACTTGGCCCGGTGCCTGCGACGACAGTGGCATTGGGCAAGGCCGGCCTCACCCTTGCCGACCTCGATCTCGTCGAATTGAACGAGGCGTTCGCCGCGCAGGCGCTCGCGGTCATGCGCGAGTGGAACTTCACCGCCAAGGATCTGGACCGAACGAACGTCAGGGGCTCCGGAATCTCACTCGGTCACCCGGTGGGGGCGACCGGAGGGCGCATGCTCGCGACCCTCGCCCGCGAGCTGTACCGGCGCGACGGACGATACGGGCTGGAGACCATGTGCATCGGCGGCGGACAGGGCCTCGCCGCCGTCTTCGAGAGGGTCCCGGCATGACACAGCGAGAAGCGAAGCGGGATCGCGCATGACACGGCTTGCGCAGACCACAGGACTGACCGACGTCCAGGCCCAGATCGTCTCGACCGTGCGCGAATTCGTGGACCGGGCGGTGATCCCCAACGCCCAGGCGCTCGAGCATGCAGACGCCTACCCCCAGGCCATCGTCGACGAGATGGCCGAGATGGGCCTGTTCGGGTTGATGATCCCGGAAGAGTACGGCGGCCTCGGCGAGTCATTGCTGACCTACGCGCTGTGCGTCGAAGAGTTGGCGCGCGGCTGGATGAGTGTGTCCGGCGTCGTCAACACGCACTTCATCGTCGCCTACATGATCCGCCAGCACGGCACCGACGAGCAGAAGCTGCGCTTCTTGCCGCGGATGGCGACGGGGGAGGTGCGCGGAGCGTTCTCGATGTCCGAGCCGGAGCTGGGCTCCGACGTCGCCGCGATCCGCACCAAGGGGGTTCGCGGCGCCGACGGTGGCTACACCGTCACCGGCCAGAAGATGTGGCTGACCAACGGCGGCAGCTCCACTCTCGTTGCGGCACTGGTGAAGACCGACGAGGGAGCCGACAAGCCGCACCGCAACCTCACCGCGTTCCTGATCGAGAAGCCGGCAGGCTTCGGCGAGGTGCTGCCGGGTCTCGTCATCCCCGGCAAGCTCGACAAGATGGGCTACAAGGGCATCGACACCACCGAGTTGATCTTCGACGGCTACCACGCCGACGCCGCCGACGTGCTGGGTGAGCTGCCCGGTCAAGGCTTCTTCCAGATGATGGACGGCGTCGAGGTGGGCCGCGTCAACGTGGCCGCACGCGCCTGCGGGGTGGGCATCCGAGCGTTCGAACTTGCCATTCGGTATGCCCAGGAGCGCCGCACCTTCGGCAAGCCCATCGCCGAGCACCAAGCCATCGCCTTTCAGTTGGCCGAGATGGCGACCAAGGTCGAGGCCGCACATCTGATGATGGTCAACGCCGCACGCCTGAAGGATTCCGGCGAGCGCAACGACGTCGCGGCAGGAATGGCGAAATACCTTGCCAGTGAATACTGTTCGGAGGTGACCGAGCAGAGTTTCCGGATCCACGGAGGCTACGGGTACTCCAAGGAATACGAAGTCGAGCGGTTGATGCGCGACGCGCCCTTCCTCTTGATCGGTGAGGGCACCAGCGAAATCCAGAAGACCATCATCAGCAAGAGCTTGTTGCGTGAGTACGAACTCTGAGCCGCACTTCGCGCCGCGTCCGCAGTTGTCCGACGACGTCGCGCGTTACGTCCGGCGACGAATCTTCGACGGCACGTGCCGTGCGGGGGAGTACCTGAGACTGGATCAGCTGGCAGCCGACCTCGGCATCAGCGTGACGCCGGTGCGCGAGGCTCTGCTGAACCTCTGCTCCGAGGGACTGTTGGTGCAGCAACCGCGACGGGGTTTCATGGTGCTCGAGTTGACGGCCCGCGACGTGGCCGACGTGGCCAACGTGCAGGCCTTCATCGGTGGTGAACTCGCGGCCCGCGCGGCTGGAAACATCTCCGGCGAACAGCTTGCCAAGTTGCGGTCCATCCAGGACGAACTCGAAAACGCATACTTGGGAGGTGATTTGGAGCGCACGGTCCGGCTCAACCACGAGTTCCACCGGTTGGTCAACGTGGTCGGCGATTCGCCAAAGCTCACCCAGTTCATGTCCGGCATCACGCGGTACGCACCGGAGTCGGTGTTCCCGACCCTGTCCGGGTGGCCCAAGCGGTCGACGAAGGATCATCGTCGCGTCATCGCCGCGTTGGAACGGGGCGACGGCGACGCCGCACGGTCGGCCATGGCCGAACACTTCACCGGCGGCGTCACCCCGCTGACCGAGCACCTCGTCGAACGCGGGGTCATCGTGGCCACCGACCCCGGCGCGAAGAACGCCACCTGACCGTCGATTGCTCGTGTTTATAGTGACCGTGTAGATCGCTTTCCAACGGGCAAGAGGGGCAACGTGGCCGACGAAGTTCTGACCGAGCGCCGAGGGCGCACACTCGTCATAACGATCAACCGGCCCGAGGCGCGCAACGCCTTCAACCTGGCGGTCGCCCAAGGCCTCGCGAACGCGATGGACGAACTGGACGACACCGCCGAACTGTCGGTCGCCATCGTGACGGGAGCCGGCGGAAACTTCTGCGCGGGAATGGATCTCAAGGCCTTCATGGCCGGCGAGGTGCCGTCGATCCCCGGCCGCGGCATCGGGTTCACCGAGCGGCCGCCCCGCAAACCGGTGATTGCGGCCGTCGAGGGTTATGCGCTTGCCGGCGGTACCGAGATCGTGTTGGCGACCGACCTGGTCGTCGCCTCGAAGGTCGCGAAGTTCGGCATCCCGGAAGTGAAGCGTGGCTTGGTGGCCGCGGGTGGCGGTCTGCTGCGACTGCCGCACCGCATTCCGTATCAGAAGGCCCTGGAGCTGGCGCTCACCGGCGAGAGCTTCACCGCCGAGCAGGCAGCTCAGTGGGGTTTCGTCAACGTGCTCACCGAACCCGGTGAGGCACTGGCGGGCGCGCTGGCGCTCGCCGAACGCATTTCCGCCAACGGGCCGTTAGCCGTGGCTGCGACCAAGGAGATCATCGTCAAGTCCGCCGGGTGGACCGAAGAGGAGATGTGGTCCAAGCAGTGGGAGCTGATCAAGCCGGTGTTCGCGTCCAAGGACGCCATGGAGGGCGCTACGGCGTTCGCCGAGAAGCGGGCGCCGAACTGGACCGGCGCCTGAGGTGACCGATCGGGTACTGGACGAACTGGGTTACTACCTGTTGGCCGGTGCCGGCGGGGTGGGCCCCGCGGCACTGATGGACGAGGCCCGCCGCGGCGAGGAACTGGGCTTCGGAACGGCGTTCATCTCCGAGCGGTGGAACGTCAAGGAAGCCTCGTCCCTGGTTGGTGCGGCATGCGCGGTGACCAGCCGCATGCGGATCGCCACGGCGGCAACCAATCACAACACCCGCCACCCGCTGATCACCGGATCCTGGGCGACCACCATGCACCGATTGTCCGGCGGGCGCTTCACCCTCGGCATCGGTCGCGGGATCGCGGCGATGTACGACGCCTTCGGGGTGCCCGCGGTGACGACGGCCCAGATGGAGGACTTCGCGCAGGTGATGCGCAGGCTGTGGCACGGCGAGGTGATACTCGACCACGACGGTCCGATCGGCAAGTATCGCGTCCTCTTCCTCGACCCCGACTTCGACGAGGACATCAGGTTGGGTCTGGTGGCCTTTGGTCCGCAGACGCTGGCCCTCGGGGGGCGCGCGTTCGACGACGTCATTCTGCACACCTACTTCACGCCAGAAACCCTGCAGCGCAGCGTGCGGACGGTCAAGGACGCCGCCGAGAAGGCCGGCCGCGACCCGGACACCGTCAAGGTGTGGTCGTGCTTCGCCACCGTCGGTGATCACCTCCCCGAGGAGCTGCGGCTGAAGAAGACCGTGGCGCGACTGGCCACCTACCTTCAGGGCTACGGCGACCTGCTGGTGTCCACCAACGGGTGGGATCCTGCTGTGCTGAAACGTTTTCGAGAAGATCCCGTCGTGACGTCGGTACCCGGTGGAATCGACCACAAGGCGACTGCCGAACAGATCGAGCACATCGCCACGCTCCTGCCCGATGAGTGGCTCGAACCGTCGGCGACCGGGACTGCGCAACAGTGCGCCGACCGGATTCGCAAGGAGTTCGACTACGGTGCCGACGCGCTGATCATGCACGGCGCGACGCCCGACGAGCTGGAGCCGATCGTCACGGCATACCGGGCGGGCAACTAGCGGTATGCCCAACCAGCCGCCGCAGCGCGTCGTGTAGGCGAAGCTTCACCACGTCGGACGACAGGCCGAAGTCGCCGGCAATCCGCTCGACCGACCACCTCAGGGACGACGCGCAGAACAGGATCTCCCGCTCGTCGGCCGGTAGGCCTGTCATCGCCTTGGCGAGTCGTCGTGGGTCCATGCCCTTCAGCGTGCCCGCCCACACGGGCCGCGTCATGGGGGCTAGCCGCCATTGTCGAACGTCACACCGTCGACCGCCGTCATGCGTAGCCGAGTGCCTTGTTCTCGATTCGGATCCTCGTGTTCAGCACCAAGGCGTTCGCCGCGGTGAACACGATCGCGGTGATCCAGGCCGAGTGCATCAGGGGAAGCGCCGCCACTTCGGCCACCACCGCCGTGTAGTTGGGATGGTGCATCCACTTGTACGGTCCCCGTCGCACCAGGGGAGCGCCGGGGATCACGATGACACGGGGATTCCAGTGCTTGCCGAGGACCGTGGCGCACCACCAGCGGGTGATGGTGCTCGCGACGACGACGAGCAACATCGGCCAGCCGAGCCACGGGATGAACGGGCGGTGCAGTGCCCACACCTCCGCCACGCAGCAGACCAGGAGCAGCGCGTGCATCGTCGTCATCACGGGGTAGTGGCCGCGGCCGAACTCACGGCCGCCCTTGGCGAGTGACCATTCGGCGTTGCGACGGGACACGATCAGCTCGACCACTCGCTCGAGGGCGATCGCCAGAATGAACAGGTAGTAGTACATGGCCGCCTACCAGCTCAGCAGGAGCAGTTCGAAGCTGAACCCCGGCCCCATCGCCAGCATCACGCCCAACGAACCCCTCGACGGTGGTGTGGCGAGGGTGCGCCCGAGCACGTCCAAGACCGACGCCGACGAGATGTTGCCGTGTTCCCGCATCGAATCCCAGCTGTGGGCAACCGCTTCCGACGGCATGCCGATCGCGTTCTCGATCGCCTCGATCACCCGTGGACCACCGGGATGGCAGATCCACGTGGAGATGTCGGCGGTCGACAGTCCGTGGTCGGCGAGGAAGCGTTCGACCTCGTCACGCAGATAGAGGTCGGCCATCTTGGGCACGTCCTTGGACAACACCAGCCCGAACCCGTTGGAGCTGACGTTCCAGCCCATGACGTCGACCGTGTCGGGGATGAGCCTGCTCCTGGTGGCCAGCACCGCGGGCCCCGATCCGACCGTCGGCACGTGGCGCGCGTGGTTGGCGCCAGTCGCGATCACCGACGCGGCGCCGTCGCCGAACAGACAGACTCCGATCAGGGCAGGTATCGAGGTGTCGTCGTGTTGCAATGTCAGCGAACACAACTCGACCGACACCAGGGCGGCGACGTGGCCGGGAAAGCCGCGAAGGTAGTCGTGGACGCGGGCCATTCCCGCTGCCCCGGCAACACAACCGAGGCCGAACAACGGGATGCGCTTCACGTCGGGCCGCAGACCGACCTTCGTCGCGACTCGGGCGTCGATCGTCGGCACCGCCACCCCCGTGCTCGACACCATCACGATGGCGTCGACCTCGTCGGGCCGGAGGTCCGCGGCCTCGAGCGCCGACGACAGTGCCTGTGCGCCCAACTCCGTGGCGACCTCGACGTAGGCGTCGTTAGCCTCGGTGAAGCCACTCATCCTCGGATAGCGGTGCAGGGGGATTGCGAGGTTTCGGTGGCTCACCCCGCTCGTCTGCGCAAAGCGCATGAACTCGGGGCCGTTGACCTTGGTGAGCTCGCGCGCCACGTCCTCTTGGTCGTAGCGGTACGGCCCGAAGGCGACTCCGGTTCCCGCGATCGTCGGTGCGCCAATCCTGCTGACGCCGAGAAGGTCTGATTCGAACTGCGTTTCATTGGTCATACACGTCTCGACGTAGTGGCACTCTCGTCGGTTCGACGGCAGTGCGTTTTGTGAAGCTAAACACCATCGCCGTGGACGGGAATATCTCGAGGTGTGGTGACTGCGAATTAGATTGCCACAGAACAACTTTCGAGTGCGCAGCATAACGGCTCCGGCAGTGCGCGCACTGACATTGGGCTGCCGGTTTCATCGGAGTGCGCTGTGTGTCGCTGTGTGTCGCGGTCGGTCAGCAGCAGCGCGGTTGGACTTCGCTGGTGCGGTACCGCATGCGCCAGTAGTCGCGTTCCGACATCACCGGTTCCCCAGGATGGGTACGGGTCCGATGCACGACGTAGCGCCGATAGTGGTTGTCGCCCATCAGTGTGCTGCAGTACCAACCGATCTGACGGCCGGTCCGTGTGACCCGGGAGGTAAGGCGTCCCATTGCTTCTGCACCTCCTTCTCGGCCGCGGTCGGGATCATGCCCGACGGTGCGAAGATCCGCGACGGCATCGGCTCGTCTGCGCTGAGGGGAGCGCCACCGCCGCGGATGGCCTTGAGCGCCACGACGACTCCGGCGGCCACCACGATCACCACCAGCACGGCGAAGACGATGGACAGCGTGCCCTGGATGAACGTGTTGCGGATGACGGCGTCGAGTTGGTCGGAGTTCTTCGCCGCGCCCAGTGCCGTCTTGCCCGCGTCCTTGGCATCGCGGTACTGGAAGTGCTGCGTCCAGTAGCCCAGCTTCGGATCGCTCGAGAAGATCTTCTGCCACGACGCGGTCATCGTCACGATCAGGTCCCACGCCAGTGGGACGCCGGGAATCCACGCCCACTTCAACAATCCGCGTTTGATCACCACGACCGTGACCAACGTCAGTGCGATGGCGGCGAGCAGCTGGTTCGCGATGCCGAACAGCGGGAACAGCGTGTTGATGCCGCCGAGGGGGTCGGTGACACCCATCAGCAGGATGCTGCCCCAGGCGGCCACCACGATGACGCTGCAGCTCCATGCGCCGACGCGCCAACTTGGATTGCGCAACTTCTTCAGTGGCCCACCGAGATTGGCGAGCCCGTCGGACAACATGAACCGGGCGACCCGAGTGCCCGCGTCCACGGTGGTGAGGATGAACAGCGCTTCGAACATGATCGCGAAGTGGTACCAGAAGGCCTTGAGCCCCGCACCGCCAAAGACCTGGTGCAGCACCTCCGACATCCCGAAGGCCAGCGTCGGAGCACCGCCCGTGCGCGAGACGATTGACTCCTCGCCAACGCCGGTGGCCGCCGCGGTGATCTCCTCACCCGTGATCGGGGCACCGGACAGTCCGAGACCGTTGACGTAGTCGGCGGCCGTCTGCGCCGTGGTGCCGGTCTGCGCGGTGGGTGCGTTGACCGCGAAGTAGAGGTGCTGATTGAGGATGGCCGCGGTGATCAGCGCCATGATCGCGACGAACGACTCGGTGAGCATGCCGCCGTAGCCGATCAGCCGCATCTGGCTTTCCTTCTCGAGGAGCTTCGGGGTGGTGCCCGAGGAGATCAGCGAATGGAAGCCCGACAGCGCGCCGCAGGCGATCGTGATGAACAGGAACGGGAACAGCGACCCGGCGAACACCGGCCCGGTGCCGCTGGAGGCGAACGTCGAGATCGCCGGGGCCTCCATGACGGGGCGGGCGATGAGAATGCCGATCGCCAGCAGGACGATCGTGCCGACCTTCATGAACGTCGACAGGTAGTCGCGCGGGGCCAGCAGGAGCCACACCGGCAGTACCGACGCGGCGAGGCCGTAGGCGATGATGCACCACGACAACGTCACCTTGGACAGGGTGAACCAGTCCGTGCCCCAGGCCGTTTCGGCGACCCAGCCGCCGGCAACGACGGCCAGTAGCAGCAGAGCCACGCCGATGATCGAGACCTCGGACACCCGGCCCGGTCGGAGGAAGCGCAGATAGAGGCCCATGAAGAGCGCAATGGGAATGGTCATCGAGATGGAGAACACGCCCCACGGGCTCTCCGCCAGCGCCCCGACCACGACGAGGGCGAGGACGGCCAGCAGGATCACCATGATCACCAAGACGCCGACGATCGCCGCGACGCCACCCACGACGCCGAGCTCGTCGCGAGCCATCTGCCCGAGCGAGCGGCCACGGCGGCGCACCGAGATCGAGAGCACCAGGTAGTCCTGCACGCAGCCGGCGAACACCGCGCCGACGATGATCCAGATGGTGCCGGGGAGATAGCCCATCTGCATCGCGAGCACCGGACCGACCAGGGGGCCCGCACCCGCAATCGCGGCGAAGTGATGGCCGAACAGAACCCGCCGGTCGGTGGGCATGTAGTCGGTGCCGTTCTCGAACACCTCGGCCGGGGTGGCGGCGTCGTCGCGGGGCGTGACGATCTTCATCTCGATCAGCCGGGCGTAGAACCGGTACCCGATGACGTAGGTGCACACCGCGGCGATGACGAACCAGACCGCGTTGACCGTCTCACCGCGGAAGAAGGCGATGATCGCCCACGCGACCGCCCCGACGAGCGCGACGATCGCGAAGACGATCTTGTGTTTGGTCGTTATCGGCGACCGGTCGACGATCGCCACGGGCGGCAAGTCGGCTTCGGTGCGGATGTAGGTGATGTCGCCGTCGGTGTCTTCCAGACGAGCGCCGGCGGCGGGTACTGGGGGTGAGGCCATGTCCCGATCCTGTCACCGCGGATACGCGGGTTTGGCGGAATGCCGCCATTGGGTCGGCTCGCAGTGTCTACGCCTGCGCGCTCAAATGCGTTCGTGGAGCCTTCGCACGGCGTCCACCGTGTCGGCTTCGGCGGCGGTCTTGTCGTCGCGGTACCTCAGCACGCGGGCGAAGCGAAGTGCCATCCCGCCGGGGTAACGGCTGGAGGTCTGCACGCCGTCCAGTGCGATCTCGACGACCTGTTCGGGCCTGAGTCGCACCGTGTATCCGTCTGTCGGGCCGTCGGCCAACTCCAGGAATCTGGCGGTCTGCCAGGCCAGCATCTCGTCGGTCATGCCCTTGAAGGTCTTGCCAAGCATCACCAAGCCGCCGGTCGCCGGGTCGCGGGCACCGAGGTGGATGTTGGACAGCTTGCCCGCGCGCCGGCCCGAGCCCCACTCCACCGCCAACACCACGAGGTCGAGGGTGTGCACCGGTTTGACCTTGAGCCAGCCCGCCCCCCGACGTCCCGCCTCGTACGGTGCCGTCGGCGACTTCGCCATCACCCCCTCGTGACTCGCGGCCAACGTCGTCGCCAGGAAGGCTGCCGCGGCGGCACCGTCGGACGTCACCAGCCGGTCGACGCGCTGCGCGGCGGGAACGATCGCGTCGAGGGCGGCGTGGCGCTCGACCGTCGGCAGATCGAGCAGGTCGACGCCGTCGAGGTGCAACAAGTCGAAGAAGAACACCGACAGAGATTGGGCGGCCCGCTCCGCGTCGAGCCCACCCTTGCCTCCGCCGCGCCCGAACCGCGACGCCGTCACCTGGAAGCGGTGGGGCCTGCCGTCGGGCCGTAGTGCGATTGCCTCGGCGTCGGCGATGAACGAGGTGACCGGCAGCGCGAGCGCCGCCGCCACGACCTCTGGCAGGCGGGCGGTGACGTCGTCGAGGCTTCGGGTGTAGACCGACACACCGTCGCCTGCGCGGTGGATCTGAACCCTGGCGCCGTCGAGCTTGGCTTCGAAGATTGCCGTCCCTCCGAGCCTGTCGAGGGCGTCGTCCACGCCGGTCGCCGGCTGGGCGAGCATCGGACCGACCGGGCGGCCGACCTGCAGCACGAACCCTTCGAGCGCGGACCGTCCCTCGGTCAGGACGGCCGACGCGACGATCGGAAGGTCACCGCTCAGCATGGCGGCGCGCCGCACGTCGGCGGCGGGAACTCCGGCTGCCTTGGCCACGGCGTCTGCCATCACGCCGACCAGGGCGCCCTGGCGCAACTCCCCACTGAGCAGGCGCTTCAGGAACGTCTGCTCGGTCTCGGTGGCGGCGGAGAAGAGTGCGCTCAGCAATTCGGACCGACGGCCCTGTGAGCCCTTGCCCGAGACGAGTCCGATCTCGGTGAACGCGGCGTGCACACCGGACACCGTCAGTGACGGCTCCGCGGCGGGCGGCGGCAAGGACCGCAGCGCGGCCCAGCCGACCCCGATTTGGCGCTGCGGCAAGTCACCGGAGAGCCAGGCGACCACGACGGAGACGAGCGGGGGATCGCCGTCGGCCGCAGCGGCGGCCAGCACGTCCGCGATGCGGGCGATCTTGGCCGTCCTGGCCGAGACGGCCCCGACCTCGGCGGACGTGACGGCGACCTCGACGAGCAACACGTGACCAGCCTGACACGCGGGTCCGACACCGCCACACCCTCGTCGAAGCAACGTCTCAGCCGACGGTCAGGAAGCCACGCCACACTCGCTGCTACTCGACCTACTCCCGACCGAAGGACGACCGTGCTGACCTTGCCCGTGATTGGCGTGATCACGTGGACGGGATTCGAGCACCCCTGGCTGTTCCTGTTCGGCCTGGTACCGCTGGCCCTTCTGGTGCTCTACGCCGTGGCGCAGGCGCGGAGGCGACGGCGGGTGGCTCGCTTCGTCGGCGCCGCGCCGAGGGGACCGGCGTCGGCCACGGCGTCGGTGCGTTGGCGTCACGTCCCGCTCGGTCTGACACTGGTCGGTCTGGTGGCGCTGACGGTCGCACTGGCCGGACCGACCCGCGACGTCCGGATACCGCGCAACAGGGCCGTCATCATGCTCGTCGTCGACGTGTCGCAATCCATGCGGGCCACCGACGTCGACCCCACCCGGCTCGTCGCCGCCGAACAGGCGGCCAAGCAGTTCGCCGGCGGGCTGACACCGGGAATCAACCTGGGGCTCATCGCCTTTGCGGGCAACGCCAACCTGTTGGTGGCGCCCAGCCCCGACCATCAGGCCACGATCACTGCGCTCGACAAGCTGCAAACGGCCGACAAGACGGCCACGGGCGAGGCCATCTTCACCGCCTTGCAGTCCATCGCCACGGTCGGGGCCGTCCTCAGCACCGACGGCGACACCTCGCCGCCGCCGGCCCGCATCGTGCTGCTGTCCGACGGCGACGAGAACGTCCCCGGCGACCCGAGCAACCCGCGCGGCGCCTACACGGCGGCGCGCTACGCAAAGGACCAGGGCGTGCCGATCTCCACCATCGCGTTCGGCACCGCAGGCGGCTACGTCGACCTGAAGGACGAACGACTTCCGGTCCCGGTTGGCAAGGAGACGATGACCCAGATCGCGCAGCTCTCGGGCGGGCAGACCTACACCGCCACCAACGTCGAGCAACTGAACCAAAGCTACGAATCGGTCCAGCGACAGATCGGCTTTCAGGTCTTGCCGGGTCCGGCCGGCGACGGATGGGTGCGCCTGGCGGTGCTCTTCGCGACCGTCGCCGCCGTGCTCGCCCTGGTTGTGAACCGGCGGCTTCCGACATGACGCTGCCGTTCCTCGGCCCGCTGGCCCTCTCGGGTTTCGCCCACGCCTGGTACTTCCTGTACCTGCTGGTCGTACTCGGGCTGGTCGCGGCCTACGTCGTCGTCCAGTTCGGCCGCCATCGCCGCGTGCTGCGGTTCGCCAACATGGAACTCTTGCAGCGCGTTGCGCCCGCGGCACCTCGCCACCGATGGCGCCACGTCCCGGCGATTCTGTTGGTCATCTCGTTGGCCACATTGGCAATTGCGCTCGCGGCGCCGACCCACGACGTGCGCATCCCGCGCAACCGGGCGGTCGTGATGTTGGTGATCGACGTGTCGGAGTCGATGGTCGCCACCGACGTACCGCCCAGTCGATTGGCCGCAGCCAAGGAGGCGGGCAAGCAGTTCGCCGAGGAACTGACACCCGGAATCAGCTTGGGGTTGGTCGCCTTTGGCGGGAGCGCGACACTGCTGGTCTCGCCGACGACGAACCGCGCCGCCATGAAGTCGGCGATAGACGGTCTGAAACCCGAGGAACGCACCGCAACCGGAGAGGGCATCTTCACCGCGCTTCAGGCCATCGCCAGCGTCGACGCCGTGATGGGCGGCGGCGACACGCCCGCACCCGCCCACATCGTCCTGGAATCCGATGGAGCGGAGACGATTCCGCGAAACCCCGACGAACCGCGGGGTGCCTACACCGCGGCCCGCTCGGCCAAGGATCAAGGGGTGGCCATCTCGACGATTTCCTTCGGCACGCCCGACGGCGTGGTGGGCATCGACGGGGAACAGGTCCCGGTCCCGGTCGACGACGCGACGCTGCAACACATCACCGACATCTCCGGTGGTCAGACCTTCCACGCGGGCAACCTCGACGAGTTGAAGAAGGCCTATGCGGCCCTACAGCAGCAGATCGGCTACGAGACGATTCGCGGTGACGCCAGCCAAGCGTGGATTCGCCTCGGGGCGTTGTTGATGGCGGCCGCCGTCCTTGCCTCGGTGCTCACCAATCAGCGGGTGCCGGTCTGACCGGTCGGTCTCACTGAACGTCGAAGGACACCGTGTGCCAGCCCGTCGCCCCGTCGGGTACGACGTCGGCTTCGTCCTGGGTCTGGACCGTGCCGGTGGAATCGGTGGCCCGCACGGCGATCTCGTGCGGTCCAGGGGTCTCGGCTTGCCACGGAAAGCTCCACAGCCGCCACGTGTCGTTCGAGTAGCTCGCCCCGAGTTGGGCCTGCTGCCATGGTCCGTCGTCGACCCGCACCTCGACGGCCGTGATGCCGCGGTGCTGGGCCCACGCCACGCCGCCAAACGTGGTAGCCCCCCTTGGCACCTCGGCACCTTGGCGGGGCACGTCGATCCTCGACTCGGTCTTGATCGGGCCGCGGGCCGACCACCCGAGTTTGGTCCAGTACGCCTCGGCGCGGTCGAAGCGCGTGAGTTCCAGCTCGGCCAGCCACTTGGTCGCCGAGACGTAGCCGTACAGGCCGGGCACCACCAGGCGGGCGGGGTAGCCGTGTTCGGTGGGCAGCGGTGCGTCGTTCATGCCGATGGCGAGCAGGGAGTCACGCTGGTCGGTCAGCGCCTCGACCGGAGTCCCCGCGGTGAAGCCGTCGACGGAAGTGGACAGGACCATGTCGGCGTCGGCGTGAATGCCGACCTCCGCCAGCAGGTCTCGAACCCGGTAGCCAGTCCACTTGGCGTTGGAGATGAGGTCGCCGCCCACCGGATTGGACACGCACGTCAACGTCACGATCTGCTCGACGAGCTCGAAGCGTTGCAAGTCGTCGAAGCTCAGCGTGACCTCGCGGTCGACCATTCCGTGGATCCGCAGCCGCCAGTCGCCGCGGCTGACCTGGGGCACGCTCAGCGCGGTGTCGATCCGGTAGAAGTCGGCGTTCGGCGTGATGAACGGGGTTTGGGTGAAGCCGGCCGGCTGCACGCCGGGCGGAACGACCGGCGCGGGCGTGCCCTTCGGAGTAGGAAGCGTGAAGGCGGTGCGATCGTCGGCCACCGACGAGTTCAGCCGGTTGAGCAGAGCACCCGCGACGCCCGTCACGGCGCCGGCACCGATCAGACCGAACGTCACCATGGACAGGCGTCGACCCCGATCGGGTCCGGCCGACGACGACCCCTCGGCGGCCTCCGGCGCGGCGAAGCGGCCGGCGACCAGCCAGCGCAACACCAGCACGCCGCAGACGGTGCCGATCAGCGTCGGTACCACGTCGACCGGCGTGGCTCCGGCACGGCTGACCACGGCGGCACATCCGAGCACACCGGCCACCGCGATCGCGATGCTGCCGACCGGTCGTCGGCGCGTCTCGTACTGCGCCGTGATGGCCGCGATCACCGCGACGACCACCAGCACGACGATCGACAGCGCCAGTTTGTCGGACGTGCCGAACGACTGGATCGCCCATTCCTTCACGGGGCCGGGCGTGAGGTCGACGACCGCGGAACCAACTGCCGTCCGCGAATCGGCATGCGGGCCGAACGCCACCGCGGTGAGCTGAGCCACGCCCAGAGCGACCGCCGCGGCGGCGACACCGATCCATGGGCTTGGACGTGTTGCCGTTTCGATCATGCCGCCAAGCTACCGACTGCGCCGCCCACGGGTCTTACCGCGCCGTGACGTCACCCCGGCTAGGGTGATTTCGGCGCGGAAACCGTGGCTGCGCGAACGTTTCCGCGCCCGACATCGCAGGGAGAAGGGGCCCGATGGCAACGATCGCGACTCAGATCATCACCGCGTTGGCACGCAGCGGTGTGCGACGCGTGTACGGGCTACCCGGGGACAGCCTCAACGGGTTCACCGACGCCATCCGACGGTCAGACGACGTCAGCTGGGAGCACGTACGCCACGAGGAGACGGCCGCGTTCGCCGCGGCGGCGGACGCCGCACTGACCGGTCAGCTGGCGGTCTGCGCGGGCAGTTGTGGACCCGGCAACCTACACCTCGTCAACGGGCTCTTCGACGCGCAGCGCTCACGGGTGCCCGTGCTGGCAATCGCCGCCCACATTCCACGCAGCGAGATCGGCTCGGAGTACTTCCAGGAGACGCACCCGCAGGACCTCTTCTCGGAGTGCAGCGTCTACTGCGAACTGGTCAGCACACCGGAGATGGCGCCCCGGATCATCGAGATGGCGATGCGTGCCGCGATCGAGGAGAACGGCGTCGCCGTCGTCGTCGTTCCGGGTGAGATCTTCCTTGCCCACGCCCAAGAATCCGGGTGGCTCACCAAGCCGATCGTGGCCACCCGCTCGGTGGTGCGACCCGACGACGAAAGCCTGCGTCGGGCTGCCGACATCCTCAACGCGGGGGAGCGCGTCACCATCCTGGCCGGCGCGGGCGCCGCTGGCGCGCACGACGAGCTCGTCCAGTTGGCGAGCACGCTGAACGCTCCGGTCGTCCACGCGTTGCGTGGCAAGGAATTCGTCGAATACGACAACCCGTACGACGTCGGCATGACCGGCCTGCTCGGATTCACCTCCGGGTACAAGGCGATCAAGGAAGCCGACACCCTGCTGATGCTGGGCACCGACTTTCCGTACCAACAGTTCTATCCGGACCACGCCCGCATCGTGCAGGTCGACGTCCGTGGCAGAAACCTGGGCCGCCGCACACCTGTCGACCTCGGCCTGGTCGGAACCGTCGCCGACACCGCGACAGCGCTGCAGCCGCTGCTGACCAAGAAGACCTCACGAGAGCACCTCGACCGATCGCTCCGGCACTACGCGAAGACGCGCAAGACGATGGACGGGTTGGCGGTCAACGACCGCAACAAGACTCCCATCCGGCCGGAATACGTTGCCGCTCTTGCTGATCGGCTGGCGACCGACGACGCGGTGTTCACCGTCGACGTCGGCTCCCCGGTGGTGTGGGCGGCCAGATACCTCCGGATGAACGGCAAGCGCAGGCTCGTCGGTTCGTTCAACCACGGCACCATGGCGTGCGCATTGCCGCACGCCATCGGCGCACAGACCGCGTTTCCAGATCGGCAGGTGGTGGCATTCGCCGGCGACGGCGGCCTGACCATGCTGTTCGGTGAGCTCATCACGCTGTTGCAAAATCAACTGCCGGTCAAGGTCGTCGTCTTCAACAACTCCTCCCTCAACTTCGTCGAGCTCGAGATGAAGGCGGCGGGCTTCGTCAACTTCGGCACCGAGCTCGTCAACCCGGACTTCGCCGCTGTCGGCCGTGCGATGGGGGCCTTCGGGCGCAGGGTCGAGCATCCCGGCGAACTGGAGCAGGCGTTGACGGATGCCTTCGCCCATGACGGGCCGGCGATCGTCGACGTCGTGACGGCTCGCCAAGAGCTGTCCATTCCTCCCGCCATCAGCGCCGAACAAGCCAAGGGCTTCTCGCTGTATGCGATTCGGACGATCATGGCGGGTCGTGCCGATGAGTTGCTCGACCTGGTCACCACGAACGTGTCTCGACGTCTCCTGGACTGATCAGAGCGCGTGTCTTCCACAATTGGCGCACTGCCGCTAACGTTTGCGCATGTTCAAGATCGTGATGTCTGCGGCGGCTACGGTGATGCTGGTCGCGGGGTGCGGCGGGGGCGTGAAGCCCGAAGTTCCCAGCTCCACCGCGGGCGCGGTGAAGCCGAATGCCAGCAGCGTCACGATCGAGGGCGACTCGTCGGCTCAGGTGAACAAGCTCGCCATGGCGGCCATCGCCGACCTTCAGACGTATTGGTCGGAGGAATTTCCGAAGCTCTACGGTCAGGACTACAAGCCCGTCGAGGGTGGGTTGTACGCCCTGACACCGGATTCGGAGTCGGGACCCGCCTGCGCCGACAACTACGGTGACGTCGAGGGCAACGCGTTCTACTGCAAGCTCGACGACTCGGTGGCGTGGGACGCCGCCGGCCTGTTGCCGGAACTGCAGAAGAAGTACGGCGACTTCGTCATCCCGGTGGTGCTAGCCCACGAGTGGGGCCATGCGATGCAGCAGCGATCGGGCTTCTTCGACCAGAACGAACTGACGGTCAGCTCGGAGCTGCAGGCCGATTGCTTCGCCGGGGGTTGGGCCAAACATGCCCAGTCCGACAAGGTCTTCGAGGTGACCGGCGCGGACTTGGACAAGTCGCTGGCGGGCATCTTGGACCTGCGCGACACCCCCGGCACCGACGCCCAAGACCCGTCGGCGCACGGCAGCGGCTTCGACAGGGTCAGCGCGTTCCAGGACGGCTACGACAACGGCGCCGAGAAGTGCAAGGGGTACGAGGACGGCGAACCCATGGTGCTCGAGCTGCCGTTCAACGACGCCGAGGACGAGGCGAACGAGGGCAACGCCCCGTACGACACCATCGCGAACGGGGTGCCCTACGACCTCGAGGACTACTGGAGCCAGGTCTACCCCGAGCTGACCCAGGGCAAGGCGTGGACGCCCCTGGCGCCGCAACAGCCCTTCGACCCGTCGAGCCCACCGACGTGCGGCGGGCAGTCGGCGGAGGGCTATGCGCTGTTCTATTGCGTGCCAGAGGATTACGTCGGTTGGGACAACGTGGACGCGATGCCCGCGATCTACGACGAGGGCGGCGACTATGCGTTCGCGACGTTGCTCGCCACCCAATGGGGGCTGGCAGCGCTCAACAGACTCGGCGACGAGTCCGACGAGTTGACGTCGACCGCACGTGGTGACTGCCTCGCCGGCGCGTACACCGCGAGCGTCATCCTCTACAACCGCGAGGCCACCAGCAGCTATCACATTTCACCGGGTGACCTCGACGAGGGAATCAAGGCGCTGCTGCTCTTCCGGGGTGAAGGCGACGTCGACCGGCAGGGCGCGGGATTCGACAGGACACGGGCGTTCCGGGCCGGAGTCGTCGACGGCGCGGAGGGCTGTCTTTCCTACCAGGCGTAGGGGATTGGCCTAGGCCGGGCGGGGGACGGCGGCCTTCGCGCCCTGACCGATCCACCCGGGTATCGCGCAACGGACGTCAGCGGGCCCCGAGACCGCGACGCTGCCGTCACGCATCGCGGCCGCCCAGCCGACGTCACCCCGCCAAATCCGGGTGAGGGTCGACAAACTGGTCTGCACCGTGCCGGTGACCTCGTGACCGGGGTCGACGTCGCAGACGTCGGCGTGACCGTCGGCCACCACCAGCCACCACCGCGACGCCGTGGCCGCCACTCCGTCGAGGCGGAACGCCACGGTGGTGCGGGCGACGGGCCATTCGTGGATCGGGACGGTTCGACGGATGTCCCACATCAGAAGGTGCGGATCGAGGTCCGCGTCGACCACCTCTCCGAGCCAACGGATGCCCCATCGGCCCAGCGCGTCGACCACCTCGCCGAGTTCCTGGCCGCAGGGGGTCAGCGAGTACGTCGAGCGACCGTCGACCTCCGTCCGAGCCACCACTCCCGCCCGCGACAGCGACTTGAGTCGCTTGGACAGCAGCGCGGGAGACATCTTCGGAAGTCCCCGTCTGAGATCGTTGAAATGACAACTGCCCAAGAGCAATTCGCGAACGACGAGGAGCGTCCACCGCTCGTCGAGGACCTCCATCGCCTTCGACATCGGACAGAACTGGCCGTATCCGGTCACGTCACCACCTCCTGCATCTCCATGGAACCAGCGGCGGTACAGATTTGTAACTAGATCACCCGTTTTCGGCGCGCGACGATGGGCGGAGGAGACGGAGGTGCAGGTATGGACGACGACGTTGCGGACCACGAATTGGAAGCCAAGCATCGGGCGCTGTGGGCGCTCGGCAACTATCGGGCGATCGCCGATCAGCTGGTCGCCCCGCTGGGTCAGGTGCTGGTGACGGAAACCGGTGTCAAGCCCGGTGATCGCGTCCTCGACGTGGCCGCTGGGACGGGCAACGCCGCGATCGCGGCGGCCCTGGCCGGGGCGACGGTCGTGGCAAGCGATCTGTGCCCGCGACTTCTCGCCGAGGGTCGGTCCATCGCCGCGGGGCGTGGGGTCGAGCTCGACTGGCGCGAGGCCAACGCCGAGATGCTTCCGTTCGCCGACGGTGAATTCGACACGGTGCTCTCGTGCATCGGGGTGATGTTCGCGCCGCACCACCAGCGGGCCGCCGACGAACTGATCAGGGTGTGTCGGCCGGGCGGGTCGATCGGAGTGTTGAGCTGGACCCCGGACGGCTTCGTCGGCAGGCTGTTCGCCACCATGAAGCCGTACGTGGCCGCGCCGCCCGCCGGTGCGTCGGCACCACCGCTGTGGGGGAGCGAAGACCACGTCCGCGGTCTGTTGGGTGACCGGGTGACCGACGTCCGGGCCGAGCGACGAGGGCTTCCCGTCGACGCCTTCGACCGCGGCGAGGAGTTCCGCGAGTACTTCAAGGCGAACTACGGACCGACGATCGCGGCGTATCGCGGGCTGGGCGACGATCGGGATCGAATCGCGGCGCTGGACGCCGACATCGACCGCCTCGCCGACGACGCTCTGCAACGGCGTCCGATGGAGTGGGAGTACCTCGTGGTCGTCGCGAAGAGGGTGTGAGTTCTCGCTCACACTTGCCGCCGCGATTACCGCTATGGAATTCGTTGCGCGATTATGAAGTTCTCCTAAATAATCGCATCACCGAAGACCATCAAAAGGGGAAATCCATGTCCGTTCAGTCGAAGACGTACGTGCTGCTGGCGGGCATGGCCACGGGCGGGCTCGTCGGCGCAGGCCTGATTGGCCTCGGTGTTCCGACCGCGTCAGCCGCACCGCGCTGCTCCGACGTCGAGGTGGTGTTCGCCCGCGGCACTGACGAACCCGCCGGTGTCGGTCGCGAGGGTCAGGCTTTCGTCGACTCGCTCAAGGGCAACCTCAGGGGCAAGACGGTCGGCGTCTACGCCGTGAACTACCCGGCCTCCCACGACTTCATGCAGGCCACCGCCGGCGCTGCCGATGCCGCCGCACACGTCCAGTTGACGACGTCGACCTGTCCGAACACCAAGATCGTGCTGGGGGGTTACTCGCAGGGCGCCGCCGTGATCGACGGCATCACCGGTGACCCGGCCAGGCTGTTCGGTTTGGGACAGCCGATGCCGCCCGAGGTGGCGAATCACGTGGCCGCCGTCGCCGTGTTCGGCAACCCCCTCAACCGTTTTGGCGGTCCGCTCACCGCGCTGAGTCCGCTGTACGGCGCCAAGACGATCGACCTGTGCAACGGCGCCGACCCCGTGTGCTCACCCGGCGAGGACCGCCCCGCGCACAGTCAGTACGTCGACGCCGGATTGACCGGCCAGGCAGCCGCATTCGCCGCCGATCGGGTCAGGACGTTCGTTCCCCCCGGCATGTAGGCTCCTGACGCGTTGCGGTGCAACGACTTCGGCCGAATCGCGAGTGCAACGGGGCCGGGGCGGCGACGATGTCGGGCATGGCCGATGACGTCCCCACCCTGACCGACGCCGACCAGCTGGCGCTACGGGAATGGGTTCGGGCGACGGGGCTCGGGTCGCAGGTGACCGACGTGGAGCCGCTGACCGGGGGCAGTCAGAACATCGTGGTGCGCCTGCGCGTCGACGGTCGCCCGATGGTGCTGCGGCGCCCACCCCTGCACCCGCGTCCGACGAGCGACAAGACCATGTTGCGCGAGATCGCCGTCTTGCGGACTCTCAGGGGCACGGGAGTCCCGCATCCGGCGTTCATCGCCGGCTGTGAGGACCTCGACGTTCTCGGCGTCGTGTTCTATCTCATGGAAGCGGTCGACGGCTTCAACCCCGGCACCGAGGTGGCGCAGCCCTACGTCGACGACCCGGCCCTTCGGCACGACGTCGGACCGGCCTACGCGGCCAGCCTGGCCCGGCTCGGCAACGTCGACTGGGAGGGTAGCCCACTTGCCGCGCTGCGCAGGCCCGGTTCCTTTCTGGCGCGCCAGGTTCCGCAGTTCCTCGGGCTGCTGCAGAGCTACCGCCACGACGCCTACGACCCGGGGTCGCTGTCCGACGTGCCTCGGCTGGCGGCGTGGCTGGAGGACAACCGGCCCGACGACGGCGAACCGGGCGTCATGCACGGCGACGCTCACCTGAACAACGTGCTGTTGCGCAGGGACCGGCCCGAGCTCGCGGCGTTCGTCGACTGGGAGATGTGCACGATCGGTGAGCCGTTGCTCGACCTCGGGTGGATGCTCGTCTGTTGGCCAGCCGAGCCCAACACCATCGACGCGGGTTCGGAACTGGCCGCCCTCGGGGGGCTCGCGAGCCGAGCCGAGCTGGTCGAGGCCTACACCGAGGCGGGTGGGCGGCGCACCCCGCGGCTGGACTGGTTCAAGGCTCTGGCCTGCTTCAAGCTCGGCGTCGTCATCGAGGGCACCTGGTCGCGATATCTGGCCGGGCAGGCCAGCTTGGAGGCCGGGCAGCGGCTGCACGCGTCGGCGGAGTCGCTCATCGAGCTCGGCACCCGGGTGAGCAAGGGCGACGACCCCTTCGTGTGACGGGGTGCCTAGCGGTAGGCGTCGACGCCGAGTTTGACGGCCAACGCCATACCCGCGACGGCGATGGCGAGGCGCAGCGGCCGTGAAGGTGCCCGTCGCACGATGGGTGGGCCCAACCGCGAGCCGAGGAGGCAACCAAGGCCGAGCGGAACCACGGCCAGCCAGTGGACCGGGGCGAACACGATGAAGATCAACGCTGCAACGCCATTGGCGACTCCGAGGACGACGTTCTTGGTGGCATTGGCCCTTGCCAGCGACTCACTGCCCGTGCGCAGGAACAGGGCGAGCATCAGCACCCCGGCCGCGGCGCCGAAGAACCCGCCGTACAGGCAGATGGCCAACAGGGCGACGCTCTCCACCACGACCCGGGTGACGCCACGACGACCTTCGGCGACGCGGCCGCGCAGGGGCATGGCGATCACCACCGCCGACGCCGCCAGCAAGACCGGCACGACGTCCTCGAAACCCTCGGCAGGCACCGACAGCAGCAGCGCAGCACCACCCGCGCCGCCGAGCACCGCCAGCGGGACGAGCCGCACCAGGGCCGAACGTTGGCCGCGCAGTTCGGGTATCGATCCCGCGATGGACCCGACGCCGTTGAACACCAGGGCCACGGTGTTGGTGACGTTGGCCGTCACCGGGGGCAGCCCGATCAGCAGGAGCGCGGGATAGGTGGTGAGGGACGCCAACCCGGCGATGCTGCCGCACAGCCCGCCGACGACTCCGGCCGCAAAGAGCACGACGGCATGCCACCAACTCATATGGTCATCGGCGATGAACCTTAGTGGACGCCGAAAGGGCTTGCGTCCCACGGTGGGGGAGGCCTAACATCGCCTCCGTGCCGAAGCGACTCGTAGTAACAACCCGCAGCGGGGTCTGATCCAGGCCGACCCCTCGCTGTGGGTCGTTGTTACACCGTCGGTCGATTCCTCGCATCAGAGAGACCGGCACATGTCCATTCCGTCATTCACCGCTTCCGCGCCGTCGTTCGCAGCGCAATTCCAGACGCCTTTGCCTCGGGCGTTGCGCGACCACGCGGCGTCGATGTCCCACGACGCCTTCCTGGCGCAATATGCGCCTTCCGCCGGCCCCCTGCGACTCGGCCACTGGCAGTGCACCGACGTCGACCGGCCCGCCAGTCGGCTGGGACCGCAGGCGCGGAACTACCAGGCCACGATGGCCGTCGGCGACCGCATCGGCACGTCCACCGCGGCAGCCAGCGGCCCCGTCTCCGCGCTGACCGCGATGCTCCACGAGCGTGGCGTCTCACTCGAGATCGACGCCTTCCATCAGCTCCCCGCCGTGGGCGGCACGGCGACGTTCATCCGCGGCACCGACGGCGTCGGAGCCCAATGGGCCGTGGGCTGGTCGGACGACGTCACGCAGTCGGCCCTGCGGGCCTTGATTGCCTGCGCCAACCGGTTGTCCGCCTGACACGAGTTCGTGTTTGACGCGCCTATCTACTAGTAGGTAGATTGGCCGTCATGACGGC
>NZ_MVOC01000003.1 GCF_002043095.1 Mycobacterium sp. AT1 | reverse complement strand
CGGGGGTGGCGGGGGTCTCGATGGGACCCGTTGCCGGTTCTGGTGACGACGCTGTTTCGCTCATGGTTCCGATCTTGGCCGCGATGGTGATGCGCCAATGAAGAATCGGCTATGAAAGCGCTATGAGCCGATCAGCGCGGCGGTTGCCCTGGCACCTGGGTCGTCGGCCCCTGCGGGGGCATCGGGAACTGCGGGAAGATGTTCGGCAGCGTGAACGTCGGCCCGTTCGGGATGACGATGCCGGGCCCCGGCCGCTCGAACTGACCACGCGGCATCGGCATGATCATCGGGCCCTGCTCGGTGCCTGCCGCGCTGCGGTCCGGCGTCGGCGCAGGGGCCGTTTCACGACCGAAGTAGAACCCGGAGCCGAACAACACGGCGACGATGACGAGCGACCCGGCGACGATGCCCACCCACGCCGCCACCTTGTTCAGACGACTTGGCTTGGCCGGCGGGGGCATCGGCTGCGGTCCCGGCCCTGGCGGCGGGTAGGCGTATCCCTGGGGCGGCTGCTGGTAGTGCCCTTCGGGAAGGACTGCGGTCTGCGGACCCGTCGCGGCGTCGCCGGGATAGTCGACTGGTTGGCTCATGAGGTCCATGATCGTCGTCCGTTCGAAGTTGGGTCGACCAATTCTTGCCGTGTTCCCTCGTGAATCCACTGTGGAGGTTTGCCGACTGCCGGTTGGGCAACCACCTACCGCATGGGACACCCGCAGAACGACCCGCCGGCGACACCCCGGGACGCCACCGAGACCACCGAGGAACAGCGCGAACTGCAAGATCACCTGGATGACCCGACGTCGGACCCGCAGGCGCCGGCCGGGCATCAGGATCGCCACCAGGTCGCCGACGAGACCTAACCGCTGACGGCCTCGATCGCCAGCAGGGTCGGGGCGAGTTCGGGACCGGCCACCCCGCGGTCGAAGTCGCCGCCGGGCATCATCTTGACGACGTGGTCGGCGCCGGCCTCCGGGAACGCGGGCTACGCAAGATGTCGATCCTGTCGGAGGCGATCGGCCACGAATTCCGCGACCGCGGGCTGGACGGCGTAATCGAGAACGCCTACGGCTTCAGCGGGTTCACCGCGTACTGGATCACCCGATACGGCGCATTGTCAGCCTGCGGCAACGTATTCCACTGACTGACGAACACCCGCAGTTCGTCGAGCGTCGAGCCGGGCGACAGGTAGCCGCCGTAGGGTTGGGCCAGCCGGTTGTCATCGGGAGACGGCAGGTCGTCGGCCTCGTCCGGCCAGGCTCCGGCCAGCACCACCGTCGTCACCGGGGCAATACCGAGTCCGGTCGGGTCGTTGGCGACCCGAACCTCCATGTTGCCGGTGCTCGCGTTGAAGTACGACAGCACCGTCTTGCCGTCGACCTGCCGAATGCTCGTCTCCCCCACGCGGTCTCCCCACAACGCCACGGGCGATTCGCCCCACGTCCCGCCCCCCGACCACGCCTGCCAGCTCGACCGGTCGGTGAACGCCTGCGGCGTCGCCCGGTAGAGCTCCACCGGTTCACTTCGGTCGAAGTCGTTGGCCACGATGTACACCCAGCCGCTCGGCGAGTCCGACGTGGGGATCGGATCGTAGTAACCGCTGATCTGCGACTGCCTGCCGCCTGCGAAGTTCGCCGGCCGCTGAGATCCCGGCACGGTCGCCCAATTGCCTTGATACGGAGTCGCTTTGACGAGTCTCGAGGTGGCGGGCACCAGATCCTTGGTGGTGGTCACCAACATGTAGTTCTCGCGGTTCACCTGCACGATTCCTGCGGGCAGTTGCGACGATCCCGGCGGAGTGGGATCAGCGAGCAGGGGCTTGTCGGTACCCGTGACGCCGTAATAGCGAACGCCGGTCGGGTCGTCCACCGAGTCCAGGTCGACGTGCAGCGCGATCGGTGAGAAGTGTTGACCGAAGGCGACACCCTGGCCCGCGAAGCTGTCCCCGCAGACCTGCAGTACTCCGCTGGGAAACTCCATGAACTCACAGAGGTCCGTGGCCCCGATGCCGTAATCGCTTGTCGGTGTGCCGGTTCCGGCCGTCGGACCGATGCGGACCACCTGGCCGGGCGCCATCGGTGGCAGTACGGGCCCAGGTGCGGGTGACGGCGGGTCGGCGTGCGCCGGAGCGGCGAGCAGCCCGACCGTCACCAACAGCACGCCGAACGTGGAGTTGACGCACGCCAGTCGGCGCCACGCCGCGACCAAAGTCCACACTCGGCGGCCGCCGGGTCAGAGTTCGGCGGCGAGCAGCTCGGCGATCTGAATGGTGTTGAGCGCAGCACCCTTTCGGAGGTTGTCGCCCGAGACGAACAACGCGAGGCCACGCCCATCGGGAGCGCCAGGATCCTGCCGAATGCGCCCGACCAGGGAGTCGTCGGCACCGGCGGCGGCCAGCGGCGTCGGCACGTCCACCAACTTCACCCCCGGTGCGGATGCCAGCAATTCCCTGGCCCGCTCCGGTGACAACGGCCGCTCGAACTCGACGTTGAGCGACAGCGAGTGCCCGGTGTACACCGGCACCCGCACACAGGTCCCGCTGACGAGCAGCTCGGGGATGCCGAGAATCTTGCGGCTCTCGAATCGCAGCTTCTGGTCCTCGTCGGTCTCGCCGGAACCGTCGTCGACCAGCGACCCCGCCAGCGGCAGGACGTTGAAGGCGATCGGTGCGACGTACTTGTTCGGGGCGGGGAACGTCAGCGCGGATCCGTCGTGGACCAGCTGCTCGCTGTCCTCGACGACGGCCCTGGCCTGGCTGAACAGCTCCTCGACACCGGCCAGCCCGCTGCCGGACACCGCCTGATACGTCGAGGCGATCATCCGCACCAGCCCGGCTTCGTCGTGCAAGACCTTCAGGACCGGCATCGCGGCCATGGTGGTGCAGTTGGGGTTGGCGATGATGCCCTTGGGCCTGTTCTTGGCGTCGCGGTCGAAGTTGACCTCGCTGACGACCAACGGAACCTCGGGGTCCTTGCGCCACGCCGACGAGTTGTCGACGACGACGGCGCCGGCGGCCGCGAACCGCGGCGCCTGAACCCGAGACATGGTGGCGCCTGCGGAGAACAGCGCGATGTCGAGACCCGACGGGTCGGCCGTCTCGGCGTCCTCGACCTCGATCTCCTGACCGCGGAACGTCAGCTTCTTGCCCTGCGAGCGAGCCGAGGCGAAGAACCGCACCGACGTGGCCGGAAAGTCGCGCTCCTCGAGCAGCTTTCGCATGACCTGGCCGACCTGCCCGGTCGCGCCGACGACTCCGATGCTCACCATGGTCAGATCCCGCTTCCCGCATACACGACGGCCTCTTCGTCGCCGCCCAGATTGAACGCCTCGTGCAACGCCATCACGGCCTTGTCCAACTCGGTGTCCTTGACCAGCACCGAGATTCGGATCTCCGAGGTCGAGATGAGGTCGATGTTCACGCCGACGGCGGCGAGTGCCTCGCAGAACGTCGCGGTGACGCCCGGGTGGCTGCGCATGCCTGCGCCGATCAGCGACACCTTGCCGATGTGATCGTCGTAGAGCACTGAGGTGAAACCGATTTCGCCCTGCAGCGACGCGAGCTTCTCGACGGCTGCCGGGCCGTTGTCCCGCGCGCAGGTGAACGTGATGTCGGTCTTGCCGTCTTCGATCTTGCTGATGTTCTGCAGCACCATGTCGATGTTCACGTCGGCGTCGGCGACGGCGCGGAACACCTTGGCCGCGTAGCCAGGAACGTCGGGCAACCCGACGACGGTCACCTTCGCCTCACCACGATCGTGGGCAACTCCGGTCAGGATCGCGTCTTCCATCGGGATGTCCTCCATCGATCCTTTGACGAGCGTGCCCGCCTTGTCTGAGTACGACGACCTGACGTGTATCGGAACGTCGTAGCGCCGGGCGTATTCCACGCACCGCAACATGAGCACCTTCGCCCCGCAGGCCGCCATCTCGAGCATTTCCTCGAAGCTGACGGTGGACAGGTGCCTGGCGTTGGGCACGATCCGCGGGTCGGCGGTGAAGATGCCGTCCACGTCGGTGTAGATCTCGCACACGTCGGCGTGCAACGCGGCCGCCAGCGCGACGGCGGTGGTGTCCGAACCGCCACGGCCGAGCGTGGTGACGTCCTTGCTGTCCTGGCTGACGCCCTGGAAGCCGGCGACCAACACGATCAGTCCCTCGTCGAGAGCGCTGCGGAGCCTGCCCGGCGTGACGTCGATGATCTTGGCGTTGCCGTGCGTCCCGGTGGTGATGACGCCGGCCTGCGATCCCGTGAAGGACCGTGCCTCGGCGCCGAGCGAGGAGATGGCCATCGCGACCAGCGCGTTGGAGATCCGCTCCCCGGAGGTCAGCAGCATGTCCATTTCGCGCGGGGGCGGCGCGGGGTTGACCTGGCGGGCCAGGTCGAGCAGATCGTCGGTGGTGTCACCCATGGCCGAGACCACGACGACGACGTCGTTGCCCGCCTTCTTGGTCTCGACGATGCGCTCGGCGACCCGGCGAATCCGATCGGCGTCTGACACCGAGGATCCGCCGTACTTCTGTACGACGAGCGCCACTGTTCGCCTTTCCGTTCACGCGTGAGTCGCATACAGGATAAGGGGTCTGCCCACCGGGTTTTTCCGTCCCGTCCGGCGGTAGCGTTCGGACGCGTGACCAACAGACGTGCCGACACCCGCGTACCGATCCACGAGCCCATCGCCGCACGCTGGAGTCCACGGGCCTTCGATCCCGATGCGACGGTCACCGGCGAGCAGGTGACGGCCGTCCTCGAGGCCGCCCGCTGGGCGGCGACCTGGGGAGGTCGGCAGCCGGTCCGGTTCGTGGTGGGGCTGCGCGGCGACGAGACGTTCGACGCGCTGATGGCGACCCTCAAACGCGGCAACTCGTATGCGGCGGCCGCGGGCGCCTTGCTCCTGATCTGCGCCGACGAGGGGCCCGACGAGAACACGGCGTTCTACTCCGCGGTCGACGCCGGCGCTGCGATGGCAAATGCCAGCGTCGAGGCGGTCGCCCGGGGGCTGGTCGCCCATCCGATGGCGGGGTTCGACGCCGACGCCGCGCGCGCCGCCTTCGGCGTGCCAGACGAGGTCAGGCCGGTGGCGGTGCTGGCATTGGGGACGCTCGGCGACTATTCGACGGCGGACCAGGCGGTCGTCGAGCGGGACTCGAAGCCCCGCGAGCGGCTGCCGCTGGAGCAGGTGGCCTACGCCGTCAGGTGGGGCGCCGCGTTCACGACGTGCACGTCTTCGTCAGCTGGGTGACCTGCGCTTCGAACTGGTCGTTGAACGCGGCGACGATCATCGCCGACGCGGGGGCCACGGCGCCCGGTGCGGTGCGCGCGCTTTGGGCGTCGAAGTCGAGACGGGCCCGGACCAGCCGATCGGCGGTCTCCGCGGTCTCCTTGGCCGGGCCTGCCAGCTCGGGGGCGGTGACCTTCGCCGCCCGATCGGTGAGCCCGTCGACCCACGCCCGGTAGTCGAGTTCACTCGGATCGGTTGCCGCTTCCGACGATCCGGGTTCGGGGACGTGGGTCTTGGCGTTGAGTGCGTCGATCTCGGATTTGTTGAACGCCAACATTTCTCGCACCGGAGCACAGTCGGACGATGACGGGCCGCGAAAGAACATCCACCAGATGGCACTCCCGATGAGAACGGCTACCACCACCACGACCGTCGTCAGCGGCCTCACGCGTTTCACGTATTGATGCTGGCACAGGTGCGCGGCGGGATATCGCCAAGGACGTTTAACGTCAGCGAAACCTCACAGGTAAGTCCACGTAACAGAAACATCGTTCACTGCCAGTGATCGGCCTCGAGGGGGCCGCACCACTGATGGAGAAGGTACCGATGGATGTAGTTGACACCGGCACCACGGCATTCATGCTGTGTTGCATCATCGGCCTCACGCTGATGATCCCCGGGCTTGCGCTGTTCTACGGCGGCATGGTCTCGGTGAAGAGCTCGACCAACATGATGATGATGACCTTCGGTGCCGTCGCCGTCGTCGGCGTCCTCTGGGTGCTGTTCGGCTTCTCGATGGTCTTCGGCACCAGCTACGGCGGCTTCGTCGGCAGCTTTACCGAATTCGCCGGGATGAAGGATCTGCTCGAGTCGCAGACGACCATCTCCGGACTGCAAGTCAGCCTGTTCGCCCTGTTCCAGGCGCTCTTCGCGGCCATCACCGTCGCCCTGATCTCGGGTGCGGTCGCCGACCGGATGAAGTTCGGCGCATGGATGGTGTTCGCCGTGTTCTGGGCCGTGCTGGTGTACTTCCCCGTCGCGCACTGGGTGTTCGCCTTCGACGGCGTGGTCACCGAGGACTCCGTCGGCGGCTGGATCGCCAACAGCCTCAAGGCAATCGACTTCGCCGGTGGTACCGCCGTGCACATCAACGCAGGCGCCGCGGCGCTCGCCGTGGCGATCGTGCTCGGCAAGTCCGCGATGTTCGGTCAGCTGCGCAAGCCGCACAACGTGCCGCTGACGCTGCTGGGCGCAGGCCTGCTGTGGGCCGGTTGGTATGCGTTCAACGGCGGTTCGGCCCTGGCCGCGGGCAACTCGGCCGCGATCGTCATGGTCACCACGTTCGTCGCCACCTGCGCCGCCACCCTGGCCTGGCTGGCCGTCGAGAAGATCAAGGACGGCCACGTCACCGGCGTCGGCGCGGCGTCCGGCGCCATCACCGGCCTGGTCGCCATCACCCCCGCCTGTGGTGCGGTCACCCCGATCGGCGCGATCGCGGTCGGCGCCATCGCCGGCGCGGTCTGCGTGTACGCCGTCGGCCTCAAGGAGCGCTTCGGCTACGACGACTCGCTCGACGTGGTCGGCGTGCACCTCGTCGGCGGCGTCATCGGCACCGTGCTGATCGGCTTCTTCGCCAGCGCGAGCATGCCCAACGCCACCGACGGCGTCTTCTACGGCGGCGGCTTCAGCCAGCTGTGGAAGCAGATCATCGCCGCGGGCGCGGTGATGGCCTACTCGTTCGTGGTCGCCTTCGCGATCGCGTTCGTGATCAAGAAGACGATGGGCATCCGCATCTCGCCCGAGGACGAGGAAAGCGGCATCGACGCCAAGTTGCACCGCGACGCGGCGTACGAGTTGCAAACCCTTTAGAGACTGGCCCTGGTCGGCGCGATTCGCCCCGCGCCGACCGGGGCCTCTTTGGTGTTTTGGAGAAGTGGCCTCGCGGAGTAGAGTGACCGACGTGCAGCGGTCGCTCCTTCTCGGACGCCGCGGCGGGGTCTGATCCAGACTGGCTTCCCGTCGCGGGTCGTCTTGATGCGCCGGTCTGAATTTCTTCCAGACACCAACCGGAGCGAGAACCGTGAACAATCCCAACCCCCATTCGATCGACGCCTACGTCTCGGCGCGCACCATCAGCACCCCCGCCGGCGACCGCAATCCCGGTCAGCCCGCCTGGAACACTCAGCGCGGCACGTCGATGCCGGTCAGCAGGTACCGCCCCTTCGCCGCTGAAGTAGAGCCCGTCACGCTGCCCGACCGCACGTGGCCGGACAAGGTCGTCGAGACCGCGCCGATGTGGTGCGCGGTCGACCTGCGTGACGGCAACCAGGCGCTGATCGACCCGATGAGCCCGGAACGCAAGCGGCGCATGTTCGACCTGCTTGTCCGCATGGGCTACAAGGAGATCGAGGTCGGCTTCCCGTCGGCCAGCCAGACCGACTTCGACTTCGTCCGCGAAATCATCACCGACGGCGCGATTCCCGACGACGTGACGATCCAGGTGCTGACGCAGTGCCGGGCCGAACTGATCGAGCGGACGTTCGAGGCCTGCGCGGGCGCCCCCAAGGCGATCGTGCACTTCTACAACTCGACGTCGATCCTGCAGCGCCGCGTGGTGTTCCGCGCCGACCGTGAGGCCGTCAAGAAGATCGCCACCGACGGCGCCAAGATGTGCGTCGCCGAAGCCGCGAAACACGGGCAAACGCAATGGCGTTTCGAGTACTCCCCCGAGTCCTACACGGGCACCGAACTGGAGTACGCCAAAGAGGTGTGCGACGCGGTGTCGGAGATCGTCGGGGCCACGCCCGAGGCTCCGCTGATCGTCAACCTGCCCGCCACCGTCGAGATGGCCACCCCCAACGTCTACGCCGACTCGATCGAGTGGATGAGCCGCAACCTGGCTCGCCGCGACTCGATCATTCTGAGCCTGCACCCGCACAACGACCGCGGAACTGCCGTCGCCGCAGCCGAATTGGGCTACCAGGCCGGCGCCGACCGCATCGAGGGCTGCCTGTTCGGCAACGGTGAGCGCACCGGCAACGTCTGCCTGGTGACCCTGGGACTGAACCTGTTCAGCCGCGGCGTCGACCCGCAGGTCGACTTCTCCAACATCGACGAGATCCGCCGCACGGTCGAGTACTGCAACCAGCTGCCGGTGCACGAGCGGCACCCCTATGGCGGCGATCTGGTCTACACGGCGTTCTCCGGCAGCCATCAGGACGCCATCAACAAGGGCCTGGACGCGATGAAGGTCGACGCCGACGCGACGGGCTCCGACGTTGGCGACATCCTGTGGCAGGTGCCGTATCTGCCCATCGACCCGAAGGACGTCGGGCGCACCTACGAAGCCGTCATCCGGGTGAACTCCCAGTCCGGCAAGGGTGGCGTGGCCTACATCATGAAGGCCGACCACGGGCTGGCGCTGCCGCGACGGCTGCAGATCGAGTTCAGCCAGGCCATCCAGAAGATCACCGACGGTGAGGGCGGCGAGGTGTCGCCCAAGGAGATGTGGGACGTCTTCGCAGACGAATACCTGGCCCCCATCACGCCTTTGGAGCGCATCCGGCAGAAGGTCGACGCCGCAGAAGAAGACGGCGGCACCGACACGATCACGGCGACGGTGAAGGTCGACGGCGTCGAGCGCGAGATCGTCGGCGCGGGCAACGGCCCGCTCGCGGCGTTCGTGGACGCGCTGTCGACCGTCGGCTACGACGTCAGCGTGCTCGACTACTCCGAGCATGCCCTGTCGGCAGGCGAAGAAGCCCAGGCCGCGGCCTACGTCGAGGCGTCGGTCGGCGGCAAGACCGTGTGGGGGGTCGGCATCGCGACGTCCATCACGACGGCGTCCTTGCGTGCGGTCGTGTCCGCAGTGAACCGGGCGGCGCGCGGCTAAACTAACGTCGGCGTCAAGACGTGGCGCCAGGGACGTATGAGGAGCCGTCATGGACTGGGGTTCGACGTGGGATTTCTTGTGGCACTTCCTGATCATCTTCGCGTGGATCGCGTACCTGCTGGTGCTCTTCCAGATCCTCACGGACCTGTTCTGGCGTGACCACCAGACATCGGGCTTCGTAAAGGCGCTCTGGGTCGTCTTCCTTTTCGTCATTCCATGGTTCGCAGCGTTGATCTATCTGATCGCGCGTGGCAAGGGCATGTCGGTGCGGGCCCACGAAGCGGCGGTGGCGGCCAAGCGGCAGACCGACGACTACATCAAGCAGGCCGCCGGACGCTCGCCTGCCGAGGAGATCGCGCACGCCAAGGAGCTGCTGGACGCCGGAACGATCACCCAGGGCGAATACGAATCACTCAAGGCCAAGGCTCTGGCGTAGGCCGCCCGACCTCAGAACAGGGTGAACTGATCGCCCCGGAGCGTGGGGTCGGTGAACTGTTCGATCCCCGTGCCGCCGACGACGTGCTCGATCAGCGCCGTGAACGTCGCGTCGTCGACCAGTGGAATGCCCATCTCGCGGGCCTGGTAGCCCCGGCCCTGATCGGGGTCAGCGTCGTTGCACACCACCAACGACGTCTGCTGGTCGACGATGTCGGCGTATGACAGTCCGGCGTGCAGCATCCGTTCGATGAGTTCCTCGTAGGTGTGGGTGACCTCGGCCGACAAGGCCACCCGCATGCCCTGCACCAGCGGCCTGCCCGCGACGAAGCGGCCGGGGTTCTGGAAGTCGCCAGGCAGCCGGGCCGCGAGCGTCCGCAGTGGCAGCAGCTCGTCGTGGGTGACCTGACCGTTGGGCCACGTGCGGCGCGCCACCGGCCGGACCGGCAGCCACGCGTTGCGCTCATGGGCGCCCGCGAGTGAGGGCTTGAGGATCTGGGCCAGCACCATGGCGTCGTCGAGGGCGTCGTGGGGACGCATCTGGGTGACGCCCCAGTGCGCGGCCAGCGTCTCGAGCCGCAGGTTCTCGACGCCGAGGTTGAGCCTGCGGGCCAACTCGACAGTGCACATCACGGTGTCGACCGGCAGCTCGGCACCCACCAGCTCCGCCTCGTTGGCCAGGAACGAGTAGTCGAAGCCGACGTTGTGCGCCACCAGCGTCCGACCCTCGAGGACCGCGTTGAGCTCGCCGACGACCTCGGCGAAGGTCGGCTGGCCCTGCAGCATCTCGGTGGTCAACCCGTGGACGTGGGTGGGGCCGGGGTCGACGCCCGGATTGAGCAGGCTGGCGAAGCTGCCCTCGACGTTGCCGTCGTCGCCGAGTGCCAGCGCGGCCACACTGACGACGCGAGCCTGACGCGGATGGAAGCCCGTCGTCTCGACGTCGACGACGGCCCAGCCCGCACCGGGCTCGGAGGCCGGTCGGCCGAACGTTTGGCTCACGATTCGAGGATGGCACGGGTCGCCGACAAGGCCCGACCGAGACGCCGCGTGTCGCCAGCCGACTTTGGCCCTTTTAGACTGCCGGGGATGGTCACCACTCGGGGTCGAATCGCGCTGGGTGCCGGGTCTGCCGCGCGCTGGGCGTCGCGGGTCACCGGGCGTGGCGCCGGCGCGATGATCGGCGGCCTGGTGTCGATGGCCCTGGACAAGTCGATCCTCGGCCAACTCGGCACCGGACGCAGCTCCGTCGTCGTGACCGGCACGAACGGCAAGTCGACGACCACCAGGATGACGGCCGCCGCGCTCGCCACCATGGGTCCCGTCGCCACCAACGCCGAAGGCGCCAACATGGACGCCGGGCTGATCGCGGCGCTGGCCGGCGACCGCACGGCCAAGCTCGCGGCACTCGAAGTCGACGAGATGCACGTGCCACACGTCCTCGACGCGGTGCCCGCCGCGGTGGTCGTCCTCCTCAATTTGTCCCGCGACCAGCTCGACCGCGTGGGTGAGATCAACCACATCGAGCGGACGCTGCGTGGCGGGCTGGCCCGACACGGCGACGCCGTCGTCGTGGCCAACTGCGACGACGTGCTCATGACGTCGGCGGCCTACGACAGCCCGAACGTGGTGTGGGTGGCCGCCGGCGGAACCTGGGCCAACGACTCGGTCAGCTGTCCCCGCAGCGGCGAGGTCATCGTGCGCGAGGAGTCGCACTGGTACTCGACGGGCACCGACTTCAAACGGCCGACGCCGCACTGGTGGTACGACGACACCCACGTCCACGGCCCCGACGGGCTGACCCTGCCGATGACGCTGGCCCTGCCCGGTGACGTCAACCGGGGCAACGCCACGCAGGCGATCGCGGCGGCCGTCACCCTTGGTGCCGATCCCGCCAAGGCCGTCGCCGCGGTGTCCGGCGTCGACGAGGTCGCGGGCCGCTACCGCACCGTGAAGCTGGGTGAGCACACCGTGCGGGTGCTACTCGCCAAGAATCCGGCGGGCTGGCACGAGGCGCTGTCGATGGTCGACAAACACGGTGCGGGCGTAGTGATCTCGGTCAACGGACAGGTCCCCGACGGCGAGGACCTGTCGTGGCTGTGGGACGTCCGGTTCGAACACTTCGACGACACCACGGTCGTCGCGGCGGGTGAGCGCGGCACCGATCTGGCCGTGCGACTGGGCTACGCCGGCGTCGACCACACTCTGGTGCACGACACCGTGAAGGCAATCGCGTCGTGCCCACCCGGTCACGTCGAGGTGATCGCCAACTACACCGCGTTCCTCCAACTCAACCGGCGGCTGCCTCGTGAGTGAATCCACTGTTCGGATCGGGCTGGTGCTGCCCGACGTCATGGGCACCTACGGCGACGGCGGCAACGCGGTCGTGCTGCGAGAGAGGTTGCGGCTGAGGGGGGTCGACGCCGAGGTCGTCGAAATCACGCTGGCCGATCCGGTGCCCGACTCGCTCGACCTCTACACCCTCGGCGGCGCGGAGGACTACGCCCAGCGGTTGGCCACCAAGCACTTGATCCAGTACCCCGGCCTGCAGCGGGCCGCCGAACGGGGTGCCCCGGTGCTGGCGATCTGCGCAGCGATCCAGGTGCTCGGGCACTGGTACGAGACGTCGTCCGGTGAGCGGGTGGACGGCGTCGGCGTGCTTGACGTGACGACGTCGCCGCAGCCCGCGAGGACCATCGGCGAAGTGGTCTCACAACCGCTGGTGGCGGGTCTCGACCAACGCCTGACCGGGTTCGAAAACCACCGCGGCGGAACGGTTTTGGGACCCGAAGCCGAACCGCTGGCCAGGGTGATCAGCGGGGCAGGCAACCGCGAGGGTGACGGATTCGACGGCGCGGTGCAGGGCAGCATCGTCGCGACGTACTTGCATGGTCCGTGCCTGGCCCGCAACCCTCAGCTGGCTGACCATCTGCTCTCGAAGGTCGTCGGCGAGCTCGCACCAATCCAACTGGCCGAGGTGGACCAGTTGCGTCGCGAACGTCTCGCGGCTCCGCGCCGCGCTTAGGGTCGCCACCCCCGTCGAGATCGACCGCGAGACATAAACTGTGGCGGGCCTTCTCGGCGTGTCGCCGCCGAGGCTTATGCCTCGCGGCAGCCGCGACGAGCCAGCGCGTGCCGGATGCGCTGGAGCACGTCCATCGGGTGCTCACCCGCGAGCACTCGGATGACGATCCATCCCATCCGCTCGAGCATCTGCAGTCTGCTGACGTCCTTCCGATATTGCTGACGGTCCGTTCGATGTTGGTCGCCGTCATACTCCACGGCGACCATGAACTTCTCCCATCCAAGATCGAGATAGGCAAGGGGGTAGTGGTCGCCGTTGTGAACCATCAACTGAGACTGCGGCTTTGGCAGACCGGCGTCCACGATGAGAAGCCGCAGCCAGGTCTCCTTCGGCGACGTGCCGCCGGCATCCATCAGCGCGATCGCTTCGCGGGCCTTCTGCACGCCTCTACTGCCACGGTGCCGAGTTAGCAGCGGTTCGACGTCGACCGCCGAGATGCCCGTCGCGTGGGCCAGCGCGTCCAGGCGTGTCACCGCAGCATCGCGGTCGAGATGACGACCGAGGTCCAGCGCAGTGCGAGCCGCCGTGGTCACCGAGATGCCGTCCACGACGGCGAACTCGTCGCCGTCGAGACGTTCATTGCGAGTGATCACTCCGCGGGGGGCGTGTTGGTTGCGCCAGATCAGCTCGACGGGTTGGCTGCCGTCCACCCACTTTGCACCGTGCAAGGCAGACGCCGTGACTCCTGCCACGACGCCGCGGCCCTTCGACCACAGCACCGCGGCACGCGCTCGGTCCGCGGTCGTCAGCTCCGCGAATTCCGCGACGTAGACGTCGGGATGAATGGCCTCGAAACGGGTGCGAAGCCGATGGCGGGTCAGCCGTCCACCGCTTACCGCACCACTCCCCGAGAAGACCGCTGCCATTCCCGAACCCTGGCATCGCCCACCGACAGGCCAGCGAGACATAAGCCATGGCGGCTCAAACCGGCGTGTCGTCGCCGCGGTTTATATCTCGCGGGAAAAAGGGACCGCGGGCCTACAAGCCCAGGTCGCGCAGGAACTCCGGCTTGTAGGCCTCGAGGATCACGTAGCTGGGGTCGGGCACCGGCGCGTCCGGGGCGTCGTCGTCGACGGCGTGTCCGTCACCGACGTCGACCCACTGCTGCGCGGAGGCATCCCACCGGCTCACCGTGTATTCCGCTGTGATGTCGTCGGCCAGGACGAGTTCACGCGTGGTGCGCTCGGCTTCCTTGGCGTCCTGCAGGCTGCGCGTGTACAGCTGAATCCGGTTGCCGTCACGGGTCACCGTCACCCGGCTGCCCAGCCGTTGGCGGGCCACGTCGTCCACGTCGAGGGACCGCAGCCGATCCCAGAAGGACAGGTGGTGCGCCTCGTCGCCGAGTTCTACCTCGACCTTGAACTCTTCGTCACGCATGGTCGACAACTTAGGCCATCGCCCGACGGCCGGTCAGAGCGCGTCCCAGGGTGAGCTCGTCGGCGAATTCGAGATCGCCACCCATCGGCAGCCCGGACGCGATGCGGGTGACCGACAGCCCGGGAATGTCGCGGAGCATCCGCACCAGGTAGGTGGCCGTGGCCTCGCCCTCGGTGTTGGGATCGGTCGCGATGATGACCTCGGCGACGTCGACGCCGTCGACTCGCTCACCAATTCGGTTGAGCAGCTCGCGGATTCGCAACTGCTCCGGCCCGACGCCCGACAGCGGATCCAGCGCTCCACCCAACACGTGATAGCGGCCGCGGAACTCGCGCGTGCGCTCGACGGCCGCAACGTCCTTGGGTTCCTCTACCACGCACACCAGCGACGCGTCCCGCCGCGAATCCGAGCAGATGCGGCAGCGGTCGGCGTCGGAGACGTTGCCGCACACCGAGCAGAACTGCACGCCGTCACGCACCTTGGCCAGCACGGCGGTCAAGCGGTCGATGTCCGGCGGCTCGACCGACAGCAGATGAAAGGCGATGCGCTGTGCGCTCTTCGGCCCGATGCCCGGCAGCTTGCCCAGTTCGTCGATCAGATCCTGGACGGGACCTTCAAACAAGTCAGAGCCCCGGAATGTCTAAGCCGCCGAGGCCACCGGCGAGCGGGCCAAGCTTGCTCTGCGCCATCATCGTCACCTGTTGGGCGGCGTCCCTGATGGCGCCGACGACGAGGTCCTGCAGCGTCTCGACGTCTTCGGGGTCGACGACCTTCGGGTCGATCGCGACGCCGGTCACCTCGCCGCTACCCTTCATCGTCACCTGCACCAGACCGCCGCCAGCCTGCCCGTGCACCTCGGCGACGGCGAGGGCTTCCTGCGCCTCCATCAGCTGCTGCTGAACCTGCTGAGCCTGCGCGAGGAGCGCCGACATGTCGGGCGGTTGGCCGGGTTGCATGACGGTCCCCTTGCGTATTGGTCTCGAACTGATTGCTGTCCCCAGCACGTCGCGATTCGTCCTTCAAGACTAGTCGTCCTGCGAGCTACGTTGGGCTCCGTGCACTTCCCTGCCTGCCTGCGTGTCGGCGCAGCCCTCGCCGTCGGCCTCCTCGTCGCCTCGCTCGTCGCGCCGAGCGCCGCCGCCGCCCCGACCAACATCGCCGGGCGCATCGTCTTCCTCGACCCAGGTCACAACGGCGCCAACGACGCGTCCCTGACCAAACAGGTCCCGACGGGACGCGGCGGCACCAAGGACTGCCAGACCAGTGGGACCGCGACCGACGACGGCTATCCCGAGCACAGCTTCAACTGGGAGACGGTGCTGCGCATCCGGCAGCAGTTGACCGCGCTCGGGGTGCGCACCGCGATGTCCCGTGGCGACGACACCGGGGTGGCAGCCTGCGTCGACGAGCGGGCGGCCATGGCCAACGCGCTACAACCGGACGCGATCGTGTCGATCCACGCCGACGGCGGGCCTGCCACGGGCCGCGGGTTCCACGTCAACTATTCGTCGCCGCCGCTCAACGCCGCGCAGGCGGGGCCGTCGATTCAGTTCGCGCAGACGATGCGCGACCAGCTTCAGGCGTCCGGACTGCTGCCCGCCAACTACATCGGCCAGGGTGGGCTCTACCCGCGCTCTGACCTCACCGGGCTCAACCTGGCCCAGTACCCGTCGATCCTCGTCGAGTTGGGGAACATGAAGAACCCGGCCGATTCGGCGTTGATCGAGAGCCCCGAAGGTCGGCAGAAGTACGCCGATGCCGTGGTGCGGGGCATCGCGGGCTTCCTCGCGACGCGACCTGCGCGGGCCGTCGCCTAACTACTTCGACTCGACCTGATTCTTCAGGTTGGCCAGCACCTCGGCCTGGATCTTGCGCAGGCCCAGAGGAGCGAACGTCTTCTCGAAGAAGCCCTTGACGCCGCCTGCGCCCTGCCAGGACGTCTTGACCGTCACCGACGCGCCCGGTCCGGCCGGGGCGACTGTGTAGTTGGTCACCATCGTGGAGTTGGCGTCCTTCTCGATGACGGCGTGACCTGCCACGTCGACGGTGGCCTTGACGTCGCGGACCCGCTTCTCGGTGGCCTGAAGCTTCCAGGTGGCGACGGTGCCTGCGCCCTGCCCGCCCTCCAGGACCTGGTAGTCGCGGTAGTGCGAGGAGAGGATCTTCGGGCGAACCGTCTGGTAGTCGGCGACGGCTGCGAGCACGACGTCGGGTTCGGCGTTGATCAAGACAGTGCTGGAGGCGCTGACCTGTCCCATCGGTGAAGACTCCTAGATCTGAGGGTGAACGGGGGTAATCCCGGGTCGGTCCTGTCGCATCGGGTGCGACCGAGGTCTAGCGTACGTGTGTGACTGTTGCAGCGAACGAAGCGCAGTCGGCCCACGCAGTAGGCGTGGAGAGACTGTTGGCGAGCTACCGCGCGATCCCGCCCAGCGCGACGGTCCGCCTGGCGAAGCCCACCTCGAACCTCTTCCGGGCCCGCGAGAAGTCGACCGTCAAGGGTCTCGACGTCTCCGGTCTGACGGGTGTGATCTCCGTCGACCCAGAGGCGCGCACCGCCGACGTCGCGGGAATGTGCACCTACGAGGATCTCGTCGCCGCCACTCTGCCGTATGGCTTGTCGCCGCTTGTGGTGCCACAGCTGAAGACCATCACCCTCGGGGGCGCCGTGACGGGGCTCGGCATCGAGTCGGCATCCTTCCGCAACGGCCTGCCGCACGAGTCGGTGCTGGAGATGGACATCCTCACCGGCACTGGCGAGGTGGTGACGGCAAGCCGCGACCTCAATCCGGACCTCTTTCACGCCTTCCCGAATTCCTATGGCACGCTTGGCTATTCGGTGCGCCTCAAGATCGAGCTCGAGCCGGTCAAGCCGTTCGTCGCGTTGACGCACGTGCGCTTCCATTCGGTGGCCGAGCTCGTCGCCACCATGGATCAGATCGTCGACGCGCAACGCTACGACGACTCGCCCGTCGACTACCTCGACGGCGTGGTGTTCAGCGCCGACGAGTCCTATCTCTGCATCGGCGTGCGGACCGCGACGCCCGGCCCGGTCAGCGACTACACCGGCCAAGACGTCTACTACCGCTCGATCCAGCACGCCGACGGCGAGAAGCGCGACCGGCTGACGATTCACGACTACCTGTGGCGGTGGGACACCGACTGGTTCTGGTGCTCGCGGGCGTTCGGCGCCCAGAACCCGACGATCCGGCGCCTCTGGCCCCGTCGGCTGCGGCGCAGCAGCTTCTACTGGAAGCTCATCGGCTACGACCGGCGGTTCGACATCGCCGACCGCATCGAGAAGCGCAACGGCCGGCCCCCGCTGGAGCGCGTCGTGCAGGACATCGAGGTGCCAATCGGGCGCACCGCCGAGTTCGTCGAGTGGTTCCTCGACAACGTGCCGATCGAACCCATCTGGCTGTGTCCGCTGAGGTTGCGCGACGACGAGGGCTGGCCGCTCTACCCAATTGCCGCGCATCACACCTACGTCAACATAGGCTTTTGGTCGTCGGTGCCCGCCGGCTCGGTAGAGGGACAGACGAACCGCCTGATCGAGGAGAAGGTCAGCGAGCTCGACGGCCACAAATCCTTGTACTCCGACGCCTACTACTCGCCGGAGGAGTTCGACGAGCTCTACGGCGGGGAAACCTATTCCACGGTGAAGAAGACCTACGACCCAGACTCGCGCCTGCTCGACTTGTACTCGAAAGCCGTGCAAAGGCGATGAGAGCTCACCGATGAGCAGAGAACACCGTTGAGCGCTTGCACGAACAGTGAAGGACCGGCATGACGACCTACAAAGACGATTCGGTGACGACCGGCAAGCTGACATTGGCCGAGATCCTCGAGGTGCTCACGGCCGGTGACGACCTGGCGATGAAGTTCACCGCATACGACGGCAGCTCGGCGGGCCCCGCCGACGCTCAGGTGGGGCTCGACCTGCGCACCCCCCGCGGCACCACGTACCTGGCGACCGCGCCCGGCGAGCTGGGGCTGGCCCGTGCGTACGTCTCGGGCGACGTGGTGCCCACCGGCGTGCATCCCGGCGATCCCTACGAGCTGCTGCGCGCCCTCGGCGACAACATGGACTTCAAGCGGCCGTCGGCCCGGGTGCTGGCCAACATCGTCCGGTCGATCGGCTTCGAGCATCTGCGACCGATCGCCCCGCCGCCGCAGGAGGCGCTGCCCCGCTGGCGTCGCGTCGCAGAGGGATTGCGGCACAGCAAGACTCGCGACGCCGAAGCAATCCACCATCACTACGACGTGTCGAACACGTTCTACGAGTGGGTCCTCGGGCCGTCCATGACCTACACCTGCGCGGCCTACCCGGACGCCGACGTGACCCTGGAAGAAGCCCAGGACAACAAGTACCGCTTGGTGTTCGAGAAGCTCCGCCTTCAGCCCGGCGATCGACTGCTGGACGTGGGCTGCGGCTGGGGCAGCATGGTGCGCTACGCAGCACGCCACGGTGTCAAGGCCGTCGGCGTGACGCTGTCCAAGGAGCAGGCGGCGTGGGCGCAGAAGGCGATCGCCGACGAGGGGCTCTCCGACCTCGCCGAGGTCCGTCACGGTGACTACCGCGACGTGCGCGAGTCCGGGTTCGACGCCGTGTCCTCGATCGGGCTGACCGAGCACATCGGCGTGCAGAACTACGCGTCGTACTTCCGATTCCTCAAGTCGAAGATGCGCACCGGCGCCCTGCTGCTGAACCACTGCATCACCCGCCCCGACAACCGATCTGGTGCGGGCGCAGGCGGCTTCATCGACCGGTACGTCTTCCCCGACGGCGAACTCACCGGGTCCGGCCGCATCATCACCGAGGTCCAAGACGTCGGCCTCGAGGTGCTGCACGAGGAGAACTTGCGCCACCACTACGCGCTGACGCTGCGCGACTGGTGCGCAAACCTGGTCGAGCATTGGGACGAGGCGGTGGCCGAGGTCGGGCTCCCGACCGCCAAGGTGTGGGGCCTGTACATGGCCGGATCGCGTCTCGGCTTCGAGACGAACGTCGTTCAGCTGCACCAGGTTCTGGCGGTCAAGCTGGACAACAAGGGCGGCGACGGCGGGCTGCCCTTGCGTCCGTGGTGGACGGCTTGACGCTAGGTCGGCGGGACGCCGTTCTCCAGCTGGACGTCAACGCTGCAGTCGCCCCCTCCTGCACGCTTCACCCGATACATTTCTCGATCGGCCTGCGACAGCAGATCGTCGAGGAATAGCGGACTTTGGGTGTTCCACCGGGCGGCCACCCCGATGCTCATGGTCACGGGCACGCCCTCGTGGCGAAACGTCGCGAGGCTGGTGAGCCAGTCGACGAGGTTGGGCAACCCGGTGGCGTCTTCGAGAAGTGCGATCACCGCCAGCTCGTCCCCGCCCAGCCTGGCGACGATGTCGTGACCTCGTCGTACCGATGACGTCAATCGGCGCGCAGCGGCGAGCAGCGTCTGGTCACCGAACGCGTGGCCGAACTCGTCGTTGCACGATTTGAATTCGTCGATGTCGCACACCGCGGCCACCACCACCGCCCCCTGCCTGGCGCTCCGCAGCAACACGTCCGCTTCGGCGTGCAATGCCCTGCGGTTTCGCAACCCGGTCAGTGGATCGCGTCCGGCCGAATTCGTGACGCGCGCGATCGCCCGTCGTCCGCCCTCGATGACCGCCTGGATGAGCAGGGGCAGCAATACGACCGTCGACAGGGCAGGCGCGTAGAAGATGAACAGGTCGAAGGTGCCGTACCCCTCGACCACCACCGCCCAGGCCGTCAGGCCGACGATCAACACTGTGCTGAACACGCAATGCGCCATCAGAATCCCGGCGCCAAGCAGGAACGCCGCGAACACCCCGATCAGGCCCATGTGGAGGGTCGCGCACAACCGAGCCTCGGGCGCCGACAGAACGGTCGCCGCAACGCCGATCGACACGTCGGCCCACACCACGAACGCAACTGCCATGCGATAGCCCGGCATCGGGGCCAGCAGCCACGCAATGCCGACGACCACCGAGGACGCCACGACAGCCCGGTGCACCAGCATGGCGACTGGCGTCGCCGGGCTCAAAGGGTGCAACTCGACTACGAATCCGAGCACCGCCATCGACAGGCACAGTCCGCTGATCGCTACCTTGAGAGCTCCCGAATGTCCGCTCCACCGCAGGGCACCGATGGCGAACGCGTAATCGTCGCGTCCCACGATGCCTCCCAAGGCGTCCCAGTCGGCAGGCTGGCAGCCGGAGACGCCGCCAGCTTAAGCTCCCTCGATCCGCCGGGCGCCCAGTTCGCTCTGCAGTAGCTCCAGTGCGACCTCTTCCGGGTCGCGACGTGGCCCTGGCTCTTCGTGGACGGCTTGGGCGAGCATGCTTTCCTCGTCGTCCTCCTCGACCGGGGGTGGGGTCTCCTCCACCTGACGAGGGCGGGCGACGGGCGCCGGCGCGGTCGGCGAGCCCGCTTCGCAGCGGATGTTCCAGTCCACACCGAGCGCGTCCTTCAACGCGTCCCTGATGATCTCGACGTTGCGCACCTCGTTGAGTCGGGCCGCGAGCGGCGCCGACACGTGGCTGAGGACGAGGGTGTCGCCCTCGACCGCGAGCACGACGGCGCCGTCGAGCATGACGTCGGTCGGGCGCCGGCGTTCGCGCACCTTGTCCCGAACGGTCGACCACATGGTGCGGACGGTGGCGGCATCCGGCTGGCCCGGAGCCGCGGGAGCGGCGGCCGACGGAGCGGGTGGCGGCGGTGCAACGAGCGGCTGGGCCACCGGTGGTGGCGTGGGTGCCACCGGTGGTGGTGGCGCCGCGGGCTCGGGCCGTGCCGGCTGCGGTGTGACGGGCGGCTGGGCGACCGGCGGCTGGGCCACCGGCGGCTGTGTCACGGAAGGGGGCGCGGGTCGCTCCTCCTGCGGCGGCGGTGCCGACGCCTCGGGGGCGGCGTTGCTCCTGCGCACGAATTGTTTGGCAGGTGCCGCCGCCTCCGCCTCGGCGACAACGGCGGCCGAATGGGCCGCCTCCCCGGCCGGGATGGAGACGTTCATCCTGGTTTCGAGTCGCTCGATGCGTTGCAGCAGAGCAGCTTCCGTGTCGCTGGCCGACGGCAGCAGCAGACGCGCGCAGACGACCTCGAGCAGCAGCCGCGGTGCAGTCGCCCCGCGCATCTCGCCCAGCCCCGCATGGACCACTTCGGCGTAGCGGGTCAGGGTCGCGGAGCCCAGCGTCGCGGCCTGTTCCCGCATCCGCTCGACGACGTCGTCCGGTGCGTCGACGACACCGCGCGCCGCGGCGTCGGGAACGGCCTGGAGGACGATGAGGTCCCGGAACCGCTCGAGCAGGTCGACGGCGAACCGACGAGGGTCGTGGCCCGCGTCGATGAGCGCCTCGACGGCACCGAACAGCGCCGCTGCGTCTCCGGCGGCAAGCGCGTCGACCGAGGCGTCGATGAGCGCCAGGTCGGTGGCGCCCAGCAGGGCCAGCGCTCGCGAGTAGGCCACCTGCTTGCCGTCGGAGCCGGCCAGCAGCTGATCAAGCACCGAAAGGGTGTCGCGTGGCGAGCCGCCGCCAGCGCGAATCACCAGCGGGTAGACCGCGTCGTCGACGCCGACGTTCTCCTGGGCGCAGATGCGCTCCAGCAGGCCGCGCATCGTCTTGGGCGCCAGCAGCCGGAACGGGTAGTGGTGGGTGCGCGAGCGGATCGTCGGCAGCACCTTCTCGGGTTCGGTGGTCGCGAACACGAAGATCAGGTGGTCCGGCGGCTCCTCCACGATCTTCAGCAGGGCGTTGAAGCCCGCCGTGGTGACCATGTGCGCCTCGTCGATGATGAAGATGCGGTAGCGCGACTGGGCCGGGGCGTAGAACGCGCGGTCCCGCAGTTCGCGGGTGTCGTCGACGCCACCGTGGCTCGCCGCGTCGAGTTCGACGACGTCGACGCTGCCGGGCCCGTTGGGCGCCAGCGCGACGCAGGAGTCACAGATACCGCACGGCGTCGGGGTTGGCCCCTGTTCGCAGTTCAGCGATCTGGCCATGATGCGGGCCGACGACGTCTTGCCGCAGCCACGCGGACCGGAGAAGAGGTAGGCGTGGTTGATGCGCCCTGAGGTCAGTGCCGTCGACAGCGGCTCGGTGACGTGCTCTTGACCGACCACCTCGGCGAAGGACGCTGGTCGGTACTTGCGGTAGAGAGCCACGGAAGCAGGTTACTCAGACTCTCCGACGCGCGGCGCCCTAGTCACCGGCGAGCAGGGACTCGGTTGCGGCAAGCAGCGCGCAGGTCGCCAAACCGTCGACCGCCTCGTTGAGATCGGGTACCGACGGGAAGGACGGAGCGATGCGAACGTTCTTGTCTTCCGGGTCTTTTCGGTAGGGGAAGGCGGCTCCCGCCTCGGTCACCGCGATGCCGGCATCCTTGGCGAGAGCGATCGTCCGCCGCGCCGTGCCGGGCCACACGTCGAGGCTGACGAAGTAGCCGCCCTTCGGGTCGGTCCACGAGGCGATCTTGGACTCGCCGAGACGGTCCTCGAGGATCTGGCCGACGAGTGCGAACTTGGGCGCCAGCAGCTGCTGATGCTTCTGCATCTGCAGCCGTACCCCGTCGGCGTCGCCGAAGAAGCGAAGGTGACGCAGCTGGTTGACCTTGTCTGGTCCGATCGACTTCTTGCCGGCGTGCTGCAGGTACCAGGCGATGTTGCCGAGCGAGCCGCCGAAGAAGCTGACGCCGGCTCCGGCGAACGTGATCTTCGAGGTCGAGGCGAAGACGTAGGGGCGGTTCGGGTTGCCCGCCTTGGCGGCCAGCCCGAGGACGTCGACCTGCTTGACGAAGTCGTGGGTCAGCGTGTGCACGACATAGGCGTTGTCCCAGAACAAGCGGAAATCGGTTGCGGCGGTCCGCATTTGAACCAGTCGGCGCACGTTCTCCCAGGAGTAGGTGACGCCAGTCGGGTTGGAGAACACCGGGACGCACCACATGCCCTTGATGGCGGGGTCGCCGGCGACGAGCTCCTCGATCAGGTCGACGTCGGGACCTTCCTCGAGCATCGGCACCGGGATCATCTCGATGCCGAAGGTCTCGGTGATGGCGAAGTGGCGGTCGTAGCCGGGCGACGGGCAGAGGAACTTGACCACGGGTTCTTGACTCCACGGTCGCGGCGAGTCGACGGCGCCGTGCAGCAGTGAGAACACCACCAGGTCGTGCATGATCTCGAGGCTCGCGTTGTTGCCCGCAATCAGGTTCTGCACCGGGATGCCGAGCAGTTCCCCGAAGATGGCCCGCAGCTCCGGCAACCCGTGCAGACCCCCGTAGTTGCGGGTGTCGGTGCCCTCACCGTCGCGAAAATCGGCGCCAGGCAGCGTCAACAGGTCGTTGGCCAGGTCGAGCTGCTCAGGAGACGGCTTGCCCCTGGTGAGATCCAGGCTGAGCTTCTTGGCCTGCAGCTCGGCGTAGTTGCGGCGCTGCAGCTCGTGCTGCGCATCCAGTTCGTCACGACCGAGGGACAGAAACGACAAGGCAGGCCTTCCGCTGGGCCGTGAATTGAAAGGGGACCCCGCGCACCCGCCAGAGCCCATTGACCCTTGCTGCCTTCCGGCCCTGGGGGAGTTCACAGGATGGACGCCGCGCGGGGTCCGACAGCGAGTGTAATACCCCGGCGTCGGCGGTGACGCATGCCGCTCGTGAAGAGTGGGCGGTTCGGTCGGCTAACATGGCCCGCGGAGGATTCGCCTAGTGGCCTATGGCGCTCGCCTGGAACGCGGGTTGGGTTAATAGCCCTCAGGGGTTCAAATCCCCTATCCTCCGCGCTGGTCCGGGTATGGCCAGGCTTCTTGAGCCTGGCCATACCTTGACCCTTTTGCACGGCCCACCGACTCGAGGAGGAGTATGCGGCGCTGGATCGCGGTCCTGTGGCACGCATCTTTCTTCGTCATCGCCGGAGCTCTGTACTTCTTCTTCGTCTTGCCCCGCTGGTTCGAGCTGACCGGCGCATGGTCGTCCGGTCTCGGGCTGCCGATCCGCGTCGTGTGTGGTGCGTTGATCGGTCTGGCGGCCCTTCCCGTCGTGCTGACGTTCCTGAAGTCCCGGCGACCTGAGTTCGGGACGCCGCAGCTGGCGCTCACGCTGAGGTTTTGGTCGATCGTCCTGCACGTTCTCGCCGGTGCGCTGATCATCGGCGCCGCCGTCAGTGAGATCTGGGTCAGCCTGGACGCCGCTGGTCCAACGTTGTTCGGCATCTACGGGGCCGCGGCGGCGATCGCGGTTCTCGGCGCGCTGAGCTTCTACTTGGCCTACGCCGCCGAACTGCCCCCACCCCCGCCGAAGCCGCTGCGCCCGAAGGCCCAAACTCGCCGTCGCGGTCGGGGTGCCGACATCGACACCGTCGACGAAGTCGACGAAACGGGTGAAGTCGACGAATCGGACGACGTCGAGACCACCGAAGCCGGGGTCGTCGACGAGCCCGTGAGCGACACCGAGGTAGAGGACGTCCCGGAACCCGTCACGGTCGCCGAGACGGCTGAGACCACCGAGGTCTCCGAGACTCCCGAGGCCAGTGAGACCGCTGAGCCTGCCGTGGCTGCCGTGGCTGCTGAGCCTGCCGCGCCCTCCGAGACCGCCGTGCCTGCTGAAACCGCTGAAGACACCGGTAACGCCGACGAGTCCACCGCCGATGAGTCCGATAGCAAGTTGCGCAACCGACGCCCGAGCGGCAAGTCGACTTCGCGGCTGTTCGGGCGCTCGCGCCTCTGAGTGGCACTCGACGACTGACCTCACGGGGCCGTTGCGTCGACAGCCCACGGTGTCAACGTCAGAATCGTGGGTATGAACTCGAGCTAGACACGGCGGAAGGTGCCCCATGCGCAGGTTCCACACCAGATGGCGATTCATCGTCGCCGTCGTGGCCACGGCCGCCGCGACGTCGACGGTCGTCGCACCTGCGGTGGTGTCAGCCGCGCCCATCGATCTGTCGAGCGTCGCCGCCCAGGTGGAGCCGGCCGTGGCGCGCATCGACACGACCATCAACTACCAGCACGCCATCGGCGCTGGTACGGGCATCGTGTTGGACCCCGGCGGAACCCTCTTGACCAACTTCCACGTCGTGCAGGGCGCGGACAGCATCACCGCGACGGTCTCCGGCCGGCCCTACCTCGCCGACCTGGTCGGTTACGACCGCAACAGGGACATCGCCGTGCTGCAGCTGCGCGGCGCGGGCGGCCTACCGGTCGCGGTGCTTGGCGATTCGTCGCAGCTCGCGGTGGGTGATCCCGTCGTCGCGCTCGGCAACGCAAGGGGCTCGGGAAGTCCGCTGACTCAGGAGGCGGGCGAGGTGGTCGGCTTCGGACGCACCATCAACGCCAAGGACGAGTTGACTGGCAGTTCGAGTCAGGCCACTGGGTTGATCGAGTTCGCTGCACCGGTGCGTGCCGGCGACTCCGGCGGCCCGATGGTCAACGCCGCAGGCCAGGTCATGGGCGTCACCACCGCGGCGACGGTCAACTTCCGGATGGATCCCGGCGGCTCCGGTTTCGCCATCCCTATCAACGACGCCCTCGCGACGGCCAATCAGATTCGCTCGGGATCGCCGTCGAGCACGGTCCACATCGGGCCTCCGACACTGCTCGGGGTCGGGGTGAATTCCCGCAATCAGCCGAACGACCTGCCGGGCGTCATCATCTTCGAGGTGCTTCGCGGCGGTCCGGCCCAGCAGGCGGGTCTGCACGACGGTGACGTCCTGCTCAGCATCGACGGGGAGCAACTCGGTTCGGCGACGGAGTTGACCAACGTCTTGGACCGCCACTATCCCGGCGACGTCGTCGACCTGGTGTGGATCGACCGGTCGGGCCAGCAGCTCACCGGCAAGGCAACCCTCGCGTCCTGAGGACTGAGTAGATTGGCGCGCATGGCACTTCGATTGCTCCTCGCGTCCGCGCTTGCCGCGGCGGCGACCGCAATGAGCCCGTGGTCGGCCAGCGCCGACCCGTCGAGTCCGGAGCCTGGCTGCCCGGTGACCGATCCCCCGGTGATCAACCGATGCGGGTGGGAGGCGCCACCTACCCCGGCCCCGCCGCCGCCTGGCGTGAAGGTGTACCTGTGCAAGGACGACTCGTACACGTTCACCCAGAGCCCGAAACGTGGGGCGACCTGCGCGGAGAACGGCGGCGTCAAGCAATGGATCGCCGGCTGATCGTTCCGGCCTGTCCCCCAGGTCCAATCCCCCGCCCAAGCCACCGTATGACGACGCGACGGTAAGCCCCGCATACGAATGCGGTTCGTGGTGATGCGCGGCCTGGGGCGGATCGTTGTCATCTGTCCATATGTTCATATCGTGTGTTAAATTAGGACGAGAGGTGCACTACGTCGCATAGCGCCAGCCCAAGGGCGGGAGCAATGCCATGCGCGACCGTTCGGATTCATGGCGTGCCTTGAGGTGAAGCTCGTACCGGGTTGCCGGAGGTGCCGTCAACTGAAATGTGTTGCAAATCAAGGGGAACTGCGGATTCGGGCGCGATCCACGCATAGGCCGGAACATCGTGCGGATGCATCTGGCCGAGTTCGTACGTTCGACAATTTGGGGTCCTGTGATGGCTGACGACGAGAAAACCCGATGGGCGATTGACGTGATGACCGCGTGGGTCGATCACGACAGCGACAGCGATTTCGTCCACGAGCGAATCGCCGCCTACTCGTCGGCCCCAGGCGGGCACCCCGGCTTGATCACGGGACTCGTCAACTTGGCTGGGCTGCTCCTGATGGGCATGGAGGTGAGCACGGGTAAGAGCACACCGGAAATCCTGCAGGCCATTGCATCCACAGTCGCGAGACATCACCCGTCGCATACCGTCGATGGGAGCGCTCCTTAGCGCGGCTCCTGTTTGAAGTCAAGGGTATCCTCATGCCGCCAGCGAACGATGAGTTCGCTTGTGCCCGTGCAGATTTGCCAGAGTCCGTGGTCGTCCCCTCAGCCAAGCGGCGCTCGGCGACAACGATTCGGTGGTAATTGCCGCTCTTCGTCTTCGCGGTATGCCGCTACCAGACGCGGAAGTGCGCCGCGGTGGCGATGGCGTCGGAGGTGCTGAACTCCACGACCAACTTCAATGTCCACGAACCCGGAAGGGGCACCACGGCGTTGGAGCTGTGCCATTCGTCGTCGGCGGACCGTTCGAACTTGACGTTGAGCGCTGCGATTCTCGCGTCCTCCGACGAGAGTGTGCCGCTCACCGACGTGGCCCGAATCGGATGGCCCGCGGCGTCGAGAACCTTCACCGAAATCGTGGTGGGACCGCGCCGGGTGGTGTCGAGGCGGACCTGCGCCGATCGGCGGTCCAGTGGTGCACTCAGTGTCACCGGAGGGCCATAGGTGGCACGCGCCGGGGGCTGGGACACCAGCGCGGTGGTCACCGCGACGACGGCCAGCCCGAGCGCTATCTCCGCGGGCACCGTACGGCGCAACGTCCTCGGGTCCAAGCGCCGTTGCCCTAGACGGGCGAGTGCCAACATCAGGGCCACGATCGCCAGTTTCACCGACAGGGTGATGCCATATCCGGTGGACCACATCGCCTCGACAGGTCGAACCTGGCGCCATGCCTGGTATTCACCGCTGAGGATCAACACCGAAACACATCCGAAGGCGATCAGGGACCAGCGGTGCAGATTGTCCACGCGTCGCGCTGGCAACACGGCCAAACAGAGCGTGACGAGACCCCCCAACCACAGGGTCATAGCCAGCAAGTGCAAGGCCGTGATCACGGTCGCCAACCAAGCCTGGTCCCCAACTCCGGCATGACCCTCGACCGCCACGGTCAGGGCCACCCCCACCGAGCACACGGCGAGAACGCTCGTGGAACCACGGCGCTGAAGGCGCAGGGCGACGCCAAGTGCCGCGATTAGCATGGCCCGCAGGACGAGGATTGCCCCGGTCCTGCTGAAGAGGGTGTCGGACAGCGCGTCTCCTGTGAGGACCGCCGACCAGCTGGCGTTTAGGCTCTGGGGTCCTTGAAGCAGGAAGTGCGCGATGGTGGCGACCGCGATCGAGGCCCACCCACCGGCGATCAGCATTCTCATCCGGGCCAGTGCGAGCGCCCATGGCCACAAGACTCGACACACCAGCGACACCCCTACCGCCAGCACCAACCCGACGTAAAGAACCCCGCGGGCGAGGTCGGACGCAAGGGTCAGCTGGCCCGAACGGTTGGGAGGTGCAGGTGGCATAGCGCCGGCATCCTGACCGACACCGAAACTCACCGATCCAGAGACGATGTGGCCGTCCGCCGAAATGACGCGCCAGGTCGCCGCATAGCCCCCGCGGGGAAGTTCCGGGCGTAGCGGAATCACGATGGTCGTCGCGTCGGCGGAGAGATGAGCCGTTCCCTCGTCAGCTCTCTCACCCGTCGTCGAAATGACCTGTGCCGCTGCCGGAACCAACCTCACGGACTCGTCGAAGGTCAGCGTTACCGTTGCCGGAGCAGACGCCACGCGTGCCCCGTCCGTTGGCGAGCTGGCCACGAGAACGGCGTGGGCGTTTGCGGGCGCTGCCGCCAGACCGAGGATGGCAAACGCCAAGACCACGGCTGTCAGCAACGCCGCAACCGGTCTCAATTCTTGCGGCGGAGCAACGCGAAGTTCGCCACGCCGAGCAGCACGGCGAGGACGGCGACGATCAGCCCGGCGATTCCCGGCCACGCGGGTGCACTCGCGGGTGCGGCGGACGCGGGCTCCGCAGCCACGGGGGTAGCCGTCTCGCCCGAACCCGGCACGAGCGTCAGGGCGGGCGCGGGATGCTCCGGCTCCGGCTGCCCCTCGGCGGCCTTCTCGTTCCAGTTCACCGTGCTTCCGTCGCTGTAGAACTGTTCGGCGGGAAACGACACCGATGCCGCCTTGGGCAGTGGACCGACAGACAGGTTGAACTCGTCGAACTGATTGGGCGGAATCGCAGCCTGCGGAGTGTCGGCCTTCCAGTCCACCACCGAAACGTAATCGGTAACGGTGTTGCCGTCATCGTCTTTCTGCGGGGTGGCCAACTTCTTCTTGGTCACCGTCGCCGTCCAACCGGCCTTTGGCTGAACCGACGCCGACAGGATCGGAGTGTCGTCGGGCAGGGTCACCCGGATCTCCGTCGTAGATGCAGTGTCCGACTCCGACGGCACCCGGAACGTCGCGACTCCATAGCCCCCCTGGGTGGCGTCGGTTCCGGAGACCTCCACGTGGGCCAGGGCGGGCGCGGCGAATCCGATTGCCGCTGCGGTAGCCATCGCCGCCACGGTGGTGGTGCGTATCATTCGCTTCATGATTCGATTCCTCTTGTCGTACAGGTAAATTCGCTGAATTCAGATGATGAGAGCCGCGAACGACACCCCCATCCCCGCTGCCATCAGCAGGTCGGCGAGCGGACGTTGCGGACCCCGGATCACGACGAAGAACGACCGCAGGGCAGCGCCGAGGAAGAAGGCCACGGCGACGCCACAGGTGACGATCACCCAGATCGGGGTGGACGGTGGGGCACCGGGACCACTCCCACCGGCCATGTCCATCCCGGGCATCGCGCGCATAGCGCCGACCGCCGGGGCCGCCGGCAGTGACGTCGAGGACATCACCAACGCCATCACTACCATCGAGGCCATCATCACGCCGTGATAGACGGTGTGACCGATGTCGGCGGCGAACAGCGCAAGGTAGGCGAAGTAGAGGGCACCTGCGGTGAAGAGCAGAACGTAGGCCAGGGGGGAGACGTACACACCCCAGGGCCAAGCCATCGCCAACATCGCGACCGCCATCAACACGTGCAGCGACCAGGCCACCTGAGCCAGTCGCCCGCCAGCCGCGAGCACCCGGGCGAGGTAGAGACCCGCACACGCGACGAACACACCCGTGAGCGCCCACCGCAGCGCCGCCGAGGCCATCTCCATACTCAAGAAGTCGCGATCGGCGATCGAATGGTTCCCTGGGAATGCACTGTGAGCAGGGACTTTTCGATGACGCCCCGGGTATGGTCCATTCGTTCAGCGTGAGCGGTGCGGAAACCGGTGCAATCCCGGTGCGGTCGCGCCACTGTGACCCGCGGTCGACTCGAGAGTCGGTTCGCGGGGAAGCCAGACCCGTCGCTCACGGACCCACGATGGGGCGCGCTCACCCCGGAAGGACGGGCCCGACCATGCCCGATTCACCCCCCGCCACACCTCCTCACGCAACGGCACTCCGCCGCCTGGCCGCCGCCTGGACCCGAAGAGACTGGCTCGAAGTCGGCGCGTTGGCGGCCGTCGTCGCGGCTTTGCACGTCGTCGGGTTCGGTGCCCTGATCCTGTTCGTGGCACCGCACCACTACCAGGTCGGCACGCAGGTCTTCGGTATCGGACTAGGTGTCACCGCCTACACCTTCGGGCTTCGCCACGCCTTCGACGCCGACCACATCGCCGCCATCGACAACACCACCCGCAAGCTGATGGCCGACGGCAGCAAGCCGAAATCGGTCGGATTCTGGTTCGCCATGGGACATTCGACGATGGTGCTGCTGATGGCAGTCCTCGTGGTTGCCGGCACCCGTGCCGTCAGCTCTCTGCTCGACGACGATTCGCCGACCAAACATGCCCTGGGCCTGGCCGGCACCGTGGCATCCGGCGGCTTCCTGTGGCTGATCGGCATCATCAACCTCGTTGCCCTGATTGGGATTTGGCGGGTGTTCACCGGCCTGCGCGAGGGCCGGTTCAGCGAGCAGGAACTCGAGGAGGCTCTCGACAGCCGCGGATTCCTCGCCCGCATCCTGCGTCCGGTCATGACGCGGATCAAGAGGCCCGCCCAGATGTACCCGGTCGGCGTCCTGTTCGGTCTGGGCTTTGACACTGCGACCGAGGTCGCACTACTGGCGCTGGCCGGCACCGGCGCAGCTGCCGGACTGCCGTGGTACGCCGTACTGGTACTTCCCGTGCTGTTTGCCGCCGGGATGAGCCTGATGGACACCGCAGACGGGCTCTTCATGACGGTTGCCTACGACTGGGCCTTCGCCAACCCGGTCCGCAAGATCTACTACAACCTGTCGATCACCGGGCTGTCCGTTGCGGTCGCATTACTCATCGGAACGATCGAACTGGTCTCGGTGTTGCACGACGACCTCGATCTGGAGGATCCGTTCACCAACTGGGTCAGCGCGATCGACCTCAACAACGCCGGGTTTGCCATCGTCGGGCTGTTCGTTCTCACTTGGCTGTGCGCAGTGACCTACTGGAAGGCCGCCGGCGTCGAGAAGCGTTGGCAGGTGCAGTCGCCGACCGATTGACCATTCGTTGGCGCCGGGCCACTCGATCGTGTCGGCCCCGGCACGGGTGTCGGATCACTCCTGTCCGGACACCCGTGACCCGAGGAGCGACGCCACCTGTTGCTCTTTTCACCCGTGTTCGATGAGCCCCAAAACGACCAGCGGGGAACCAACCCTCGTCTTCTCACGACTTAGTACCAAACGCCCCTGCAGTGGCTACGGAAACGGAAACGGGGACATGGCGAAGCTGAGACGTCTGGGCGACCTCGAACGGGCGGTGATGGACCACCTCTGGGATACCGGCGGACCGCAGACGGTACGCGAGGTCCGGGAGGCCCTCTGTTCCCGCCGTGAAATGGCCTACACCACCATCATGACCGTCTTGCACCGGCTTGCCGGCAAGAATCTGGTGCGGGAAATCCGAGACGACCGAGCCTTTCGGTACGCCCCGGTCCACGGGCGTGACGAACTGGTGGCCCGTTTGATGGTCGACGCCTTGAACCAGGTCGCCGACCGGGTTGACCGGCAGGCCGCGCTCGTGCACTTCGTCGGACAGGTCGGACTGGACGAGACCGCCGCGCTGCGGCGCGCGCTTGCCGAGGTCGACGGTCACCGCCTCGAGACGTTCAACCAAGGAGCCGTTCCATGCCCGACGTCCTGACCTCCGGCCCGGATTACTTTCCCGGCTGGGTGAGCATCGTGTTCTCCGTCGGCCTCGCCCTCGGCGTCCTTCATCACCTACCATGCCTGATCTTCGGGCACGCGAACAGGTGGTTCCACGCCGGACACACCGCGATGGCGCTGTCGATGATCTACATGTTCCTGTCGATGTCGTACCACTGGAACTGGCTGCCGTCCGCGTGGCAGATGTGGTTCTTCATGGCCACGTCGATCGCGATCGTCGGCTATCTGCTCACCAAGTTCGTCCGCGGACAGAGCGTGAACCTGCTCTGGATTCTGTTGCTGGCGCAGCAGGCGGCGATGGCCTACATGTGGTACCCGATGACGGACTGGAACGCGATCCTGGTCTTCGTTCTCGTGTCGTGGTTCGCCATCGAGACGTTCGGCTGGGCTGGGAACGTCCTGCCGGATGACGTTCGCCACCGGGAGAACCGCCATTGGCTCCCTTACGAGCTGGTGCCCAAAGGGATTGCCGTACAACGAGTGACGATGCGACAACCCGCGACCGCAGGTTCAGCGACATCACAGTCGACAAACGCAGAGGTGCGCCATGATCGGGAATGTCACACCGGCGGTCACCTCGTCGTGTCTGATTGGAAAAACCGCACGTTGATGGCGATCATGGCGCTGTCGATGGGTTACATGTTCTACGGCATGGAGCTCCTTGCGATCGCCATGCCGCCGATGCACTAGCGCGCGGGTGAGACCAGCTTGGCCCGGTACCTCGGAGCTATCCCGCGCAGCCTTCCTCGTTGACAGCCCGCAACAAATCGTCGCGCGCCCGGGCCACCCTCGAGCGGATCGTGCCGATGGGGCACCCGCTGACCTCGGCGGCCTCGGCGTAGGTCAGCCCGAGAACCTGGGTCAGCACGAGGGCCTCGCGGCGCTCGGCGTCCAGTCCGTCGAGAAGCATTCGGATCTCGACCATCTCTTCGATCCGGTCGCCGCCCCGGCGGGCGCCTAGTACGTCGTCCAAATCCAGGACGTACGCAGGTCGGGGCCGGCTGGTGTTGTAGCGGATCTGGTCGACGACCACCCGACGGGCAATGGACATCAACCAGGTCTTCGCCGTCGAACGGCCGCTGAAACGGGGCAAGGACTTGATCGCCCGCAGGAAGGTCTCCTGCGTCAGGTCGTCTGCGCTGGCCGGGTCGGCCAGATAGGCGACAGTCCGCCAGACGTCGCGCTGGGTGGCCTCGATGAACTGGGTGAGAGCGGCACGGTCGCCTCGGCCTGCAGCTTTGGCGAGGTGAGTAACCTCGTCATCATCGCATGTCGCCACGAGTACGGAGCTTAAGGCATCGGCTTCGGGAACTCTTCGCAGCACTGTGACGACTTTGTTTCCTAGGGCGCCAAGGGGCGCAGTCGGTTGAAGATGAGGTGGAGTCGACGATGTCCATGACAACCGCCGTGGCGAGCGATGGCACGGCCGATGCACACCGAGTGCAACTCGACGTAGCGGGCATGTCGTGTGCTGCATGTGCGGGCCGGGTCGAGTCGTCGTTGAACAAACTCCCCGGAGTCAGGGCATCAGTGAACTTCGCCACCCGGGTGGCCACGGTCGAGGCAGGCTCGGATCTGTCCCCGCAGGAATTGTGCGACGCCGTCGAGCGCGCTGGCTACGAAGCGCAGCCTCGCGTAACGGGTGGTGACCGCGACGTCGATCCCGACTCCGACCACGCCCGCCACCTGATGATCAGATTGGCCGTCGCGGCAGTCCTCTTCGTCCCGCTGGCCGATCTGTCGGTGATGTTCGCCGTCGTGCCCAGCACTCGCTTCACCGGTTGGGAATGGGTGCTCACCGCCTTGGCCGTGCCCGTCGTGACGTGGGCCGCCTGGCCCTTTCACCGGGCGGCTCTGCGCCAGGCTCGCCATGGCAACGCATCCATGGAAACGCTGATCTCCGTTGGCATCACCGCAGCGAGCATCTGGTCGCTCTACACCGTGTTCGGAAACCACCATTCCAGCGGCAGCGGCCGCGGCATCTGGCAGGCATTGCTGGGCAGTGACGCCATCTACTTCGAAGTCGCAGCGGGCGTCACCGTCTTCGTCCTGGCCGGGCGGTACTTCGAGGCCCGCGCCAAGTCCAAGGCGGGCGGAGCGTTGCGCGCTCTGGCGGCGCTGAGCGCAAAGGACGTCGTCATCCTGCTGGCCGACGGGTCGGAGATGACCATCCCGGCCGACGAACTCAAGGAGCAGCACCGCTTCGTCGTGCGCCCCGGTCAGACGATCGCCGCGGACGGTCTCGTGATGGAGGGCTCGGCCGCCGTCGACATGAGCGCCATGACCGGGGAGGCAAAGCCGCTGCGGGTGGATCCGGGCGACAGTGTCATCGGTGGCACGGTCGTGTTGGACGGCAGGCTGATCGTCGAGGCCGCCGCAGTTGGTGCCGACACTCAATTCGCCGGGATGGTCCGCCTGGTGGAGGAGGCCCAGACGCAGAAGGCTGACACGCAGCGTCTCGCCGACCGCATTGCTTCGATTTTCGTGCCCTGCGTGTTCGTCATCTCAGCCCTGACCGCGACCGTGTGGTTGATCGCTGGCGGCGGACCCGACCGCGCGTTCGCGGCGGCACTGGCGGTGCTGGTCATCGCCTGCCCATGCGCGCTGGGCCTGGCCACACCGACTGCCATGATGGTGGCGTCGGGCCGGGGGGCCCAACTGGGCATCTTCCTCAAGGGCCACCGGGCGCTGGAGGCGACGCGTGCCGTGGACACCGTCGTCTTCGACAAGACCGGCACCCTCACGACCGGTCGGCTGACGGTCAGCGCCGTGGTGGCGGCACACGGATGGAATGCGGATGCCGTCCTCGGATTCGCGGCGGCCGTCGAATCGGCCTCCGAACATGCCGTCGGGATTGCGATCACTGCGGCGTCTGCCGACTACGGGACGGTTGACGACTTTCGCGCGGTGCCGGGCCGCGGTGTCACGGGCGTGGTGTCCGGCCGATCGGTGCGTGTCGGCAAGCCGTCGTGGATCGCGCCGGCGCGCGAATCCCAGATCATGATTGCAGCCCGGCGGCATGCCGAAACCCGGGGCGAGACCGTGGTCTTCGTCGAAGTCGACGGCGAGCCATGTGGTGTCATCGCGGTGTCCGACACCGTGAAGGAAACCGCGGCCGATGCCGTCGCCGCCTTGCATGCACGCGGACTGCGGACCGTCCTTCTGACTGGTGACAACCCCGAGTCCGCAGCCGCCGTCGCCGCGCGCGTTGGCATCGACGAGGTCATCGCCGACGTCCTGCCGGACGGCAAGGTCGACGTCATCGAGCAACTCCGCGGGCACGGCCGCGTGGTGGCGATGGTCGGGGACGGCATCAACGACGGACCCGCACTGGCCTGCGCCGACCTGGGCATGGCCATCGGTCGGGGCACCGACGTCGCCATTGGCGCCGCCGACATCATCCTCGTCCGTGACGACCTGGCGGTCGTGCCGCAAGCACTCGACCTCGCCGCCGCCACGATGCGCACGATCAAAACCAACTTGGTGTGGGCCTTCGCCTACAACGTCGCCGCCATCCCCGTCGCCGCACTGGGACTGCTCAACCCGTTGGTCGCCGGGGCGGCGATGGCGTTCTCGTCGTTCTTCGTGGTGTCGAATAGCTTGCGGCTGCGCAACTTCGGGCCGCACCGAGATCGCACCGCGGCCCAGGAAGAACACGCCGTCGACGCGGCGGACGTTCGACGTTGACGGCGGAACGGGGTGACTGTCGCCTCCGGCGACGACTACGCCGAATGGCGCGCCGTCTAGGTGCAGAATAGCTCCTCCCGCCGATGCGGTGTACGCCCCAACGTGGGGCAGTTTCACGAAGCAGGAGGACGCCAGATGGTTCGAAAGTCCGGAGATCGGTACGAATGCAGTGAATGCGGATCTACGCTGCGATACGAAAAGGACTGCCCCTGCTGTTCGGACAGTGCTCACTCAGAAGTGAGCTGCAATAAGCCGATGACGAAAACTACTGCATAAGAGGGCGACTCGGCCGTAGATTGCACTTCTCACTCAAGGATTCGCGAACCTTATATCAGGCTGCGACCGTTCAATGGGTGTGACGATCACCGCGAGCCAATGGACGGTTAGCGTCACGACGGCGATGTCAGCGATGATCAACCATGTCAAAGGTGTGTCGGGGCGGCCCGTCCGGACCCACCAAAAGGCGCCAATCCCGACGACCGATGCGAGTCCACAGCTGTACGCCGCGACGCAGCACCAACGATAGCGACGCACGGCAAGCGCCAGTCCAGACAGAATCGATGCGGTTGAGAGCATCACCACGGCGGCGGTCGGCACGTAGCCCGCGACGTCGATCCGCCACAACATCACCGTCGCAAACAGCGATCCCACGAGTGCCCATCCAATCACCGAACGGCGGCGTCCGAGCCAGACTTCTTCCAGCACGTGGTGTTCGATGTCGTCCAGCATGCGCTCGACAGTGCGCGCCTTACCGGCCACGTCCATCTCCTCAACTGGGCGCGGTCGACGGGCCCAATCAGTAGTCGGACGAACCGGGGTGATGGTTCCGGCGTCTAGGCAGGGTTGAACAGGCGGCGCTCGAGGATGGGGTTGTTCTGCATCTTGTGCAGCCCCTTGGCGGCTGCCAGGACACCGAGATCCGCGAGGGGTTCGACGATGATCACTAGCATGTAGGCGGCGCCGAAGGTCACGATGTCTGTGACGGTCTGACTGGCGAAACCCTCACCGTAAAGGGCCCAGAAGGCAACCCACGACACGATCCCCGCCTGGTAGGTCGTCGAAAGTGCAAGTGCCTGACGGTACTTCAGCTGCACGTAGGGAGTCTCCGGAGCGATCACCTTGCGTGCGACGAACTGCAGGGCGAACAGCGGCACCAGTAGCGTGGTCACGTTCATGCCGTATTGCGGCAGGTCGAAGGGCGCGAAGAACAGTCCCTGCAACAACAGGCCACCGGCCAAACCAAACGCCGCCGGTGCCGCACCGAAGATGAGGAACAGCGTCGAGCCCAGGATGAGGTGCACTTCCGACACGCCCACCGGGTAGTGCGGGAACACCTGGAAGAAGACGAACACCAGGGCGGTGGTCGCCGCCGTGCGGGCCACCAGCGCACCCAGTCCGCGATCCTTGAACAGCTGTCCCGCCAGGTATAGCGCGTAGGCCCCAGCGCCACCGGCAGTGACGTAACTCAGGATTATCTTCGGACCCTCGACGATTCCCGGTTCGATGTGCACTGCGGCGCCCGCCTTTCCTCCACCGGGACGCGACCTGCCCCCCTGGTGAATAGTCGCACGGCGGCACCGACGAGTTCCCTAGCAATTTGGATGGTTTTTCATTTTCAGCGACGAGTGCGGGCCAGTTCGCGCAACATCGCGTTGTAGGCGTCGAATTCGTCGTCGGCATAGTCGGATTCGGCACGCCGATCGGACCGAACGGATACCCGCCGATCCTGCCGCGCCCACTGAGCGACGAGCGCGACGACCACCAGGATCACCGGCAATTCGCTCGATCCCCACGCGATCGCGCCGCCGAGATGTTGGTCGCTCTGGATGCTCGACAACCACGGAAGACCGACGAATCGATAGAACTGCTCACCCATCGCGGTGTTCATCGTCATCGTCGCGATCCCGAAGAACGCGTGAAACGGCATGACGGCGAACAGAAGCCCGAGCCGGCCCAAGAACGGGAGCTTGCGGGGACCCGGGTCGATTCCGATGATTCCCCAGAAGAACAGATAGCCGACCAGCAGGAAGTGCACGCTCATCAACTCGTGACCCCAGTGATAGCGGATCAAGGTGTCGAAGATCGGCGTGAAGTAGACGGCGTACAACGAAGCCACGAACAGGATGAACGCCACGATCGGGTTGGCGAGCAGCGCGGTCGCCTTCGAGTGCCCCAGCCACAACACCCATTCCCGAGGACCCGGGGGGTTGCCGTCCCCCGCGGACGGCAGCGTCCGCAGCGCCAGGGTGACCGGGCCGCCCAACACGAGAAGCACTGGGACGAACATGTTCAACGTCATGTGCTCGGCCATGTGCACGCTGAACATCGCCGAGCCGTAGGCCTTCACCCCCGAACTGCTGGTGAACAGCAGCATCAGGCAGCCCACCAGCCAGGCCAGCAACCGACCGGCCGGCCAGGCGTCACCGCGCCGACGCAGTCGGACGTAGCCGAGCACGTACGCGCTGCCCATCAGGACCGCGCCAACTCCGATGAAGGCGTCGAAGCGCCACACGGTCAGGATCGTCAGCACGCTCGGCGGGTCCGGCAGGTCGTACCCCAGGAAGATGTCCCACGTGGTGAACTCGTGCTCGAGGAATCTCGGCGCAGGCTGGGTCGCCATCGACGCGGTCAACGCCACCACGGCGATCATTGCCACCGCGCCCGCGACCTGGCCCGTGGAGCCAGATGAGCGTCCGCCGCGCCGCAACGACGCCAGCGCGATCAGGTCGCTCGCCCACACCACCAGCAGCACTCCCGCGCTGATGGCTCCGGCCCATCCGTACGTCGTGCCAAACAAACCGCCTGAGCCAAGCAATGACGCCAACAGCATGGCGCCGTAGCCAAGAACGATCGCGCCGCACACCGTCTGCATCACCATGATGCGGTAGCCGGATTCCTTCACCGGCGGTGCAGTCGCCGCCGCCACTCTGACACCGACAAGCGTCGCGAGTGCCGCTACGAACACGATGGCGGCACTGGTCGCGTAGTCGTGGTCCGGCCCCTGCCCGGCATTTCCGCTCACCGGGACGGCCACGACCCCGATGAGAGCCGGAAGCAGCAGCAGCGCGTGGGTGACCCATCGCACCGACAGCCGCGCTGCCAACGTCACGACGACGGCGGCAATCGCCACTACGACCCACGCCCGCGACATCTCCGAGGCCTGTAGCGACTCCGCCACCCTGCCACTGACGAGCAAGCGCGTCACCGACACTCCGGCGTCGCTAGCGGCTTGGACGAGCACCATCGCCGTCGCCGCGATCGCCCACAGCGTTGATGCCCGTTCGACCATCAGATGGGCGCGGAACGCACCCCCGTCGATCACACCCCGTGCATCGGGAAGCGCAGTCGTGACGACGAACACCAGGCCACCGAACGACAGCACACCGGCCAGCGTCGCGAGGAAGTACCCGACGGGTTCGACCACTGCCGTCAGGACACCGGGATAGGAGTTCCCCGTCGAGGCGTAGACGCGCCCGCCTGTCACCAGCGCGTACCACGCTAGGCCGGCCGCCGTGGCCACCACAGCTGCAACCAGCGTCGGAACCGGGCGAAGTATCGTCACCCCGGAATCCAGTTTCGGTGTGTGCCCAGTTTTCACGGTCACGACCTTTCACCAGCGCACGGGTACTGCGTCCAGACTACGACGGCTGGTCGTAGACCTTGGAAGTCGTCGGAACTTTCCTTGCGTCGGCTCCGACCATTGCACACGAACCCCGACAGTCGAAACGGAGCCTTGTACAGCGTGAACCGCACCTCAGCAGACGAATCCGACCGCCCAAGTCAGCCGGGACCACGATGATCCCGGATTTGCTGTTGCGCTGGATCGTCACCGCGCTGTTCCTGTTGAGCGCGGCCGAATGCGGGTACGCCATCGCCACTGGGCGGCGGGTGTGGACGCACATCGTCAGCCAGGTGCTGCACCTCGTCATGGCCCTGGCGATGGTGGTGATGGCGTGGCCCTGGGGAATGACGCTACCCACGACGGGTCCGATGCTCTTCTTCGCGGTGGCAGCGGTCTGGTTCTTCGCCTTCACCCTCGCTCGTTCCGGCCACCGCGGCATCAACGCGTACCACGCGGCGATGATGCTGGCGATGGTCTGGATGTATGCCGTCATGAGCGGCAGCCTGTTACCCGCGACGAGCGGCGGTACGAGTCCGGCCGGGGGCCCTGGCGGGCACCATTCCATGCCCGGCATGCCCGGGATGGAGATGCCCGACGCCGCGGACAGCTCCGGAACTCCACCGTTCATCACCGGTGTCAACTGGCTGTGCGCCGTGGGTTTCGCTCTCGCGGTGTTGTGGTGGCTCTACCGATACTTCGGCGAGCGCAAGGCCGAACCGTCGCAACCGTCCCACCGATTCCTCGGGACCGCCTCCCAAGCGATGATGGCCGCAGGAATGGCCCTCATGTTCGGGGCGATGCTCTAGCGTTTAGGCAGCCGAACCATCAGTGGGCCACAGGTGTCCACGCCTTCTGCCGCGGGAAGCGTTGCCCGGCAAGATGATCTCTGGCTCGGGCTCCGCGACGCGCGCTTCCGGGGGTGGGATGGCGGTCTGGCGCCACAGCAGAATCGCCATAACGGCACCGATGACGATCGGAAGATGCGTCAGCACCCGCGTGGCGGTCACGGTCCCAGACATCGCATCGGCGACGACGTAGACCGTCAGCAGCCCGACGAACACGCCCAACACGCCGGCCAAGCCCGCGGCGACGCTCGGCCACACGGCCGCGGCGACCATGACCACGCCGAGCGTGATCGACCATGCCGTGGACTCGTTCAACAGATGTCCACCCGATCCCATGCCGTGCTCATGGCTCAAACCGACACTCAATCCCAGCGCCTGGATGGAGCCAACGGCGATCTGCACGACGCCGACCCCCACCAACGCCCACCGCTGCCAGGACATCCGTAGACGCGGCATTCCGCGCACGCGGCCGAGGCTCTGATCCGGTAGCGCTACCGGGCGCTGAGCGATTCGGCGCAAGCTCGCAGCCTGCACGGCCACCCGCTCGAACCAGACCCGGCAATCCGCACAGCCACCGAGGTGCTCGTCCACCCGGGCAGCGGGCACCGGCTCGCGCTCGCCGTCGATCCGCGCTGACAGCGCGTCCCGGGCCACGTCGCAATTCACCCTTCTATAGTCGCTCACGATCGCCGGATTGTTCCCCGCACCCGGCGACTGCGGCAGATGTGAAGCCCGCCTCGAAATGGCTGCATTAGTCGTGATTTGGGCCCGGTTGGTTCCCGGAGTCATCATGTTTGCCCAGGTGAGACCGGCTGTGAGAGCGTGGGGTTCGCGCTGGCGTGTGCCCCGCGCGACACCTTTCCATGCCCGAGAACTGACATTGGAGATCCGATCTGCGATGGCCATCACCGAAACCGAGCGGCAGGGCCGGATGCCGGCAGCCGACAAGTCCGGGTATCGCGCCTTCTTCCTTCGCTTGCACTTCTACGCCGGGGTGTTCGTTGGTCCGTTTCTCTTGGTTGCAGCACTCAGCGGCGGGTTGTACGCGATGGCCCCAAGCATCGAGCAGCTCGTCTACCGCGATCATCTCCACGTCGACGCCACCGGCCCCGCCCTGCCGCTCTCCGATCAGGTGCGCATTGCGCAACGGGTTCGGCCCGACCTCACCGTGACCGCCGTCCGGCCGGCCGCCGAGCCCGGCGAGACGACGCGGGTGATGTTCAGCGATCCGACGCTGGGACCGTCCGAACGCCGCGGCGTATTCGTCGACCCGGTGAAGGGTGAATCCCTCGGGGAGCTGACCGTCTACGGCAGCAGCGGCGCATTGCCAGTACGAACCTGGATCAGCAACCTGCACAGAAGCCTGCACCTGGGGGACCCCGGCCGCATCTACAGCGAACTGGCTGCATCATGGCTCTGGGTCATCGCCCTCGCCGGGCTCGCCCTGTGGGTCAGCCGTTACCGCCGCACGAAGATCCGCCGTCCCGCCGAGGCTCGCCTGCTGACCGTGGAACGAAGCGCTCGGGGACGGGCCCTGACCCTCAATTGGCATGGTGCAGTGGGCCTCTGGATCGCGGCGGGCCTGTTGTTCCTGTCGGCGACGGGACTGACCTGGTCGACGTACGCGGGCGCGAACATCACCTCCTTGCGGGCGGCCATGTCGTGGACGACACCGACGGTTACCACCACCCTGGAAGACGGGGGCGCGACCGCGGCGTCGGCTGAGGAGTCCGCCCACGTCGGGCACGACCATGGTGCTGCCGGCGAATTCGACCAGCCTGCAACGGCTTCCGCGCCCCGTGTCGACGAGCTGGACGACGTGGTGGAGGCCGCTCGGGCTGCGGGCATCGGCGGCAAGGTCGAGGTGAGCATTCCCTCACAGCCCGGCACCGCGTTCACGGTGGCCCAAACTCGACAGCCGTGGGTCATGTCGAACAACGCCGTCGCCGTCGACGGTGCCACCGGACGGATCACCGACGCGTCTTGGTTCGCCGACTGGCCACTCGCGGCGAAACTGTCGGCCTGGGGCATTCAACTCCACATGGGCTCGCTGTTCGGGTTGGCCAATCAGCTCGTGCTCGTCGCCCTTGCCGCCGCGCTCGTCACCGTCATCATCCGCGGTTACCTGATGTGGTCGCGGCGCAGGCCCACCACCGGCGGCCGTACCGGTGGGCGGCCACCCCGCCGGGGGGTGCTGACGCATCTGCCGCCGGGTGCCGCAGTCACCACGGTGGTCGCCGCCGTCGTGATCGGTTGGTTCGTCCCCCTCCTCGGGATCAGTCTCGCGGCCTTCCTATGCGCGGACGTCCTGATCGGACTGGTACGTCATCGGAGGTCCCTCGATCGAGAGAATGCGTTGCCAGGATCTTCGCGACCCTGACCCCGGCCCACATACCCCTGGCGCATGGTCGCCGAGGGAACGCAAGCAAGCGAAAGGAGCTCTACATGGTTCAGACGTTCTCCGTCGACGGCCTGCATTGTCAGGGGTGCGCGGACACCGTTTCCTCTGCCATCTCAGGACTGGCCGAGGTGAGGTCCGTACGAGTCGTCCTCGACACCACGGGGTCGTCGACCGTCGAGATCGACGCCGCCGAGCAGGTGACCGTGGCCCAAGTGCAGTCCGCACTGGACGCAGAAGGGAACTTCGCGGTCCTGGACAACTAGCGGCAACAGGCGTCGACCCCCGTTCCGTTTCAGGTCGGGGGTCGACGTCGGTTTGGGATGGTTCCCGAAGCAGCTCGTCAGCGAGCGGTGGCCGCGGCGTAGCGGTCGGATACGGTCGCCCAGTTCACCACCTGCCACCAGTCGGTCAGGTACTCAGCCCGGCGGTTCTGGTGCTTCAGGTAGTAGGCGTGCTCCCAGACGTCGTTACCGAGGATGGGTGCACCCTTCACGTCAGCGACGTCCATCAGTGGGTTGTCCTGATTGGGTGTCGAGGTGATCGCCAGTTCACCGCCGTGCCCGACGATCAGCCACACCCAGCCCGAACCGAACCGCTTCGTCCCCGCGTCGTCGAACGCCGCCTCGAATGCATCGGTCGAGCCGAACTGACGGTCGATCGCGGCCTGTAGCGCTGCCGAGGGCTGGCCGGACTGCGCCGGCGGCGCCATCGTCGCCCAGAAGAAGCTGTGATTCCAGTGGCCGCCTGCGTTGTTGCGCACCACGTCTGGAAGCGTGCCAGCGGCCTCGACGAGCTGCTCCAAGGACTTGTCCTGGAGTGCGGGATCCGCCGCCACCGCCTTGTTGAGTGCGTCAACGTAGGCCTGATGATGCTTGTCGTGGTGGAGCGTCATCGTCTCGGTGTCGATAACCGGCTCCAAGGCGCTGGGCGCGTAGGGCAGCGGCGGGAGGGTGAACACGGTTTCCGCCCTCGCGGGCGCCGCGTCATAGGTGGTTGCGATGCCTGACACCGTCAGAGCCGCCCACACGGCGAGGGCGGCAATACTCGTGCGTCTCATCAGACTCCATCTCTTGCGCGGTTTGAGAGGGTGAGTTCGTTCTTGGCTCGTTGCCCCGAGTGCCATCACATTCGTCGCACCGCGGACCTGTTTGGTTCCTGGGAGCCGCCAGGCCATCCGCTGGATCGACCCGCCAGCGGATGAAAGGCACCACCCCGGGAACCATGGGGGGCATCGACGCGACTAATGCCGTGAACGCGATGTCTGCCTGCCCGCCGATGTCCGCCAAGCCCGAGGGGAATGAATGAGCTCGACGACGACTTCGACGCGCAGCGGCGACGCAGCGGTCCTGCGCCGGATATTCCGACTGCACTTCTGGGTAGGCCTGTTCGCAGCGCCCGTGCTGGTGGTGCTGGCCTGCACCGGACTGGTGATCCTGTACAGCCAACCGTTGGACAACTGGCTGAACGGCGACCTGCTCACAGTCACCCAGGGACCGGAAACGGTACCTCTCGACCAGCAGGTGGCCACCGCGCAGCGACAGGTCGGCGAGGGCTACACACTCGAAGCCGTCACCCCGCCCGATGCTCCCGGACACTCCACGCGGGTCGACTTCCTGCCTCCCGATGCTCCCGCCTACCCGGCCGGCGAAGCCAACAACACGCAGGTCTTCGTCGACCCCTACACCGGCAACTACCTCGGACAGCGCAGCGCGTTGTCGGGACTCGTCGGTTACGCCAACCAGGTGCACCGGATGTTCGGCAACGACGGGCCGAAGATCCAGTTGCCATCACTCGGGCACCTGATCGACCCGACGTCCTACCCTGACGCCACCATTCCCGTGGGCATCGGAAATCTCTGGATGGAGGTGACGGCGGGATGGATTCTGGTGCTCCTGGGCAGTGGCCTCTACCTGTGGTGGCCGAGGGCCATCCAAAGCGCCAAGCCGCTGCTGAAGATCCGGTGGGGCAAGGGCGGTCGCATCCGCTGGCGCGACCTGCACGCGCTGACCGGGGTCGTGCTCTCGGTGATTCTGATCTGCTACGTCCTGTCGGGGCTGACGTGGTCGCGGTACTGGGGCGAGAACTGGCGGGCGTTCTCGGCTACCGTCGCCCCGTCGACGTCCGTCGACGCACCTTCGACGCCCGCGAAGATGGGCGACTACGACCGGTTGGGTCGGCGCATCGCGTGGGCGGCCACCGACGACCCGGTGTACGCCTCGCAACCCGGCGGCCCGACGGCGAGTCCAATATCGTTCGCCGACGTCGACCGGATCGCGAAGGACGAGGGCATGGTCCCCGGCTACGCGATCATTCCACCCTCGAATTCCACCGAGAGCGGCGAAACCACCTGGGGCAGTTACACAGTGGTCAACCGCTGGCCGCAGAAACTGTCCGAACAGAGAACGCTCTACCTCGACCAGTTCACCGGGGCGACCATCACCAATGCCACCACGGCGCAGGACGGGGCACTGTCGCGGTTGACGAGTTTCGGCATCGCGATGCACATGGGCAACCAACTCGGCGTGCTCACCCGCATCTCGGCCACCTTGGCATGCCTGGGGGTGCTGACCAGCGTGGTGACCGGATTCCTGATGTGGTGGAAACGTCGACCCACAGGGGGCACCGGTCTGCCCAAGCCCGCCAACGCCGCAACCCGCGCCGCCACCCCGAAGCGCGCAGTGAAGGCAGTGTCGATCGCTGCAGTCTTCTTGGGAGTGCTCTATCCCGCGTTCGGCGTATCGGTGCTCGTGGTGCTCGGTGTCGAAGTCGTGCTGTCCATTCGCCGCAGATCACGTGGTGCCGAGGTCGAGCCCGTGGCGGTTGCCGACGAACTGGCTGCCGACGACGACGAAGTCCCCGTGACCGTTGACGGCGGCGAGGACGTCCCCGTCGGCGCGTTGCAGTGATCGCTGCGGCGTAGGTCAGGTCGCGGGACTGCCGTCGTCCTTCCAGTGGGCCGCAACCTTCTTGCTCGGCTGCACGCGCGGCGGTTCGCCCGGCATCTTGGGATAGCTCGGCGGGTAGGGCAGGTCGGCGAGGCCGCGTTCCTCGTCGGCGGCCACCATCTCCAACAGCGGCTCGATGGAGTGCGCCACCTTCTCGAGGTCGGCCCACGGATCCTTCCGGCTGGCAACGAGTTTCGGCACGGTGGAGATCGTGTAGTCGTCGGGGTCGGCCCCGGACAGGTCCGCCCACGACAGCGGGGTGGACACCGTGGCGATCTGAGTGCGCCGCGCCGAGTACGCCGACGCGAAGGTCCGGTCGCGGGCGTTCTGGTTGTAGTCGATGAAGAGCCGCTCGCCCCGTTCCTCCTTCCACCACGACGTCGTCACCCGGTCCGGCGCGCGCCGCTCCACCTCGCGGGCCAGCGCGATCCCCGCCCGCCGGACGGCGATGAAGTCCCAGTCCGGCTTGATCCGAATGAACACGTGCACGCCGCGGCCACCGGACGTCTTCGGGTAGCCGACGAGGCCGAGTTCGTCGAGCACGGGTTTGAGCACCTCGACGGCGATCTCGGCTGCGTCGGTGAAGTCGGTGCCCGGCTGCGGGTCGAGGTCGACGCGCAACTCGTCGGGATGTTCGACGTCGGGGCACCGCACCTGCCACGGGTGGAACGTGATCGTGCCCATCTGCGCGGCCCACGCGATCGCCGACGGGTGGGTCACCTTCAACGCGTCGGCGGTCCGGCCCGACGGAAAGGTCACCTGACACGTCTCCAGGTAATCGGGATGCTTTGCAGGAACACGCTTCTGGTAGATCTCCTCGCCGTCGATGCCGTCGGGGAAGCGCTGCAGATGCGTGGGGCGGTCCCGCAGCGCCGCAACCATGGGCTGCGCGACGGCGAGGTAGTAGTCGAAGAGCACCCGCTTGGTGCCACCGGCGCCGAGCTTGGGGAAGTACACCTTGTCCGGGCTGGTCAACCGGACGGCCACGCCGTCTATGTCGACTTCGGTTGCAGGACTGGCCATTCAGCTCTCCAATACGTCGGAAAGGTCGTAGTTCAGCGGGACGTCGAGCTGGGCGAAGGTGCAGCTTGCGGGTTCACGGTCGGGCCGCCAGCGCAGGAACTTCACCGCGTGCCGAAAGCGCCGACCACTGTGGCCGTTGCCCTCCATCTGGTCGTAGGCCACCTCGGCCACCCGCTCCGGACGCACCGGGATCCACCGCTTGTCGGCCGCGGAGTTCCACCGGCTGGGGTCGCCGTCGCGCGCGTCGCCATCGCGCAGCGGCTCCAGCTCGGCCAGTAGCTTGATGCGGTCCTTGACGCTGAAAGACGCTGCGCCGCCGATCATCTGCAGCTCGCCGTCGTCGTCGTACAGACCGAGCAGGATCGATCCGACGCCCTCGCCGCTCTTGTGGACGCGGTATCCGATGGCGACGCAGTCGGCGTCGCGCTTGTGCTTGACCTTGACCATGTCGCGCTTGCCGGGAAGGTAACGTCCGTCGAGCCGCTTGGCGATCACCCCGTCCAGCCCGGCCCCCTCGAAGGTGGTCAGCCACTGTGTCCCGAGCTGCGGGTCCTCGGTGGTGCGGGTGACGTGGCACCACGTCTTCTCGGTGACCAGCTCGAGGAGCGCCTCCCGGCGCACGCGGAACGGTTGGTCGAGCAGCGACCGGTCGGCGGTGGCAAGCGCGTCGAATCCGATGAAGTGTGCGGGCGTCTGCTCGGCCAGCATCGTCACGCGGCTCTCGGCGGGATGGATGCGCTGACTCAGCGACTCCCAGTCAAGGCGGATGCGTCCGTCGACCTCCCGGGGCACGACGACCTCGCCGTCGAGGACGCAGCGGGGCGCGAGCTCGTCACGCAGCGACTCGACGAGTTCGGGGAAGTACCGCCCGAGTTCCTTGCCGCTGCGCGATTGCAGCACCACGTCGTCGCCGTCGCGGAAGACCAGCGCCCGGAAGCCGTCCCACTTGGGCTCATAGGACCAGACCCCGGCCTCGTCGGGCACGTTGACCGCCGCCTTGGCCAGCATCGGCTCGACCGGCGGCATCACGGGGAGGTCCATGGTTCCCATCCTGGCTCATCAGTCAATGCGGGCCGGCCCATTGCTGCCCAAGGAAGGGACTACCCGCTAGGGCGAAACTCATCACCGCTGCGAGACACGTCATATCGTCGCGTCTGCCATCCCATCACCGTCGGCGGTGGTTTCACCTCGCGGCGCAGTATCTTCCCGGTTGGACCGGTTGGCAGACCGTCGACGAACCAGATGTGGCGCGGATATTTGTAGGCCGCAACCCGCTCCTTGGCGAAGTCGGACAATTCCTCGACGTCGACCGACAATCCCGACTTGAGTACCACGGCGGCGCCGATCTCCTCGCCGAGGGATTCATGCGGTATGCCAACCACGGCTACTTCTGCGACCGCCGGATGCTCGTGCATTGCCTCCTCGACTTCGCGAGGATAGACGTTGTATCCGCCGCGAATGATCAAGTCCTTCTTGCGGTCGACGATGAAGTAGTGGCCATCGCGATCGACTACGGCAATGTCACCGGTCGAGAACCATCCTCCGCGCAGTGATTCCGCGGTGGCTTCGGGTTGATTCCAGTAGCCCTTCATCACGTTGGGGCCCTTGACCTGAATCTCACCCGCACTCCCCTCTGGCACCTCATTCCCCTCGTCGTCGACCAGGCGTAGCCGCACACCGTGAACCGGGGTGCCAACCGAGCCGGGCCGACGTTCCTCCCCGGGATGGTTGAAGGTGGTGACGGGCGATGTCTCGGAGAGCCCGTAGCCTTCGAGGATCATTACACCAAAGGTCTTTTCGAAGTCCTTGAGCACTTGAACTGGTAATGCCGAGCCCCCGGAGACGCACGTGCGCAGAGACGCGGTTGATCCCCGCGGTAACTGATCTGCGACTGCGAGCAGAGCGGTGTACATGGTGGGCACGCCTGCGAACACGGTGACCTGGTCAGTGGCAATCCGCCCAATCGCCAACGCTGGATCAAACCGCGCCAGGAGCGACAACGTACTACCGGACGCGATGGCGGCGTTCATCGCGCAGGTCATGCCGAACACGTGAAACAAGGGCAGACACGCGAGCACCACGTCCATCTCGGTGAGTCGGATTAGACTGCTACGAAACGTATTTTGGTTGCCTCCCAGGTTGCCATGCGTCAGCTCTGCGCCCTTGGGAGTGCCCGTGGTGCCGGAAGTGTGCAGCACTGCCGCGGTGTGCTGTGATCCGCGCTCGACGGGATCGCCAAAAGAGGGCAGGCCCGCCGTCATGGCTGCCAGCAATGCGTCGTCGACGAGATGCAACACCGTATTCGTACGCTCGGCCGCCTCGGTCGCGGCGGAAGCGAATCCGACACTGCCGATCAACAGCCGGGCCGCCGTGTTGGCCAATTGAAACTCCACCTCGCCTGCTTGTAGCAGTGGATTCATGGGCACTGCGATGGCGCCGACCCGCCAGATGGCGTAGTACGAGATGGGCGCCGCCGCGATGTTGGGCAACATGACGCCGACCCGATCTCCCACTCGAACGCCGCTGCGGTGCAACAGTGTCGCCAACCGCGCAACAGCGGCGTCAACCTCCGCGTAGGTCATGTTGACCGTCTCGGTGATCACGGCGATGCGGAGAGGATGGCGCTGCGCCGAATCTACAAGGTTGAGTGCGAGATTCGCCATGCTGGCCCCGTCCATGCTGGATGCCCGAAAAATCACACCGCGGTACGGCCGCCGTCAACGGACAGCGCTGCGCCGTGCACGAAGCTCGCTGCGTCGCTGATCAGGAATACGACGGCCGAGGCGATCTCGGCGGGGTCGGCAACGCGACCCGCAGGCGCTTGCGCGGCCAGCGCGTCGAGCGCCTCACCCAGTTCAGCCGAACCGGGGGTACGCGTCGGGCCGACGGTTACTGCATTGACCCGAACGCCTCGCGGCCCGAATTCGGCAGCCCAGCTCTTGGTCAAGAACAGCAACGCAGCCTTGGTTGCGCCGTACACGGACATTCCGGGCAGCGCGAATTCGCCTGCCATGCTGGCCACGTTGACGATTGCCCCCCTACCTGTTTCGGCCATCGCAGGTGCCAATGCACCGACCAAGTAGTAGGGCGCGGCGAGGTTGGTCGCGATTGCTGCATCGAATCCGCTCTCGGGCATGTCCGCCGTCGGAGCGATGATCCCCACTGCCGCATTGTTGACCAGGATGTCTACGTTTCGATCCGCGATCTGCTGAGCCCGAGCGGCCAGATCCTTGGCTGCCGCAGCACCTCCCCCGAGGTCAGCAGGAATGAAGTCCGCCCGGCCGCCGGCGCCGCGCAGGTTGCCGACGACCCGCTCGCCCCGTTCCGCGTCGCGTCCACAGACCAATACGTGGGCCCCACGGTGAGCCAGTTCCGTTGCTATCGCGGTCCCGATGCCGCTCGTCGAACCCGTCACCAACGCCGTCGATCCTGCCAAGTCCAAAGTCATATCCCGAACGGTAGACACAAGTTTTTGGAACTTCCAATCCAATCTAGTTTGGCACCAATGTCTTTGGCGTTAGTGCCTGACGGGACTGCAGACAGTCGAGCATGGCGTCCAACGCCACCTGCAGCGGCTCGGGGTCGCCGTTCAGCTGGGTGAGCACGAGCCCACCGATGGCGGTAGCCAACGTCATGGTCGCGAGGGCGTCTGGATCAGCGCTGCGCGGGAGCTCCCCGTTGGCGTGCATGGTTCGGTATCCAGCGCGAATTCCGTCCTCACATCGGCGAAAGATCCGCGCGAGCTGGCCGACCGTGTCGACGTCGAGATCCATCAACCCGGTGCCAAGCGTCACGATGGGACAACCACCTGCCGACCGCGACTCGCGCTGCGCCTCGACGAGGCGTCGGCCCCACGACCTCACGGCGTCCGCCGACTCGAAAGCGCCCAGCATCGACTCACCGACCGACGACAGGGAGTCCTGACGGTCGACGACGGCGGCGATCAAGGCCTGCTTGTCGGCAAAGTAGTGGTAGATCTGGGAGCTGCTCACGTTCGCCTCGGCGCGAACGTCCTCCAGGGTCACGCGGGTCACGCCGCGCCATCCGATTAGACGATCAGCCGCTTCCACGATTCGTTGCCGGGTGTGCTCACCTTTTGCAGTGTGCCTCAACGACTTTCTAGACATGGCGCCCTCCTGCGCAGCCGATCGCGCAAGCGCGACCGAGAAGTGACGGCGTGCGCTCGCCGAGACCGCTCCATCGATGATTCCCATTCATAGGTACACCGTACGCCTCACCGGCCCCCTCCGGCTTCGCCAAATCCGGGGGTGTTGACACTCGGATCAGTACGTTGTACTCATTGATGCGTACGCCGTACTTATTGTGCGTTCCGATTGAGGGGAAAGAGGACATGACGACGACGACCGACGCGAGCTTCGATTCAGACGGCACCCGGTGTGCGGCCTGGTTGACCTACCCCGATGGGCCAGGACCGCACCCGGCGGTCGTCCTGATCCACGGTCTTGGCGCGACACATCAGATGATGTTGGAGCAGTACGAACAGGCTTTCAGCGCAGCGGGAGTAGCCACACTCGCTTTCGACTACCGCACCACGGGAGCCTCCGCGGGCAGCCCTCGCCAGCGGCTGTCAATGCGGCGCCAACACGCCGACGCGCAGGCTGCCTACGATTTCCTCAAGTCCGACTCGCACATCGACGCCCGGCGGGTGGGCCTGTGGGGCACCAGCCTTGGCGCCATGCATGCGCTGCGCCTGTCCAGCGAACGCAGTGACGTCGCCGCAGTCGTGGTTCAGTGCCCGATCGTGTACGGCCCGGGCGCCGCACTGCACTCCGGACTTGGACCCGTGTTCAGGATGACCCCGCCGATCATCGAAGACGTGGTTCGCGCCGCCACCGGATCCGCACGCAAGTACATTCCCATCGTTGGCGCCCCGGGGGGCACAGCCGTGGTCACCGCGCCAGGCGCACTCCAAGGCTGGAACTCCACGGCGCCCCAGGATTCTCCGTTCGACAACCGGATTGCGGCGGCCAACGCCCTGGGTCTCGCAGTGATCAGCGCGAAGCGCAAGGCATCGAAAATCAAAGCCCCGCTGATGATCTGCGTATCCTCCAAGGAGAACTTGATGGATGTCAAGCACGTGTACGACGTGGCTGGTGCCGCTCCGAGGACGACGGTCCGTTCCTATGACGGTGACCACTTCGAGATCTACCATCCCCCGCTAGTGCACACGTTGGTGGCCGACCAAACAGCCTTCTTACGTAGGGAACTGCGTGTCGAACCGTGACTTGCTCAAGCGCCAAGACCACCACTTCGTGGACTTCGCCCGCTCGCTGACGCCCGTGGAGTGGACGCGGCCGAGCCTGTGCTCCGAGTGGACCACACATGACGTCCTCGCTCACCTCGTCATCGGATACAGCATCTCCGTGCCATCGCTCTGCTGGTCGATGGCGAGGCATCGGATGGATTTCGACGAGACCAATACCTCACTGGCGCAGCGCCTTGCACACCGCTGCACTCCAGAGGAACTGATCGGCTCCTTCGAACTGCTGATCGACCATAGGCATGGGATCGGACGCGTGTTCCCGCCCGGGCTGCTGCTGGGCGACCACGTCCTGCATCATCTCGACATTGCCCTGGCACTGAGCAGACCAGCCGACGTGCCCGAGGAGATAGTCGACGCGGTTCTCGCCACGGAGGTTGGCCTACCCAATCCCTTCGTTCCCGCGAAGCGAAACGCAGCGGGCCTGACCCTCCGCGCAACGGACACGGGCTGGACGTCAACGGCCGATGGCAACGCATTCGGCGTGGTCGAGGGAAGAGCAGCGCACCTCGCATCGGCGCTGGCGGGACGCCCACGTGCACTCGCCTTTCTTTCCGGCGACGGAGTGTCAACTCTCAGCTCCAGGATCGTCGCACCATCCGGCCACGCCCGACGTGACGCTTGACCTGTTCGGCCACATCACTTCCACCCGGGAGCCGCCATGTCCCTGACGTCAGATTTCGATCTGTTCCAACTACCCGAGGAGCACCAAGAATTGCGGAGGGCGCTACGCGTCCTGTGCGAGAGGCAGATCGCCCCCCACGCCGCCGACGTGGACGAGAACGCGCGCTTCCCACACGAGGCCCTGAAGGCTTTGACCACCGCAGGGTTTCACGCAGTGCACGTACCCGAAGCCTACGGAGGACAGGGTGCAGACTCGGTGGCAACGTGCATCCTCATTGAGGAGGTCGCCCGGGTGGATGCCTCAGCATCCTTGATCCCCGCAGTGAACAAACTGGGCACGATGGGCTTGATCCTGAACGGCGCCGAGGAACTCAAGATGCAGGTCCTCACCGACCTCGCATCCGGCACGGCCATGGCGTCATACGCGCTGTCCGAACGAGAGGCCGGTAGCGACGCCGCAGCGATGCGGACGCGGGCCCGGGCCAGCGGTGAGGATTGGATCCTCAACGGAGCCAAGGCTTGGATCAGCAATGGCGGCGCTTCGAGCTGGTACACCGTGATGGCCGTCACCGATCCGAGCAAGGGGCCAAACGGAATATCGGCATTCATGGTTCACGAGGACGACGATGGGTTCACGGTGGGCGCCAAGGAGCGCAAGCTTGGCATCAAGGGTTCTCCGACGACCGAGTTGTACTTCACCGACTGCCGCATTCCCGGAGACCGGATCGTCGGCGCACCCGGTACCGGATTCAAGACCGCGTTGGCCACCTTGGACCACACCCGTCCGACCATCGGAGCTCAAGCCGTGGGGATTGCGCAGGGTGCTCTGGATGCGGCTATCGCATATACCAAGGAGCGCAATCAATTTGGACGTTCCATCTCGGACTTCCAAGCCGTGCAGTTCATGCTGGCTGACATGGCGATGAAGATCGAAGCGGCCAGACTCATGGTGTACACCGCCGCCGCCCGCGCCGAGCGTGGCGAGGACGACCTCAGCTTCATCTCCTCAGCATGTAAGTGCTTTGCCTCCGACGTCGCCATGAGTGTGACCACGGACGCCGTCCAATTGTTCGGTGGGGCAGGCTATACCACCGACTTCCCCGTGGAACGCATGATGCGCGATGCCAAGATCACTCAGATCTACGAAGGTACCAATCAGATTCAACGAGTCGTCATGTCCAGGGCCCTGCTGTGACGAAGCGGCGGGCATGCTCTTGGGCGGCTATGAGCGGGTTCCACGTCGGGTCGGCTTCTGAACTCGATTCGCCCCAGGCTGCTCCTCGACGGCGCCTAGGCCTTGCAGGAAGATCGCGAGGCCGCGTTGGAAATCGGCAGCCGCCGTCGATCGATCGCTGACCTTCGCCAACTTTGCGATGTGCGGATATTGATCGCGGGCGAGTTCGCCGACCCTCGCAGCACCGGCGGCGTTCGCCTCATCGTGCTCCGACGTGCCCGCGAAGAGCCCGGCAAACTCCGCTTGGGCAGACCCCGTCACCAGCGCCAGGATGGCGCGAAACGCGGCCAATACGTCACGTTCGCTCAAATGCGACCGGGATAGCGCGGCGATCATCTGCTCGGCTGGAGCGAAGGCAGACAACGACACCGCGCGGCGCATCAGAATGAGGGGGATGACGTTCGGATGCGCACGCAACACCTCCCACAGGGCCGTTGCCGTTTCCCGAAGGTCGGTCCGCCAATCGTCGGTGGTCTCTGGCAGCACCAGCGACTCGATGATCGCACCGACCACCAGATCTTCGAGACCTTCCCGCCCGCTGACGTAGTTGTACAACGTCATCGGACCCGTCTTCAATTGGGAAGCCACTGCACGCATCGTCAGTCCGCCCACGCCGTCACGCTCGACGATGTTCAGGGCACACTGAGCGATCTCGTCGACGGTGAAGCGAGCCCGCACTCCGCACCAGCCTTCCGCCACACCATCCAGGTCGCCAATTAGAGGTACAGCGTACGCGTATCCGGGCAGGCAGACGTACCACCCGCCTCCCACGGTCATGTCTCGACAGAGTCCTGCGCCGCCCAGCGCCGCCACGCCCGGCTCAGACTCGTCGGATCGTCGTAGCCGAGGCGCACTGCCATCACCTCGCGGGTAAGGCCCGCCCTGCTCATGGCGCGCGCCCTCCGCTTGGCCTCGTTGTCGCTCAGCACTCGAAAGGTGGTTCCCTCTGCCAGTAGTCGTCGTGCCATCGTCCGACGCGATACCGCCAGCGACTTCGCAACGTCGTCGGCAGAGAGCCTGCCCTGCGGCGAACCGCGCAGAGTCCGCTCGACGCGAAGTTTGAAGTACGCGGTGTCTGCAGCAATGTCGGCCGACCCCGACAGTTCGTCGATCGCCTGCGCATGCAGTCGCGGATCCTCTCCGACCGGACGCATGGAGCCCCAGTTACGCGGAATGCGAACACGATTCGCCGACGCCGAGAATTGGACGTCGTGCCCCAATACCTGCCGGATCCTGCCGTCGTAGTCAGGTTGAGGACAGCGGAAGAAGAAGCTCATCTCCTTCGGCTCCCGCCCCAGTGCACTTTGCACCAGATACCGGACCGTCACGAAGTGAACTTCGATCAGGTGACGCCATTCGTCCACCTCCAGCGGAACACTGAGGTCGAGATCAAAGCAAATGTGTTGCCTCGTCGACGTTATGCGGGTCTCCGACCAGCTCGCGCGCGACCTGCCAAAGCGCTGCATGACCTCGAGTGCACGGCCGATGGTGGGAGCAGAGGTGGCTGCGATTGCAACTGCGCCGTGCATCGCAGCGCCCCAGATCTCCGGCTGCTGGAACACCCAGTCGCGTCCACACCGATCCACGACGTTCCTGATCTGCTGGAGTTGCCTGCCAAGGTCGATGTCCACCGTGGAGGACTCCACCTGGGCTTGAGTCAGGCCGGTTCCTTCGAGAAAGTCGCCATCAGCACCAAGCGCACGCTGGATCGTGCGGAAGTAGCCGATCGGGCTTGGCAGGCCGTAGGCATCCACCATCTGGCTCATTTTGCCACATTGTTGGCGTGTAAAGCACTCCGCGATTGCAGATTGGAGCGCGCATCCTGGGAGCCGATCGACCGGCGACGGACGGACGGCGTCGGCGATTCCCAGTAGGCAGGGAGTGGCCCGTGGCAACACATCTCGACGTCCTGATCATCGGGGCGGGACTTTCCGGCGTGGGGTCGGCCGTCCACCTCACCAAGCAGTGCCCTTGGGCTGATTTCGCCATTCTCGACGCCTTCGACGGTCCCGGAGGCACCTGGCGATCCAACACCTATCCAGGCGCCCGCTCCGATACCGACCTGTTCACTTACGGATTCAGTTTCAAGCCGTGGGAAGGTGCCCCGATCGCCAGAGGTGGGCCCATCAGGAACTACATCGGCGAGGTCATCGACGAGCATGGCTTGCAGGACCGCATCCAGTACTCGCGCAAAGTCACGGCCGCGGATTGGTCCTCGGAGAAGTCGCACTGGGTCGTCACCGCCATGTGCCGGGACGGCCGCACGGAGAGATACACCGCCACCTTTCTCTGGATGTGCCAGGGCTATTACCGACACCTCGAGGGATACATCCCCGATTGGCCGGGTCTGAGCGACTTCTCCGGGGACGTCCTGCACCCGCAGCGCTGGCCACAGGGATACGACTGCTCCGGCATGCGGGTGCTGGTAATCGGTTCGGGCGCAACGGCGGTCACGATCATCCCGGCTCTCGCCGACACCGCTGCACACGTGACGCAACTTCAGCGCTCCCCGACGTACTTCGTGGCAGCACCGAACGAGAACGAACTGGCCACTCGGCTTCGCAAGCTCGACATTCCCAAGGAGTGGATACACGAAATCGTGCGTCAACAGGTCCTCACGGACCACGATGAATGGGTCAAACACAGTCTGGCGAACCCGGAGGACGCCAAGCAAGACTTGCTCGCCGGCGTGCGTGAAGCACTCGGCGGTGAACTGACCGACGACTTCGTCCCGCAGTACAAGCCGTGGCGGCAGCGAGTGTGTTACGTGCCTGACAACGACTATTTCGACGCGATTCGGTCGGGCACGGCGGACGTCGTCACCGACGAGATCGATGCCTTCGTATCCGAGGGCGTGCGTCTGAAGTCCGGTGCGGTGCTCGAGGCAGACGTGATCATCACCGCGACCGGCTTCAACGTCTCCGCGTTCGGTGACATCGCGATATCGCAGGACGGCGTGCCGTTCGACATGCGCAACACCGTGACCTATCGCGGCATCCTCTTCACCGAAACCCCCAACTTCGCTTGGGTTGTCGGCTATTTCCGCTCGGCCCCGTACACGTTGCGCGTCGACCTCGTCGGAGCGTTCGTATGCAGACTGCTCAATCACATGCGGCGCCACGGGGTCGACGCAGTCATCCCGCGGCTTCGCCCAGAAGATGCCGACATGGCCCTTCTGCCATACCTGGACACCGAAGAATTCAACCCCGGGTACGTACAGCGCGCGGCCAGCACATTGCCCAGACGAGGCGACAAGCCCATCTGGCGTCACTCGCAGGATTACTGGGCAGACAAGGCCGACCTTTGCCGGGTGGAGTTTCCCGACGAGCCGCTTCACTTTCAGTCGCGAAACGCCGTCATCGAAGCTGCCGGAGGAGACGACTCCCCCTCGCCTCTGTTGTCACCAGCGGGTCGGTAGTGCTGGTACAGGCCATCTGAAGGTTGATCAGGAGAATGGAGGATGCGTCTGCTTGCATCACCTCCCAGCGGCAAATAGTCGGAGCTTCAACGCGATTCGTCGCCGCCGACACCTCGCCGGAGTACCGGCATCTCCGCAATCGTCAGGCCCATCGAAAGCTGGTGTTTTACATGACTGATCAAAAAACGGTGCACGCCGTCACCTACGAGCTACTCCGTACGCTCGGTCTGACGACGGTGTTCGGGAACCCCGGTTCGACCGAGCAGACGTTCTTGCAGGACTTTCCGGACGACTTCACCTACGTGTTGGCGTTGCAGGAGGCGTCCGCACTGGCGATGGCCGACGGCTTCGCGCAGTCCACCGGCAAGCCGGCTCTGGTCAACCTGCATACCGCCGCGGGCGTGGGCAACGCGATGGGGAGCCTGGTGGCCGCCTACCGCGCAAACACCCCGCTGATCGTCACGGCTGGGCAGCAGACCCGCGAGATGTCGCTGGGCGACCCCTACCTGAACAACAGGGCTGCGACGGTGTTGCCTTCACCGTGGGTCAAGTGGGCGTACGAGCCCGTTCGCGCCGAGGACGTTCCGGCGGCGTTCATGCAGGCCTACGCCGTCGCCCTGCAGCCGCCGGCCGGACCGGTGTTTCTGTCCGTTCCGCTGGACGACTGGCAGAAGTCAGCCCTCGGCCCGGCAACGGTGCGAACGGTCAGCCAGCAAACCTCACCAGATACACTGCGGCTCAACGTGTTCGCCGAGCGGATCAACCGGGCGCAGAACCCGCTGCTGGTTCTCGGACCGGAGGTGGACCGTGCCGGTGGGTGGAACGCCGGCATCGCCTTCGCCGAGAAGCTTGGGGCACCCGTGCGCGCTAGCGCGTTGACCGACCGAGTGTCGTTCCCAGAAGACCATCGGCTGTACGCAGGCCCGATGCCCATGACGATCGCCGGGGTGAACCAGGTGATCCATGGGCATGACCTCGTCATCGTGATCGGTGCGCAGGCGTTCCGCTACTACCCCTTCGTTGCGGGCGAGTACCTGCCAGAGGGGTCCGAACTCATCCAGCTCACCGCCGATCCTCACCTGGCTTCGGTAGCCCCCGTTGGTGACAGCCTCCTCGGCGACGTTCGGGTAGCTCTGGAACAACTGGTCGACTTGATCGACGAACCAACTGGCCGACCCATGAATCCACCCTTGAACAGGGATCGGGCCGTAAGGTCCTCGGCACCGTCGGAGCCCCTGACCGCCGACGAGGTCTATGCGACGCTGAGCACGGTCAAACCCCACGATGCCGCGGTGGTCATGGAGTCGACGTCGACGATGGCCGAGCTCCTGCAGTGGCTACCCACCACGCGGCCCGGCAGCTTCTACGCCACCGGAAGCGGGGGTATCGGCTGGGGCGTTCCTGGAGCCGTTGGCGTGGCACTTGGCGACCGCGAGCGTGGCGTCAAGCGCCATATCGTCGCCACCATTGGTGACGGTTCGTTTCAGTACTCCGTGCAGGCGATCTGGACGGCCGCTCAGCACGAGTTGCCGATCATCTTCGTAGTGCTGCGCAACGGGGCCTATGCCATCCTCAAATCGTTTGCGTTGCTGGAGAACACACCGGGTGTACCTGCGCTCGACCTTCCCGGCTTGGACATCGCGGCACTGGCAACGGGATTCGGATGCCGTACGGCCAACGTCGACACCACCGAAGAGCTGGCGCGAGAGTTCACGGCCGCACTGCAAGCGGACGGCCCGACCGTGATCGTGGTTCCCACCCAACCAGAGCTGCCGCACCTCGGTTGAGGAGACCGCCATGCACGCCATCGAAATCACCGAAACGGGCGGCCCAGACGTCCTGACCTACGTCGAACGTCCGATCCCAACGCCCGGCCTAGGCCAGATCCTCATCAAAGCGGAGGCGATCGGCGTCAACTTCGTCGACACGTACTTCCGCTCCGGACTGTATCCGTGCGAGTTGCCGTTCATCATCGGCAGCGAAGTGTGCGGCACCGTCGCCGCCCTCGGTGAGGACGTCACCTCGGTCCGGGTGGGTGACCGGGTCGCCAGCGCAGATGCGCAGGGGGCGTATGCCGAGTACTGCGTCGCCGCTGCCGATCTGACGGCACGCGTGCCCGACGCCATCCCCTCGGAGACAGCGGCATCGGCATTGTTGAAGGGCCTAACCGCGCACTTCCTGTTCAAGTCGGTCTACCCGGTGGCACCCGGTGACGACATCTTGGTGCACGCCGGCGCCGGTGGTGTCGGACTGATACTCACGCAGTGGGCAACCGCCCAGGGCGCCCGGGTCCTGACGACGGTGTCCACCCCGGCCAAGAACGCGCTGTCGCGGGCGGCGGGAGCGGCTGAGGTCTTGGACTACCCCGTCGACCCGGAGCAGTTTGGCGCGGCGGTGCGCGCGCTTACCGGCGGTGACGGGGTTGCGGCGGTCTTCGACGGTGTCGGCAAGTCGACGTTCGACGCGAGCCTGGCCAGCCTGGCGGTTCGTGGCACCCTGGCACTCTTCGGTGCCGCGAGCGGGCCCGTGCCGCCCGTCGATCCGCAGCGATTGAACGCTGCCGGTTCGGTGTACCTCACCCGGCCCATGCGGACCCACTTCAATCGCTCCTACGATGAGTTCTCCTGGCGTGCAGGGGAACTGTTCGATGCGATATCGGCAGGAATCGTGAGGGTGACCACCGGTGAGCGCTACCACCTCGAAGATGCCGCTGTGGCCCACCGCGATCTCGAAGGTCGCCGAACGCACGGCTCGACCGTGCTGATCCCCTGACCGACGGGCCGGGAATGTGCTGGGCAACCCGACAGCCGGGGCGTGCCGCCATTCGGCACGATGCGTTGAGCAACCTGCAACCGACGTGCTTGGCTTGAGCTCATGACTCAGGATGAATTAGTCACTGCAGGTGAGGATTTGGTACGGGCACGGGTGACGTTGGGACACTCGGACATCGTCATGCGGCCCATCGGACTCGGCTGCATGACGATGTCGCAGTCCTACGGTGACGCCGACCGTGAGACCAGCATCGCCACCATCCGCGAGGCGATCGATCTCGGGGTCGGCATGCTCGACACCGCGGACGTCTACGGCGCCGCCGACGCCGCGTTTGGCGCCCCCATCAAGGGCTTTGGGCACAACGAGGAGCTAATCGGCGAAGCCATCGTCGGTCGTCGTAGCGAGGTGGTGATAGCGACCAAGTTCGCCGTCCAGATGGGCGCCGACGGTGCCATCGGGCTCGCGGGTGATCCCGCATACGTCGTGCAGGCCTGCGACGCGAGCCTGCGAAGGCTGCGTAGCGATCACATCGACCTCTACTACTGCCACCGGCAAGACCCCACCGTTCCGATTGAGGAGACCGTCGGCGCGATGGGGGAACTGGTACGTCAGGGCAAGGTGCGGGCAATCGGCCACTGCGAGCTCCCGGTCGACGAGCTGGCCCGCGCCCACTCGACTTTTCCGTTGTCCGCGCTTCAAAGCGAATACTCCCTGTGGGAGCGGTCAATTGAGGCGGATGGCGTCGTCGACGCCTGCCGCGCCGCCGGCATCACGCTGGTGCCCTACAGCCCGCTTGGCCGTGCGATGCTCACCGGCCAGGTGCGGCGCGGCCAAGTCTTCGACTCCACCGATTACCGGTCGGTGTTACCCCGCTTCACCGGCGAGAACCTCGACCGAAACGCCAAGCTCGTCGACGGCCTACAGTTGTTCAGCTCGCGTAAGGGGGCAAGCCCTGGGCAGGTCGCACTGGCATGGCTGCTGGCACAGCCGCTCGACGTGGTGCCCATCCCAGGTACCAAGCGGGTGTCATACCTGCGGGAGAACACCGCAGCGACAGAGGTGGCGTTGAGCGCGGACGAGGTCGCCCAGCTGAGCGCGCTCTTCGATCCCGAGGAGGTGCGGGGCGGCCGTTACCCCGATTCTCCGGCCGACAGCTGAGTCAGCGCCCGCCGCAATGCCGGGGCGGCAGCAGCCCCGGCATTGCGGACGTGCTCGGCGTACCGGGATGCGGCCGGGTCGGTGCTCGCGTGCGTGATCGACAGGGCAGCCACCACGGCGCCGTCGGGGCCGCGAAGAGGTACGGCGACGGCACTCACCCCGACGCGGGCCTCGTCGGCGTCGAATGCGATTCCGGCAGAACGGATTTCCATGTACTGCGCGCGCAACGCAGCAGGGTCCGTCGTGGTGCAGTTGGTGAATGCCTTGAGCGGAACCGCTTCTAGGTCATTCGAGGAAGCGTGGTCGTATGCCAACAGCGCCTTGCCGATCGCCACCCCGTGGGCGGGAAATCTGTCGTCGGGGCACGGACGGGTCGGGGCTTGCCGGTGGCCGAACAGCTTCGTCAGATAGACCACCTCGGCACCGTCCAAAACGGCGACGTGCACAGTCTGCCCCGTGAGAACGAAGAGGTCCGCAACGAACGGCACCAGCGCATCCCTCACGATCTCCGGATTCGGCAACACCGCGTTGCGCGCCAGCCGACGCACCACGCCGCCGATCTGATAGCCGGTGCCGACGCGATCGACCAACCCGTCCCGCTCCAAGGAACCCAGAACACGGAAGGCCGTGGACTTGCTGATCCCCGCTCGGCGGGCGAGTTCGCTGACCCCAAGGCCGGCCCGCTGCCCAGCTAGGGATTCAAGCAAGTCAACAGCCTTGGCAATCACCGCCCGCTCGTCCCGACTTGACGAACCTTCGCTCATTCCAACAGGTTAGGCGAAGCCGATCGGGTCTGCCATGAGCGCGGAACCCAGGGCGACAGCGTCGCGAAACCGCGCCGCTCAACTCACCCGAACAGACCTGACTCGCGCAGGCTCGTTCCGTATGCGTCGAGATCGGGGCCCCAATCAACGTCATCTCGATTAGAAGCGCAGGCGCCTCAACTCGCGTCGTGACGTCACCCCAAGCTTCGGGTAGATCTTGCTCAGGTGCCACTCCACCGTGCGCGGACTGATGAACAGGTGACTGGCGATCTCGGAGTTGGTGTAGCCGTCGCCGGCGAGCCGGGCGATGTAGCGTTCTTGGCTGGTCAGGCCGGCCGCCGACGTGCCACCCCTGTCCCGTCGGTGGGGCTCGCCAGCTGCGTGGAGCTCGCGGCGCGCCCGCTCGGCGAAGCCGTCGGCCCCCATGTTCAGGAACGCCTCGTGGGCAATCCGCAGTTGACTGCACGCGTCGGCTCGTCGGTTCGCGCGGCGCAGCCATTCACCATAGAGGAGGCGTGTGCGCACAGTCAGGACTCTGAGCGGTGAACGTTCCAATTCCGTTATCGCGGTCTGGTATTCACCGTCGGCTTCGGCGCCGGTGTTCAGCAGCGCTCTGGCACGCGCCGAATAGCCGAGTGCGGTCGGGGTTCCGGACGCCTCGGTGATCTCGATCAACTGTGCAGCAGCGGTTTCGGCGAGTGTCATGTTGCGGGACCGGGCGGCAGCCTCCACCATCTCGTTCAGCAGATGGCCGTGCATGCCGACGTCGTCGTACTCCAGCGCAGACGTGCACGCCGCCAGCGCTTGGTCGTACTGAGCGAGCCCGTTGTGCAGAACGGCCAACGAGAAGAGTACGACGGTGACCTCGCTGCCCTCCCCACGCGAGGTGGACTCTCGAATCGTGCTCCGCGCCAATTCGTTTCCAACCTCGTCCTGCCCTCGGCAAGCGGCGAGGTAGGTCCGGATCGAGCGGTGTGGCGGCGCCCCGGTTGCCGACGAGATCGCGTCGGATTGGTCGAGCAGTTGGGCCGCCTTGGTGAAGTCGCCTGAGGTGACGCAGGCACCCGCGTACGTCGTGAGCGCTGAGGGGAGAACCGTCAATTCCCCCGCCGACAGCAGCATGTCCGCTTGGCGGGCGTTGAGGGCGTCGTAGGTGTCTTGGTCGAAGAGGTCGAGGAGGACCCGGTTGGTGATGTCGTGCCACCGCGGGTCAGCCACGCCGGCATCGGTGTCCGCCAAGTACTGACGGACGGCTCGTTGCAGCAGCGGGACCGCCGAGGTGTGCCCGCGAGTGAGCCGCACGATCAGCCCCTCCAGAAAGAGGTCGACCGCCGACGGAGGATCCGATGGTGGCGGCGCGTGCTGCGCCGCCGTGGCGATCGCGGCCGCCGACGCGTGCGCACCGACGGATAGCCGACCGACGATCATCGCCGCCATCAGCGCCTCGAGGTAGGTCTCGCGCGAGAGCGCCGGATTGGACGTCCGGAGTCGCTCGGCTGCCGCGAGCAGCAGGGGCGGGGCGTCGCGACCGCGCCGCGCGGCGAAGGCGATCTTCGCCCGCAGCAGATCGGCGCGCGCATCCAGCAGGTCGCTGCGCACGCGCACAACGGACGCCAACAGCCCGGCGGCGGCGTCCGGGTCGGCCGCGTCCAGCTTGGCCTCGGCCGCGTGAAGTGCGCGCTCGGACCGCCGTACCGGGTCGGGGGTCAGGTCTACCGCGTAGGCAAGAAACGCGGCCGACGCGGTGGCACCGCCACGGGAGCGAGCCCGCGCGGCTGACCGCACCAGGTCGGCGGCGACCGCCTCGTCGGGCCCGCTTGCCGCGTGCGCACGGTGCCACGCGGCGTGCTCGTCTGAGCCACTCCCCGAGACGACGTCGGCCAGCGCGGCATGAGCCTGGCGTCGCTCGGACGGAACGGCGTCGCGGTAGACGGCCGATCGCACCAGTGGGTGCCGGAAGTGGACGGTGGTGTCGACGCTGACCAACCCGCTCCGTTCGGCGGGGACACTGGCATCCACCCCGAGTCCCAACTTCGCTGCGGCCGACCACAACCACGCCGGCTCACCGGTCGGCTCGGCGGCCGCGAGCAGGAGGAGCATGCGCGTGTGCGGCGGTAGTTCGCGCAACCGGCTGCTGAACGACTGCTCGATCCGTGTCGCCAGCGGCTTTGCCGAGGCCAGACCATATCCGCCCGCCAATTGCGCCGGGGCGAGCGCAGTTCGGAGCTCGAGCAACGCCAATGGATTACCGTTTGCCTCGGCCAGGATGTTCTCCCTGACGTTCTCGTCCATCGGACCGGGCAACACCGCGGCGAGCAGTTCGCTGGCATCCGCGTGAGCGAGACCTGTCACGTTCAGCTCGGGGAGCCCGGCCAGCTCCGGATCGACGACCGGTGTGCGCGCGGCGAAGATCATCACGACCGGGTCGGCGACCAACCGTCGGGCAGCAAACGTCAACGCTTGCAGGGACGCTCGGTCCACCCACTGGGCATCGTCGACGACGCATACGACGGGGCATTCGCCAGCGGCGTCTCCGAGCAGAGTCAACACGGCAAGGCCCACCAGAAGGCGGTCGGGCACGGCGCCTTCACACAAGCCTAGAGCGATCCGCAACGCCTTCCCTTGGGGCGTGGGTAGCCGGTCGACTCGGTCAACCAGAGGGGCGCACAACTGTTGCACGCCAGCGTAGGAAAGCTCCATCTCCGATTCAGCACCGCTGATGGCGATGGTGTGAAGGTCGGCGGCGGCTGCGGTGGCGTCGGCAAGCAGAGCCGTCTTTCCGATGCCTGCGTCGCCCCGCAGAACCAGAACGCCGCTGCGTCCCTTCCTGGCCCGCGCGAGCACTCCGGCCAGAACGTCTCGCTCGCGTCGGCGCCCCAAGAGCGCCACGCGCGGAGTCTCCCGGCCCATGCTCGCCATCTTCCCACCTCAGAGGGGTAGCGGTACCTCGAAGTGGGCACAACGGCGGCGGCTCAACGGACTTCACCTGCCCCCGGGCACTCCGTCGACCCGTGGTTTCCACGGGGTGGGCCAAGCATCGTCGGGTGTGTGATTTCAGCAGTTGAGTTTCGTCACCCTGGCTAGAAAGGGCTTTTCACGATGGCCGACACCAAGACCGTCCACGACGTCACCTACGACCTGCTCCGAAACCTGGGGTTGACAACGATATTCGGCAATCCAGGCTCCACGGAGCAGACGTTCCTGCAGAACTTCCCAGACGACTTCACCTACGTGCTTGGGCTGCAGGAGGCATCCGTCCTCGCGATGGCCGACGGCTTCGCCCAGGTGACCGGCAAGCCCGCCGTAGTCAATCTTCACACCGCGGCGGGCACCGGCAACGCGATGGGCAGTCTCATCGCCGCCTACCGGGCCAACACGCCCATGATCGTCACCGCCGGCCAGCAAACCCGCGAAATGTCGTTGTGCGACCCGTATTTGAACAGCCCAGACGCGACGATGCTGCCCCAACCGTGGGTGAAGTGGGCCTTCGAACCGGCGCGCGCCGAGGACGTGCCCGCGGCGTTCATGCGGGCGTATGCGGTGGCCACTCAGCCACCCGCGGGTCCGGTGTTCCTGTCGATCCCCCTCGACGACTGGAACAAGCCGGCATTGGGGCCTGCGGTGGTCAGGACGGTCAGCCAACGCGTCCAACCCGACAGATCGCGCCTGCGAGAGTTCGCCACGCGGATCAGTCAGGCCAAGCGACCGCTGTTGGTCCTCGGCCCAGAGGTCGACCGCGCCGGCGCCTGGGATGCCGGTGTCGCCTTCGCGGAGAAGCTACGCGCGCCGGTCCGCGGCGGTCCGCTGTCGCCAAGGTGCTCGTTCCCCGAGGACCATCCGCTGTACGCGGGCCCGCTTCCGTTGACCATCGCCGGTGTCAACGAGGCCGTGACGGGCTTCGACCTGGTCGTCGTAATCGGGGCACAGGTGTTCAGCTACTACCCCTACGTTGCCGGCGAGTATCTGCCAGAAGGAACCGAACTGCTCCAGATCACCGGCGATCCTCACCTCGCCGCGGTCGCGCCGGTGGGCGACAGCCTGGTCGGCGACATGAACACCGCCCTGGAAGAGCTCCTGGAGTTGGTGGAGGTACCGGTCGACCGGCAGGCTCCGCGGGGACTGACCAGAGACTTCAGCGGCGACCTCCCCGTCGGGTCCGCGCCGCTGATGCCCGACGCCGTCTACGCGGTGCTGAGTGCGGTCAAACCCGAGGACGCGGCGGTCGTCATGGAGTCGACCTCCACGCTGGCGGACCTGCTCAGGTGGTGGCCAACCCGGCGCACCGGCAGTTTCTTCGCGACCGGCAGCGGCGGCATCGGCTGGGGTGTACCCGCTGCGGTGGGCATCGCGCTCGGAGACCGGGCCCGCGGTGTGAAGCGGACCGTCGTCGCCTCGATCGGCGACGGCTCCTTCCAATACTCGATTCAGGCCATCTGGACCGCCGCGCAGCACCAACTCCCGATCGTGTTCGTGGTCCAGCGCAACGGCGAATACTGCGTTCTGAAGTCCTTTGCGCTTCTCGAGGAGACACCCAACGTTCCCGGCCTTGACCTACCCGGGCTCGACATCGGATCACTTGCAACGGGATTCGGCTGTCGAACGGCCACGGTGGGGAGCACCGAAGAGCTCACCCAAGAGTTCAAGGCCGCCCTTGCGGCCGACGGACCCACCGTCTTGGTGGTGCCCACCCAGCCGCACCTGCCGGTCCTGGGCTGAAAGATGCCCGTGTACACCTGCACGACGGTGCAATCGGTGCTGAGCGCCGAGACCAAGGCCAGCCTCGCCGGCGAGGTCACGAGGATTCACTCGATGATCAACCACGTCCCCGGCACTTACGTCAACGTCGTCTTCCACGAGCTGCCGCCAGACGACCTGTACACCAACGGCGCACCCGCACAACCACTCTTGGTCAACGGATGGGTGCGCACGGGACACCCCGAAGCGCAGAGTAGCCAGCTGGTGGCCGAGATTGCCGCCGCCGCCTCCCGGGTGACTGGCATCCCGGCCAAGCAGGTCCTCGTCGTCATCCAGAACAGTCCGGCGCACCTCGCCATCGAGGGTGGCCGAGTCCTGCCAGATCCGGGCGAAGAAGAAGCGTGGCTCCGAGACCAGAAGGACCCAGGTTGACATGACCACTCAGAGTCCGCAGAACCAGACGGCCACAACCGATCCCGCCATCGAACGGTTCGCGGCGGCGGTCGCCGCCCATGGCGAGCTGATCACCGACGAACGCGTGCTGACCGAACGCGGCCACGACTACTGGGGCGTCGGCGGGCTCGCGGGCCTTCTCCTACGCCCCCATGGACGCGACGACATCGCACCGATCATGCGGCTTGCGGCCGAACACCACGTGTCGATCGTGCCGCGCGGCGGGGCGTCGAACTGCTCAGGCGGAATGATGCCCACCGCGGCTCGTGTCTTGCTCGACCTTTCCGGTCTCGATCGCATCCTCGACGTCGACGTCGAGAACCGACGCGCTCGCGTCGAACCCGGTGTCGTGAACTCGGACCTACAGTCGGCGCTCGCCCCACATGGGCTGTGCTTTTCACCTGATCCCGTCTCGGCGCATCTGGCCACCGTCGGCGGAAACCTCATCGAAAATGCCGGCGGCCCACACGCGTTGAAGTACGGCGTCACCTTCAACCACATCCTGTCCGCCGACGTCGTCCTGCCCGACGGCTCGACGCGCACCTGCGCCGCCGACGACGAGGGGCCCGACCTCCTCGGCGTCGTGATCGGATCCGAAGGGACGCTGGCGATCGTGACCGAGGTGACGGTCGCACTTCGCCCGCTCGCCGCCGTCACCCACAGCCTGATGGGCGCGTTCGCCTCTGCCCGAGAAGCGGCTGACACCATCGCCGCGGTGATCGCCAGCGGCGTGGTGCCCTCCGCCGTGGAGTGGCTCGACCGCGCGGGCATCGCCGGGCTGCAACAGTTCTACGACACCGGCTACCCGCTGGACGCCGACTCGATCGTGCTCGTCGACGTCGACGGCACGGCAGCGGAGGTGTCCCACGACCAGGCGATCGTGGAAGGGGTTCTGCGGGAACGGGCTACCGAGGTTCGGGTCGCCGAGAGCGACGACGATCGCGCTACCCTCTGGTACGGCCGCCTCAACGCGCCCAACTCGGTGGTGCAGAGCGGCAAGGGCTTCTTCATCGGCGACGTCACCGTGCCCCGCGACCGGATTCCCGACATGCAGGTAGCCATCCAGGCCACCGCGGCGCGCCATTCCGACGGCCTGTTGTTCATCGCGGTGTGCGGCCACGCCGGAGACGGCGACTTGCACCCCACCACGTTCTACGACGGGGACAACCCGCTGGCGGCGTCATCGCTGGTAGCGGCGAACAACGAAATCATCGAAGCCGCATTGGGATTGGGCGGTACCATCACCGGGGAGCACGGCGTCGGGACCGAGAAGATCCAGTTCATGACGAAGCGCTTCACACCGGTCGAGATCGCCGCCCAACGCTCGATCAAGAAGGCGTTCGACCCCGACGGACTGCTCAACCCAGGGATCATGCTGCCCGACCTGTCGACCGACGAGCCCGACACCGCCGGGTTCGGTGCTGCGGTCCGCGCCGCGCTCGCCGGCACGCTGACCCCCGACCCCGACGCCCCACTGACCACCGGCGGCAACACCGGCGTTGCCGTCAACCTCGGCAACCTCAGCCTGGTCGTCGGCGCCGAGGCCACCGTCGAGGCGGTCAACCGCTACCTCGACGAGCACGGCGTCACCTGCGCCGCGGTCCCCACCACGGGCACGGCGCGGACCATCGGCGAAGTAGTGGCCACTGCCACCGGCGCCGAACGGGACCGCGTCCGACACGCCCTGCTCGGCGCCGACGTCACCGTCGTCGACGGCAATCTCCCGGCCCGTTTCGGCGCCGAAACGATGAAGGACGTCGCCGGATACGACACCAAACGGCTCTACGTCAGCGCCCACGGCGCCTTCGGCGCACTCGTCGCCCTGATCTTCAAGATCTCCGTCAAGGCCTGACCCCACGGTCCGCGGTCGAACGGAACTTCGCATACCGCCAGCACTGAGCTAGATTGAAGGCGACCCACACGGGAGTGCACGCCAAGTGCGCTGAGAGGACGGCTGGCGCCGTCGACCGTACGAACCTGACCGGATCATGCCGGCGTAGGGAGTGAAATAGATGAGTACCGACATCGTTTCCGATCGACCAACCAGCAGTCCGCGGAGCTACCGCTGGCGCGTGGTCGACATCGTCGTGGCCAGCGTGCTGGCCGTCGCGGCCGGGCTGGTGTTCGTGTTGTGGAACATTGCCTCCAACCCGATCGGCGCTCCCCTCGGCGCGGTGCTGCCCGGCCTTCAGGCACTGCTTGGCGGAGGGTGGCTGTTCGCCGGCGTCCTCACCGCGCTGGTGATCCGCAAGCCGGGCGCGGCGCTGTACGGGGAGATGGTCGCCGCCACCGTCTCGGCCCTCGTCGGCAACCAGTGGGGCGTGCTGACATTGGAATCGGGCTTGGTGCAAGGTCTGGCCGCCGAGCTGGTGTTCGCGGTGTTCCTCTACCGCGCGTGGAACCTGCCGGTAGCGGTGCTGTCGGGCGCGGCCGCCGGCCTGGCGCTTGCGATCAACGACCTGATTCTCTGGTACCCCGGTTCGACGGCGACGTTCTCGGCGATCTACGTCGTGTCGGCGATCGTCTCGGGTGCGCTGATCGCGGGCGCCCTGTCCTGGTTCGTGGTCCGTGGCCTGGCGAAGACCGGTGCGCTGTCACGCTTCCCGTCCGGCAGAGTGGGGTCACAGCCCAACCTGACGCGATGAGCGTCCCGCCGCCGCAGTCCGGCGGTGTCGCAGTCACCGCGCAGAACTGGCACTGGCGCCACGCCGGCCGCGCACAGTGGGCGCTCAGCGGCCTCGACCTGACGATCGAACCGGGCGAGCGGGTGCTGTTGCTCGGCGCCAGCGGTTCCGGCAAATCCACTCTGCTGCAAGGACTTGCGGGCCTGCTCGACAGCAACGAGGACGGTGACGAGACCGGTCGCCTCCTGGTCGACGGCGCGCCCCCGGCCACCCGCCGTAGTCGGATCGGGATGGTGCTGCAGAACCCCGACTCCCAGGTGATCCTCTCGCGCGTCGGTGACGACGTGGCGTTCGGCATGGAGAACTTCAACGTCGAGCGCGCCGCCATCTGGCCTCGGGTGCGCCGGGCGTTGGCCGCCGTCGGCCTCGACCTTCCACTGACACGAGAGACGTCGGCACTCTCGGGCGGACAGCAACAACGACTGGCGCTCGCCGGCGTGCTCGCCATGAACCCCGGTCTCATCCTGCTCGACGAGCCCACCGCCAACCTCGACCCGGCAGGCGTCGTCGAGGTCCGGGACGCCGTCGCCGCGGCCACCGCGGAGACCGGCGCGACGCTCGTCGTCATCGAACACCGCACGGCGGTATGGCTTCCCGTGGTCGACCGCGTGATCGTCCTCGGCGACGACGGTCGGGTGGTGGCCGACGGACCTCCGGAAGACACCCTCGGCCGGCAGCGGGACATGCTGCGGCGGGCCGGCGTCTGGGTGCCTGGCACGGAGTTGCCCGCGATCACGCGCCACCACGCTCCTGGTGCCCCGCTGCTGGACGCCGCCAACCTCGCAGTTGGCTACCGCGCGGGCGACGGCTCCCACGACCTCACCTTCGAAATAGCCCGTGGCGCAATCACCGTCGTCACCGGCCCCAACGGCACCGGCAAGTCGGCGTTGGCGCTGACCCTCGGCGGACTGCTGCCCCCGCGCGGCGGGGCGCTCGCCGCCGACGAGACGTTCGCACCGGCACCGCGTCGCCGGGCACCCGTCGAGTGGAAGTCGCGGGAACTACTTACCCGCATCGGCAGTGTGTTCCAGAATCCCGAACACCAATTCCTCACCGCCACCGTCCGCGACGAGCTGGCACTCGGCCCGCGTGCACTGAAGAAGGACGATGCTGCGGTCGCCGACATCTGCGACTCGCTGCTGGAGAGGTTGCGGCTCACCCACATTGCCGACGTCAACCCGTACACCCTCTCGGGCGGTGAGCAGCGGCGACTCTCGGTGGCGACAGTGCTGGCCACCGCACCCGGACTGATCATCCTCGACGAGCCCACCTTCGGTCAGGACCGCAACACCTGGGAAGAACTGATGCGCCTGCTCGCCGAGATCGCAGACGAGGGAACCGCGGTCGTGGCGATCACCCACGACCTGGACTTCGCCGCCCTGCTCGCCGACCATCGGGTCGAACTGGGTTCGTGGCACGTCGAAACCCCGGCGGACGCCTCGTGTTGAGCACCGTTACCGCGGCGCCGACTCGGCTCACGGGGGTCAACCCGGTCGCAAAGCTCGCGGCCGCCTTGGTCATCGCAGTCGGCCTGGTGTTGAGCATCGACTGGGTGTCGGCGTTGACCGCGCTGATTCTCGAGATGGTCCTGCTGCTGGTGCTGCGAGTCCCGTTGCGTACCTTGATCACTCGCGCGGCGATGGTGACCCTGGCTGCCGCGCTGACCGCCGTCACCATCCTGCTATACGGCGAATCCCGCGGCACGGTGTACTGGCACTTCCTGCTCATCACCGTCAGCGACGGCTCGATCACGTTGGCGGTCGCCACCTTTCTGCGAGTCCTCGCCATCGCCCTGCCGTCGGTGCTGCTGTTCGTCGACGCCGAACCCACCGAGCTCGCCGACGGACTCGGGCAGGTGCTGCGGCTGCCCGCACGGTTCGTCCTCGGCGCCCTGGCGGGTGTGCGCCTGGTCGGACTGCTCGGTCAGGACTGGCGCTACCTCGGATACGCGCGCCGGGCCCGCGGGGTGGCCGACCAAGGGCGCGTCAAACGTGCTGCCGGACAAGCCTTTGCACTGCTGGTATCCGCGATCCGGCGCGGGTCGACGTTGGCCACCGCGATGGAGGCACGGGGTTTCGGAGCCCACCCGACCCGCACCTGGGCGCGCCCGTCACCGTTCGGCCGTCGCGAAGTCGCACTGATCTGCGCGGCGTTCGTCATCGTCGCGGTCGCGATCGCGACGTCGGTCGCGACCGGGCATTGGAACCTCGTTGCGACTCGATGACGTCGCCCGCGAGCTGTCCGAGACCGACGCGCGCACGGTCCTGATCGACGGCCGGTCCGGGTCGGGCAAGACGACGCTGGCCAAACACCTTCGGCGGCTGTGGGACGGCAGCCAGATCCTGCGACTCGACGACGTCTACCCAGGATGGGACGGCCTGGCCTGGGCCGCCGACCACGTCACGACCGAACTGCTCGCACCCCGCCACGACGGGCGCCCCGGCCGGTGGCGCAGCTGGAATTGGGTGCGGGACGTCCCGGGTCGCTGGCACGCCGTCGACCCCGCGCAGCGGCTGATCGTCGAGGGCGTCGGTGCACTGAACGCCGGAAGTCGCGCCCTGGCCGATCTCGGAATCTGGGTCGACACCCCCGACGCCGAACGCAAGCGGCGCGCAATGCTCCGCGACGGCGACACCTACCGACCCCATTGGGATCGGTGGGCCGCCCAGGAGGACGACTACATCGCGTGCCACGACCCGCGGTCGGCCGCCGACTGGGTGGTCACCGAGGCGCCGGACGGATTGACCTGGGCCCGAGGGGGTCCGGTGCGAGAATGAGCCCGTGCACCTACCCGTGACGCCGCCGGTCCGGCCGATGCTCTCCAAGGCGGTGACCAGCATCCCCGGCGGCGGGTCCTACGAGCCGAAGTGGGACGGCTTCCGGTCCATCTGGTTCAAGGACGGCGACGACGTCCAGTTCGGCAGCCGCAACGAACGACCCCTGACGCGTTACTTTCCCGAGTTGGTCGAGGCGGCGATCGCCGAGCTACCCGACCGCTGCGTGGTCGACGGCGAGATCGTCATCGCGACCGACGACGGCCTGGACTTCGACGCGCTCCAGCTGCGCATGCACCCGGCCGCCTCCCGGGTGCGCCTGCTGGCCGAGCAGACGCCCGCCTCGTTCATCGCGTTCGACCTGCTCGCGCTCGACGACGACGACTTCACCGGACGGCCGTTCACCGAACGTCGAGCGGCCCTGGTGGAAGCGCTTGCCGACTGCCGCCCGCCGATCCACCTCACCCCCGCGACCACCGACGTCACCGTCGCCCGACGCTGGTTCGACGAGTTCGAAGGCGCAGGCCTCGACGGGGTCGTCGCCAAACCGCTCGACGGGACGTATCAGCCGGACAAGCGGGTGATGTTCAAGGTCAAACACCAGCGCACGGCGGACTGCGTCGTCGCCGGCTACCGTCTGCACAAGTCCGGGGACGACGCGATCGGCTCGCTGATGCTGGGGCTGTACCGCGACGACGGCGCGCTGGCCTCGGTCGGTGTGGTCGGCGCGTTCCCGATGGCGACACGGCGCGAGCTCTTCACCGAATTGCAGTCGCTGAGAACCACTTTCGATGGCCACCCGTGGAACTGGGGTGGCCAGGCAGAGTCGCGGCCCGCGTCGGTGCGGGGCGCGGGCTCGCGGTGGAACGCCGGCAAGAGCCTGTCCTTCGTGCCGCTGCGACCCGAGCGGGTCGTCGAAGTGCGCTACGACCACATGGAGGGCGAACGGTTCCGCCATCTCCCCCAGTTCAACCGGTGGCGCCCGGATCGCGATCCCCGGTCGTGCACCTACGCCCAGCTCGAGGTTCCGGTGACGTTCGACCTCCGCGACATCATCCCGGGGCTGGGCCGTCTCTGAAATTGCCGCAGGCGACGCCGTGAATCGGTGGGATGATCGACGAATGCGAATGACGTCTCTGACGGCTGCGGTCATGCTCGGCGCCGGGTTGCTGGTGGCGACTCCCGGTACGGCATCGGCCGCGGTGCCCGTCGTCTTCGAGTTGACGGGCACGTTCGCCGACGGGGTCCAGGTGTCCTACTTCGGCGCCAACGACGAACCGATCGTCGCGGTCGCCGGACTTCCGTGGTCGGCCGCCTACGACTACAACGGCAGCGCCCGCTCGCTGACCTTCACCGGCATCCACCCGGGCGGCGACCCCGGCTCGGTGACGTGCAAGGTCTCCATCGGCGGCAAGACGATCGTCAGCCACACCAACAACGCCCCGAAGGCCGCTGGCACCGGCGCGTACTGCAAC
>NZ_MVOC01000029.1:28214-28495 GCF_002043095.1 Mycobacterium sp. AT1 | reverse complement strand
GTCGGCCCGTATGGCCACGGAATCGTATGGTCGACATCACAATTCGTCGCGGGCGCTCGGCAGCCGGGGAAGCGGCACGTCATGTCTCGGCAGCGGATGAAGTCGGCCAGCTTCTTCGAGGGTCGGTATCGGGGTTCGGGTGGGGCTTGGCCGGGGTGGACGATCCGGGTGATGGTCGCCCCGACCGTGGCGCGGCACGCAATCGCTCCTGGCAGGAACTGTCCACCCATCAGGGCGGCGGGCCGCAGGCTGGCCAGGCGACCCGGGGTGGGGGTGAGGGC
>NZ_MVOC01000029.1:27586-28202 GCF_002043095.1 Mycobacterium sp. AT1 | reverse complement strand
GACTCCGGGTGTGGCGCAGGGTCGCTCGAGTGGTCGGCGCTGTCTGACGCGGCGTCGTCTCCGGCGGCAGATCGCTCCGGATCCTCATCTGGCGAGGCATCGTCGGGAACATCGGGTGTCGGCGCGGGCCGTTCGTCGAGGGTGTCAGCGCTCGCGATCACGTAGACCACCACACCCGTCGAGGGTGGGTTCTGCGCGGCGGGGCAGTCGTCGGTTTTGCACAGGCAGGCCAGGCGGTCGNNGTGCGCGGATCGGCCGGGCAGACCGTGCGGGCCAGCGCGTCGACGCGCGCGTCGAAGGCCTTCGCGTCGGTGGCGAACAGGGTGGCATACACCGTCGCCATCCCACCGCCGTCATCGTCCTCACTGACGTCCACGCTGCGTCCTCGCGCCCGGGTCTCGGTCCGGTGCACCGCCTGCGGGTCGACGTGGGCGACGAATGCGTCGACGGTCTTCTCCAGGGTGGACGTCGACATGGGTTCCCGGGTGCTCAGCGCTTCGGCCAGCAGTCGGTCCAGTTCGTGCAGGGCGTCGGGGTCCACGACCAGGGCGCCGCGCTGCACCACGGTCCGGACCAGTTGGTAGGTGATCAACCCTTCGGCGAACACCGCAGCCAC
>NZ_MVOC01000029.1:0-27572 GCF_002043095.1 Mycobacterium sp. AT1 | reverse complement strand
TGAGCGGCCCCGATGTGGGCTGAGACGGCATCCCAGGTATCGGTGCACCACAGATCCCGCTCACCGGACCCGTCGGCGGCATGGGCGGCGTCGAACATGGCGGCCATCGCCGCCACCTTGCGGGCGCAGGCGGCGGACTCCACCCGCGACCACGACTCCACCGCACCGGCACCCGAGGTGGCGGTCGTAGCGGAAACCAGCGAGTCGAACATGCATTCGAATTTATCCGACCGAGGCCGACGAAGAAGGCGGAGACTAGCTGCCTGCCTCAAGAATGTGGATGAATCGCCAACTGTGCATAACGTCCGCCGAGGAACACCGAAATGTCAGTGCCACATGCTAATCCGCGAGGATCAGTCGTCCTGGCTGCGATCCAGGAGGTCCGACGATCCGAGCACCCGCTCGATCCTCACCTCGATAACCACGCGCCGGGGGTTGACCCGCGGCGTGCGGTAGCGCTGGGCGTATCGCAGTTCGGCGTCGCGCACTGCCTCCGGTTCGGCGCTCACCGTCGAACTGCCCTCCAGTGACAGCCACCGTGCGCCGTCCACCTGGCTGAGCACGGCGACACCGCGCTGGTCGGCGTTCACGGCCTTCTGTGAGCCGCCGGTCGTGATGACTCGAGCCACGTGTGTCTTGGGATCGAACGTGAATCCGACGGCGACCACGTGCGGCGAATTGTCGGCTCGCAGCGTGGTCAACATGGCGAGGTGCCGTTCGGTGAGGAACGCCAACGCGTCGTTGGTCAGCCGTGTAGTTGCCTTCGCCATCGAGTCCAACCTAGCGCAGGACATAATCGCAACCATGGAGGACACGGCGGACAACCGCCTGGTAGTCATTTTTGGTGGACGCAGCGAGATTGGGATCGAACTCGCGACTCGGTTGGCCGACGGTGCGACGGTGGTGCTGGCGGCACGCGATGCCGACCGCCTTGCCGACGAAGTCGCGGCCGTGACGGCGGCGGGAGCCGCGGCGGTCCACGTCAGGGAGTTCGACGCCGACGTGCTCGCCTCGCACGCGCCGCTCGTCGAGTCAATCGTCGCCGACTTCGGCCCCATCGCCACCGCGGTGGTGGCCTTCGGAATTCTCGGGGACCAAGCCCGCGCCGAAGCGGACCCCGCCCACGCCGCCGCGATCGTGCACACCGACTACACCGCTCAGGTCAGCCTGCTGACGGTGTTGGCGGCGACCATGCGGACAGCGGGTAGCGGTGCGATGGTGGTCTTCTCGTCGGTCGCAGGTGCCCGCCCTCGGCGTGCCAACTACGTCTACGGCTCGGCCAAGTCGGGCCTCGACGCATTCGCCCGCGGACTCACCGACGCCTTGCACGGCTCGGGCGTTCGGCTGTTGCTCGTTCGGCCCGGCTTCGTCATCGGCCGCATGACCGAGGGCATGTCGCCGGCCCCGCTGTCCAGCACCCCGACGCAGGTGGCCGACGCGGTGGCAGGGGCGCTCGTCAAGGGACGCACCGAAATCTGGGTGCCGCGGTCGCTGGGGGTTCTCGTCCTGGCCCTGAAGCTGATGCCACGGGCAATGTGGCGTAGGTTGCCCCGATGATCGTCGTCGTGGGTATCGGGGCTGACGGGATGTCGGGGTTACCCACCGCGTCCAGGGTTGAATTAACGAGAGCAACAACCATTTACGGTTCGCCTAGGCAGTTGGATCTGCTCGACGACTCCGTGTCGGCGCTACGGCGGGCGTGGCCGTCGCCGCTGCTGCCCGCGCTACGTGCTCTCGTCGACGAAGTCGACGGCGACGTACACGTCATCGCCAGTGGCGACCCGCTGCTGCACGGAATTGGCAACACGCTCATCAAGATGTTCGGGCCGGACCGGGTCGCGGTCCTGCCGCACGTGTCGTCGGTGACGCTGGCATGCGCCAGGGTCGGCTGGGCCGTGCAGGACACCGAGATCATCAGCCTCGTCACCGCGCGGGTGCACACCGCCGTGCGCCGCGGCGGTCAGGCGGTGGTGTTGTCGCGAGACGCCGACAGCCCGGCGACGCTGGCGCGACTCCTCGCCGAAACCGGCCGCGGCGACTCGGAATTGACCATCCTCGAGCAGCTCGGCGGTCCTCGGGAACGCCGCCGGTCGGCCACCGCGCGGGAGTGGGCGGGCCGCCCGCCGCACGACGTCGACAAACTCAACGTGATGGCGGTGCGGTACCTGCCCGACGGGCGGGTCGCCCATGCGCTGCCCGACGACGTCTTCGCCCACGACGGTCAGCTGACCAAGCAGTCGGTCCGGGCGGTGACGCTCGCCGCACTCGGCCCGCGCCCCGGCGAGTTGCTGTGGGACGTCGGGTCCGGTTCCGGGAGCATCGCCGTGGAGTGGTGCCGCAGTGCATCCGGTTGTACCGCGGTGGCATTCGAACGCGACGCCGTCCGGCGGGCGAGGATCGAGACCAACGCGATCGCGTTCGGCGCCGCGGTGGACGTCCGTGGGCCGGCCCCTGAGCACTTCGACGGAGCGCCTGAGCCCGCGGCCGTCTTCGTCGGTGGCGGCATCACCCGACCCGGCGTGCTCGAGGGCTGTTTCGACCACCTCCCCGTCGGTGGTCGGCTGGTTGCCAACGTGGTCACCGTGGAGTCCGAAGCAATTGTCGCCCAATGGTATTCGCGAATGGGCGGCACGCTGCGGCGCTATCAGCACTATCACGGTGAGCCCGTCGGCGGCTTCACCGGATGGCGCGGCGCGATGCCCGTCACTCAGTGGGTGGTGGCCAAGCGATGACCGTCTACTTCATCGGCGCCGGCCCTGGCGCGGCCGATCTGATCACCGTCCGCGGGGAACGCCTGCTCAAGCGGTGCCCGGTGTGCCTCTACGCAGGCTCGATCATGCCCGACGATCTCTTGGCGCTATGCCCGCCCGACGCCAGGGTCGTCGACACGGGACCGCTGACGCTGGACCAGATCATCGGCGAGCTCACCGACGCACACGCCGCGGGGCTGGACGTCGCTCGCCTGCACTCGGGCGACCCGTCCATCTACAGCGCGTTGGCAGAACAGTGCCGCCGACTGGACGCGGCCGGCGTCGACTACGAGGTCGTTCCGGGGGTGCCCGCCTTCGCCGCCGCGGCCGCCGCGCTGGGGCGCGAGTTGACCGTGCCCGGCGTCGCCCAGACCGTGACGTTGACCCGGGTCGCCACCCTGTCGTCGGCGATGCCGCCGGGGGAGGACCTGCGGACGCTGTCGCAACCCGGTGCCACGTTGGTGCTGCACCTGGCGGCCGCGCAGATCGACGCGATCGTCCCCGAGCTACTCGTCGGCGGCTATACCTCCGAAACACCGTGTGCAGTAGTCGCATTCGCGTCGTGGCCGCAGGAAACGGTCCTGCGGTGCAGCCTGGGCGAGCTGGCCGAACGGGTCCATGCCGCCGGCGTCACGCGCACCGCCGTCATCGTGGTGGGCGACGTGTTGACGGCCGACGGCTTCTCCGACAGCTATCTCTACTCGTCGGGGCGGCGTCGCGGGAGCCGACACTGATGCGCGTGCTGTTGCTCGGCGGCACGGCCGAGGCGCGGGCGCTGGCCGCGGAGTTGAATCCCGATGTGACGGTGGTCAGTTCGCTCGCCGGCCGCGTACCGGATCCCGCATTGCCGGTCGGAGCGGTCCGGATCGGGGGGTTCGGGGGAGTCGACGGGTTGCGCCGCTGGTTGCGCGACGAGCGGGTCGACGCCGTCGTCGACGCCACCCATCCGTTCGCCGCCCGCATCACCGCCAACGCGGCACTAGCCTGCCGCGAGGAGAAACTGCCGCACGTCGTCCTGGCCCGACCCGCGTGGCCGCCTGGCGACGCCATCGTCGTCGGGTCGGACGTCGAGGCCGCGAGCGTGGTGGCCCGGAACCACCATGCGCGGGTCTTCCTCACCACCGGCCGTTCTGGCAGTGCCGCATTCGCTGGCGTCGACGCATGGTTCCTGATCAGGGCGGTCACCGCCCCGGACGACGTGGAGTTGCCGCCGCGCCACCACCTGCTGCTCTCTCGCGGCCCGTACCGCTACGCCGACGAGCGAAAGCTGTTGGAGGAGCATCGGATCGACGCACTGGTCACGAAGAACAGCGGTGGCGACATGACGCGGGACAAGGTCACCGCCGCCGAGGATCTCGGCATTCCCGTGATCATGGTGCAGCGGCCGGGGTTGCCCGACGACGTGCGGGCGGTGTCAACCGTGGTCGACGCCGCGGCGTGGGTCAGAGCGCTCTGATTAGATCCAGGCTGCCAAGATCACGGATGGCCTGGCAGCCGCGTTCCATCATCACCAGCATCATGTCGTCGCCGCGCTCGGTCGAGATCGAGAACGCGCAGCCGAGCACCGACAGGAACGGCACCTGCAGCATGCCGATGCGGTAGTCGCGCCAGCAGGAGTCGAAGTCGTAATCGGCCGTCCCGTAACCGGACAACTCCGCGAAGTACGCGGCGACGAGGTCCCGGTCCACGGTCGAGCGGGTCTCGGGCGTCAGGCTGGTGCCGGTGAAGTAGGCCAGGTCGCGGGCGGGCAGACCGACTCCCAACGTCTGCCAGTCGACCACGGTGACGTGACTGCGGTCGGGTGTGAACAACAGGTTGTCGAGGCGGTAGTCGCCGTGCATCAGTGCGAAGCGATCACGGTCGGCCATCAGCCACGGCGTCACTACCGACATGGCCTCGGTGATCAACTCGCGATCCTCGGCCGTCATCCGCGAACCCAGTCGGTCGAGGGTCATCTGGGAGGCCATCACGGCGACGTCGCCGAGCCCCTTCATGGCGTCTTCGGTGGCCGTCGACATGACCAGGCCTTGAAAGTCGGACCACTTGGGGTCACACCACGTTGGGCCGTGTAGCCCTGCCAGTGCGCGGACGGCCAGCTCTGCCTCGTCGGCCGTGCAGCCGGCGATCTGGTCACCCTGAACCGCGGGGGCCATATCGGCCAGCAGGAGCACGAAATCCCCGCCGTCGTCGGATATTTCGCAGTGGAAGTGCCGGGGGATGGGCACCCGCACGACGTCGGCGACGTCGGTGTAGAAGGCGTGTTCGGAGCGGTAGCCGAGGGCCACCCGCTCGCGTACGGCGTCGTCTTGGGAGGAGAGCTTGAGCGCGAACGTGGCGGGCAATCCCGACTGTTCAGCCGCGTACTCCACCGCAAGGCGGTAGGTGGCGCCGGTCTGTCCGGTCCCGATCGGTGTGACGTCCACCGATCGGACCTCGGTTGCGAGCACGGATTCGACCCACTGTGGCGTCACGTCCGTCGGTCCGCGCGGGATCGAGGGGGCCGGCGGGAAGCGCACAGTCATGGGGCCGGACCCTAATCGGCCCGCTGGACACTTGTCTACTCCCGCTCGGTGGCGACGGCGTTGACTGCGGCCGCGGCCATCGCACTGCCGCCCCGCCGCCCGGTGACGACGAGGTAGTCCATCCCGCGTGGGCGGTCGACCAGCTCGTCCTTGGACTGCGCCGACCCGACGAAGCCGACGGGACCACCGAGGACGGCGGCGGGCACGGGTGCGCCCTCGTCGAGCAGTTCGAGCAGGCGGAACAACGCGGTTGGCGCGTTGCCGATGGCCACCACCGCGCCGCCGAGCCGGTCGGCCCACAGGTCGACGCCCGCCGCGGAGCGCGTGCTGCCCATCTTGGCGGCGAGGTCGGCCGCCCTCGGATCGGCGACGAGCGAGACCACCTCGTTGTCGGCGGGCAGGCAGGATCGGGTGATGCCGGCGGCCACCATCGAGGAGTCGCACAGCACCGGCGCTCCCGCGGCCAAGGCGCGATGTGCGGCGTCGGCTACCCCCGGTGTGAAGGCCACGTGTTCTGCGACGTCGACCTGGCCGCAAGTGTGGATCAGCCGGACCACCACGCGAGACACGTCGTCGGGAAACCGTGCCAGATCAGCCTCGTCGCGGATCATCGCGAACGATTGGCGGTAGATTTCGGCGGCGTCGCGGGTGTAGTCCAGCACCCGATCACCCTACGGGTGGCGCGGTTCGTAGCCACCCGCGGTGGCGACCAGAACCTCGCCGGTCGGGGGGCTGCCGCAGGCACGCTCGCACCCCACGAAGTGTCGGTGCGAGCCGCCGGTGCCGTCGTGCACGGCCGCCGCGGCGTCGCGACGGACGTCGGCCGCGGAGTGCGCACAGCCGGGACTGCCGGTGCACGCGCTGACGTCGAGCCACGGTGACGCGTCGTCGAAGACCAGCCCCAATGGGGCGAGTACGCGCAGGGCGGTGTCGGCGATCTCCTCGTCGAGATCGAAGACGAGCACCGAGCGCCACGGCGTGATCACCATCGGGGACCCGACCGCCGCCAGGTACTCGGCGACCCTGGTCTTCAGCACGCCGAGGGGAACGGCTGCGCCAAGCGTGACCAGTCCGTCGTCCTGTTGGATCCAGCCGACCGTAGGACGGGCGACCGGCGGCCACGCCGCCCCGGGTTCCGCGGTCGGCGTCAGGCCCTCGAGAAGGGGCGACGTGTCGTCGAGTTCGGTTGTCCGCCAGGCGGTCCCGCGGATGTCGGCGAACCGCTCGGCCACCTGAACCAGCAGCGGCACACCGTCGCCGGTGCGCACTCCGGTGTCGACCCCTGCCACCAGCAGTGCGGCAGTGTCCTCGTCGAGGAAGTGCAGGCCGACGTCGGCTCCGAGTCCGGACACGTCGCCGCGGCCGTCGTCAAGGGCGAACATGAAGCGCCCCGGTAGGCGTGCCAGTCGAGCGTTGGCCTGGATCGCGGCGTCGAGACCACGGACCAGGCCGCGGACGTCGGCGTTGCCGCCCTGCCGACCCGCCAACGGCGACGCGACGACGTTGCGCACGCGTTCGTGGGTGGGCGAGGGCAACAGGCCGGCGTCGGCGATCGCGTCGGCCAGCCCCTCGGCGTCGGTGATGCCGCGGATCTGCAGGTTGCCGCGCGAGGTCAGTTCCATTGCCGGCGAGCCGAACCGGGCGGCGGCGAGCGCCAGCGCCTCGAGCTGGGGCGCCTCGATCATGCCGCCGGGCAGGCGGACCCTTGCCAGCGCGCCGTCGGCGGCCTGATGTACGGCAAGCGCGCCGGGGCATGCGTCGTCGTCGCGGGTTCTGGCCATCCTCCTACGGTACGGCGACCAGGCGGGCAGGCGCCACGACATCCGAGTAGTGCGACGCGTCGCCGGCGACGACGCGGCTTGGCGTGCCGTGCACGTCGACCGGGACGTCGCCGGCCAGGGTGACCCGGCTCAGGCGACGGTATTGGTCGTCGTAGTCGGACACCGCGTAGTGCTGGGTCGCCCTGTTGTCCCAGATGGCCAGGTCGCCCGGGCTCCAGTTCCACCGAATGGTGTTCTCCAGCTTGGTCACCCGGGTCTGGAACAGTTGCAGAAGGGTCGTCGACTCGCCCGAGCCGAGCCCGACGAACCTCTTGACGAAGTGGCCGAGTAGCAGCACCCGTCGTCCCGTCTCGGGGTGAACGCGGACCACCGGGTGCTCGGTCTCGAAGTGCTCGGAGACGAACTCCTCGCGGTACTGACGGACGGTGTCGCGGTGGGCTTCATCCGCGGAGAAGTCCTCCCCGAAGTCCTTGACGTAGTCGTAGTCGTTGGTGTGGCTCGCCCACAGGTTCTCGGCGAGGGCGGCCAGCGGCGCGGGCAGCTGGTCGTAGGCGGCCTCGGTGGACGCCCACGAGGTGGTGCCGCCGTACTCCGGCAATGCGATCGCCCGCAGCAGCGACGCCTTCGGGATGCGGTCGACGAAGGTGACGTCGGTGTGCCAGGAGTTCGCCTTGTCGTAGCGCGAGTCGACGGGCAGCACGTCGGCGCCTCGCGACGTCACCGTGGGGTGCGCGATGGTGGGTGTGCCGAGGGTCCTGGCGAAGTCGAGTTGGCTCTCGTCGTCGAGGTGCTCCTGATCGCGGAAGAAGATCACCTTGTGCTCGAGGAGTGCGTCGTTGATCGCCTCGACGGTCGACGACGGGAGATCCCCACCGAGCCGCACGCCGTCGATTCGGGCGCCGATGTTCGCGCCGAGTTTCACGATCACGGGAGAGTTGGCCATGAATCCATTGCCGCATGGCAAATCCGTACTGCCCAGCGTTCGGCTACCGACGATTCGAACCCACCGCCCTGTGACTCCCGTCACGTTTCCGACCGGGCTGTTCCGTCCCGCACCAAACCCACTTAACCGGTACCGCCGGTACTACCTTCAACTCAACTGATCGGCACGATGCAGGAGGAACGGCAATGGTTGGACTCGTCGCATTCGCGGCATTGGTGCTCGTACTACTGGTATTGCTCGGCCTTCCCTACAACCAGTCGTGGTACGGCCGCTGGGGCAACTCCGACCGGTAACCCCGATGCGGTACGAATGGTAGGTGCACCAGCCCACCGTTCTTTTGTTGTCCACGTCGGATACCGACCTGATGACGGCTCGCGCCAGCGGTGCGCGGTACCGATGGATGAACCCCAGCCGCCTCGTCGACGGCGAGCTCGACTCGTTGTTGGACGGGGTCGACGTCGCGGTGGTGAGAATCCTCGGCGGCTATCGCAGCTGGCAGGACGGCATCGACGCCGTCGTCGGCAAGGGCATTCCCACGGTCGTCATCAGTGGCGAGCAGTCGCCCGACGCCGACCTGATGAGCCACTCCACGGTGCCCGCGGGCGTCGCCCTGCAGACCCACGTCTACCTGGCCCAGGGTGGCGTCGCGAATCTCGAACAGCTGCACGCCTTCTTGAGTGACACGCTGCTCATGACGGGCTTCGGCTTCTTGCCGCCGGAGACCACGCCCACCTGGGGGGTGCTGCAGTGCCCCGCGGGGAACGTCACCTCCAACGACGGACCTCGCGTCGCGGTCCTCTTCTATCGGGCCCAGCACCTCGCGGGCAACACGGCCTACGTCGGCGCGCTGTGTCACGCGATCGACGCCGCGGGCGGGCAACCCGTCCCGATCTACGCCGCGTCACTGCGGACGCCGGAACCCGACCTGCTCGAACTCCTCGGCACCGTCGACGCGTTGGTGACGACGGTACTGGCCGCGGGCGGCGCCGTACCCGCCACGGTGACCGCAGGCGGCGCCGACGACACCTGGAACGTGGCGCACCTGGCCGCGCTGAACATCCCCATCCTGCAGGGTCTGTGCCTGACGTCGTCGCGGAAGCAGTGGAGCGAGAACGACGACGGCATGAGTCCGCTCGACGTGGCGACCCAGGTGGCCGTGCCCGAATTCGACGGTCGCATCATCACGGTTCCGTTCTCGTTCAAGGAGATCGACGACGAGGGACTGATCTCCTATGTCGCCGACCCGGAGCGCTGCGCACGGGTCGCGGGTCTCGCGGTGCGCCAAGCCAGGCTTCGGCGCATCGCGCCGGCCGACAAGCGGGTGGCGCTCGTGTTCTCCGCCTATCCCACCAAGCACGCGCGCATCGGCAACGCCGTCGGTCTCGACACCCCGGCCAGCGCCGTCGGACTGCTCCACGCGATGCGCGACGCCGGCTACCAGATCGGTGAGGTGCCCGGCGTCGACGCGAACGACGGCGACGCGCTCATCCACGCGCTGATCGAACGCGGCGGCCAAGATCCCGACTGGCTGACCGAGGAACAGTTGGCCCGCAACCCGATCAGGGTGTCGGTCAAGGACTACCGGGCCTGGTTCGCCACCCTGCCCAGCGGACTGGCCGACGCCGTCGTCGAACACTGGGGGCCGCCCCCCGGCGACCTGTTCGTCGACCGCACCCACGACCCCGAGGGCGAAATCGTCATCGCCGCAATGCAATCCGACAACATCGTGATCATGGTGCAGCCCCCCCGCGGATTCGGTGCCAACCCGGTGGCGATCTACCACGACCCCGACCTGCCGCCCAGCCACCACTACCTGGCCGCCTACCGGTGGCTCGACGCCGAGTTCGGCAACGGGTTCCGGGCCGACGCCGTCGTCCACCTCGGCAAACACGGCAACCTGGAATGGTTGCCAGGCAAGACACTTGGCATGTCGTCGACGTGCGGCACCGACGCCGCGCTCGGCGATCTTCCGCTGATCTACCCGTTCCTGGTCAACGATCCGGGGGAGGGCACCCAGGCCAAGCGCCGGGCCCACGCCGTGCTGGTCGACCATTTGATTCCGCCCATGGCGCGGGCGGAGAGCTACGGCGACATCGCCCGGCTCGAGCAGCTGCTCGACGAACACTCCAACATCGCGACGCTCGACCCCGGCAAGCTGCCCGCCATCCGACAGCAGATCTGGACGCTGATGCGGGCGGCGAAGATGGACCACGACCTCGGTCTCGAGGACCGTCCCGACGAGGACGTCTTCGACGACATGCTGCTGCACGTCGACGGCTGGCTGTGCGAGATCAAGGACGTCCAAATCCGCGACGGTCTGCACATCCTCGGCCAGGCCCCAGTCGGGGAGGCCGAGCTGGACCTGGTGCTCGCCATCCTGCGGGCGCGGCAACTCTTCGGCGGCGAACACACCGTGCCGGGCCTTCGGCAGGCGCTCGGCCTTGCCGAGGACGGCACCGACGTCAGAGGGGCCGTCGACGCGGCGGAGGAACGTGCGCGTGAGCTGGTCGCCGAACTGGCCGCCACCGACTGGGACGCCGCCGCGGTCGACCGGATCACCGACAACCCCGAGGTCGCCAGCGTGCTGCGCTTCGCGGCCACCGAGGTGGTGCCGCGGCTGCGCGAGACCGACAACGAGGTCGCGCAGATCCTGCGGGCGCTCGACGGCGGCTTCATCTCGGCGGGCCCGTCGGGTTCGCCGCTGCGCGGTCTGGTCAACGTGCTGCCGACGGGTCGCAACTTCTACTCGGTCGACCCGAAGGCGGTGCCGTCCCGGTTGGCGTGGGAAACCGGTGTCGCCCTTGCCGATTCGCTGCTGGAGCGCTACCACGCCGACCACGGCGAGTGGCCCAGCTCGGTCGGCCTGTCGGTGTGGGGCACCTCGGCCATGCGCACCTCCGGTGACGACATCGCCGAAGTGCTCGCCCTGCTCGGCGTCCAGCCGATCTGGGACGACGCGTCGCGCCGCGTCGTCGACCTCGAACCGATCGACCTGGCCGAACTCGGGCGCCCCCGCATCGACGTGACCGTCCGGATCTCGGGCTTCTTCCGAGACGCCTTCCCGCACGTCGTCACCATGATCGACGACGCGGTCAGCATGGTCGCCGAACTCGACGAGAGCGACGAGCAGAACTACGTCAGGGCCCACGCCAAGGTCGACTTCGCCGACCACGGCGACCAACGCCGTTCGACGACAAGGATCTTCGGCTCGAAGCCGGGGACCTACGGGGCCGGCCTGCTGCAGCTCATGGACAGCAAGAACTGGCGCGACGACGCCGACCTCGCGGAGGTCTACACCGCCTGGGGCGGCTTCGCCTACGGCCGCGGCCTCGACGGCGCCGCCGCCAGCGACGACATGAACCGGCAGTACCGCCGAATCAAGGTCGCCGCGAAGAACATCGACACCCGCGAACACGACATCGCCGACTCCGACGACTACTTCCAGTACCACGGCGGGATGGTCGCGACCGTGCGCGCGCTGACGGGCAAGGACCCCGAGGCCTACATCGGTGACAACACCCGGCCTGAGGCGGTGCGCACCCGCACACTCTCGGAGGAGACCACCCGGGTGTTCCGCGCGCGGGTGGTCAACCCGCGCTGGATGTCGGCGATGCGCAGGCACGGATACAAGGGCGCCTTCGAGATGGCCGCCACCGTCGACTACCTGTTCGGGTACGACGCGACGGCGGGCGTGATGGCCGACTGGATGTACGAGCGGCTGGCGGGGGAGTACGTCCTCGACGAGGAGAACCGCAAGTTCATGAACGAGTCCAACCCGTGGGCGCTGCACGGCATGGCCGAGCGGCTGCTGGAGGCCGCAGGACGCGGCATGTGGGCCCAGCCGGAGTCGGCCACCCTCGCCGGACTGCGACAGGTGCTGCTCGAGACCGAAGGCGACCTGGAAGGCTAGATTCAGCACATGGCTCCCACGTTCGCCGAGGTCGCGAAGTCCGAGTACGTGTTGTTGACGACGTTCACCAAGGACGGTCGACCCAAGCCGACCGCCATCTGGGTGGCGCCAGACGGCAACCGCGTGGTTGCCATCACCCAGGAAAAGTCCTGGAAGGTCAAGCGGATTCGCAACACGCCCCGGGTGACCATCGCCGAGTGCGACCGCGGCGGCAAGCCCAAGGGTGAGGCGGTCGACGCGGTCGCGGTGATCCTGGACAAGTCCCAGACCCAGGCCGTGTACGACGCGATCAGCAAGCGCTACGGCATCATCGGCAAGGTGTTCAACCTCTTCAGCAAGCTCAAGGGCGGGATGAAGAACAACGTGGGCATCGAGCTGAAGGCCGTCTAGGTGCCCAGCTTCGAGGACGTCTACCGCGAGAAGTATCTGTTGCTGACGACGTTCACCAAGGACGGCAGGCCCAAGCCGACGCCGATCTGGGGCGTCCCCGACGGCGACAAGCTGGTGATCAGCACCGACAAGGGGTCGTGGAAGACCAAGCGCATCAACAACACTCCGCGCGTGACGATCCAGAAGTGCGGCGTGCTTGGCAAGGTGAAGGGCGAACCGGTGGAAGCCGTCGCGCGGATGCTGCCCGAATCCGAGACCCGGCGCGTGTTCGACATGGCGACCAAGCGCTTCTGGTACCACGCCTGGTGGTGGATCCCCCAGGCGTTCATCCGCGGTGGCGTCGACGAGGTGCACGCCGCGATCGAGATCCGCGCCGTCGACGCGCCCGCGGCGGGCTAGGAACCTCGGCGGCCTGCGGAACGTTGTCTCGGTATGGCTATGCGGCTCTTCCTGGTGTACGTCCTCGTCGAACTGGCGGTCGTGGTCGCCCTGGTGTCCACGATCGGGTTTGGGTGGACGTTCCTCCTGGTGGTCGGCACCTTCGCCCTGGGTCTCGTACTGGCCGGCTCGCAGGTGAAGCGCCAGGTGCAACGGCTGCGGACCGGTCTGGCTACCCCGCAGGGCGCGGTGTCCGACGGAGCGCTGGTGGCCCTCGGTGGTGTGCTGACCGTCGTGCCCGGCCTCGTCACCTCCGTGCTGGGTCTCTTACTCCTGCTGCCTCCCACCCGCGCGGCCGCCCGCCCGTTGGTGGCGGCCGTCGCCGCCCGTAGCCTCGGTCGAATGCCCGTCATCGTCACCACGACCGGTGGTGTGCCGTTCCGCGCCACCCGCAGCACCGAATACGTCGACGGCGAGGTCGTCGACGTGACCGACGTGGAGCAGCCGCGTCTGCCCAAGCGCCCCGACGTCGCTTGACGACGCTTCTGCTCGGCGGCCGCGTCTACAGCGCGGCCATGCCGGACGCGACGGCGATCGCCATCAGCGACGGGCCGAATGGCGTCGTCTCGTGGTTGGGCACCGACGACGTCGGCCGTAGGCAGTTCCCCGACGCCCGCGTGGTCGACCTCGGCGGCGGCTTCGTCACCCCGGCGTTCGTCGACGGTCACGTCCACGTCACCGCGACCGGGCTCGCACTGGTCGGCCTCGACCTACGCCGCGCTACGTCGCGTGACGACGTGCTGCGGCTCGTCGGCGACTACGCCCGCCGCCATCCCCAAGGGCCCATCTGGGGTCACGGGTGGGACGAGTCGGGGTGGCAGGACCGGACCGCTCCCACCACCGCCGACCTCGACGGCCTGCTCGGCGACCGGCCGGCGTACCTGGCGCGCGTCGACGTGCACTCCGCGGCGGCGTCGACCGCGCTGCGCTCGACCGTGCCCGGGCTGACGGCCGCGGCCGGGTATCACGACCAGCTGCCGTTGACCGCGGACGCCCATCACCTGGTGCGCGCCGCGGCCAGGGCCTCGCTCACCCCCGACCAACGCCGGGAGGCCCGGGTCGCGGCCCTCGATCTCGCGGCCCGGTCCGGCGTCGCGGCGGTGCACGAGTGCGCCGGACCCGACATCGGCGGAATCGACGACTGGCGCGAGCTTCGGGCGCTGCAACACGGCGTCGAGGTGGTCGGCTATTGGGGTGAAGCGGTCACGTCGGCCGCGCAGGCCCGAGAACTGGTTGACGACGTCGGCGTCAACGGCTTGGCCGGTGACCTCTTCGTCGACGGTGCGCTCGGCTCCCACACGGCGTCGCTGCTCGAGGCCTACACCGACGCGCCGGGTTGCTTCGGCAACGCCTACCTCGACGGCGCCGCCGTGGAGGCACATCTGGACGCGTGCACCGAGGCGAGGGTCACCGCGGGCTTTCACGTCATCGGCGACGCGGCCGTCACCACGGTGGTGGACGCGCTGGGACGCGTGGTGGACCGCCACGGCGCCCCAGCCGTCGCCCGGTGCGGTCACCGGCTCGAGCACCTCGAGATGGTGTCCGACGAACAGGCCGCTCTGTTGGGCAGCTGGGGTGTGATCGCCAGCGTGCAACCGAACTTCGACGCCCTGTGGGGCGGTCCCGACGGCATGTACGCCCAGCGATTGGGGCCGGAGCGGGCCGGTCGGCTGAACCCGTTTGCGCTGTTAGCATCCCAAGGCGTGCCACTCGCCTTCGGTTCCGATACGCCGGTCACCGGCATGAATCCGTGGGAGACGGTGCGGGCCGCGACCGCCCACCACACCCAGGGCAGCGCACTGTCGGCGCGAGCCGCGTTCGCCGCCTCCACCCGCGGGGCGTGGCGAGCCGGCGGCATCCGCGACGGCGTCGCGGGCACGCTGGCCCCCGGTGCGCCGGCAACCTACGCCGTCTGGGACGTGCCGGGAGGGCTCGGCGCACTGGAAGTGGCCGCCCCCGCCGACACCGTGGCCCGGTGGTCCACCGACCCGCGATCGCGAATCCCCGCCCTGCCCCGGCTCACTCCGGGTGAACCCCTGCCGGTCTGTCGTCAGACGGTGCATTGGGGTGTCACCATCCATGGCTGATCGCCCGTTCGTGGCGCGCGTGCGCGGTGTTCTCGGACCGCGCGTGATGCGCCTTGCCGCTGCCATCGCGGCCGGAATCCTGGTGTGCGTCAGCTTCCCGCCATTCGGTTGGTGGTTCGCGAGCTTCGTCGCCTTCGGCCTCCTCGCGTGGGTCCTGAGCCATCCGTCGACCACGAAGGCAGGTGGGTTCGGTTACGGCTTCCTGTTCGGGTTGGCGTTCTACGTGCCGCTGCTGCCGTGGATCAGCGGGTTCGTCGGAGCCATGCCGTGGTTGGCGCTCTCGGCGATGGAGGCCCTCTTCCCGGCCGTCTTCGGCCTCTTCGCCGTCGTGGTGCGAAAGCTGCCCGGCTGGCCGGTGTGGTTTGCCTGTCTGTGGGTGCTTTCCGAGTGGCTGAAGTCGACCGTCCCGTTCGGTGGATTCCCGTGGGGCGTCGTCGGTTATGCGCAGGACGACGGCCCGCTGCTCGTCGTCGCGCACTTCGGCGGCGTTCCGTTGGTGTCGTTCGCCGTCGCTCTGGTCGGGTTCGGCCTCGGCGCGATTGCCATGGAAGCGGCGAGGTGGTGGCGCACCGACCACCACTCCGGGCGGCTGGACCTTCCCGCGATCTTGGTGCCAGGTGCGAGCGTGGCGCTGGTCCTGGTCATGGTCGCCGCCGGCACGCCCTTCGTTCGGCGGTCCGGCGTCGGTGCGGGGGACGACCCGACCACGACAGTGGCGGCGGTGCAGGGCAACGTGCCGCGGCTGGGTCTCGACTTCAACGCGCAGCGGCGGGCGGTGCTCGACAACCACGTCAACGAGACGCTGCGCCTCGCCGAGGACGTCCGCGCCGGTCGCTCACCGCAGCCCGCCGTCGTCCTGTGGCCCGAGAACTCGTCTGACATCGATCCGATCGTCAACAAGGACGCCGCCGACCAGATCGGGGTCGCCGTCGACGCCGTCGACGCTCCCATCCTCGTCGGCGCCGTCGTCGCGGCGCCGGGCTACACCCCGGAGGATCCGCAGGCGACCAACACGGTGATCGTGTGGGACGGGGTCAACGGACCGGGCGAACGCCACGACAAGAAGATCGTGCAGCCGTTCGGCGAGTACTTGCCGTGGCGGAGCTTCTTCCGGAAGTTGTCGTCGTTCGCCGATCGTGCGGGCTACTTCGTGCCCGGTGCCGGCGACGGAGTGGTCCACGCCGCAGGCATCCCGATCGGGGTGACGACGTGCTGGGAGGTGATCTTCGACCGCGCCGCCCGAGAATCGGTGCTCAACGGGGCGCAGTTCCTCGCCGTACCGACCAACAACGCGACGTTCGACGAGTCGATGAGCGCCCAGCTGATCTCCTTCGCGAGGCTGCGGGCCGTCGAACACGACCGGTTCGTCGTCGTCGCGGGGACCGTCGGGATCAGCGCCGTGATCGGGCCTGACGGGCAGGAGCTGGCCCGCACCGGGTTCTTCGAGCCCGCCTACCTCGACGCCCAAATCCGGCTCAAGACCAGCCTGACGCCCGCCACGCGCTGGGGCCCGGCCATCCAGGGGTTGATCGTGATCGCTGGTGCTGCGGCTCTCGCATGGGCGATGCTGCACAATGGATCGCTGGCGGATAAGTTCGCGCGTCGCCGCAAGAAGGTGGCGGCCGCGGAGAAGTCCAAGACGAAGGAGTGACATGACCGACGAGCGTGATCGCGCATGATTCAGGGTGGCGACCGCCCCAGTCAGCGCACGCTGGTCATCATTCCGACCTACAACGAGCGGGAAAACCTGCCGTTGATCGTCGGGCGGGTGCACGCGGCGCGGCCGGACGTGCACATCCTCGTGGTCGACGACGGTAGCCCCGACGGTACCGGCGAGCTGGCCAACGAACTGTCGTTGGCCGACCCCGACCGGATCCACGTGATGCACCGCACCGCGAAGGCCGGTCTCGGTGCCGCGTACCTGGCGGGCTTCGCCTGGGGGCTCGGCAGGGCCTACACGGTGCTGGTGGAGATGGACGCCGACGGCTCGCACGCACCGGAGGAGCTGTACCGACTGCTCGACGCGGTCGACGCGGGCGCCGACTTGGCCATCGGATCGCGGTACGTCGACGGCGGTACCGTGCGCAATTGGCCGCGGCGACGAATGGTGTTGTCACGCACGGCAAATGGATACTCCCGCATATCGCTGGGAGTGGACGTCAACGACATCACCGCGGGCTACCGCGCATACCGCCGCGAAGTGCTCGAGAAGATCGACCTCGCGGCCGTCGACTCCAAGGGCTACTGCTTCCAGGTCGACCTGACGTGGCGCACCATCAGCGCGGGATTCGTCGTCAAGGAGGTGCCCATCACGTTCACCGAACGCGAGCTGGGCAAGTCCAAGATGAGCGGTTCGAACATCCGCGAAGCGATCTTCAAGATCGCCGAGTGGGGCATCCGCGGGCGCTTGGATCGCGCCCGCGGAGTGGTGCGCTAGCTGCTGGCGCCGCGGCGGCGGGTCTTGATGATGTCGAGCCGCTCCTTGAGCAACTCGTCGAGCTCCTCGACCGAACGACGCTCCAGCAGCATGTCCCAGTGGGTACGCGGGGGCTTCACCTTCTTGGGCTCCGGCACGTCGCCGTCGATGAGCGTGCCCTCCAGGCCGTTGCGGCAGGGCCACGTGCCAGGGATCTCGGCCTCGTCGGCGAAGGGGACCTCGAACTCCTCGCCGTTGTCGGTCCGGTAACGCGCCATCTGCCTCGGCGCGAGGTCGTGGTTGCGATCGGTCTCGTAGCTCACGGCTCCGAGTCGACTACCTCTCAGGACACGATCAGCCATTGTCACTACTCCTCATCCGACAAACGTTCCGCGGGTAACAACGCTGCCGTATGGCATGAAGTTCCCGACGCGACTGTCCATGATACCGGGATGGACGGGGTGAGCCGTTTACAGTCGAGTGCCGTGGCATCAGAAACCCGACGGCGAACCAAAATTCAACCGTGCCGTTGGTGTGGCCGCGAGGTTCCAGACGCCGGCATGGGCCGACGTCGGCAGTACTGCAGGCAATCTTGCCGCCAACGCGCCTACGAGCAGCGCGCGATGGTCAAGGGCACGTCGGTGGCCCCCGATTCGGTGGTGCTGTCCGCCGAGGAGGCGGCTCAGCTCTCCGATCGCGTGTATCAGGTCAGGTGCGCCGCCGAGGACATGGCGACGGCCATTGACGAAGGTGCCGATGGTTCGGAACTCCGCGACCTGTGTGACGCCCTGATGCGCGCCGCCAAGGCGGCCGACGGCTGGCGATGAGGCCTGCTAGATGCCGCGGAGAAATTTCTTTCGAACCGACTGAACCATTCCGCGGGGTCGCCCGTCGTTCCTCCTGACAGCGCCCCAAGGGGGTGCAACGCCAGAAGGGAAACACCGTGACCGTGCTATCGCCGCTTCCATCTGCCGCCCCCGATCTCGAGCCCGCCGTGTGGTTCTTCGGTGAATTCGTCCTTGACCTTCCGCGCTACGAGCTCCGGCGAAACGGGGTTTCCGTCCCGGTCGAGCCCCAGGTGTTCGACGTGCTGACGCAACTGGTCAAGCACCATCACCGGGTCGTCACGAAGATCGAGTTGTTCGACGCCGTCTGGGGCGGCCGGTTCGTGGGTGAGGCCGCGTTGTCCAGCCGGATCAAGGCGGTGCGGCGCGCGCTCGGTGACGACGGCGTGTCGCAGCACGTCATTCGCACCGTTCGCGGGCGGGGATACCAGTTCGTCGGGGCGCTGCGCACCACCGACGAGCCCACCGACGACGTCGCCGATCTCGACGAGGTGGGCAGCGAAGTCGTGCTGAACGTCCGGCGCCTGCATGCACGGCGCGTGCGGACGAATGGCAACCGGTACCGCGTCGCACCGTCGACGCGCCGCCGGGAGTTCCACGGGCCGCCCAGGTGACGTCGGCTAGGTGACCTTGGCGCCGAACGTGTCGTCGAACCGGGAATGAATCGGAGAATTGGGTATGTTTCAAGTTCGGGCGTCACCGCGATGTGCAGTGCTAGCCGTCAGCCGCGTGAACCACGGACCGATGAAGGAACTAGCGCACGATGCCGGACGATCCAGCCAACGCCGAGCTGCTGCGGGTCATCCACGACGAGCACGGGCCTGCGTTGAATCGCTTCGTCCTTCGGCTGACGCGGGGCGACCGGGAGTTCGCCGAGGACGTCGTCCAGGAGTCCCTTCTGCGGCTGTGGCAGAACGGCACCATCCTCAGCACCTACTCCGAGGACTCGACGCGGGCGTGGCTGTATACGGTGGCCAGGAATTTGGTCATCGACGACCGGCGCAGTTCCCGCTACAAACGCGAGTTCGGGACCGACACCGTCCCCGAGCGCAGTTCACCGGACCTTTTCGGGCCGGCGGTCGACAAGTTCGTCGTCTCCGAAGCCCTGCGATCCCTGAGTCCTGAGCACCGGACCGTGTTGGTACGAGCGCACTATCTTGGACAAACCGCCGTTGAGATCGCGCGGCACGAGGGTATTCCCCCGGGAACCGTCAAATCGCGGCTGCACTACGCACTACGCGCACTCCGCGTGGCCCTGGAGGAAAGGGGGGTCGTCCAATGACCTCCGAACGCGACATGGCCGAATGGGATGCCGCCTATCTCCTCGGCGCCCTCTCGGCATCCGAAGCCGCCGAATACGAGCGGTATCTGGCCGACTCGCCCGAGTCCGCCGACCCATGGGACCAGACCGACCTACCCGCCATCCTGGACGTGCTGTCTCCCGAGGAGGCACTGGCCTTGCTCGACGCGGAACCGCAAACCAAGGCGCGGGACGAGGCTGGCACTGAGCCTGCGTCGTTCGCCGCGGCAGCGGAGCGGCGACGGACCCGCTCTCGCGGTGCCCGGGTGGCCACGGCGCTCGCGTCGGCCGCGGCCTTCCTGCTCATCGGTGGCTTGGTGGGCTATGCCGTCATCCCACACGAATCGTCGACCGGGGTGTCGCTGCAGGCGATGGCTCCGGGTCAGCGAGAGGGCGTCACGGCGTCGCTGGCGCTCTCAGACGAGCCGTGGGGAACCCGCCTCGACTGGGAATGCGAGTACACCAAGGACTGGGCGGTGAAGGCCACCGGCTACGACATGGTCGTCACGACCAAGAACGGCGCGGAGACCACCGTCGCGTCGTGGCGGCCGTCGGGAACCGAGAAGCAGGCGTCGAATCTCGCTGCGGCAACGGTCATTCCGAAGTCGGACATCCGCACCGTCACCATCCGGGAATCGGGATCCGCCACGCCGCTTGCGGTCACCACCCTGGCCTAAAGCTGGCAATCTCCACACGATCTCCTGCCAATCTCCATGTAATGAGGTTCGGCCGGGAGAAGCATGGCCGACATGAAAACTCTCCTTCGCACACTGCTCGTCATGGTGGCTGGCCTCGTGGTCCTCGGCACCCTGTCCGCCTGTTCCGGCGGGTCGTCCACTGAGGCGTCCTCGTCCAGCTCCACTGCCTCGTCCAGCTCGCCGTCCTCGTTGCCGAAAGCCGCCACGTATGTGGCGGACATGGAGGCCGACGGCAAGAAGATGACCATCGGAATCTCCGTCGACGGTGACCAGATCGCCGCGTACGCCTGCAACGGCGTCGACGACGAGGCGTGGTTCTTCGGCACCCAGACCGACGGCAAGGTCGACGTCACCAACAAGTTCCGCGACACCCTCGCGGCGTCCTTCGCCGGCTCCGACATGACCGGCGACGTCGTCATGAACGGCACCAGGTACACGTTCACCGCCGCGGCGGTCGCCGACCCCGCCGGGGTGTACACCGTGGACCTGGACGGGATCCGGTCCTCCTGGATCGTGCGCCCCGACGGTTCCGTGACCGGCGTTCAGTTCAACGGCGGAATCACCGGGCGCGACTTCGAACAGGCCGAACTGCAACAGCTCAACACCGCACAGTTTCAGGCACAGGTGCGCAACAAGCGGGTCCTACAGCAGGCAGATCAAGCGGTCAGCCTGCAGAACCGCACCCTCACCTCGAAGATCAACGGTCGCAGCGTGACTGCACGGACCGTCACCGGCACCACACGGTTCGGCTAGCGCGCCTTTGCGTCAGAGCGAGTCGAAACCTTCCACGGTTTCGGCTCGCTCCGTAGCGTCAGCTCATCGTGACTACCTCCGTCGTACCTCCCTCCGTGACCACGGTGGGTTCGGCGACCGCGAAAGGCCGCCTGCGGCAGCGTAAGTGGGGGCTGATCCGGCTGGCCTCGCCGATCGTCCTCCTGGCGCTGTGGCAACTCGGTAGCGCGCTCGGCCTGATCCCGCAGGACGTCCTTCCCGCTCCCTCTCTGATCCTCGACGCGGGCGTCGACCTGATCAAGAACGGTGAACTGGCCGACGCGCTCGGCGTCTCGGGGGTGCGCGTCGTCGAGGGCCTCGTTCTCGGCGGCGTGATCGGCGTCGCGCTCGGCACCGCCGTCGGCCTCTCGCCGTGGTTCGAGGCAACCGTCGACCCGCCGATGCAGATGCTCCGCGCGCTGCCCCATCTCGGCCTGATTCCGCTGTTCATCCTATGGTTCGGCATCGGTGAACTGCCCAAGGTGCTTCTGGTCGCACTCGGGGTCAGCTTCCCGCTTTACCTCAACACGTTCTCCGCGATCAGGCAGGTCGACCCCAAGCTCTCCGAAACCGCTCAGGTGCTTGGCTTCTCGTTCTGGCAGCGATTCCGCACCATCATCGTGCCGAGCGCGGCGCCGCAGGTGCTGGTCGGCTTGCGCCAGTCCCTGGCGATCGCCTGGCTCACGCTCATCGTGGCCGAGCAAATCAACGCCGACAAGGGAATTGGATACCTGATCAACAACGCCCGTGACTTTCTGCGCATCGACGTCATCATCTTCGGTCTGGTCGTCTACGCGATGCTTGGCATCGGTACCGACGCGATCGTGCGCGTCGCCGAACGGCGAGCCCTGAGGTACCGCTCGTGACGCTGACTTCCGACCGTCGGACCGGAATCGCCGGCGAGCTCAGCCACGTCGACAAGTGGTACGGCGAGCACCACGTCCTCGACGACGTGTCCGTGCAGATCGGCAGTGGCGAGATCGTCGCGCTGATCGGTCGCAGCGGCTCGGGTAAGTCGACGGTGCTCCGGGTGCTGGCGGGTCTGTCGACCGAGCACACCGGCGAGCGTGCGGTTGCGGGTGCTCCTGCCCTGGCCTTTCAGGAGCCTCGACTGTTTCCGTGGCGCGACGTGCGCACCAACGTCGGCTACGGGTTGACGCGCAACCGACTGTCCAAGGCCGAGATCGCGACCCGCGCCGACAGGGCGCTGGCCGACGTCGAACTCACCGATCGCGCGGAGGCCTGGCCGCTGACGTTGTCTGGCGGTCAGGCCCAACGGGTGTCGCTGGCGAGGGCGCTGGTGGCCGAACCAGAGCTGCTGCTGCTCGACGAGCCGTTCGGAGCGCTCGACGCGTTGACCCGGTTGTCGATGCGGGCTCTCCTCCTCGACCTCTGGCGCGAGCACCACTTCGGCGTGCTTCTGGTGACCCACGACGTCGACGAAGCCGTGGCCCTGGCCGACCGGGTGCTGGTCCTCGACGAGGGACGCGTGATCCACGAGCTCGCGATCGACGACGCACGGCGCTCACCGTCGGATCCGTCGGCCAACACCGAGCGCTACCGCGCCGAGCTGCTCGACCAGCTCGGCGTCGCGCTCTGACAACGCACCATCGATTCCCGAGGGGGAACCATCATGCCCACATCCAGACGAGTGATCGCGTTACGCGTCGCAGCAGTGCTCACGCTGGCCGGGGTGCTGGCCGGCTGCGTATCGCGAGAGCAGAGCGCTGGCACGCAACAGGCGCCGGCCGCGGTGCCGTCGGCCGAGCTGTCCGACGTGACCCTGCAGATCGGCGACCAGAAGGGCGGCACCGAGTCCTTGCTGAATGCCGCGGGCGCCCTGAACGATCTGCCGTACAAGGTCGTGTTCTCGACCTTCACCTCGGGACCCCCGCAAGTCGAGGCCGCGACCGCGGGCAAGATCGACTTCGCCATCACCGGCAACACCCCGCCCATCTTCGGCGCCGCCGCAGGCGCGAAGGTCAAGGTGGTGACGGCCTACGAGAACGGGGGAGACGGCGACCGCGTCCTGGTCCGGGCGGACTCGCCGATCAAGACGGTCGCCGACCTCCGCGGCAAGAGCGTCGCGGTCGGCAAGGGCAGCTCCGCCCACGGCCACATCCTGGCCCAGCTGCAGAAGGCGGGCCTGTCGCCCTCGGACGTGAAGTTGGTGTTCCTGCAACCCGCCGACGCCCTGACCGCCTTCACCAGCGGGCAGGCCGACGCATGGGCGATCTGGGACCCCTATACCGCGCAGGTCGAGCAGCAGGTGCCCGTGCGCAGCATCGCCGAGGCAACCGGGGTCACCAACGGTGCGGGCTTCGGCATCGCCTCCGACGCTGCGCTGGCCGACCCGAAACGCAACACCGCGCTGAGTGACTTCCTGGTGCGCTACGCCAAGGCGACCCGGTGGGCGCAGGACCATCCCGAGGAATGGGCTGCCAAGTACTCGGCGGCGGTCGGCCTCGCACTGCCGGTCGGGACCGTCGCGCAGGGCCGCAGCCTGCGGTCGTCGGTGGCGCTGTCGGACCAGCTGATCGCCTCGGAGCAGAAGCTGGCCGACCTGTTCGCCGAGACCAAGCAGATCTCGACGGCGCCCACGTTCGCCAACTGGGTCGACCACCGCTACGACGAAGCTCTCAAACCCTTTGTGACGAACGGAAGTTAAACTGTGGCCACCACTCAGGTTCAATTGCCCGCTTCGCAGGCGAAGTTCTTCTGGTTCCTCCCCACCAGCGGCGACAGCCGCTCCATCGTCGCGTCGTCGCACGCCTCGGCGAATCAGGTGCTGCCGCCGAACTACCGCCACCCGACCCGGGGCTATCTCGCCGAGGTGGCGCGCGCTGCAGACCGGCTCGGCTTCGAAGGCGTGCTCACGCCGACCGGAACATGGTGCGAGGACGCCTGGTTGACGACGGCCGCCCTGCTGGCGGAGACGGAGAGGCTGAAGTTCCTCGTCGCCTTCCGCCCCGGCCTGGTGCCTCCGACGCTGGCCGCGCAGCAGGCGGCGACGCTGCAGCGCTTCTCCGAGGGGCGGGTGCTGCTCAACATCGTGACCGGCGGTGACGACCTCGAGCAGCGGCGCTTCGGGGACTGGCTGGATCACGACGAACGCTATGCCCGCACCGGAGAATTCCTGCACATCGTCGACTCGATCTGGCGAAACGGCCCGCTGGACTTCGAGGGGAAGTACTACCACGTCGAGAACGCGATGGTGTCGGCGCCGCCAGACCCGTTGCCGCAGTTCTACTTCGGTGGTTCGTCGCCGGCCGCCCTGCCCATCGCGGCCCAACACGTCGACGTGTACCTGACGTGGGGTGAGCCGCCTCAAGCGGCGGCCGCCAAGATCGCCAAGGTGCGTGAACTCGCCGAGGCACGGGGGCGCACGATCAGATTCGGCATTCGCCTTCACACCATCAGCCGGGACACCTCGGCGGCCGCATGGGCGGTCGCCGACGAGCTGGTCGCCGGGCTCAGCGAAGACCAGATCGCCAAGCAGACTGCGCTACATGCCAGTTCGCAGTCGGAGGGACAGCGGCGGATGACGGCGCTGCACGGCGGCCGGCTCGACGGCCTGGAGATCTACCCCAACCTGTGGGCGGGGGTGGGCCTGGTCCGTGGGGGAGCGGGGACGGCGTTGGTGGGCAGTCACGAAGAAGTTGCCAACCTCATCATCGAATATCACTCGCTGGGCTTCGACGAGTTCATTCTCTCGGGCTACCCGCACCTCGAGGAAGCGCACTGGTTCGCCGAGGGAGTGCTCCCGCTGCTCAAGCAGAAGGGTGTCGCCTAGCGCCCGCTTGGCTACCCTCCAGAGGTGGACGAGTGGTTTGAGCACAGCCCCTTCGTCGGGTTCGTGCCGTGGATCATCTACTGGGTGGTGGCCGAGGGCCCGAGCACGTGGATGTTCGGGGCGTTGTGCGCGGTGCTGTCGGCGATCATCCTCGGCATCTCCATGGGCCGCGGCGGACCGAGGTTGCTCGAGCTCGTCACCATCGGGTTCTTCGTGGTCGTGACCGCCGCCGGGGTCGTCCTCGGAGCGAGAGATCGCGACTGGATGGACACCTACGCGACGACGCTGTCCAGCGGTGTCCTCGCGGTGATGGCCCTCGGATCGTTGGCGTTCACCCCGTTCACCGAGCAGTACGCGAAAGTCGACCGGCCCCTGCAGGATTGGGAGAAGGCCGCCTTCCGGCAGACCAACAGGGTCCTGACGTTGATGTGGGCCCTGGTGTTCGCGCTGATTTCGGTGCTCGGCTTCTACGCCACCCGGGTGCCGCAGACCGTCGACTGGACCAACTGGGTGATACCCGTCGTGGTCCTCGTCGGCGCCGTGGGGATGACGCAGACCTACCCGGCGCGGGTACGCGAACGGGTCCGCCCGACGGCGTGAACCGGGTGGAAACGGATGTGGTTCAACGGAAGTGGTCGGCAGAGGCTTCGACCCAGTCCGACCGCCACGACTCCGGCGGGTCCTCGAGCAGTTCGCCGGGCATCAGCCAATCGTAGATTTCGGCGTAGGTTCTGGTGCGCTGACCTTCGATGCGGCGGTTCAGCATTGCGGGCGCGAGTTCGTCGAACCCGTCGAGTCCCATCGAGGCGACGATCTGAGCGGCGCTGGCCACGGTGGCGCGTTGGTAGTTGAACACCCGCGCCGACTTGTCGGGGACGTCCAGGGCTCGGGTTCGGGACGGATCCTGCGTGGCGACGCCGGTGGGGCAGCGGTTGGTGTGGCAGCTCAGCGCTTGGATGCAGCCGACCGCGAACATCATCGCGCGGGCCGCCATCAGGAAGTCGGCGCCTTGACAGACCCGACTGACGACGTCGACGCCGCTCGCCACCTTGCCCGACGCGCCAACGCGGATGCGATCCCGCAGACCGGTGCCGACGAGGCTGTCGTGCACCAGCATCAGCCCCTCCGTCAGCGGCATGCCGACGTGGTCCTCGAATTCCTGAGGCGCCGCCCCGGTGCCTCCTTCGCCGCCGTCGACGATGACGAAGTCCGGGGCGATGCCGGTCTCCAGGATTGCCTTGCAGATGGCGAGGAATTCCGTGCGGGCGCCGACGCACAGCTTGAATCCGATCGGCTTGCCCCCGGACAGTCGACGCAGGGTCGCGATGAAGGCCACGAATTCCTTGGGTGTGCCGAAGGCGCTGTGCGACGGCGGCGAGACGACGGTCCGTCCGATGGGGACGCCGCGCGTGGCGGCGATCTCGGCGCTGACCTTCGCGCCGGGCAGCACACCACCCAGACCGGGCTTGGCCCCCTGGGACAGCTTGATCGAGATCGCCTTCACCGGCGGCAACGCCGACTTCTCGGCGAACAGCCCGGGGTCGAAGCGGCCCTCGGCGTCGCGGCACCCGAAGTACCCGGAGCCGATTTCCCAGATGAGGTCGCCGCCGCCGGCGAGGTGGTAGGGGCTGATGCCACCTTCACCCGTGTCGTGGGCGAAGCCGCCGCGCGCCGCGCCGGCACTCAGCGCCTCGATGGCGTTGGCCGACAACGCACCGAAGCTCATCGCCGAGACGTTGAGCATTGCGATGTCGTACGGCTGGAGGCAGTCCGGTCCGCCGAGCCGCACCTTGGGGTCGAGGTTCTCGGCGGTGTGCGCGCGGATCGAGTGCCGAAGGAACTCGTAGCCCAGGGCGGTGACGTCGCGTTGGGTGCCGAACGGTTCGTCGCCCTTGGTGCCCTTGGCCCGTTGGTAGACCAGATCGCGCGTCTCGCGGTCGAACGGCGTCGCCTCGGTGTCGGCCTCGATGAAGTACTGCCGGATTTCCGGGCGGATCGACTCCATCAGGAAGCGGACGTGCCCGACGATCGGATACAGCCGCAGGACGGTGTGCCGCGTCTGCAGCAGATCCCACGTTCCAGCGCGGCCGCGGCAAGCAGCAGCAGCGACGGTACCGCCCACCACCAGGAGACCGACGCGGCCGTGGCCGCGACGAGCGCGGCGACGACCCACACACCTGCCACGACCGCGGGCCGCAAGATCACGGCGTGAGGGTAGCGCGGCTCACACGTCCCCCGTGGCTATGATCGCCGGGTGGTAAATCAGCCGGACTCGTCGGGACTTTCGCAGGACGCGCTGGCCACTGCCGTCAGTGCGGCCCGCCAGGCCTTCGAGAAGGCGGGCGACCTCGACGCCTTGGCGCGGGCCAAGACCGAACACCTCGGCGACAAGTCGCCCATCGCGCTGGCACGCCAGGCGCTTGGCGCGCTGGACAAGGCCGAGCGGGCCGACGCCGGACGCCGCGTCAACGTCGCCCGCACCGAGGCTCAGGCAGCCTTCGACGTGCGCATCGAGGTGCTCCGCGCCGAGCGTGACGCGGCCGCCCTGGTTGCCGAGCGCATCGACGTCACGTTGCCGTCTACCCGGGAGCCGATCGGCGCCCGCCATCCCATCACCATCCTGACCGACCACGTCGCCGACGTCTTCGTCGCTATGGGCTGGGAACTGGCCGAGGGCCCCGAGGTCGAAACCGAGCAGTTCAACTTCGACGCCTTGAACTTTCCGCCCGACCATCCCGCGCGCAGCGAGCAGGACACCTTCCAGATCGCGCCCGACGGGTCACGGCAGGTGCTGCGCACCCACACGTCGCCGGTGCAGATTCGGGCTCTGCTGGAACGCGAGCTGCCGGTCTACATCGTCTCCATCGGCCGGACGTTCCGCACCGACGAGCTCGACGCGACCCATACGCCGGTCTTCCATCAGGTCGA
>NZ_MVOC01000028.1:901-141999 GCF_002043095.1 Mycobacterium sp. AT1 | reverse complement strand
GAGGAACACCCTGACCATCGTTACGCCCTTTCGAGTGGAGTGCGCAAAGTCGTCTAACTCTTGGCCATTGTGACGGGTGTAGGTCATGGCGCGCTTGGCTCTTCGCAGACCAGCACCGAGAAGTCGAGCTCGTCCTCGTCGGTGAGTGGGGTCAACTCGTACAACTGGTCACCGGCCAGGTGACCAAGTACGACGAGGCCGATCGAACGGGCATGTCGGGCGACGTAGTTGAGCGGGTTGCCGGGGACGGTGACGGCCTTCATGTCCAACTGGGGGTGGCGAGTCTGCCAGCACGCCAACGAACGTTCGAGGTCGGCCGTTGCCGTGCGAGTGCTCTCCGCGCCGAGGTTGGCATCCTGTATCTCGGGGAACGCCGGACGGCGGCCCATCAACACACGCAGGGGAGCCGAGCGTCGGCAGGCCTCGTCGACCGCGTGCCCCAATACGACGTCGACGTCGGCGGAACCGTCGACGATCGCTGTCACCCATCCGTCGGCAGTCGGCGTCGACCTCGGTCCGCGCACGACGGCGACCGGGCAGTGGGCCCGCGTTACCAGCGCAGGCGGTGTCGAACCCATCCGGCCACCGTCGGCCCCGTCGACGCCCAATGCTCCGACGCACACCATGGCAGCCGACTTCGATGCCGCTACCAATGCGTCGACGCAGCGACCGTGCACGATCTCCACCTCGATCTTGACCGGGCGGTCTGCTGCTTCGACGGCCATCGACGCGGCCCGCACCGCAGTCTCGGCCGTGACGAAGTCGTGGGTCAACGACCGGTGGTCGCGACGTCCCAAGTGTGGTGGTTCGATCGCGTAGAGCAAGCGCAATGGAACGTCGCGGTCCACAGCTTGGTCGACGGCCCATAGCGCTGCCTCGACGGCGGCGGGGGATCCGTCGATGCCGACGACGACGGCGGGGGACGGCGGGGACGTGTCGAGCATCTGATCTCCAACCGGGGGCCGAATGGTTGCCTGCGACGGTATTCGTGCGTCGATTGAACCGACAGGGCCGAATGTCACCAACGGAGCCGCTCATTCCCTGCGGCGGTCGCACTCACGGTCACCCCGAGGACCAACGGCCCTACAGGTCGACGGCGCCAAGGGTGAGAGTTGAAGCCAACCGATCACCACTCTGCGAGGAGCGCCGCATGGGCCACCATCACGACCACGACGACAACGACCAAGACGACGACGACGCGAAGTACCGTGTGAAGATCACCGTGCACCGCCACGACGACCACACCACGGCCACGGCGCGGCTGCACTGGCGCTACGCCGACTTGGTCGGTGTCGGCGAGGCTGACATCGATCCCGACGACCACTATCCAACGCGGACCGGTGAGGAGCTTGCCGTCGCGCGGGCGCTCACGCACTTGACGAGGCAGCTGTTCGTCACCACCGCCGGTGACATCACCTCGGTCACCGGCGAAGACGTGAGTGTGCGCTGACGTCGTCTTTGAGGTGCGAGGTCGGCGTAGGTGAGCACGAGCAGGTGGGTGATCGGCTCAGGTCCCGCTTCGCAGTACGGCGGCACCATCGAAGCGTCCGGCCTTGAGGTCACTCAAGGCTTGCTGAGCGTGGTCCATCGGGTAGGCGTGGGTCCGCACCTGCAGCCGGTGCTCCTGGGCGAAGCGAAGGAACTCGCGTCCGTCATCGCGGGTATTCGCGGTGACACTGCGAATCTCCCTTTCGTAGAACAGTTCTCGCTCGTAGTTGAGGATGGGAACGTCGGTGAGGTGGATGCCGGCGATGGACAGCACGCCGCCGCGGTCCAGGGCACGTAGCGCGATGGGGACGAGGTCGCCGACAGGTGCAAACAGGATCGCGCTGTCCAGCGCTTCCGGCGGTGGATCATGAGCACCACTCACCGAGGCAACCCCCAGGTCGAGTGCCAGCCTGCGCGCGCGATCGCCGCGCGTCATCACGTGCACCGTTGCGCCCCGCGCCAGAGCGATCTGCGCGGTGAGGTGAGCGCTGCCGCCAAAGCCGTAGATACCAAGCCGACCGTGGTCGGGGAGATCGGCGCGCATCAGGGCGCGGTAGCCAATTATCCCCGCACACAACAGTGGCGCCAGCTCGTCGTCGTCATAGCCGGTCGGCAGACCATAGGCGAACGCGGTTGGCACCGTGCAATATTCGGCGTATCCGCCGTCGTCGTCCCATCCGGTGAAGCGCGAGTGCGGACACAAGTTCTCCGCACCACGCACGCAGTAGCGACACCGACCGCACGTCGCGCGGAGCCACGCCACGCCGACCCGGTCTCCGACCGAGTGGCAGCTGACGCCGGCGCCGAGTTCGACGACGGTAGCGACGACCTCGTGGCCGGGAACGATCCGCCGGCGATGTACGGGCAGGTCCCCTTCTGTGACGTGGAGATCGGTGCGGCAGACACCGCACGCGTCAACGTGCACCAACACCTCCCCGGGGGCGGGCCGTGGTATCGGTTTGCGGACGAACCGCATGGGATGGGAATCGATCGGGCCGGGGTCGTCGACCACCCAGGCGTTCATGGTGCGCTGTGGCGTCATGGCAACGTGCCCTCCAGTGGTGCACTCGTGGATACCCCGTGGACTACCCGCCCATGACGGCCGCCAGTCGGGTTGACCGCGACCAGGAGTATGCCGACGGTGAAGATTGCGAAAGTCGACGCAGACAGGTGTCCACCCGGTGCGAAACCATGGGCAGAAACGCGGAGTAGCGACAGGGCCGCGGCGGCGGTGCCGACGACGAGCAGCGGGCCCGACCACGACGTCGGAAGTGGAACCCGCAGGGCCGGAAGCGGTTGCGCGAACACCGAACGTCCCAGCCACAGCAGCGTGAGCTCCGCGGCCGTCGTCACACACAGCATGACGATCCAGACCAGGCGCAGTCGCCACCAGAAGTCCGTGCCGAGCGCGGCTTGCGGCAGCAGGCCGCTCGGGTAGCAGGCGAGGGCCAGGGCGACCACCGGGGCCATGTGCCAGAGGTAGAGGCTCATGACGTTGTCGTTCGCGGCGCGCAAGAGGTGAGGCCACGGCGCGCGCCGCAGCCGAATTGTCATGACCGGTGCGGCAGCCACCATGAGCCCAGCCTGAGTGCAAGCCAAGGCAAGCAGGGCAACAGTCGGCGGAGATGTGTTCTGAACCGTCTGACCGGTCACCCCGATCATGCTGACCGGATAGAGGTCTAGCCCGATCAGCGACGCCAGCACGGCCGCCGCTCCAGCCGCGAGTAGTAGCGGACGGCGAAGCGCTCCGCCGTGCCATGCGACGCCGAGTTGAAAGATGGCTCCCCAGCAGATCACGTAGTTCGCCATGCCGAACTCTGTGAGATGGCCACTACGGGTGACGAAGTCGACGCCGGCAGTTGCCACGATCAACGAGGCGGGCACCCACATTCCCCATCGGCGGTGCGCGGCGACCGCCAACGGAGTCAGAGTCATCATGACGAGATAGATCGGCACGAACCACAAGTGAAGCGAAACCACCCAGGTGGACATCGCCACGAGTGAATCATCCACGCGGCCTGACGATATCGCGACGACGGCGGCGACGACCACGACGTACGCGGTCACCGGGCCGAGCAGGCCGCTGACTCGGTGGCGTATCCAGGTGCCTCGGGTTACGCCGAGCGCCTGCTGTCTCATCCACGATCCGGCGTTTGCATAGCCACCCACGACGAAGAACACCGGCACCACTTGGAAGAACCACGTCAACCACTGGGTGTACGGCAGCTCGGCGAGCACTTCGTCGTAACCGAACCGGCCGTCCTGATACGTCACCGCCGAGAGCAGCCAATGGCCCAGGACCACGACGACGACGGCAACCACCCGATACAGGTCCGCTGACGGCTCGCGGTCAACATCGTGTTGCTTGTCAGCCACGTCTTCGCTCCACCAGTCGCGGTCACCGACGAGGTTGCCCGATGAACGGCAACGGTATTGGGTGGCGAAGCGCGGGGGAGCTACCTTTCGACCCCTTCCCCGCGGGTACAACGTCCTTCGCCGCGTGGACGGGGTATTCGGTCGCGTATCGAGGTCGCGCGAGAGGACCTTCGGCACTAGTAGACCGGCGCGGTGGCGGTCACGGTAGTACCGAGTCACAGACGCTCGGTCCACAACCGGCCCAGCGCCCGCCGGTCGAGAGGCGCCAGGAGACCAGGCAATCTCAACGACGTCGACCCAGATCAACCGACAATGAGGAGAAGTGACATGTCCAGCAACGCAACACATCACGGAATGATCGTGGCCGTCGACGGCTCTCCGTCGAGCTTGGCCGCCACCGACTGGGCTGCGCGAGACGCCGCCCTACGGCACATCCCACTGACTCTGGTTCACGTGCTGGCTGAACCACCGGTCGGCATGTGGCCGGAACCCGCGCTACTCAACGGCTTTTCGGAGTGGCGCGTCAAGAACGGCCTGGAGATACTCGCCAAGGCCCGCCGTGTGGCCGATCGGGCCGTCGAGCAGTTCAGCCCGATCACCGTCACCGAGCTGTCGTGTGCCGGCACGCCGGTGCCGACCCTGGTGGATCTCTCCAAGGACGCGGACATGGTGGTCGTCGGGTGCCGAGGCCAGGGCGCTCTGCAGCGCATGCTGCTCGGCTCGGTGAGTACCGGGTTGGTTCACCACTCGCACTGCCCGGTCGCGGTCATCCACGACGAGGATCCGCTGATGGACCACCCCTCCGAGGCGCCGGTCCTGGTCGGCATCGACGGGTCGCCGGCCTCCGAGCTCGCCACGGCCATCGCCTTTGACGAAGCATCCAGGCGCGCGGTCGACTTGATCGCCATGCACGGCTGGTTCGACGACGACTTGCGTGACTGGATCGGGGTCGACTGGGACCGGCAGTTGGAGATCGGCAAGGAAGTGCTCGGCGAACGATTGGCCGGTTGGGCGGAGCGCTATCCGGACGTCACGGTCGAACACCGCCTGGTCGACGGTGACCCCGCCGAGAGGCTAGTCGCCGCATCGGAGGCTGCACAGCTGACCGTGGTGGGTAGCCACGGTCGCGGTGGCTTCGCCGGGATGCTTCTCGGGTCGGTCAGCTCGAAAATGGTGCACGCCGCTCGGATGCCGGTCATCGTCGCTCGACGGGGATGACGAGGGGGCTCACGACGAGCAGGTGCACTGGGTTCAAACGCGTCGACGATCGCCTCAACTGGCGACCACGTAGACCACCGAAGCCAGGGCGAAGCTCATGAACCCGATCGCCGTGGCGATCACCGTCCACGTCTTCAACGTGGTCACCGTGTCGAAACCGCAGAAGCGCCCGATGAGCCAGAAGCCGGAGTCGTTCACGTGCGAGAACGTGATCGAGCCTGCGCAGATACCGACGACGACGGCGGCCAGTGGGATCGCCCCGAGGTTCATCGAGACCACGGCGGGGGCCATGATCGAACCCGCGGTCGTCGCAGCGACGGTGGCCGAGCCCTGCGCGACTCGGAACACGATCGCGATCAGGAAGCCGGCGACGATGACCGGCAGGCCCCAGGCGTCCAGGCCGTCGGCCAGGGTCTGACCGATCCCGGTCTCGGTGAGAATTCTGCCGAACGCACCACCCGCACCGGTGATCAGGATGATGGAGCAGACCGGCGCCAGCGCATCGTCGACGAGGTCTTCCAGCAGTCCGCCGATCGACTCGCCGCGGCGGCGCCGGGGCAGGACATACAGCAACACCATGGCCAGCAGGACCGTGATCAGCAGAGCCATCGACGTCGTCCCGATCAGGCGGGACAGCTGATAGAAAATGTTGTCGTCGGTCACGGCGCCGTCTGCCTCGAGCGTCGAGAACACCGTGTTGAAGAAGATCAATCCCAGCGGCAGCAGCAGCACGAACATGATGGTCCAGAACCCCGGCCGCTCGTCCTCGGGATAGTCTTTCGGTTCGCCGAGCAGGTTCGGCACCGGCATGTTCGGATAGCGCTTGGCGATGAGCAGACCGAGCCGGTACCCGGCGAGGTACCACGTGGGCAGGCCCACGAGCAGCGAGACGATGACCACCATGCCGATGTCGGCGCCCATCACCGTCGCGGCGGCGGTGGGTCCGGGGTGCGGCGGTGTCAGCGCGTGCATCATCAGGAATGCGCCGATGGACGGCAGCACGTACAGCATGAACGACCCGCCCAGGCGGCGGGCCACGGTGTAGATGATGGGCAGCATGACGATGAAGCCGGCGTCGAGGAAGATCGGGAACGCGTAGAACAGCGAGGCCACCGCGAGCGCGAGCGGCGCGCGCTTCTCACCGAACTTGTCCAGCATCTTGTCGGCGAGAGTCTGTGCGCCACCGGTCATTTCGACCAGCCGGCCGAGAACGGCGCCGAAGCCGACCAGTAGGGCCACGGTACCGACGGTGGTGCTGAAGCCGGCGATGACCACGGTTACGACGTCGCCCATGCCGATGCCGGCGGCGAGACCGGTCAGCACGCTGACCACGATCAGCGAGAAGAAGGCGTGCAGCCTGACCTTGACGATCAGCACGAGCAACACCGCGATGGCAGCGAGCGCGATGACGATGAGCAGGGCGGTGGGCCGCTCCGCGAGGACTACTTCGTCCATGAGGATCCCTTCGGCGCCGGACCGAGTTCGCGCAGAAGATCACCCATGCGGGAGTACGCCTTGTTCCGGTAGGCGATCACTGCTGCCTTGGTGTCGTCGTCGAAGTCGCCCGTCCACCCCTTGCCGTTCTTGGTTCCGTGACGGCCCGCGTCGACGTTGTCCGTGAGGAGCTTGGGAGTGGCCATGCGCTCACCGAACTCGTTCTCCAGGGTGCGGAATCCCTTGACGTACACGTCGAGTCCGGCCTGATCGGCGATGGCGAACGGACCGAAGAATCCCAGTCGGAAGCCGAAGGTGGTGCGCACGATGGTGTCGACGTCCTCCTTCGTGGCCACACCCTGTTCGACGATCAAGGTGGCCTCCTTGAGCAGTGCGTACTGCAGGCGGTTCAGCGCCATTCCGGGTGTGTCGGCGACCTGCGCGCCCTCACACCCCGCCCGCACGAGGAGGTCCTTCACCGAGTCGATGACTTCCTGGGTGGTGGCTTCGCCCGCGACCAACTCGACGCCGGGTATGAAGGGCGCGGGGTTGGAGAAGTGAACGGTGAGGAACCGCTCGGGATTGGTGACCGCGTCGACCAAGACCTTGACCGGAATGGTGGAGGTGTTGGTGCCGATGATCGTGTCGGGACGCGCGCTCGCGCAGATCCGTGCCAGGACTTCCTTCTTGACGTCGGGATCCTCGAAGACGGCTTCCATGACGAAGTCGACGTCGGCGACGGCAGCGTCGAGACTCTCGCCCGCCGTGAGGTTCCCCATGATGGTCTTGGCGCTGCCCTCGTCGAACAGGCCTTGTTCTTCGAACTCCTTGGCCTCTCGTTCGAGTCGGGTGAGTGCCTCCCGGGTGGCGTCGACGCTCACGTCGGCGATTTGGACCTGGAAGCCGTTGAGCGCGAGGACCTGGGCGATGCCGCCGCCCATGTAGCCGGCGCCGACGACCGTGACGGTGTTGATGTTGGGCATGCGAGAGCCTTTCGGGTTGGGGTCAGGCGAGAGCGGAGGTGAGCACCTGTTGGATGTACTCCCGGTTCTCGGCGCACACGCCCAAGGAGTCGGAGCCGTAGTGCTCGCAGCAGAACGGCCCGGTGTAGCCGAGTTCGAGTGCCAGACGGATCATTTGGCGGTAGTTGACGTATCCGTACTTCAACGGAAGCGGAGCTGAGCTGTACGCGCCGGTCGCCGGGTCGTAGTCGCGGGAGTAGTTCTTGATGTGCCAGAAGTTCGAGTGGGGGAGGACTTTCGCGAACATCTCGCTGAAGTGCGGTATCGGCCTGTGCAGCCGGATCAGGTTGCCCAGGTCGGGGTTGAGCCCCACCGCCTCGTGGTCGACGTCGAGGATGAACCGGACCGCCTCGTCGGGCGTGCCGATGAAGGTGTCCTCGTACATTTCGAGGCTGATCTCGATCCCGTTGGTACGGGCGTGGTCACCCAACTCGCGAATGCGCTCGATTGCCAGGTCGCGCAGGGCCGGGTCGTCGACGTGGCCGTCGACCAGCCAGAACCAAATCTGCTCGCTCTGCGCTGGCGTGATCGCCTGCATGAAGCCGGTGTTGACGATCGTGGCGCCGAAGGACGGAGCGAGGTCGACGAGGCGATGGGCGTCGGCGAGGTTCTGCGGACCGTTCTCGACGTCGACGACCGAGTTGCGGGTCATGGAGATGGACGAGATCGCCAGCCCCTCGTCGCCAAGGACGGTGCGGAACTCCTCCACTCGATCGTCTGACAAGGCGGCGAGCGGGACCCAGGCGTCGGTGGGGTCGATGTAATCGAACCCGAGCTCACGCACTTGGCGCAGCTGTGCGGCCCACACGCTGGGCGGCGCGTCCTTGATGGGCCCGCCGTCGGGGGCTCTGTTGCCGAAGCTGAGCATGTTGGCCGCGATCGGCCAACTGTGAGCTGTGTGCACTTCCACCTCCGTAGTGGTTTAGATCACATCAATATAAAATAGGATATAGGCCGACAGGTGTGCCGTGTCAATGCCGGGTACACTCTTGCCGCCAAGAAGTGCGTGTGTGCAGCGACGACGTGACCGCCTGTAGGACAGGCCGTCCGCCGCAGGGTTCGGGGAGGCTTGACGTGGGAGCCCGAGAAGACGCGTTGCCCATGCGCAACACGCTGGTCGACCAGGTCTACGAGCGGCTGATGGAATTGCTCCTCGACGGCACCCTCCGCTCCGGAGACCCGATCAGCATCGACGGGACCGCGCGGCATCTAGGCGTGTCGCCAACGCCGGTCCGCGAGGCGCTGGCTCGTCTCGAGTCGACTGGCAACGTGATCCGGGTGGCCATGCGCGGATACCGCGTGCCGGAGATGCCGAGCTCCAAGGAAATAGGCGACATCATGGATGCTCGCCTGCTCATCGAGCCCCGACTCGCGGAATTGGCTTCTGCCAGGGTCGACGCCGAATTGCTTGATGCACTGGAAGAGGCAATCGCCGAGCAGGAGCGGGCACCGCACAGCTCCGATGCCGCGGCGATCACGAAGTACCACCGTCCGGACGAACGGTTTCACCGGCTGATAGCCGAACACGCGAACAACGGTGCGCTGCTGCGGGCCTACGACGCGCTGGGTGGACACGGGCAACGCTTTCGGCTCTTCGTCGGAGTCGGGGTTCAGGATTCCGAAAGTGCGATTGCCGAGCATCGTGAGCTCTTGGCCGCGTTGCGGCGCGGGTACGGACCCGAGGTGTACCGCATCATGCACGCGCACATCACGGGCGTGAAGGAGAGGGCGCTGGCCGAACGCGCTCGGGTCGACGACGCGACGGCGGCTCCAGGCTCGGGCACCTGGCCCGAGAACGGCCAAACTGCTGGCCCCTAGGGGTGATGATCCTATAGGATCGTCGAAACTGGTTTGCGGGATCAGCTCCCGTCGGCCGACCGGCGCACCCATGGGACGGAACAATGACGTACCTCCTCAACTCCCCGGACGACTTCTCCGACGAGGCGGTTCGCGGCCTCGTCGCCTGCCACCGTGACCTGCTCACCCAGGTGCCCGGCGGGGTCGCTCGATCGACGCAGACGCCGCAGGGCCAGCCCGCCCTCGTCATCGGTGGAGGGTCTGGGCATTACCCGGCCTTCGCCGGGTGGGTGGGACCCGGCATGGGTCATGGGGCGCCCTGCGGCAAGATCTTCTCCTCACCGTCTGCCTCCGACGTGTACTCCGTGGTCCGCAACGCCGAGAACGGCGGCGGCGTCATCTTGGGATTCGGCAACTACGCCGGGGACGTTCTGCACTTCGGGCTGGCTGCCGAGAAGCTGCGTCACGAAGGCGTCGACGTCCGCATCGTCAACGTCAGCGACGACGTCGCCTCCAACAGCCGGGACAACCATCGAGACCGCCGGGGCGTCGCCGGCGACCTTCCCGTCTTCAAGATCGCCGGAGCGGCGATCGAAGCGGGCGCCGACCTCGACGAGGCGGAGCGTGTGGCATGGAAGGCGAACGACGCCACCCGATCGTTCGGCGTGGCCTTCGACGGGTGCACCCTGCCCGGGGCCGACGAGCCACTGTTCCACGTCGAAAAGGGCCAAATGGGAGTGGGACTCGGCATCCACGGCGAGCCGGGCGTGCGAGACAGCCGCATCGGCAGCGCCGCCGAGGTGGCCGACCTGCTCCTCGACGAACTCCTTGCCGAGGAGCCTGCTCGGGGCGAGAACGGATACGACGGCCGAGTAGCCGTGATCTTGAACGGGCTCGGCACCGTGAAGTACGACGAACTCTTCGTCGTCTACGGCCGCGTCGCGGAACGTCTCGCCGAGTTGGGGCTCACTGCCGTGCGTCCCGAGGTGGGTGAGTTCGTCACGAGCCTCGACATGGCCGGCCTGTCGTTGACCGTGGTGTTCCTCGACGAGGAACTCGAAAGGCTGTGGCTGGCACCGGTGGAGACGCCCGCTTACCGTCGCGGAGCGATGCCGAAGGTGGAACGTGCTGCGCGAGATGGCATTTGGGACGCCGCAGCGGTGGAAATTCCGGAGTCCACGGAGGATTCGCGAGCCTGTGCCGGCAACGTCGTCGCGGTGCTGGAGACGTTCCAACGGGTGTGCGCCGAGAACGAGGCCGAACTCGGCCGCCTCGACGCGGTTGCCGGGGACGGCGACCACGGCCAGGGGATGGCGTTCGGCTCCCGCGGCGCGGCGCGGGCGGCTCGCGCTGCGGTGGAGCACGATGCCGGCGCCAGGACTGCACTGTTGTTGGCCGGGCAGGGGTGGGCCGACTCGGCTGGGGGCACCTCGGGCGCCCTGTGGGGCGCGGCGTTGACAAGCGCCGGTGGTGTCTTCTCCGACACCGAAGGCGCCAGTGATCAGAACGTCGTCGACGCGGTCAGCGAGGGGATCGACGCCGTCATCCGTCTCGGTGGCGCCAAGCCGGGTGACAAGACGATGGTCGACGCTGCGGTTCCGTTCCGTGACGCCCTGGCGGAAGCCTTCGACGGGGACGCGGGCCCCGCCATCACCGAGGCGGCCCGGGTCGCCCGCGAGGCGGCCGACAAAACGGCGGACATCACGGCGAAGTTGGGCCGCGCGCGGGTGCTCGGTGAGAAGAGCGTCGGTACCCCGGACCCTGGCGCACTGTCGTTTTCGCTGTTGATGGCCGCCCTCGGCGAGCATCTGACTCGATGACGACCCCACGGAGGAGCCAAGCATGACATTGAGAATCGTGGCTGGCGTCGCCATCGCCGCGAACAAGGTCAAGGGAATGGGAATGGCTTGCGGTGCAGTTCGATCCGCAGTCGTCTTCCCCGGCCAAGGTCGACGCCATTTGCGCGTATGAAAGTGACTGACGCGGCGCAGATTGGTGGTGGCCCACTGTGGGTCGGGACCAGCTGGAAGATGAACAAGGGTCTGGCCGAGGCACGTCAGTACGTCCGTGGTGTGTCCGAGCACGTCGCGAGGGCCGGCCTCTTTGGAGTGCAGCCCTTCGTCATTCCCTCGTTCACCGCGATCGCGGCGGCCCGTGACGAGCTGGGGGCCAACTCACCCGTGCTGCTCGGCGCGCAGAACGCGCACTGGGAGGACGGCGGGGCCTGGACCGGCGAGGTGTCGGTCGCCCAGATCAAGGACGCCGGTGCGCAACTCGTCGAGATCGGCCACTCGGAGCGCCGCGAGCATTTCGGCGAGACCGTGGCGACGACCCGCCTCAAGGTGGCGGCCGCCCTCGAGCACGGGCTCGTTCCCCTGCTGTGCATCGGGGAGAGTGTCGAGGTGAAGCGGGCCGGCGAATCCTCGCGGTTCATCCTCGAGCAGGCGGCCGGCGCACTCGACGGACTCACGGCAGCGCAGATGGCACGCGTCCTCATCGCCTACGAACCCATCTGGGCCATCGGCGAGCAGGGCCGCCCCGCCACGGTCGAGGAACTGCGGCAGCCATTCGCCGACCTGGGGCGCCAATACGGCGGCGCGACAGGGGGATTGCTGTACGGCGGTTCGGTGAACCTCGACAACGCCGTCGACCTGCTCGGCATCGATTACGTCAGCGGTCTGTTCGTCGGCCGGGCGGCGTGGACGTTGCCCGGCTATCTGCGGCTTCTCGAGATGGCCGCCGCCCACCCGAAGGCGGCCGCCTCCGGGTCCGCGGAACGCGTGTGACGAATGTGCGGAGTCGGCTACCCGCCGCGGTGGACGATGTCGGGATGCATTGCGGCCAAAACCGTTTCGTAGGTGATCCAGCCTGTGACCTCGGTACCGTCGGCGTCGAGTATCGGCAACCCGGTGCCGCCATATCCGCGCAGTGCGGACAGTATTTCTCGCGGTGAGCTGTCCATGCCGAGGGCGGTGGGGCGTTGCACGAGGTCGGCGACGGTGCCGGGAGGGTTGGGGTCCTCAAGCGCTTGAGCTACGTCCCGAGCGGTGACGCAGCCCAGGTATTCGTGATGGTCGCCGGTGACGGGGACGATGCCCAGAGAGCTGGTCGACAGCGTCGCCGCGGCGGTGGCGAGGGGGGTGTGCGCGGGCATCGGTTCGGGCGGCGGTTGCGCGACATCGGCGGCGGTGAAGGACATTGGCGGGGTGGATGTTTCGAGACGGACGCCGCGCCGCCAGAGTTTGGCCGTGTAGATGGTCTGCTTGGAGAGCAGGTGCCCCGTCCCGGCCGCCATCACGACTGCCGCCATCAGCGGGAGGATGATGGAGTACTCGCCGGTCAGTTCGAACAGGATGACCACCGCGGTGATGGGGGCTCCGGTGGCGCCGCCGAGGGCGGCGCCCATGCCAATCAGCCCGTAGGCGCCCGCCGACTCCGTGACGCCGGGAAAGGCACCGTTCACGACGGTGCCAAATGCCGTGCCGGCCATGGCGCCGATGAAGAGGGTGGGCGCGAAGACGCCACCGGATCCGCCGATGCCGATCGTCAAACTCGTGGCGACCATCTTGCCGACCATGAGCAACAGCAGAAAGCCGATGACGTACTTTCCCTCCACGGCATTCTCGAGGACGGGATACCCGACGCCGTACATCTGGGGCAGGGCGAGCAGCAGCGCGCCGAGCACGAGGCCGCCGACCGCTGGCCGCGCCCACTCGGGTCCGCGCCACAGCCAGTCGCATGCGTCCTCGATCAGGTAGAGGATCTTGGAGAACGCCACGCCGACGATTCCCACCCCGATGCCGAGTGCGCCGTAGAGCAGGTATTCGGCCGGGTTTCTGACGGCGAAGCTCGGCAACGACAGGAACGGGTGGTCGCCGAGCAGGGCCCGGCCGACGACGTCGGCGGTGACGCTGGACAGCACCACGGCGCCGAAGGATTCGGCGGCGAAGTCGCGCAGGATGAGTTCCATGGCGAAGAACGCCCCGGCCAACGGCGCGTTGAACGTCGCCGAGATGCCGGCTGCGGCCCCGCAAGCGACCAGCAGTCGCACGCGATTGGTGTCCAGGCGCAGGAGCTGGGCGATGGTGGATCCGGCGGCAGATCCGATCTGGACGATCGGGCCTTCCCGTCCCACGGACCCCCCGCCGCCGATGCACAGTGCCGAGGCCAGCGCCTTCACTACCGTCACCTGCGGCGCGATTCGCCCACCGCGGTGGGAGACGGCGTACATCACCTCGGGAACTCCGTGACCGCGAGCCTCTGGCGCGAACCGGTGCACGATGGGCCCGTACACGGCGCCGGCGACCACGGGTGCGAGCAACAGGAACCAGACTCCCAGCCACGGCCAGTGCGCGCTCGGTACCCGGCCGAGTCCCGAGTAGTCGTCGTATCCGGTGAACATCTTCGTGAAAGTCGTTATGAGCCAGCGGAACCCGACGGCACCAAGCCCGGTCAGTGCGCCGACGGCGACGGCGAGCGGGACAAGGGCAGAGGGGCTTCCGCGCAACCAGCTTCGAAGGGAGCGGGGGCGTGGCGCCGCAGAGTAGCTGACGGAGCTCATGCTAGCAGTATGCAATAGTTGCGCTATGCGTCGTTAGATGGGTACGTTTGAGCGCACTGGAGATGCGGATCGTCGCCTCGGCCTCGTCACCATCGGACGCAATGGCTACGGCGTGACCCCAACCGAAAGGTGGCGTGATGCCGACACAGTCGTATTCGAGAAGTCGCGCGGACATCGGCTGCATCGCCGCGGTCGCCATGCTGGCGGCCGGCTGCGGGGAAGACCCGGTGCTGGACTCATCCAACCGCGGTTCGGGTTCCCACACGACGGGCACGACGGTGGAGAACGCCGCCATCGTCCCGTCATTTCTCGACGGCAGGTGTGCGATTCAGTTGAACACCGGCGGCGAGCTTCGGCTCACAGTCACCAACAGTCGCCCCGATGCCACCGAACGCTTCCTTGGGTTGTCGACGAGCGCGACGACGCTGGGGCACGTGATGACCGCCGTGGACGTCCCGCCCAAGTCGACGATCGGCATCGGTGAGCCCAGCGCTCAGCCCGGCAGCCTTCCGGCCATCCAATTGGCCACGCTCGATCCGGACTTGCGACCAGCCATGTCTACCGACGTGACATTTCACTTCCAACTGGCCGGTGACATCACGATGCCCGTGCCAATCGAGGCGTGCCCAACCCAGGTGCAGTGACGGATTGCACCCGTTGCGTCGTCGGCGCTACAGCGGTCATGGTGCGTCCCTCGTCGACGCGGTTCGCGGCGATCTCCAGGTGATGCCGCTCGGTCTCGTCGAAGTCCTTTCCCCGTCCTGTGTTTGAGGTCCGCCCAAGCTGGTGACGGACCTCGGCGTGGTCGTCGAGGTGTGCCACGGCGCCGCCGAGCAGCGCGTTGGCGAACATGCCGACCAGATCCAGGGTGCCGACCGAGACGGGAAACGACGTGTATCCCGTCGACGTCAGACCCACCTCCTCGTCGGGCCGACCCTCGCGCCGCTCCCCGTACCCGAGGGGCGCGCCGACCTCTCGTAGTCTCGGTCCTGCGCCACCCGACACATCACTAGTGCGACGGCGGGCGCGACGACCCACGAGAGGACACTGGTGCTGGCGGTACTGCAGGCGTTCGCGCTGATCGCCGTGGTGGTCGGGGTGGGCGGGATCGTCGGCCGCACCGGGGTACTGGGTGACAACGCCCGAATGGTGCTCAACCGCACGGCGTTTCACGTCGGCGTTCCGGCGTTGATGTTGATCACCCTCGCCGACACCGCCCCGGCGAAGATCTTCTCCCCGGCCCTGCTGATCTCTGCGATCACGGCGTTGGCCGTCTTCGGGGCGTGCTTCGCGATCGCCAGCCGGATCTTGCGTCGGCCGCGAGGGGAGTCCGCCATCGGCGCGTCGGCGGCCTCGGTGGTGAACGCCGGAAACCTCGGCCTGCCACTGAGCACGTACGTGTTCGGCAGCACCACCGAGGTGTCGTCGATCATCCTGCTCCAGTACGTCGTCCTGGTCCCGTTGATCCTGGCGATCCTCGACTCCGAGTCCGCGGAGCCGCGTTCGGTCGGCTCTCGGTTGAAGGCGTTGATCACCACCCCGATCATCGCCGCAAGCGTGATCGGCATCGCCTTGGCCGTCACCGGGGTCGACCTGCCGCCGCTGCTGCACGATCCGTTGGAACTGATGGCGGCACTGACGATTCCGACCGTGCTGCTCGCGTTCGGGATCACGCTGGCCGCACCCGCGGACCGCCCACCACGACCGCCGCGGGTCGACGTCGTCCTCTCCGTGCTCTGCAAGAACGTGGTCATGCCGGTGCTGGCTTACGTGTTGGCGCGCTTCTGTTTCCACGTCGACGAGCATCAGGTCATGCTCGTCACCGTGCTCGCCGCCCTGCCTGCGGCACAGAACATCAACACCTATGCCGCGGTGTATCGCCGCGGCGAAGGCCTCGCGCGCGACGCCACCCTTCTGAGCACGGTGGTGTCGGTGCCCGTCATCGTCGGCGTCGTCGCACTCGTCGGCTGATTTCCAGTCCGGCTATTGCCTATATTGTGGGTTAGTGCTCATAATATGAGTGAGCCGTAGCTCACACCGCTCTCCTTCTGTGATGTGACCCACCGGCCATCGAGTCATTCAGAGAAGTAAGCCTTGGAACGGAGTGCATCCATGTCCGATACCGCAGTCGTGGTCAACACCGCGGTCGCGATCCTCGCCGTGGTGGTGATGATCGTCCGGTTCAAACTGAACCCCGTCGTCTCGCTGGTCGTCGGGTCGGCCTACCTGGGATTGGCCGTCGGTCTGGGGGTCGAGGAGACCATCAAGGCCATTACCGGCGGCTTCGGCGAGATCATGGCCGACGTCGGCCTGCTCATCGCCTTCGGTGTGCTGATGGGCGCGATCCTGCAGCAGACCGGCGCGTTCCAACGGCTCGTCGAACTGCTGTTGCGCATCTTCGGCCCGAAGCGCATGCCGTATGCGTTGTCGCTGACCATCGCGACTGCCTTGCAGTCGATCTTCCTCGACGTGCTGCTGGTGATGAGCGCCCCATTGGCCCGCAACCTGGCCAAGCGGATCGGCAAGAACGGATTGCCCCGCATCGCGACGGCCATGGCCATCTCCCTGGAGTGCGGCATCGTCATGATGGTGCCCGGCGTGGCCTCCCTGGCTCTGGCCGGTCTGCTCGACGTGCCGCTGGGCAAGATGCTCCTGTTCGGCTTCTGCCTGATCATTCCCACCGTCATGATCTCGGTGGCCATCATGTCATTCCTGTTCAACCACGGCTGGTGGGACGCCGACCGCGACGAATCACCCTTCCTCGGCGACGAACCCGACGACGCCGCGCCACCCCGGGACGACGTCGGTGACACCACCGGCACCGAGGGCACGGCCGCTTCGACGACCGGCACCGGCAGCGTGGCGGTCAAGTCGCCGGCGCCGACCCGCGCCCACACCTCGCTGCTGTTGTTGTTCGCCCCCATGCTGACCGCGCTGCTGCTGATCGCCACCGGCGCCATCCTCGACGCCGTCGACGTCCACAACCCGATCATCGGCTTCCTGTCCTCCCCGGTGATCGCCCTACTGATCGGCCTCATCGGCACCAGCTTCGTCGGGCGCTACGCCCTAGGGGCAGAACAGATCCAGAAGGCGTTCGCCACCGGGTTCAAGGAAAGCGGGCAGATCCTCATCCTGACGGGGGTGGGCGGTTCACTGGCCGCGACCATCAAGGCCGCCGGGTTGGGCGACATCCTCGGGGACTACTTCACCGCCAACACCGCCGCCCCGCTGCTCGTGGTGTGGGTGATCGCTGCCGCGCTGCACGTCGCGGTCGGGTCGGTCACCATCTCTGCCATCACCTCTGCGGGTATCTTGGCGCCAGTGGTGCCGCTGCTCGGCTTGGACCCGGTGCTGGTCGCGCTCGCCGCCGGTGCAGGATCCCTGTTCGCCGTCCACGTCACCAGCAACACCTTCTGGCTCTTGCAATCGCTGCTTGGCCAGTCCACCCGTGGCGCGCTCAAGACCGTCACCGTCGGAGTGTCCGTCGCCTCGGTTGTCGCGATCCTGCTCATCCTGCCCGCCAGCCTGCTGTTCTGACACGCGATACCGACTAGGAAAGTCCATGACTCACAACGATGTTCGCCCCCTTGACGGCGTCCGGGTGCTAGAACTCGGCAACTACATCGCCGCACCCACCGCGGGACGCATGCTCGCCGACTTCGGCGCCGAGGTCATCAAGGTGGAGCGGCCCGTCACCGGCGACGAACTCCGCAACTGGCGGTTGTACTCCGGCGACACCTCGATGCTCTACCGCACGATCAACCGCAACAAGAAATCCATCGTGCTCGACCTCAAGACCGAACGGGGCCGTGACATCGTGCTCGACCTGGTCCGGCACTGCGACGTCGTGCTGGAGAACTTCCGGCCTGGCACCCTCGAAAAGTGGGGCCTCGGCCCGGCGGTGCTCGACGACGCCAACCCGAACCTGATAATCACCCGGATCTCGGCGTTCGGCCAGACCGGCCCGATGTCGCAGCGCCCCGGATTCGCCGCCGTCGCAGAGGCATTCGGCGGTCTGCGGGAACTGGTCGGCGATCCCGACCGCCCGCCGGTACGCACGGGGGTGTCCATCGGCGATTCGATCGCCGGCATCTACGCCGCGTTCGGCACCGTCATGGCGCTGTTTCAACGGGAACGCACCACCGTCCCGCTCGACCAGCGCATCGTCGACGTCGCGCTCAACGAGTCAATCCTGGCGGTCATGGAATCGCTCGTCCCGGACTACCTCGCCTACGGTGTCACCCGCGAACGCGTCGGGGGGCGGATGGAAGGCATCGCCCCCAGCAATGCCTATCCATGCAACGACGGCACCAGCATCATCGTCGCAGGCAACGGTGACGCCATCTACCAGCGCTACATGACGACCATAGGGCGACCCGACCTCGCCGTCGACCCCGATCTGCAGACGAACGCCGGACGCTGGTTGCGCCGCGACGAACTCGACGTCGCGATCGGGCAGTGGTCGAGCCAGCTCAGCCGCGACGAGGCCCTCAAGATCCTCGACGAAGCCGGCGTCCCGTCCGGTCCGATCTACACCGCCGCCGACATCTGCGACGACGCACAATACGAGGCGCGCAACATGATTCAGCACTTTGACGTCGACACCGGCGACGAGGAGCCGAAGAGCGTCGGGTTCACCGGGATCGTTCCGGTCATCGGCGGCAAGTCCCTTCCGATCCGCAGCGTCGGACCGGACCTCGGGGCGCATACCCACGATGTGCTGTCCAACCTGTTGCACCTCACCGACGACGAAATCGGAGCACTCTCGTGACCGCCACCGAGCCTCGCCCCTACACACCTCGTGCGGAGGTGCGCGACGTCACGCTGCGCGACGGTCTGCAGCTGACCTCCAAGATGATGCCGACCCAACTCAAGGTCGACGTCATTCGCGAACTGCTCGCACTCGGGATGCCCAGCCTGGAGATTGGTTCCATGGCCAGAGGCAATCTCGTTCCACCGCTGGCCGACACCCTCGACGTCGTCGCCGCGCTCACACCCGAGGAGCTCGACAAGTGCTGGGTCTGGGTCGCGACCCCTCGCCACGTGGAGAAGGCGGCCGCCGCCGGAGCGCGGCGTTTCCAATACTGCTTGTCGGCGTCGGATTCCCACAACAAGGCAAACATCGGTCGCGACACCGAAACCAGCGTCGCGGCAATGCCCGACGCGATACGGATCGCCCACGAGGTGGGAGGTTCCATCCAACTGTGCATCGCCACCGCCTTCACCTGCCCCTTCGAAGGGATCACCGATCCGCAGCGGGTCCTGGCGATCGCCGCGGACCCGCGCACCGACGGTGCCGAGCACATCGTGGTTTGCGACACCATCGGACAGGCCATCCCGACCCAGGTCACGGATCTGGTGTCGGCGCTGCGGGCCGCGCAACCGCAGCAGCGCTTGGTGTTTCACGGACATGACACCTGGGGGCTGGGCGTTGCGAACACCCTCGCGGCGGTCGACGCCGGAGCCACCATGGTCGACGGATCCCTCGGAGGCCTCGGCGGTTGCCCGTTCGCCCCCGGCGCCAGCGGCAACACCGCAACCGAAGATCTGCTCTTCGCGCTGCGTCCCGACTGGATCACCCCGAGGACGCTGGCCGGGATCGTGGAGCTCTCCGAGCGCATCCTCGCCGACATCGGTGAGTCGAACCGATCCAAGACCGTCCAAGGTGCCCGCTCGTCGGCGACGGCCTTTCCCTGGGTCATCGGAGACCCCGAGAAGGTAGGGCAGTGCGATGGCGCTTAGCCCTGCGTTCCTCGTCACGTACCCGATACCCGAGGTCGGAATGGCGGCGTTACGCGCCGCCGGCCGGGTCCACGTCCCTACCAAGCAGCCGACGCCGCACGAGCTCCGGAAGCTCTGCAGTTCAGGAGAATTCGACGTCGTCGTCGCCCAACTGGGTGATCTCTTCGATGCTGCGCTGCTGACCGACGCCAAGGTGACCGGCATCTCGAACTACGCGGTCGGATACGACAACGTCGACGTGGCCGCGGCCACCGCCACTGGCATCGTGGTGGGCAACACCCCCGGCGTCCTGACCGACGCCACCGCCGACCTCGCGATGTTGCTCATCCTCGCCACTGCGCGCCGGGCGGTCGAGGCAGATCAGTTGGTCCGTTCGGGGCAATGGACCGGGTGGCGTCCAGAACTGCTTCTAGGGCAGGATGTTTCGGGTGCCACGCTGGGCCTCGTCGGGTTCGGTCGAATCGCCAGGGCAACCGCGGCACGCGCTGCGGCCTTCGGCATGGACGTCACGTTCTGTTCTCACCCACCAGCGGGCCGGGTGGTGAACGACGCCGAAGTTGCGGCACTGCCGTTTCCGGCGCGGCAAGTAAGCTGGCCCGAACTCGTCGAGACCAGTGACTTCCTCTCCGTGCACGTACCGCTGGCCGACACCACCCGTCACCTCGTCGACGGCGACGTGCTGTCGGCGATGAAACCGACCGCCACGCTGGTCAACACCGCGCGCGGCCCGATCGTCGACGAAGTGTCCCTCGTCTCGGCCCTACGCGAGGGGACCATCGCCGCGGCGGGACTCGACGTGTACGAGAACGAACCGCTTCTGACCCCCGGTCTGACCGAGCTACCCAACGTCGTCCTGCTGCCCCATCTCGGCAGCGCGACGGTGCAGGTGAGAAATCGCATGGCCGACCTGTGCGCCGCCAACGCCGTGGCCATGGCAGCGGGACGACTTCCTCCGCACTGCGTCAATCCCGCGGCCTGGCACTGAGAGTCCGCGGCGCGCCGCGGCGACGGTAGATTCGACGTCATGGGAAACGGCGAGGCCGACGCCTCGGGGAAGCAACAAACGCTGCTGGTCTTGAACAAGATCACCGAGATCTTGAATGCGTTCACGTTGACGCGTCCGGCGATGACGCTAGGGGAGATCCAACAGGCGACCGGGCTGCCCACCTCGACCGTGCAGCGGTTGGTGAGCAACATGGTGTCCCAGGGCATGCTCGACCGCGTCGGCGATCACATCCGCATCGGCATCCGGATGTCCTATTGGGCGGCCACTGCCCGCAAGGACGTCGACGTCTTGGCCGTCGTCAATCCGGTGCTGAAGGAGATTCGGGACAAGACCACCGAAACCGCGTGCTTCTTCACCGTCGAGCAGAACTTCCGCGTCTGCATCGCCGTCGCCGAGACCCAGCATGCGCTGCGTCGAGAGATGTACGTAGGCAAGGTGATACCGCTGCACGTTGGCTCGGCGTCGCGGGTGCTCCTGGCTTGGAACCCAGTCTTGGCCGACCAAGTCTTGAACGCGCCTCTCGAGCAGCTGGCGGATCGAACGGTCACCAGCGCCGACGAGCTGCGCGCGCTGATCGCCCACACGAAGTCCGACGGTTACGCCATCACCACGGGCGAGCGCGACGACTCGGCATCCGGTCTCTCCGCGCCCGTATTCGATTCCGCGGGAGACCTTCTCGGCGCAGTGACCATCAGCGGTCCCACCCTCCGCATGCCACAGCAGCGATGCGAGGAGTGGATAGACCTGCTCGTCGGCTACGCCGAACAGATCACCCGCACCCTCGGTGGCAGACCTCCGCACTGAGCGTCGACCGCGAGCGACGAGCGCCTTGAGGGGCTCGTCGGCCCCGCGGCACGGCGGTCATGGTGCGTCCCTCGTCCCGCGGAGGGCGATTGCTTCCTCGACGCGAGTCGCGGCGATCTCCAGTTGATACCGCTCGGTCTCGTCGAAGTCGGCTCCCCGGACGGTGTTTCGGGTCCGCTCGAGCTGGTCACGGACCACGGCGTGGTCGTCGAGATGCCAGCTGAGCTCGGCGAGCAGGCTGAACAGACGTGCCATCACCTGTGGGTCCGAGGAGCCGTAGCGCCGCGGCTGGCTGATCGCGGCGTCGACCATCTCGTCGAAGCCGGAGCGGCGAAGGAAGACCCGAGCCACGTCGTCGCGGTCGCGCAGCACGACCGGTCGGAGGTCGCGTCCGGCGAGTTGGCACAGGATGGCCGAGACATGGCCCAAGGCATGGACCGCCGTCGTGGGATCGTTGATGCCCGGTGAGAGTGCCTTGTTGGCGACGTCGGTGAGCTGGCGCAGCCCGTACCCGACGTCTTGGGCGCCGGTACGCTCGTAGCCGATTCCGATGGAACTGCGGATGGCGGCCTGTAGTCGATCGACGGCATCGGCGCCGAGATCGCCGTCGGCCCGCCAGGCGACACCGATCGGAACGCCTTCCACTAGGGAAGCGCCTGGGTGGCAGTCAATGATCAGGCAGGCGTCGACTTCCGTTGCGACCGAGATCAGTTCCCGATTCTTGATGCCGGTCAGAAATCCCGACGAGGGTGCGAGAAGAGCCGACCCGTTCGGGGGAGGCGTGGGCAGCGGCGGTTGCGGTTTGGCGTCGGCCAGGGGCACGGTGGCGCTGCGCAGCGTCGCGTTGGCGTCGTCGTGAACCTCGCGCAGCATCGTTTCCACCCGAATCTGGCGGGCGAGATGGGCCAGGAACAGAACCAGGCACAACACGCTGACGAGGCCAAGCAGGAATGCGATCGTGACCGATATCCGCGGTACGAGGCCAACTCCGGTGTCGGTGCTGCGGATTGAGCGCAAGACCGTCAGCGAGTAGGTGAACGTCGACAGGAACACCGCGAGGGTGGCCTGGACGAAGACGTCGCTGGTGAACGTGCGCAGCAACCGCGGCGAGAACTGGCTGCTGGCCAACTGAAGGGTGACGACGGTCAGTGAGAACGTCAGCGACGTCACGGTGATGAGCGAACTCGAGATGGCGTCCAGCAGGGTTCGCGCCGCGCCGGCATCGCCTCCGAACAGAAGGGCGGACAGCCACGCGGGCAGCTGATCGTCGACGCGCGCGTCCAGGTGGGGCAACGCCACGGCGGCCACTATGGCGAGGACGATGCCCGCGACGGGCAGTGGCCACAACTGGCTGCGGACCGTGTCGCGCGCGGAAGCAAATAGTGGACTCACGGCTCAGTCATCCTGGCGTTTGGCGGGAACGTCGCGGCGCCGTCCCACGCTGATGCGAATGTGGGGCTCGTTGAGCAGATGTCGTCACCGTCCTCTGTAGTCGGCAATCTTGCGGCGTCTTTGTATACCTCAGGGCTCTCCAATCAATTGCGGCGCAACCCTTTCAGGCGCCCGAGTGCTCGCTTTGCCGCCGATGTGCGTCCGCCGGTCGAACGGGGCGGCGGTTGAGCGGGCCAACGCGCGGCGGCGATCTCCTCGGCGAACTCCGTCCCATTCGGCGGTCGTTGCAGGGGGTCCTTCCGAAGACCCCGTGCAATGAGCGCCTTGAGTGGTTCGCCGGCAAAGTCGGGCAACGGGGTGGGCTCATCCTGTATGTGGCTCATTGCAACGGAAAGCGGATCCTGGCCCGCGAATGGTGCTGTGCCGGTGATCATCTCGTACCCGACGACCGCGAGGGAGTAGACGTCGCTGGCCGCAGTGGCGCCGTCGCCACGAATTTGCTCCGGCGACATGTACCGCGCCGTTCCCATTACGGTTCCGATGTGGGTCAGGGTCGCCTCGCCTAGCACTCGAACGATGCCAAAGTCAGTGAGCTTCGCGGCGCCGTCCTTGGTGACCAGGATGTTGCTCGGTTTGACGTCGCGATGAACCACTCCAGCTGAGTGGGCGTGCCCTAGGGCGCGGGCGGTACCTTCCAGCACGCTCAGCGTCCGCCCCGGCGAAAGTCGCTCGGACCGGTGGATCATGGCGCTGAGGGATTCGCCACGGATGAATTCGGTCGCCAGGTAGGTGATGGTTCGCCCGCCAAGCGGGGAGGGGATGTGGCCGTAATCGACGAAGCGAGCGATGCCGGGGTGCTCGAGCGCTGCAATCGTGTCGGCTTCCCGACGGAAACGCGCTTGAATGACGACGTCTTCGGAGACTTCCTCCCGCAGGATCTTGAGGGCGACGAATTCCTTCGTCTGCAGGTCCGACGTCTCCCAGACCTGGCCAGTGCCGCCGAATCCGATCAATCGCTTCAGCTTGAAGCGGTCGGCGATCACGAGCCCAGCCATGAGCGTCATGGCTTTGCGTCCTTCCGGCCGGGCCCATGACCGCGACCCGCCGTGTGGGCAGTGCGCGGTTGCCACTCACGGTATCGCAGTGGGGCTGCCCCGAAGTGCAGTGGCTCGTCGAGCCTCGAGCCCTCCGTTACCGCCCTCCGCCGCGGCGCGCGGCGTCGTGCAGCGCGGCAAGGCGGGCGTTGTAGGCCGCGAGCGCCGCCTCGTCGTCGTCCATGTCGACCGAGCCGTCCGACGTCGAGTCGGCGCCGAGCGTCGCACCCCTGCGCACGCCGTCCAACCACGGCCCCAGGCTGGCACCTGCCCGGTCGCCCTTGGCAACCCACCGGCCGCCGACGACGACCATGAGCACCATCATCAAACCGTCACCGCCGAACCACATGATCGCTCCGGCGGTCGCCTGGTCGACCAGGGCGGAAGGCCCCCAATCCCGCGACGCCGCGTATGCCGGTGCCAGGGGCGTGCTGGTCATCATCAGCATGATCCCGACCAAGGTGTCGGGGAACATGCAGATGGCGAGCACGACGAATCTGAGCAGATGGGCCAGCGGCGGATCGGAGGTGAGTTCGTCGCCGACCAGGGGGAGCAACAGGAGGTATCCGGCCACGAAGTAGAGGACCAGTTCACCGTCGTGGATCCACTCGTGTTGGCTCATCGCCTCCTGAAAGCCGGTGAGATGGGTGAGCACCAGAACCGCGGCATAGAGCGGCACCGTGAGACGGGGCGAGATCAGCCATCGAAACGTTCGCCCGCGTCGAATCCGGTCGACGCGTGCGCCGACGAGAGGGCCACCGGCGTCGTGAATCAAACGAATCGGCTGGGCCCACACGAGCAGGGCCGGCACCACGGTGATGAGCACCAGATGCACGATCATGTGCACCCAGAAGAGGTGGTGCGAATAGACGGCCAACGGACCGTTGACCACCAAGACGAGGAGCACGGCGGCGCCCGCGGCCGACGACGTACGCAAGGGCGCCCACCGCTGGCCGCGTCTGCGCAGCCCGACGAGCAAGGCCACATAGGCCGCCACGCCAAGGGCGATCAGCAGGTCGGCCACCGGCGACGCCAACCAGGCCGCCAGTACGGCGGCGAGATCGGCCGGTGGCGCCGCGTCCATGTTCACCATTGCAGTATGCAACAGTTGCTCATACCCTCTAGCGAGGTCGGATTCGGACGGAGGAACCACATGCCGCCACGAGGTGCCACCGACGCTCAGGATTCGGTGGATGCGATCACCGACGCTCTCCTGACCGCATCGCGTCTACTGGTCGCCATCTCGGCGCGCTCCATCGCCGAGAACGACGAGACGCTGACGATCGCGCAGTTCAGAACGCTGGTGCTCCTGGCGACCCGCGGGCCCGTCAACCTGGCCACCCTGGCCGGCCTCCTCGACGTGCAACCGTCGACCACCGGGAGGATGGTCGAGCGGCTCGTCGGGGCCGGCCTGATCGACCGACGCCCGAATCCGCAATCTCGGCGCGAACTGGTGGTGAACCTCACTGATCGGGGCAGCCAGGTGGTCGCCGCAGTCACCGACGAGCGGCGTCGAGTACTCGCCGAAACAGTCGCCAAGATGCCCGCAGAGGAACGACATGGTCTGGTCCGTGCACTCACTGCGTTCACGCGCGCGGGTGGCGAACCCGCCGTCCAGTCGGGAAGTGACGGCTTCCTTGTCTGACTCCTTGACTACCCGGGCACTCGCCGTCGGCGCACTGACGGCGTGCCTGCTCAGCGGCTGTTCGAGCACTCTGCCGGGGTACCCACCTTCGGCGTCGTCGGCCGAGGCCCGTCCCTCGGCCATGGCAGCGACGGCCACCCGTGGCGGCGAGCTCGGCGCTCTGAGCGCCCGCGGCGTCGTCAATGCGTTGGTGGCTGCCGGATTCCAGGCTCCCAACGCCGTGGACACCACCGCCCAAGAATGCCCTGCCAGTGGGTGTGAACAATCGGTGGTGACCGACACCGTGCGCGTGAAGTCCTTCGGCACCACGGCGCGCGCGCAGAACTTCGCGGCGGCCCGTGATCTCTTCCAGCTCGAGACGATCGTCGTCGAATTCGCGCCGCCACTGTCCGAGCAGGACAGGGCCCGCTATCGCGCCGAGCTCGAAGTGCTCGTCCGGTGACGGCAACGGCTTTCCCGACGCCCGATCACCCCGCCGCGGGACTTACCGGTGTGCGTGGCATCGCGACAACGGCGACTGCGGTGACGGCCGCGACCACCAGAACCCCGACGAATACCGCAGCGGAGCCGGCTTGGATGGCGGCCGGCCCGATGGCGTGAATGTCGCCTGCGCCGAAGATCGAGTTGGCGATCGCGCCGAAGACGGCTACCCCGATGGCGCTGCCCAACGAGCGGGCGAACATGTTGTTTCCCGTCACGACGCCGCGTTCGTTCCACTCGACGCTGGACTGGGCGGCGATCAACGTGGGCACCGCCAGCAGCCCCATGCCACCGCCGATGACGAAGCACGCGATCGCCGTCAGGGCGACGTTCGGGGCGTGCACCGTCGCCACCAAGGCCGCGGCGCCGACGATCACCAACGCTGCGCCGCCAACCGAGGTCCTCTTGAATCCCCAACGCAGGTAGAACTTTCCGGCGATGCTTGCCGTCGCCGGCCAGCCCACCGTCAGCGCGGCCAGCGCAAGGCCTGCGACGATGGGTTCGACCCCAAGGGACCCCTCCAAGAAGGTGGGCACATACGACGTCAAACCCATCAGGATGGCGCCGACGCCGAACGCCACGATCGTCGTCGCACACAGCAGGCGGCGGGAGAACACCCACAGCGGCATGATGGGCTCGGGCGCCCGACGCTCCACCAACACGAACGCCACCAACAACACGACACCGGCCGTGAACGCGCCGATGCTCGGCGCCGAATTCCACGCCCAACTCTGGCCACCGCCGAGCACGCCGAGGACCAACGCCGTCATCGCCGACGCCAGCAGTAGCGCACCAAGGGAGTCGACCGCCCGGTGCCGCCGCGTGACCGTCTCGTGGAAGTGCCGGTTGAACATCCAGGCCGCCACCAGGCATAGGGGGATGTTGATCAGAAACACGCCGCGCCAGATCCCCAACTGCGAGAACGCCCCGCCGAGCATGGGGCCGACGACCGAGGACACCGCCCACACGCTGGCGAGGTAGCCCTGCACCCTGGCGCGCTCGGCCACGGTGTAGACGTCGCCGACGATGGTGATCGCGGTCGGCTGCACCGCACCGGCACCCAGGCCTTGAACTGCTCGAAACACGATGAGGGCCAGCATGTTCCATGACGCGGCGCACAGGATCGACCCGATCAGGAACAGTCCGATGCCGAACAGCATGACCGGTTTGCGGCCGAAGACGTCGGACAGCTTGGCGTAGATCGGCGTGGTGACGGCCTGGCCGAGCAGGTATGCGGAGAACAGCCAGGGAAACTGATGGAAGCCGCCCAGCTCGCCGACGATGGACGGCACCGCCGTCGCGAGCACCGTCGAGTCGACGGCCACCAGGCCGGTGCTCAGCATCACCGAGATGAGAAGCGGTCCGCGTTCGGACCGGAATCCGACCGCGGTAGTCGACGTCGCGGTCATCGTCGACTGATCCGTGTACTCAACGCCTGCAGCTCCTCTGGTTCCGTGCCGGCACGACCCGCGCAACGTCACCCGAATGCCCGCCAACCGACGAACGTACGCGCCGAGCCTGGGACCAATCTGTGGGGGTGAGTGCTCGCCCTGGTGGCCGCACCCACGGGTATTGGGGAGCACGCATAAACTCGAACGAGGCGCCGGTGCCGACCGGCCACGACGAAGGGTCAGCCATGGGCAGGATCTACGAGAACGTCAGCGAGCTGGTCGGGCGTACCCCGCTCGTCCGGCTGAACCGGTTGACTGATGGGCTCGGCGCGCAGGTCGTGGCCAAACTGGAGTTCTACAACCCCGCCAACAGCGTCAAGGACCGCATCGGCGTGGCGATCGTCGACGCCGCCGAGCAGTCCGGTGAACTCAAGCCTGGCGGCACGATCGTCGAAGCCACTAGCGGCAACACTGGCATCGCGCTGGCCATGGTCGGTGCGGCGCGCGGGTACAAGGTGATCCTGACGATGCCGGAGACCATGTCCACCGAGCGGCGGGTGATGCTGCGGGCCTACGGCGCCGAGATCGTCCTCACCCCGGGGTCCGAGGGCATGGCAGGCGCCGTGGCGAGGGCCAAGCAGATCATCTCCGAGACCGAGAACGCGGTGGCGGCAAACCAATTCGGCAACCCCGCGAACCCGGCTATCCACCGGGCGACCACCGCCGAGGAGGTGTGGGACGACACCGACGGGAAGGTCGACGTCTTCGTCGCCGGAATCGGCACCGGCGGCACCATCAGCGGCGTCGGACCCGTCCTGAAGTCCCGCAAGCCCGGCGTGCAGATCGTCGGCGTCGAACCGATCGACTCACCGCTGCTGACCAAGGGCGAGGCAGGCCCGCACAAGATCCAGGGCATCGGCGCGAACTTCATCCCCGAGATCCTCGACCGTGAGAGCTACGACGAGATCATCGACGTCACGCTCGACGACTCCGTCAGGGTCGCGCGCGAACTCGGCACCGAGGAGGGCATCCTCGGCGGCATCTCCTCGGGCGCCATCGTCTGGGCGGCACTCGAGCTGGCGAAGCGGCCGGAGAACGCCGGCAAGCTGATCGTCGCGGTGGTCTGCGACTTCGGCGAGCGCTACATCTCCACCGTGCTGTTCGACCACATCAGGGATTGATCGCCACGTGACCCTGCTGTCGACGCTGCGCGAGGACCTTCGCAACGCGAGGGCGCACGACCCCGCCTCACGCGGGGACCTCGAGAACGCCCTCGTCTACTCCGGTCTGCACGCCATCTGGTCCTACCGGCTCGCCCACCGACTGTGGGACAAGCAGGCGCTGCGCGGGCCCGCCAGGGTCTTGACGCAGCTGACTCGCTTCCTCACCGGCATCGAAATCCATCCCGGTGCGACCATCGGGCGGCGGTTCTTCATCGACCACGGCATGGGCGTGGTGATCGGCGAAACCGCCGAGGTCGGTGACGACGTCATGATCTATCACGGTGTGACGCTTGGCGGCCGGACCATGCAACAGGTCAAGCGCCATCCCACGATTGGCCATCGGGTGACAATCGGCGCGGGCGCCAAGATCCTCGGCCCGCTGACCGTCGGCGACGACAGCGCGATCGGGGCCAACGCCGTCGTGACGCGCGACGTGCCCGCGGGCTCCATCGCCACCGGCATCCCCGCCGTCGTGCGCGTGCGGACGGAGAAGCAGCGCGAAGAGGGCGTCGACCCGACGTATTACATCGACCCCGCGATGTACATCTGAGGATCGAGCCTGGGGTGACGTCGCACGCAGCCCGGGTCCAGTGGGGGATTCGACTGGCACCACTGTTGTTGGTGCCGGTGATGTTGGCGGCGAGTACGTTCCCCGGACGTTTCCACGTCTCGGCTGCGTACTGGGCGCTCGCGATCGCGGCCGCCGTCACCTTCGCCGCCGGACGGTGGTGGCCCGTGGCGGCGTCGCTCGTCCTGTCGGCCCTGGCGGTGCCGTTGTTCGCTACCGAGGCCTGGGGCTTGTCCGGCCTGGTGCCCTACCTCGGCGCCGTGGCCGTCGCGGACGTCGCGGCGCGAAGCGACCGGAATCGAGCCGTCGTCGTGGTGGCCGTGACGTGGCTGACGGCACTGCTCCTTGGCAACTGGCTGGACGCCTACGGTGCGCTATGGAGTGCCACCAACGCGGTGACGCTCGTCGCCGGTGTCGGCCTACCGATCTTGCTCGGCCTCTATCTACGTGGCCAGCGGCGCCTTGCGGCCACCCTGCGAGGTCGGGTAGCCGATGCTGAATCACGAAGGGTGGCAACGGAGTTCGCCGTGCGGGCCGAGGAGCGCACGGCCATGGCGCGTGAGCTGCACGACCTCGTCGCGCATCACATGGCCTCGATCGTGGTGCGGATTGGCGTTGCCGAGCACGTGTTCCAGGATCTGGATTCGCGGGTGGTCACGGTGCTCGCCGACGTCCACTCCACTGCCGCGGACGCGCTTGCCGACATCCGGCGTCTGCAGGTGGCGCTGCGTGATCCGGTCCTCGGTGAGATCGCGATGATCGAACCCGAGGCGGTGTGGGCCGAGGTCGACGCGGCCGTCGCGCGAGCCCGCGCGGCCGGGTTCACCGTCGTCTCGCGGATCGATCGTCAACTGACCGGACTGGACGCGATCGCACGGCTCACCCTGCTGCGTGTGACGCAGGAGGCACTCACCAACGTGATGAAGCACGCGGATCCGTCGACGCCCGTCGAGGTGGACGTCGAGGGACGGGATGGCGGCGTCTCGGTCCGCGTCACCAGTGGAGTCGTACCGGGCTCCTCGCCTTCGGCCGAGGGGCACGGAGTCATCGGGATGACGGAACGGCTGGACCGCGTCGGCGGCCGGTTCGAGGTCCGGCGCACTCCGCGCGACTGGGTGGTCGAGGCGTGGCTGCCGCCGTCCCCGACCTCCGCGGAGGTACCGCGATGACCGCGATCCGCGTGCTGATCGTCGACGACCAAAGGCTGGTTCGGGCCGGGCTGCGGATGCTGTGCGAGTCGACCCCGGACCTCGACGTGGTCGGGGAGGCCGCCGACGGAGAACAGGCGGTGAAATCGGCGCTCGAACTGGTTCCGGACGTCATCCTGATGGATCTGCGGATGCCGGGGTTGGACGGCATCGAAGCCACTCGCCTCGTCATGTCGGCCAGGCCGGAGTCTAAGGTGTTGGCGCTCACCACCTTTGACGACGACGCCCACCTGTACCCGGCGCTCGCCGCCGGTGCGGCGGGATTCCTGGTGAAGGACACCAGTCCGGCAGAGTTGGTCGACGCCATCCGTCGCACTGCGCGGGGGGACTATTCGCTGTCGCCGCACCTGTTGCGGCGGTTGGTCGCCAGGGTCACCGATGCCGAGGTCGCCGACGCGGCCGCGCCCACCGGGCCACCCGCGGACCCGCTCACCGCGCGCGAGCTCGACGTCCTACCACTGGTCGTGGAAGGTCTCTCCAACCAGGAGATCGCCGACCGACTCCATCTGGGAGTCACGACGGTGAAGACCCACGTCGCGAACCTGATGGAGAAGACCGGATCGGCCAACCGAGTTCAGTTGGCAGTCCACGGGTATCAGCGCATGGCGTGATCGGGCATGTCCATCTGCTCCTGCGCGGGCTCCTCGCCGGGGGCGAGGACGAGGAACTGGCCCATCATCCCCTGATCCTCGTGCATCGCGAGGTGGCAGTGATACATGTACGGGTAGGTCCGGTCGGTGTATTCCGAGAACCGAAGTGCGAGCCGAAACCGTTGTCCCGGAGGGGTGTACACGGTGTCCTTGTAACCCGCGAGCGCGGCGGGGGGTGCCTCGCCGTCGACGTCGAGGATCCTGAACTGGGTGTCGTGGACGTGGAAGTTGTGCGGCCAGTCGTCGACGTTGCGCACGGTCCAGACCTCGTCCGTGTCAACCGTGCTACAGAAGTCGACGCGGTTCATGTCCATCCGCTGCGAGTTGATCATGTGCCACTGCAGGTCGAACGATCGCGCCGTCTGGGCGTGGGACGCCACGGGGGCGGGGAGGTGCGTCAGGACCGCAGGCAGGGCTGAGCTCGACGACAGTGTCCGGTGCGGCCGCAGCTCGAGCACGTCGAAGGAGTCGTCGACTCCGAACTGATGTGCCTTGCGGGAGGGCAGCCCGGCCCGCGCCTCGATCGGAAAGGACTTCAGCAACGCGGGGGTCCCGGGGTTTACGGCGACGACGATCTCGACCCGCTCGCCGGGACTCAGTTGAACGCGTCGGGCCGCGACGGGCTCCGCCAGCAGGCCTCCGTCGCTGGCGACGAGATGGAATTCCCGATCGTCGGCGAAGCCCAGGTTGTACAACCGGCCGCCGGAGCCGTTCAAGATGCGGAGTCTGACCCTCTCCGACCGCACCGAAAGGTAGGCATCCGCAATGCCGTTGGTGACGATCGTGTCTCCGAGCAGGCCGACGTCCGTCGCGTCGGACTCGTCAAGAGCGCCGGTCGAGGTGAACTTGCGGTCCTGGACGATCAGCGGAATGTCGTCGACGCCGTATTCGTGGGGCAGTGCGTCGGGCGAGGCGTCGTCGTCCACGATGAACAGGCCGGCGAGTCCTCGATACAGGTGCTTCTCCGTCTCCCCGTGCGGATGCGGGTGATACCACAGCGTGGCCGCGGGCTGTCGAATCGTCCAGGCCGGGCGCCAGCGTCCGCCAGGGGCGACGGTCTGATGCGGGCCACCGTCACACCGGGCAGGCAGATGCATGCCGTGCCAGTGCACGGTGGACGCTACGGGCAGCGCGTTCTCGAACTCCACCGCAACGGCTTCCCCGTCGCGGGCCCTCAGGGTGGGTCCGAGCACTGAACCGTTGTAACCCCAGGTAGCCGTGGTCGTTCCGGCCACGATGGAGGTGGTCCCCGGTGCGGCCCGCAGCCTGAAGGTTCTCGTGCCCTCGTCGTCGACGGTCGAGTCCGCCAGTGGCGGGATCGGCAGTGGGCGGCGGCGGAGGACCTCGTCGTCCATCGGTGGGCGCGGCGTGGCGGTCGCCGAGCACGACAGTGCCAAAGCGACCGGGCTCGCCGCGAGACCGACGAGGAATCGTCGGCGAGAGGGGGATGACACGGTTTTCCTCCGAAGGCTGTGGGTCACTGAGCTGACCCCTTGAGTCTTCGGTGTGGCTGCGCCGGCCGAATCAGCCGACGGGCCGCCAATTCCCGGCCCTGACTCCTCCGTCCGGCCCTTGCGGCGGGTGAATCGTTCTGCTAACCGGCAGTCAGACCGTCGCAGGCACCCGGGCCGCGGCGGCGGAGGCCATCATGTCCTGTCGCAGTGCGGTGAAGTCCGAGATGGTCTTGGTCGCCACCGTCGCGACCGGTCGGGCGTTGCGGCCGGTGGCGTCGGCCTTGGACACCATCACCACGCTGTCGATGTAGGGCTGGATGGTGGTGGCGTTCTGCACCGTCGCGACGATGACGAGCTGGAAGCCGAACTTGCGGAACGCCTGCAACGCCTGCTGCGCGAACTGCGGATCGGACTTGGAGAACGCCTCGTCGAGCATCAGCTGCGCGAAAACCGGCCGGTTGTCGTGCCCCTCGGCGGCAGCCGAAGATCCGGGCTGCTCGGGGTTCGCCAGGTTGAAGCTCAGCGCACCTGCAAGACAGAAGGCCATCAGCTTCTCTTGCTCGCCACCGGAATTGTCGCCGGCGTTGCTGTGCGTGCGGATCAGCTCCTCGGTGGCGACGTCCCACTCGGCACAGTCGAACGTGAACCTGTTGCGCACGTCGAGCGCGTCGCGGGTCCACGCCTTGTCCTCGGGTGCGGTGGACGCCAACCGGTTGCGCAGCCGCAGGATGTCGGCGTACTGATCGAGGATCGCCTGCTTGTCGCCAAGACCGACCTCGGCGATTCGTCGTGAGATGGCCTTCACGATGTCGGTGAGCTCCGCGACTGCGGTCAAGCTGCGCGGCGTGGCCCGCAGTGTCAGCCGGGTACCGCGGTTGAACTCCACCGCGCCAAGGCCGGTGTTCACCCGCTTGATCTGCTCGCTGATGCGCCGCGTTTCCTGCTCCGCCACCCGATGCAGGGTGAGGATCGCATCGGGTGCCTGTTCGGTGACGAGCCGCATCATCCGCTCGTAGGCCTCCGGAAGCTCCCGCTCGTCGATGTGGCGGCACAGCGCCACGTAGTCGTGCACGCGCTCGTCGAAGGCGTCGCTGTCGTTGGGGATGGCATCGGGGAACGCCGTGTCGAAGGTGTTCAGGATGCGGGCGAGCTCGTCGTAGGAGCGCCTGCGGCTTTCGCGGAGCTGTTCGCGCTCGCGGCGGATCGCGGTGAACACGGCATCCCGGTGTGGTTCGGGGTTGAGCAGCTCCAACGTCACCGGCACGTCGCTCGCGTAACGGTTCAGCAGGTCGGTCAACGGCTCCGACACGAACGCCGGGGTGAGCCGTTCGACCAGTTCGAGCAGCCGGGTCCGCCGGCTGTCGAGGTCGTCGCGGCGGGTCTGGATCGTGCCGCGGCGAGTCATGAGCGACTGGATCTCGTCCCAACACTCGTCGGCCCGTGCGTTGAGGGCCTCGATGTCGGGGTGTTCGGCCATGAGCAGCTCGTACTGGTCGCGGAGCCGTTCGGCGTGCCCGTCGGCGGACTCGGTGTCGACCTGATTCCACTGCGGGAACTGCTCGCAGATCGCCTTGCACGCCGCAGCGCGGTCGCGCCACTGCTGGCGCTCCGCTGCGATGGCGTCGGCGGCGCTGCGGGCCTGATGATAGGCCTCCTCGGCGGCGGCCAAGTCGACGGTCAGCGCGTCGATCTTGGCGGCGACGTCACCCTGGAAGATGTAGTCGGCCTGTCGAAGTGGGCGCCTGTCGTCCTTGATCGACAGCCGATCGGAGTCCTTGTACAAGCCGGTGTCGGTGACCGCGCGCCGAAAGCGCGGGAACACGTCCGGGACGTCGACGCAGACGTGGTCACCGGCTGCGGTGACGACGTCGGCCGCCTCGGCGGCACAGGGGTGCAACACGTCGACGACGAAGAGCTTGCCCGCCAACGTGTTTGGTTCGGCGTCCACGGGTGGCGCGCCCACGAACTTCGCGCGGACGTGATGCAGCTGTAGCCGCCCGCCCATGTTGGTGTCGTTGACGAATCGGAGCACCGCCGCGTAGTGGCTGTCGGGTACCAGCAGCCGCAGTCCCACGCCGCGCAGCACCTTCTCCACCGCGACGCGCCAGCGACTGTGCTCGGGCCGCAGGTCCATCAGCTCGGCGATGTAGGGCAGTTCGCTGGACTCGACGCCGACGGCTGCGCAGATGTGGTCGCGCATCGTGATGGCCGACTCGGGCAACGCCGACCCGACGTGCTCGACCCGGCGCAGTTCCTTGGTCGCGTCGTCGCGGGCGATCCGCGCGAGCTTCTGCGCGTACTCGGCGTCGGTGGACGCTTCCCGGCCGCGGTCCAGCTTGGCGAGGAGTTCGTTGGCTTGGGTGCTGAGTTCCTCACGCAGATTCCAGAACTCGTCGGCGGTGTCCGGGACGTCGACGTCCTGCGGCGCGAGCATCGCCTCGTAGGCGGCCCGGCGGCGGGAGACCTCCTCGGCCTGCGCCTCGGCCGCGGCAACCTGGGACTGCAGCGGTCCGATGCTGGCGCTGGATCCGCTGATCTGCGCGTTGAGCGAATCCGCTTCGGCCTTGGCGAGGTTCAGCGACCGGGTGACGTCCTCGTACTCGTTGCCGAGCTGGTCGATGGTGGCGTCGAGTTGTTCGATCTGAACGGGTGCCTGCGACAGCCTGAGGTGGTCGGTGTAGGCCCGCACCATCGGTGCGTCGACGAGGTCGATGATGCCGAGGTCGGAGGACTCCGAGCCGTAGCGCTGCTGAATCTTCTCGATGTCGCCGAGGATCTTGCGCTTGCGCTGCGCCACGGCGAGCAACTCGCGGGCGTCGACCAGTGGGTCGATCTGCTTGAGCGCGTCGGGGAGGCGGGTGAGGCTGCCTGGCTCGTCGAGCATGAACTCGCGGACGAACTGCTCGAGTCCGCCAACGCTCTTGAGCGACTTGGCCTTTCCGAGCAGCTGTTGGGCGGCGTCGGACGCGCGGATGCCGATGGTCGCGTAGAGCTGCGCGAGATACTGCGACTCGACCTTGGTCGAGAAACGCCAATTGTCCTTGAACACGCCCGCGTCGAAGCGGCTCGAGGCCCACCGGTTGCAGACGTCCTCGACGTCGCGGTCCCCGTCGGCCAGCACGAATCGGCTTGAGGAGTCCGAACGTGATTCTCCGGTAAGCCATTTCAGCACCAGGCCCGTCACCGCGCGGCCGGTGTTGCTGGTGTAGGTGACGGCCACGGCGGACCATGCGGCGCCGTCGCCACGGAGGTACATCACCTTGCTGGCGCCAGCCTCGCTGCGCTGCCCCCAGGCTCCGCGAACGTACTTGTCGACGGTGCGGCGCCCCGCGCTGGACCCGGCCGCTGAGTTGTCACCAGAGGCGTTGAAGTTGCGCCGGTTGAACGGGAGGAATCCCAGCGAAATCGCATCCAGCAGTGACGATTTGCCGCTGCCCGACGCGCCGGCGATCAAGGCGCCGCCTTCGCTGAACGGGATCGAGTGGTACCCGTCGAATACGCCCCAGTTGATCACCTGAAGGCGGGACAGGTGAAATTGCTCAGACATCCAGTGACACGTCCACTTCGCTCGGCAGACCCGTGCTGCCACCGCTGAGGAGCAACTCGAACTGTTGTTGTAATTCGGTGATCACCGACGCCGTCATGACGGCGGTGATGACGGGACTGACGATGTAGCTGTCCTCGTCGTCGCGGCTCTTGCGCAGAATCTCCAGTGAGGCAAGCCGCGCGATCGCGCCGTCGATCCTCGCGGTGAACGTGACGACGTCGCGGTCGACGTCGTTGAGCACGCCGGCGAACAAGCCGTGCACTTCGTCGCGGCTGATCAGCACGCTGTGATCGCCCGAGGCGCGCATCATCTGGGCCAGGTGCAGTGCCAGGATCGAGTCGTAGGTGCCAAGCGGTTCGCGGCGCAACAGCTTGACCCCGCGGGCGGATTCGTACCGGGCTTGTTCGACGAACGCGACGTCCACCCCGTCGACCACCTTCAGGACGAGGTCGAGTTCGGAGAGTCGGACGGTGAGCTGACTGCGGTACTCCAGCACCCAGGTGTACAGATCGCGCTCGGTCTCGGCGCTGATGTAGCGCCGGGTCAGCAGGTGTTGCAACGCCCAGCACGCGCGGTCGGGCAGCTCGCTGACGTCACCGTCGAAGCGTGGCTTGCGCTGGTGTGGGGGCCGGGCGGTCTGGTCGACCTCGGGCAGCGAAGAGAACCCCGCGTAGTCGTCGGGGGAGGGCACGGATTGGTTCACGAGGCTGCTCCCAGCAGGCTGGAGATCGGTTCGGTGAACATCAGGTGTGGAACCTCCATTTCACGGTCGCGTCCGTCCAGGGACTGGAAGCGGACCGTGACGGATTCGGATGCCCCGACGGTGTCGGGCTGTTTGAGGGCCCAGGACCAGAGCACGATGACGTGGCCCAGGTACGCGGCGTCGAGCATCTCGACGGCGGCGGGCAGGGACAGTGGGCCCTCGGTGATCGCGGTGTTGATGAGTTCCGACATGGCGGGCGCGTCGACCTGCGTGGTGAGCGCGGAGAAGCTGGACAGGTCGACCTCGGTGCTCGCGGTCTGGGCGGGTCGCGGGTTGGACAGGTCGCCGATGCGGAAGCTCAGCGCGCCGACCGAGCTGATCGCGTGCCGGGCCAACGGCAACTCGAGGTCGATCCGCGAGTCGGTGAGAGAGGACTTCAGCAGGGCGCGGGCGGCGCCGATGGCCTCGTTGAGCTGACGAGCCACGCCGCGGCTCTGTTCGAGAGTGCCGAACGCGGTGAATCTCTTCACCCGCTGGGCGCAGCGCTGCTGGATGCGTTCGACCTCGTCGATCTGGTGCCCGACCAGTTCGAAGAAGCTGGCCATCACCTTGCGCAGGGCCGGGTCGAGCGCAGGCAGCGCCTCGGCGACGGCGGCGACGTCGGCTTCGAATTCCGCGCGCTGATCGGGGTCGTTGACCATCCGCAGGAAGGCGCGGTGCGAGTCGCGGCCCTTGGAGTCCCAGGCGGCCTGGTAGTCGGCGTACATCTGGCGCTGTCGGTCGCGGTACTCGAGATTGCTGTCGATCGGCTCGTCCAGCGCGGCGGTGGCCTGCTCGATCATCGTTCCGTACTGCCCGATGTCGGTGATGAGCCGTTCCATCTGTAGGGCGATGGCCCGGGCTTCGTCGTAGACGTCGGTGAGGTCGGGCTCGGGACGGGCCACGTCGTCGTCGCCGCGATCGAGCGCGTCCAGCGCGGCGTGCAAGGCGGCGATCTCGGATTCGATGCTGGCGCGCATGCGGTCGGGGTCGTTGCCGACCCGCAGGGCCACCTGCTTGAGCCGGGAGGCGATGCCGTTGATGGAGCCTCCGGTGGCGATGGTGTCCTTGCGGCGCATGCCGCGGAGGAAGTCCAACGCCCGGCGGGCGTCCTGCGTCAGGTAGCAGAGGTTGCGCTCGACGCCCGCGCGTTGGTCGGCGACGCGGTGCAGCCACCCCTGGCTGGCCCACGACTTGATCAGCGCGAGGCCGGACTGCTCGCCGCCGGGGCGTCCCAGGTCGTCGAGGTCGCGTTCCAGCCGGACCACCAGGTCCGTCTCGCCGACCACGCCGTCACTGAGGTGGCGTTCCATCAACGTGCCGTACACGCCGAGGTTGAGAGTCGCCAACAGTCGGATGGTCGGCGAACCCTGGATGTCGCGGTTGACGTCGAGGAGCTCGGCTGCCGTCGCGAAGGATGCAGCCGCGGCGTCGTCCACCTGATGTCCTCCTCGTTGTGTTCCGTCGACGGTCCAAGATAGGGCTTCAAGATAGGGCACGCCGCCGACGGCGCTCCGCGGGACGCGCAGGCGTTGGCCGATCGTCGTGCCACTCTGCGTCACATGGGTCTCAGCCGTCGCGGGCGCCCCACCGTGCCCTCCCGTGACATTGCCCGAAGTCGGGCCGAACCGTGGCCGTCACGCTCGTTGCGGCTTTGCTGCTCGGCGAGATCCGGGTTCCCGAACTTTGTCGCCCCTGGTGCCCAAACTTATTGAGGGCGTTGGGTTTTCGATCACTTCGAGTTGCATCGCCGGGAGGCCGACGGGTAGGGTGGTGGCAACGAAGGGGAGTAGCCCCCAATCTGGCAGTCGACATGCTGGCAGCGCTCGCGCCGCCCGGTTGCCAGGACCGGTCCTTCGACCGGTGGGCGAGACCTTCGGCCGTTGTGACCATTGGGTTCGTCGGCCGGAGGCACGTATTACGTACCCCCGCGACACCCACCGACCAAGGAGTGATGGGTGCTCGCCGCTCTGCTGCTCAGCTTCGCCGTGATCTTCGTCGCCGAGATGGGTGACAAGTCTCAACTGATGGCGATGATGTTCGCGCTTCGCTACAAGTGGTGGGTGGTGCTCGCCGCCATCACCGCGGCGACCACCCTCGTGCACGTTCTGTCGGTCGCCATCGGCCACTACCTCGGGGCCGCCCTTCCGACGCATCTGCTCGGCATCATCGCCGGACTGATGTTCGTCTTCTTCGCCATGTGGACCCTGCGCGGCGACAAGCTCACCGACGCCGACGCCAGTCGGGCCCAAAAGGCCACGGCGCCAGCCTTCTTCGTCGTCATGTCCGCCTTCGTGCTCGCCGAGCTCGGCGACAAGACGATGATCGCGACGATCACCCTCGCCGCCGATCACGACTGGATTGGCGTCTGGATCGGCTCAACCCTCGGCATGGTCGCCGCCGACGGGCTCGCCATCGTGGTCGGCGCGATTGCGGGAAAGCACCTGCCCGAGCGGCTGATTCAGATTTCCGCCGCCGCCCTGTTCCTCCTCTTCGGCGTCTACATGCTGCTGGAGAACGTCTTCCCCGGCATTCCCGTCGCGCTGGTCGTGGCGGGAGCGCTTGGCGTCGTCGCGGTGGTCGCCGCGATCCTGCGGGCCCTGCCGGAACGGTTGCGCCCCCCGGTGTTACGGACGCAGCCGTCTCCCGTGCCGCAAAACTCCTGACCGCCCTCAGAATTCGATGCGCGAACCCATGACCACCGTCCGGTCGTGGGGCAGGTGGAAGAAGTCGGCCGCGTCGGCCGCGAGGTACGACGTCGCGATGAACAACCTCTTGCGCCACGGGGCCATGGTGGGTTCCGGTCCGGCGTCGAGTTCCAGCTTGGACAGGAAGTAGGACGCCTGGTCTACGTCGATCACCCCTTCGGTCTCCTCCGGGGTGAGCAGCCGCAGTGCGGCTGGGACGTCGGCGGGTTCCATGTAGCCGAATCGTGCGGTCACGTGGACGATTCCGTCCTGGGCGTAACCGAGGGCGTCGACGTCGGTCCGCTGATCCTCGGGGATGCGCGGCACCGGCTCGGTCTCGATGGTCATGATCACGACGTGGTCGTGGCGTACGTGGCTGTGTTCGACGTTGGCGCGCATCGCCAGGGGAGCCGTCTCCTTGCCTCGGTTGAGGAAGACGGCGGTGCCGGGAACCCGGGACAGGGGCGGCTCGCACTGGGAGAGCCCTTCGATGAACTCGGTCAACGGCCCCTCGGCTCGCTCCCGTGCCGCCGTGACGAGCTTGCGCCCACGCTCCCAGGTCATCATGACCGTCCAGGCCGCGACGGCAATCAGCAGCGGCAGCCAGGCGCCGTGCACCAGTTTGGTCAAGTTGGCCGCCAGGAACAGCGCGTCCACTAGCAACAGTGCACCGCCGCCGATGACGACCATCCAGAGTGGCGTGCCCCACCGCGTCCTGGCCAGGTAGAAGAACAGCAACGTGACGATGGTGATGGTCCCGATGACGGCCATCCCGTAGGCGTAGGCGAGCTTGGCCGAACTCTCGAAGGCGAACACCAGGATCAGCACCGACACCATCAACATCCAGTTGATCGCGGGAACGTAGACCTGCCCGTACGCCGACGCCGACGTGTGCACGATGCGCAGCCGGGGAAGCAGCCCGAGTTTCGCGGCCTGCGAGGCGACCGAGAACGCCCCGGTGATCACGGCCTGGGACGCGATGATGGTGGCCGCGGTGGCGAGCAACACCATGGGCAGCCGCGCCCAGCCGGGTAGCAGCAGGAAGAAGGGTGCACTGACGTTGCGTTCGTCGCCGATGATCAGCGCGCCCTGACCGAAGTAGTTCAGCATGCAGGCGGGAAGGACGATGAAGAGCCACGCCAGCGTGATGGGCCGCCGACCGAAGTGCCCCATGTCGGCGTACAGGGCTTCGGCGCCCGTCACGGCGAGGACGACCGCCGCGAGCGCGAAGAAGGCAATGTGGAAGTGCCCGAACATGAACGACAGCGCATAGGTGGGGGAGACGGCCCTCAGGATCTCCGGGTGGTCGACGATTCCCCCGATGCCGAACCCCCCGATCGACAGGAACCACAGAATCATCACCGGCCCGAAGAGCCGGCCCACCTTGGCCGTGCCGAAGCGCTGAGCCATGAACAGGCACACGATGATGACCGCGGTGATCGGCACGATCCAGTCCTGAAGATCCGGTGTCACGACCTTGATGCCCTCGATCGCCGACAGCACCGAGATCGCCGGCGTGATCATGCTGTCGCCGAAGAACAACGACGCGCCGAACAACCCCAGTGCCGCGAGCACCGCCGCAGTCCGCCGACCGCGGGACGCCACCCCGTGCTTGAGCATCGTGATGAGCGCCATGATGCCGCCCTCGCCGTCGTTGTCGGCGCGCATCACCAACGTGATGTAGGTCAACGTGACGATGATCATCACCGACCAGAAGATCAGGGAGACAATGCCGTACACGTTGTCGACGCTGACCGGCACCGGGTGGGGGTCGGCGGGGTCGAACAACGTCTGCAGGGTGTAGATCGGGCTGGTGCCGATGTCGCCGAAGACCACCCCGAGCGCGCCGAGCACAAGCGCGGCCCGAAACGGCGGGGTGTGATTGGTGCCTGCCGGCTCAACGGGTGACGTCCTGGCGTCCGAGTTCGTCTGCACCGCGGTGTCCTTGCTTCAGGCCGGCAAACTCCGATCGTAAACCGCGGTCCGAGGGAAGCTCCGCCTCACACGGCGGATGCGGCGTCCTCGATCCTGGCGGGCGCCGAAAGCCCGAGGTGCTCGCGCAACGTCGTGCCCTCGTAGTCGGACCGGAACGTCCCGCGCTCCTGCAGCAGCGGCACCACCCGGTCGACGAACGCGTCGAGACCTCCGGGTGTGACGTGCGGGACCAGGATGAAACCGTCGCTGGCATCGGCCTGGACCAGGTAGTCGATCCGCTCGGCGACGGTCTGAGGCGACCCCACGAAGTTCTGCCGCCCGGTGACCTCGACGATCAGCTCCCTGGACGTCAAGCCCTCGGCCTCGGCCCTGGCGCGCCATTCGTGCGCCGTCGCGACGGGGTCGCGGTACATCCGCACGCTGGCCCTGCCGCGGGCGATGGTGTTCTCGCCGACCACCGGGTCCACGGTCGGCAGCGGACCGTCGGGGTCGTGGTCGGAGAGGTCGCGGTTCCAGAGCTGTTCGAGAAACTTGATCGCGGTCTGGGGCGACACCTGCGCCAGTCGCACCTCTTGCGCGACCTCCGCGGCCTCGGCGTCGGTGTCGCCAAGCACGAACGTCGCCGCTGGCAGGATCAGCAGTTGGTCGTGCCGACGGCCGTACCTGGCGAGCCGGCCCTTCACGTCGGCGTAGAACGCCTGCCCGTCCTCAAGGGTTCCGTGCCGGGAGAAGATGGCATCGGCTGAGGCGGCGGCGAATTCGCGGCCGTGATCGGAGTCGCCGGCCTGGAAGATGACCGGTCGGCCCTGTGGGCTGCGGGGCACGTTGAACCGGCCGCTGATGTCGAAGTGCTCGTCCGAGTACGCGAACGACCCGGCGGACGCGTCGTCGAGGAAGACACCACCGTCCTTGTCGGCGACGACCTCGTCACCGCGCCAGGAGTCGAAGAGCGTGTGCGCCGCCGCGAGGAAGCTCTCGGCGCGCTGGTATCGCTGGTCTTCGGCGAGGTAACCGCCACGACGAAAGTTCTCTCCGGTGAAGGCATCCCACGACGTGACGACGTTCCACGCGGCCCGCCCGTCGGAGAGGTGGTCGAGTGACGCGAACTGCCGTGCGACCTCGTACGGCTCGTTGAAGGTCGAATTGATCGTGCCGGTCAACCCGAGGCGTTCCGTCACGGCGGCAAGGGCGGCCAACACCGTGAACGTGTCCGGGCGGCCCACGACGTCCAGGTCATAGATCTCGCCGCCCTGCTCGCGCAGGCGCAACCCCTCGGCCAGGAACATGAAGTCGAACTTGCCGCGCTCGGCGGTCTTGGCGAAGTGGACGAACGAACTGAAGTCGATGTGGCTGCCGGAGGCGGGATCGCTCCACACCGTGGTGTTGTTGACGCCGGGGAAGTGGGCGGCGAGGTGAATCTGCTTGAGTGCCTTGGTCATCGCGAAGTCCTAAGAGGTGGCGGCGGTCGAGTACCGGTTGGCGGGTCGGGACAACCCGAGTGACTCACGCAAACTGTGGCTCGCATACGAGGCGTGGAACACGCCTCTCGCACGCAGTTCCGGGACCAGTCCGTCGGTGATCTGGAGTAGGTCGTGCGGCAGCGAAGCGGGCCGCAGCCGGAACCCGTCGGCGCCCGCGTCGTGCCACTGCGCCAGCAGGTCGGCCAGCTCTGCCGGCGTCCCCGTGAAGATTTCGGCATCGCTCCGCAGCGCTCGTCCCGCGACCTCGTCGAGCCGATCCCGGCGGGATCGTGCCGCGGCGGTCGTGTCGTCGAGGAACACCACGAGGTCGGCGAAGACCCGTACCGGTGGCTGCTCGCCGCGGTGGGTGGCGATCGCCTCGACGATCGTCGTCGTCTCCGCGGCGTCGTGAGGGGTGATGAATCCGACGTCGACGCTCGAGGCGATGAGTCGGTAGGCCGCGTCGACGTGACCGAGCGCGGCGACGATCGGCTGCCCCTGCGGCGGCCTCGGGGTGATCGACGGACCCTTCACCGAGAACCATGGTCCTTCGAAGTCGACGTAGTGCAGTTTTGTGCGGTCGACGAACCGGCCGGTGGTCACGTCGCGAATCTCGGCGTCGTCCTCCCAGCTGTCCCACAATCTTCGGATCACCTCGACGTAATCGCCTGCCTCGCTTAGCAAGTCGGGATCGGGCATGGTCCGACGGCCGAAGTGCCCTGCGGCCGCCGGGTTCGCGGAGACCTGGATCCGCACGCCGGCGCGGCCCGAGCTGACGTAGTCGAGGGTCGCGACGGCCTTCGAGGCGTGAAAGGGCTCGGTATGGGTCGCGATCACCGTCGGCACCAACCCGATGTGACTGGTGCGGGGTGCGACCCGTGCGGCGATCAGGGTGGCGTCGAGGCGGCCCCGCACGCGGTCGGTTCGGTCGTCGGTCCGCAGTGGGTGCTCGGACTGCAACGCCAAACCGTCCTCGACGGTGACGAAGTCCAGCAGACCTCGTTCGGCCTCGGCGATCAGGTCGGTCCAATAGCCGGCCGTCAGCAGGTCGGCGGGCCGGGCGTCGGGCTCACGCCAGGACGCGGGATGCCATCCCGTCCCGTCGAGTGCGACGGCGAGATGAAGTCGATCGGAGCTACCGGGCACGGACGTTCTCACTTTCGGTCACGGTCACCAGCACAACGTCCCCTCCCGCTCGGGGCATTCCTGCGGGCTCAGTGTTGGCCTCGGGTTTCCGCAGGCGAAGAGATCGGCGCACGGTGATGCGAAGTCACGGCCCCGACCCTGGATGGCTAGAGGCCACCGAGGTCGTCGGGCACGTCGACGGCGTGCTCGCGCAGCACCTCGAGTGGCACCACGTCGAGGGTGCGTTCGTGGCTGGCTGCCAGCACCACCGGCGCGGCGCAGCCATCCCGTTGCGCGCGTAGCCAATTCGGGGCGGTGACGCACCACCGGTCACCGGGGACCAGGCCGGGGAATCGATACTGCGGCATCGGCGTGGTCAGATCGTTGCCGATGCTGCGCTGGTGGTCGAGGAACTCAGAGGTCACGACGGCGCAGATGGTGTGCACGCCCACGTCCTCGGGACCCGACGAACAACAGCCGTCGCGGTGGAACCCGGTGAGTGGGTCGGTGCCGCATGGGTCCAGAGGGCCACCGAGCACGTTGCGATCAGGCATGTCGTCAGTATCGCGCACCCACCCGCTAAACGGCGGTGGCGATCGCGTTGGCCAGCAACCTCGGGTCGTGGGCCGAGACGATCAGCAGCTTGGGATCGCGGTGCGCGTACAGCTCTGCGAGTCGGGAGTGGTTGTCGTACACCGCCTTTCGATCATAAGCGACGAGTTTCTCGGAGAGCTTCAGTCCCAACGGGACGCGGGATCGGCCGTCCAGGGTGCCTTCGTAGTAGAAGGCGTCACCGCAATGGAGCACCCAGCGGTGGCCCGCGTCGACCGCGACACAGGCGTGCCCACGTGTGTGGCCGGGGAGCGAGACGAGAACGATGCCCGGCGCGATCGAGTCGAGTTCCTTGGCGGCGGCGAAGCCGCGCCACTTCTCGCCGGTGGGTTCGTGCTCCACGACGTGCGGTCCGTGCGCCCACTGCGTCGACCTGAAGCGGAACCTCTCCATGCGCGTCGGTCCCTTCAGCACGCCGAGGGCCTCCGCTGCGGTGACGTGAATCGCGGCGTCGGGAAAGTCGGCGATACCGCCCACGTGGTCGACGTCGCAGTGCGTCGCGACGACGTGGCGGACGTCGGTGCGGTGAAAACCGAGCGCCTCCACCTGGCGGGCTGCCGTCTCCGCGACGTCGAAACGAGGCCGGATCACGCGCCGCGACGGACCGATGCGACGTGGATCTGCACAGTCGAGCAGGCCAAACCCCGCATCGACGAGAACCAGGCCGTTGTCGGTCTCGAGCAGCAGCACGTGGCAGATGGTCGGCGCTCCGGGGGAGTCCATGGTTCCGCAGTTGAGGTGGTGCACCTTCACGATTCGTTCACCCTCCCTCCTTGCTCACAGCGCCCGAAGATACCGCCCGCTCACCACCCGCTGCATCAGCGAGGTGAAGGGCCCGGCCAGTTTGCTCCACCACGTGCCGTGCCGGGAGAACGCGCTGATCTCCGCGTGGACGGTCTCGTCGGCGGGGTCGTACCGGACGGCGAACAGTTCCTCGCCGGTCTCGGCGTGCCCCGGCAGCGTGCCGTACGCGAAGCCGCGGCGATTGGGTTCGTCGACGACGTAGACCACCCGACACGGCGCCCGCACCGGGCCCAGCCCGACGACGACTTCGGACCCGACGGCGGCCACCTCCGTCGTCGCGTCCACCCGCAGTCCGGCGCCGCGGAGCATGCCCCATCGCATCACTTCCGCGGCGGCTTCCTCGAATCTCGTCCGCCCATGCCCGATCACCGCAGAGGCGTTCAGATGCCGGTAACCGGCCGGCGGCGGGCCTGCCGTGGCGCCGACCTCCGGGTAGGTGAACGGGAGGCCGGCGAGCTCGCTCGATTTCACCAACCCACCATGCCATTTCAGCGGTACCGTCGATCACGTGACCACGCACCCCGTCGCTCGTGCATCTGGAACGTTCACCATCGGTGGCGATCTCACCGTCCACCGGCTGGGATTCGGCACCATGCGTCTGACCGGCAACGGCATCTGGGGCCCGCCCGACGACCGTGCCGAAGCCATCCGCGTGCTGCGTCGCGCCGTCGAACTCGGCATCGACTTCTTCGACACCGCCAACTCCTACGGCCCGTACGTGGCCGAGGAACTCATCCGCGAAGCACTGCACCCGTATCGGGACGACCTCGTCGTCGCCACCAAGGCGGGGCTGCTGAGGACCGGCGAGAACGAGTGGACGCCGCTCGGCTTCCCCGCCTATCTGCGCCAAGAGGTCGAAATGAGCCTGCGCAGGCTCGGCACCGATCGCATCGACCTCTTCCAGCTGCACCGCATCGACTCCAAGTTCCCCGCCGAGGATCAGGTCGGTGAGCTCGCCGCGCTGCAGAAGGAGGGCAAGATCCGGCACATCGGACTGTCCGAGATCACCGTCGACCAGCTGACGGCGGCACAGAAGGTCACTCCGATCGCCTCGGTACAGAACCGCTACAACATGGCCGAGCGCGGCGCCGACCCACTGCTGGAAGCCTGCGAGGCGCAGAACATCGCCTTCATCCCGTGGGCGCCGCTCGGCTCCGGACCGCTGGTCGCCGACGGCGGCCCGCTGCAGCGCATCGCCTCCAAGCACCGCATCAAGCCGTCGCAGCTGGCCGTGGCCTGGCTGCTCAAACGGTCACCCGTCATGATCCCGATCCCCGGCACGTCCCGCGTCGCGCACCTCGACGAGAACGTGTCGGCAGCCGAGGTCACGCTCACCGACGAGGAGTTCGCCGCGCTCAGCGAGCCAGAACAGTAGGAACCGGGTACGCCTCGGCAACCACGCAGGCAATACGGTGGGCGGGTGGCCCCCGACCCCCAAGACCTGCAGTCCGGCGGCGGGTTCAACCCGCCGGTGCCGACCACCAGCGGCGGTCCCGACTACGGGAGGTTCGTCGAAGCGGTCCGCATGCTGCAGGATCTGACCCGTGGGGCCGACGCTCCCGACGACGTCGTCACACAGGCGGCCGACCTGATCGAGAACGTCAACGCGCTGCTGGCGCCGTATGACGCCGACGAGTGGCGGTCGCCGTCGGGACGGCGGATGGACCTGCCCAACCGAGGCAACATCATGCAGGTCCCGGTGAACATCGGGGTCGTCGACGCCCACGTCGCAGGCACGGCGCGCTTCCGCCGGTTCCACCTGGGCCGCAACGGCGCGGTGCACGGCGGCGCATTGGCGTTGCTGTTCGACTCGCTGCTTGGCTACACCGCATTCAAGCTCAGCGAGAGCCCGCGGCAACGCACCGCGTTCCTGCACGTCGACTACCGCAAGATCGTGCCGGTGGAGAAGGAGTTACGAGTGGACGCCGGGATCGACCGGATCGACGGACGCAAGATCTTCCTCACCGGCCGCCTTCTGGACGGCGACGCCGTGCTGTGCGAAGCCGAGGCCTTGTTCCTGACGCTGCTGCCGGGTCAACCATGAGCACGTTCAGTGACGCCAAGCGCCGCTGGGCGCGGTGGCGCGACGGATTGCGCGAACGACGCGCCTACGACCTCACCTACCGCGTCGTGGTCGGCGTCGTGGGCCTGGTGGTGCTTGGCCTCGGCATCCTCGCAATCCCGTACCCGGGGCCGGGATGGGCGATCGTCTTCCTCGGACTCGGAATCCTGGCGACCGAATTCGAATGGGCCCATCGACTCCTGCACTACACCAAGAAGCGCTACGACCGGGTGATGGACTGGTTCAAGGCGCAGGGTCTGTGGGTGCAGGCGCTCGGTTTCATCCTCACCGCGGCCGTCGTGATCGCCACGCTGTGGTTGTTCGGGGCGCTCAGCTTCGCCGCAGGCCTGTTCGGTGTCGAGGAGCCGTGGCTGAAGAGTCCCGTCGGCCTGGGGTCTTGAGCGTTCACCCCGACACCCACCCCGATACCATGGTCGCGTCCAACGCGCCGTACGCCCCATAGTTCAACCCCCCGACGAGGAGACCCACCGATGACCGCCGTCGCCAGCATTGCCCCAGCAGCCCCGATCCGGGTCGCTGCCGGGACCACGGCCGGCGCGGCGGTGCGTGACGCCGGCCTGCCCAGCCGAGGAGCCACCGACGCGATCGTCGTCGTCCGTGACGCCGACGGTCAGCTGCGGGACCTGTCCTGGACGCCCGACGTCGACTCCGAGGTGACCGCGGTCGCCGCCGACACCGAGGACGGACGCAGCGTCATCCGGCACTCGGCGGCACACGTCCTCGCCCAGGCGGTCCAGGGTCTGTTCCCCGAGGCAAAGTTGGGCATCGGCCCACCCATCACCGACGGTTTCTACTACGACTTCGAGGTGCCTCGGGCCTTCACCCCGGAGGACCTCGTGGCGCTCGAGAAGCGCATGCAGAAGATCGTCAAGGACGGCCAGTTGTTCGACCGCCGGGTGTACTCGTCCAAGGACGAGGCCCGTGAGGATCTCGCCGACGAGCCGTACAAACTCGAGCTGATCGACGACAAGTCCGGCGACCCGGACGTCATGGAGGTGGGCGGCGCCGAGCTCACCGCGTACGACAACCTGAATCCTCGTACCAGGGAACGTATTTGGGGGGATCTGTGCCGCGGTCCGCACATTCCGACCACCAAGTACATCCCCGCGTTCAAGCTCACCCGCAGCTCGGCGGCCTACTGGCGAGGCAACCAGGCCAACGCCAGTCTGCAGCGCATCTACGGCACCGCATGGGAGAGCCAAGAAGCGCTCGACCATCACCTCGAACTGATCGAGGAGGCCCAGCGCCGCGATCACCGCAAGCTCGGCGTCGAACTGGATCTGTTCAGCTTCCCCGACGAGCTGGGCTCCGGGCTGCCGGTGTTCCATCCCAAGGGCGGCATCATCCGGCGTGAACTCGAGGACTACTCGCGTCGCAAGCACGAGCAGGCGGGCTACGAGTTCGTCAACACCCCGCACATCACCAAGGAACACCTGTACATCACCTCGGGTCACCTCGAGTGGTACGCCGACGGCATGTTCCCTCCGATGCACGTCGACGAGGAACTCAACGAGGACGGCACGGTGCGCAAGCCCGGCCAGAACTACTACCTCAAGCCGATGAACTGCCCGATGCACCACCTGATCTATCGGGCGCGCGGACGGTCCTACCGCGAACTTCCGTTGCGGCTGTTCGAGTTCGGCTCGGTCTACCGTTACGAGAAGTCCGGTGTCGTGCACGGGCTGACCCGGGTGCGCGGCATGACCCAGGACGACTCGCACATCTACACCACCCGGGAGCAGATGCGCGACGAGCTCAGCTCGTTGCTGCGCTTCGTTCTGGACCTGCTCGCCGACTACGGTCTCGACGACTACTACCTCGAGCTGTCCACCAAGGATCCCGAGAAGTACGTCGGCTCCGACGACGACTGGGAAGAGGCCACCGAGACGCTTCGCGAGGTCGCCGAGGCATCAGGGCTCGACCTGGTGCCCGACCCGGGCGGCGCGGCGTTCTACGGACCAAAGATCTCGGTCCAGGTCAAAGATGCCCTCGGGCGGACCTGGCAGATGTCGACCATCCAGTTGGACTTCAACATGCCAGAACGCTTCGAGCTGGAATACACCGCGGCGGACGGCAGCCGGCAACGGCCGGTGCTGATCCACCGCGCCCTCTTCGGGTCGATCGAACGGTTCTTCGGGGTGTTGACCGAGCACTACGCCGGCGCCTTCCCAGCCTGGCTGGCACCCGTCCAGGTGGTCGGCATCCCCGTCGCGGACGCCTTCGTGCCGTACCTGGAAGACGTTGCCGCCCAACTGAAGGCGAGGGGTGTCCGGGTCGACGTGGACGCCAGCGACGACCGGATGGCGAAGAAGATCGTCAACCAGACCAACCAGAAGGTGCCATTCATGCTGCTAGCGGGCGAGCGCGACGTCGAAGCCGGCGCGGTGAGCTTCCGGTTCGGCGACCGCACCCAGATCAACGGCGTGCCGCGCGACGTGGCGGTCGAGGCCATCGTCGACTGGATCGCCCGACGCGAGAATGCGGCTCCCACAGCGGAATTGGTCACGGTGTGACAGAGGACCCGGAGAACACGATCACCGACCGCGGCGTCGGCGATCCCGACCACCTTCAGCGGCTGTGGACTCCGCACCGGATGAACTACATCGCCGAGGCGAAGACGTCCGATGGCTCGGCTGGGTCTGCCGGGTCCTCGGAACCCTTCACCGACATCCCCGCGATGTCGGACGAGGACGGTCTTGTGGTGGCGCGCGGCGAGCTCGTGTACGCGGTGTTGAACCTGTACCCGTACAACCCCGGCCACCTGATGGTGGTGCCGTACCGCAGGGTCTCCGAACTCGAAGACCTCAGCGACGCGGAGAGCGCCGAGCTGATGGCCTTCACCCAGAAGGCAATTCGGGTGATGAAGACCGTCTCCCGGCCACACGGTTTCAACGTCGGCCTCAACCTCGGACACTCGGCGGGCGGAAGCCTCGCCGAGCATCTGCACATGCACGTCGTGCCGCGCTGGGGCGGGGACGCCAACTTCATCACGATCATCGGCGACTCGAAGGTCATCCCACAGTTGCTCCGCGACACCCGCCAGCTGTTGGCAGACGAGTGGGCGGCGCAGTCGTGAGCGACTTCTACCTCTTGACCAGGGCGGCGTACGCCAAGCTGAGCCGCCCGGTGGCCAAGGCGTCGCTGCGCATGGGGCTGACCCCCGACAGCATCACGATCATCGGGACGGCCGGGACCGTCATCGCGGCGCTGACGCTTTTCCCGATCGGCCAGCTGTGGTGGGGTGCCTTCGCGGTCTTCGTCTTCGTCCTCGCCGACATGCTCGACGGCGCGATGGCGCGCGAGCGGGGGTTCAGCACCGCGTTCGGAGGCGTTCTCGACGCGACGTGTGACAGGGTCAGCGACGGCGCCGTCTTTTGTGGTCTGTTGTGGTGGGCCACCTTTGGAATCCACAGCACGTCACTCGCGGTGGCGACGATGATCTCGCTGGTCACCTCGCAGGTGATCTCCTACGTCAAGGCCAGGGCCGAGGCCAACGGTCTCAAGGGCGACGGCGGATTCATCGAACGTCCCGAGCGGCTCATCATCGTGCTGCTCGGCGCGGGCCTGTCCGGGGTGTCGTTCCTGCACGTCCCGTGGCTTCTCGAGGTCGCCATGTGGGCATTGGCCGTGGCCAGTGTCGTCACGCTGGGGCAACGACTGCACTCCGTCCGCACCTCGCCAGGGGCGACGGAACCCATGCGGGCCACGCCGCCGACGAACGACTCCGAAGAGCCGAGCGAGCCGTGAGCGGGGGCCAGCTGTCCGACCTCGGCTACGCCGCCGGCTGGCGACTGGTGCGTGCGATGCCGGAGTTCGCCGCCCGCAATGCCTTCCAGGCCGGAGCGCTGTACGCCGCACGTGGCGGCGGTCCCGATCAGCTACGCAAGAACCTCGCCAGGGTGGTCGGTGTCGCACCCTCCGACGTGCCGGAAGACCTGATCCGCGCGTCGTTGGCGTCCTATGCCCGCTACTGGCGCGAGGCGTTCCGACTGCCGTCGATGGATCACCAGGTCCTGGCCAGCAAGCTCGACGCGGCAGCCGTCGGCGGTGAGCACGTCGCCGCGGCACTCGACGCGGGCCGCGGCGCGGTCTTGGCGCTGCCGCACAGCGGCAACTGGGACATGGCCGGGGTGTGGCTGACCAACACCCACGGTCGGTTCGCGACCGTGGCCGAGCGCCTCAAACCCGAGTCGCTCTACAAGCGGTTCCTGGACTACCGGGAGAGCCTCGGGTTCGAGGTCCTACCCCTGACCGGCGGCGCCCGGCCTCCCTTCGAGGTCTTGGCCGAGCGGCTGCGCGGAAACGGGCTGGTGTGCTTGATGTCCGACCGCGACCTGACCAAGTCCGGCGTTGGCGTGGACCTCTTCGGAGAACCGACGAGGTTGCCTGCGGGACCCGCCAAGCTGGCGATGGCGACCGGTGCCGCGCTGCTGCCCGTGCACTCGTACTACGAACCCGACGTGACGGTCACCGCGATCAGCGCACCGCTGGACACCTCGTCGGGAGACGTCAGGGCCGTGACGCAGACCTTGGCCGACCAGTTCGGCGCCAACATCGCCGCCCATCCCGCCGACTGGCACATGCTGCAGCCGCAGTGGATCGCCGATTTGTCGAAGGAGCGCCAGGCGCGGCTCGAGCAAACAGGCGGCGGTCAGTAGCCATGCGGATTGGGATGGTCTGCCCGTACTCGTTCGACGTGCCGGGGGGTGTGCAGGCGCACGTTCTTCAGCTCGCCGAGGTGATGCGCGGCTACGGGCATCACGTGAGCGTCCTTGCGCCGTCGTCACCGGGGGCGACGCTGCCCGACTACGTCGTCTCCGGCGGCAAGGCGATCCCAATTCCGTACAACGGATCGGTCGCGCGGCTGCGGTTCGGCCCCGCCACCCATCGCATGGTGAAGCGGTGGCTAGTCGACGGTGACTTCGACGTGCTGCACATTCACGAACCGAACGCGCCGAGCCTGTCGATGCTGGCGCTGATGATCGCCGAGGGGCCGATCGTCGCGACGTTCCACACGTCGACCACGAAGTCGTTGACGCTCAGCGTCTTTCAGGGCATCCTGCGGCCCTGGCACGAGAAGATCGTCGGCCGCATTGCGGTGTCCGACCTCGCCAGGCGCTGGCAGATGGAGGCGCTCGGCTCCGACGCCGTCGAAATCCCCAACGGCGTCGACGTCGACTCGTTCGCCTCGGCCCCCGTCCTTGACGGTTACCCCCGGCCGGGCCGGTCGGTGTTGTTCCTCGGCCGGTTCGACGAACCGCGCAAGGGGATGGCCGTCCTGCTCCGGGCGTTGCCCGCCATGGTCGAGTCGTTCCCCGACCTCGAAGTCCTCGTCGTGGGCCGCGGCGACGAGGAGGAGCTGGCCAAGGAAGCCGGCGACCTGGCCGGTCACCTGCGCTTCTTGGGGCTGGTCGACGACGCCGGGAAGGCGTCGGCGATGCGCAGCGCCGACGTGTACTGCGCGCCCAACACCGGCGGGGAGAGCTTCGGCATCGTGTTGGTCGAGGCGATGGCCGCCGGTACGGCCGTGGTGGCAAGCGATCTCGACGCGTTCCGACGGGTGCTCGACGACGGCGCGGCCGGACGTCTGGTCCCGGTCGAGAACCCCGAGGCACTGGCCGCGGCGCTCGTCGACGTCCTCGGCGACGACGCCGTACGCCGGCAATACGTGGAGGCCGGGAGCAGGGCAGTGCGCCGTTACGACTGGTCGGTCGTCGCGCAGGAGATCCTGCGGGTCTACGAAACCGTGGCGGGGGCAGGCGTGAAGGTCCGCGTCGAAGGCACGACGGGCAACGGGGAGTCGACCGGCAGCCGCAAGCCGCCGGGCCGCCGAGCCGCGAGGGCGAGCGCCAAGGCCGCCGAACGCGAAGCGGCGAAGGACATGGCGTGATCACCTGGTTGGTCGTCGTCGCCCTCGCCCTCTTGGCGGTGGTGCTGCTGGTCGGCGGTATCTGGGCGTTCCAAACCGCCCACCGACTGGACCGTCTGCACGTCCGATACGACCTGTCCTGGCAGGCGCTCGACGGCATCCTGGCCCGCCGCGCCGTCGTCGCCCGCGCCGTGGCCACCGACGCCTACGGCAACGGCCCCGCGGGCAGGCAGTTGGCCGCGCTGGCCGACGCCGCCGAGCGGGCGCCGCGCAACGCCAGGGAGGCCGCGGAGAACGAGCTGTCGACGGCGTTGGCGGCCGTCGACCCGACGTCGCTGCCCGTGGCCCTCGTCGCGGAGATGGCCGACGCCGAGGCGCGCGTGCTACTCGGGCGGCGTTTTCACAACGACGCCGTGCGCGACACCCTGGCGCTGCGCGAACGCCCCCTCGTGCGGTGGCTGCACCTCGGCGGAACCGCCCCGATGCCAACCTATTTCGAGATCGCCGAACGCGCCGCCCAGCGCTCCTTCGGCCAGCAGGTCTACCGGCGCACGTCGGCCCGCATCGTGCTGCTCGACGAGTTGGGCTACGTCCTGCTGTTCTGCGGCTCCGACCCGGCCACCGAAAAGGCACCACGCTGGTGGTTCACCGTGGGCGGGGCAGTCGAGCCAGGGGAGACCCTTCCCGACGCGGCGGTGCGGGAACTCGCCGAGGAGACGGGGCTGCGCGTCAGCAAGGCCGACCTGATCGGACCGGTGTGGAAACGCGACGCCGTCTTCGACTTCAACGGTTCGGTGATCCGCAGCGAGGAGATGTTCTTCGTCTACCGCACCTTGAGGTTCGAACCGTCGACCACGGGTTTCACCCCCTTGGAGACCCGGACCATCCACGGGCACCGCTGGTGCGACGAGGACACCATCGCTCAGCTGGTCGAAGGTGGCGAGACGGTGTATCCGCTGCAGCTCGGAGAGTTGCTCGCCGAGGCCAACGCCATGGCCGCTCCTGGGTCGACCGGGCCTGCGAGACAACTGCAATCGATCAGATGACGGCCGAAGCCAACTGCGGATCAAAGCGATTTGGCCCGGCCACTAGACTGTTTTCGTACTTATTTGGAGGAGATTGACGTGGATTCCCTTGAAACACCGTTGACAGGCACCGCGCGGGTCAAGCGCGGGATGGCCGAAATGCTCAAGGGCGGCGTCATCATGGACGTCGTCACCCCCGAGCAGGCCCGCATCGCCGAGGCCGCAGGCGCCGTCGCGGTGATGGCGCTCGAGCGCGTTCCCGCCGACATCCGCGCGCAGGGCGGCGTGTCGCGGATGAGCGACCCCGACATGATCGAGGGCATCATCGAAGCGGTGACCATTCCGGTCATGGCGAAGGCCCGCATCGGCCACTTCGTCGAGGCGCAGATCCTGCAGAGCCTGGGCGTCGACTACGTCGACGAATCCGAAGTGCTCACCCCGGCCGACTACACCAACCACATCGACAAGTGGAAGTTCACCGTGCCGTTCGTGTGCGGTGCGACCAACCTCGGCGAAGCGCTCCGTCGCATTAGCGAGGGTGCGGCCATGATTCGCTCCAAGGGCGAGGCGGGCACCGGGGACGTCTCCAACGCGACCACGCACATGCGCAAGATCGGCGGCGAGATCCGCCGGTTGACCTCCCTGTCGGAGGATGAACTGTACGTCGCGGCCAAGGAATTGCAGGCGCCGTACGACCTGGTGGTCGAGGTGGCGCGGGCCGGCAAGCTGCCCGTGACGCTGTTCACCGCCGGTGGCATCGCCACCCCGGCCGACGCCGCGATGATGATGCAGCTGGGCGCCGAGGGCGTCTTCGTCGGATCGGGCATCTTCAAGTCGGGCAACCCCGAGGAGCGCGGCGCGGCGATCGTGAAGGCCACCACCTTCTTCGACGACCCCGACGTGCTGGCCAAGGTGTCGCGCGGACTGGGTGAGGCCATGGTCGGAATCAACGTGGAGGACATCGCGCAGCCTCATCGGCTCGCCGAGCGCGGTTGGTAGACCGGTCGATGAGCGCTTGCGCGAAGAGCGGACGATAAGTGTCGATCGAAGAGATCCTCGATCTGGAACAGATCGAGGTCAACATCTATCGAGGCGGCGTCTTCAGCCCCGAATCCGGGTTCCTGCAGCGCACTTTCGGCGGCCACGTCGCCGGTCAGTCGCTGGTGTCGGCGGTGCGCACCGTCGACCCGAAGTTTCAGGTGCACTCGCTGCACGGCTACTTCCTCAAGGGCGGTGACGCCCGCTCACCGTCGGTGTACACCGTCGAACGCATCCGCGACGGCGGATCGTTCTGCACCCGCCGGGTGACCGCCATTCAGCACGGCGAGACGATCTTCTCGATGTCGGCGTCGTTCCAGGCCGATCAGAGCGGCATCGAGCACCAGGACGTCATGCCCGCGGCGCCGCCGCCGGACGACATCCCGGACTTCAAGTCGGCGAGCCGGGTGTTCGACGACGCCAGCTTCCGGCAGTTCGACGAGTGGGACGTGCGGATCGTGCCGCGCGACCTGATGAACTTCCTGCCTGGCAAGGCCTCGCAGCAGCAGGTGTGGTTCCGGCATCGCGACCCGCTGCCAGACGACCCGGTGCTGCACATCTGCGCGCTCGCGTACCTGAGCGACCTGACGTTGCTCGGCTCGGCTCAGGTCAACCATCCCGAGGAGCGCAAGCACCTCATGGTCGCCTCGCTGGATCACGCCATGTGGTTCATGCGTCAGTTCCGGGCCGACGAGTGGCTCCTCTACGACCAGTCCTCGCCGTCGGCCTGCGGTGGCCGTTCGTTGACGGAGGGCAAGCTGTACAACCGGTACGGCGAGATGGTCGCGTCGGTGATGCAGGAGGGGTTGACCCGCTACGTTCGCGACTTCACCCCGCCGGCCACGTGACGGTGCGCGTCGGTGTCCTTGCCCTTCAGGGTGACACCAGGGAGCATCTGGCCGCGTTGTCCGAAGCGGGTGCCGACGCGGTCACCGTGCGGCGGCGTGCGGAGCTGGATTCCGTCGACGCGCTGGTGATTCCCGGTGGCGAGTCGACGGCGATGAGCAAGTTGCTTCGGGACTTCGAGTTGTTGGAGCCGCTGCGGGCCCGGTTGGCCGACGGCATGCCCGCGTACGGGTCGTGTGCCGGGATGATTCTGCTGGCCACTGAGATCGCCGACGCCGGTGTGCCGGGCCGCGAGGCGCTGCCCCTCGGCGGGATCGACATGACGGTGCGGCGCAACGCCTTTGGCCGCCAAGTCGACTCGTTCGAGGAGGACGTCGCGTTCGACGGTCTCGACGGGTCGATGCACGCGGTGTTCATCAGGGCGCCGTGGGTCGAGCGGGTCGGGCCGTCGGTCGAGGTGCTGGCGCGGGCCGGTGGACATCCCGTCGCGGTACGCCAGGGCCGCACGCTCGCCACGGCGTTTCACCCCGAGATGACGGGCGACCGTCGCGTGCACCGCCTCTTCGTCGACTCCCTCTCATAGTCCGGCCTCCTCTCTGTTGAGTTTCCGTTCGGCGTGGATGCGACGGGCGCGGTCTTGGGCGCGGGTTGTCTTGCGGCGCGGCATGGTCAGTCCCGCGGTGTGGGCGGTGGGTCTACCGGCCGTGACCGCCGGTGCGGTGGGTGCGCAGAGTTCCGGGAACAGGATTCGGCTGCCTGGTGCGGTGGTGTGCGTTCGGCCGTCAGGCGCGGTCCAGACGATCGTGCCGTCGTCGAGTTGCCTGTCGCGCCAACCATTCTCACCACCCCAAAACGTCTTCAGGAGATGATGTCGGCGGCATAGACATTTCAGGTTGGATGCTTGTGTCTTGCCGTAGGGCCACGCGATGGTGTGGTCGATGTCGGCGGTGGTGGCCGGCCGGTGGCAGCCCGGGAAGCGGCACGTTTGGTCGCGGCTGCGGACGAAGGCGGCTAGCTTCTTCGACGGTCGGTACTGCGGTTCGGGTGGGGCCAGTCCGGGGTGCGCGATCGGGATGACGGTGGCGCCGATGGCGGCGCGGCAGGCGATCGAGCCGGGTAGTAGATGCCCGCCCATCATGGCTGCGGGTCGGATGCCGGCGAAGAATTCCGGGGCGGGGGTGAGGGCCTCGGTCAGGGTGAGCTCGCGCAGCGGCGTGGTGAACAGTGCCGGGGGTTCGCCGTCGAGTGCTTCGCATTCTGCTCCGGCAGTGGGGGTTTCGGTGGGCTCGCTGTCCCCACTGAGATCGGGGGCATCGTCGGGCTCGGGCTCGGGCTCTGGCGTGGGGTCCGGCTCGGTGGCCGGTGGATTGACCGTGTCCGCGCTCGCAATGACGTAGACCACCACCCCCGTCGAGGGTGGATTCCCACCCGCGGGGCAGCCGGTGGCGTCGCAGAGGCAGGCCAGTCGGTCGTTGCCATGGGCGAGGGCGCCGATGGCGTCGGCGCGGCGTTGGTCGAGGGTGCGAGGGTCGTCGGAGCAGACGGTGCGGGCGAGTGCGTCGATGCGGGCATCGAAGGCATGTGCGTCGTGGGTGAACAGGGTCGCGAACACTCGTGCCAGTCCGGTGGCGTCGTCGACCACCACGTCGACGGATCGGTCGCGGGCCTTGGTGCGGGTGCGGTGTTCGGCGTGCGGGTCGTGCTGGGCGATCAGCGCGTCGAGGGTCCTTGCGGCTTCATGCAGCGACATCGAATGCCCTGACCGCAGGGCAGTGGCGATGGCGGCGTCGACGGTGTGGAGTGCGTCGGCGTCGCGGATGAGGGCTCCACGGGTGATGATCAGCCGGGCCATGGCGTAGGTGATGAGCCCGTCGGCGAACACGGCGGCGACCCCAGGGAAGCGGTCGCGCAGCGCGAGGGCGGTGAGCAGGAAGCCTTCGGTGACGCCTTTGGGCGTCCGCTGGGTGGCGCCGATCTCGGCGATGACCGCATCCCAGTTGTCCAGGCACCACTGGTCTCGGTTGGCGGAGTCCGAGGCGGCGTACGCGCGATCGAGGATGGTGAGCATCGCGGTCAACCGTCGGGCGCAGGCGGCGTTCTCTACTCGGGTCCAGGCATCGACGGCCGTAGCCCCGGATGTGCCGGTCGTGGCGGCGACCAAGAAGTCGAACATGCTTTCGATTTTAGGGCTGGACCTTGACCCATGTCGGCAGAAAATGGCAGGTCAGAACCGATCTGTGGATGAATCGCCCACTGTGTATGAAATCCCGGAAATGTCGGACCCGCGTGCTCGTCGAGCGCAACCAGGCGAGGCCATCCCGGGAGCCCCCAACGTCCACGTAGACTCGACGATCAGACTTCTCCGTTGAGCCGAGACATTCGAAAGCGAGCAGTACCTGCATGAGCGGCCATTCCAAGTGGGCCACCACCAAGCACCAGAAGGCTGTCAAAGATGCGCGCCGCGGCAAGGAATTTGCGCGGCTGATCAAGAACATCGAAGTGGCGGCCCGGACCGGCGGCGGTGACCCGTCGGGCAACCCGACGCTGTACGACGCCATCCAGAAGGCGAAGAAGACCTCGGTCCCCAACGACAACATCGAACGGGCCCGCAAGCGCGGTGGCGGCGAAGAGGCGGGCGGCGCCGACTGGCAGCCCATCACCTACGAGGGCTACGGGCCCAACGGCGTGGCAGTGCTGATCGAATGCCTCACCGACAACAAGAACCGCGCGGCCAGCGAGGTGCGCATTGCGATGACCCGCAACGGCGGCAACATGGCCGACCCGGGATCGGTGTCATACCTGTTCACCCGCAAGGGTGTGGTGACGCTGGAGAAGAACGGCCTGTCCGAGGACGACGTCTTGACGGCGGTCCTCGACGCAGGTGCCGAGGACGTCGTCGACCACGGCGACACCTTCGAGATCGTCTCCGAGCCCACCGACCTGGTTGCCGTCCGCACGGCGCTGCAGGACGCCGGCATCGAATACGACTCCGCCGACGCCAGCTTCCAGCCGTCGGTGTCGGTACCGGTCGACGTCGAGGGGGCGCGCAAGGTCCTCAAGTTGGTCGACGCACTCGAGGACAGCGACGACGTGCAGGACGTCTGGACCAACGTAGAGATCTCCGACGAGGTCGCCGCCCAGCTCGACGAGGACTGACCGCTAGGGCGTCAGAACGGCGACGGCTTCCGCGATCGACATGTCGCCGGAGATCAGTTCGAACGTCACCCCGCCGGTCGCGGGTGCGTCGAGAAGCGCCACCAGCATCGCCGCGACGTCGGCGCGCGGGATGGTTCCGCGTCCCGTCGACTCTGCGACGCGCACGCGGTCCGTGGCCGGGTCGTCGGTGAGGCCGCCGGGCCGGACGACGGTGGTGTTGAGCCCGGACCGTCGCCGCACCGCGTCGTCGGCGGCCGCCTTGGCCGCGAGATATGCGGTGAAGACCGGATCCTCGCCCGAGGCAGGCTCGTCGGCCCCCATGGCGGAAACCATCAGGTAGCGGCCGACTCCCGCTGCCTCGGCGGCGTCGGCCAGCAGGATGGCGGCGTCGCGGTCGACCGTGGTCTTCCTGTCGATCCCGCTGCCCGGCCCCGCGCCCGCGGCGAACACCACGGCGTCCGCGCCGTTGAGATGACCGGCGACCTCGTCGACCGTGGCGTTCTCCAGGTCGACGACGACGGCCTCCGCGCCAACGGCCTCGAGGTCACCCGACTGCTTGGGGTTGCGGATCAGGCCCACCGCCGAGTCGCCGCGTTCGGCGAGCAGCTTTTCGAGGATCAGGGCTATCTTGCCGTGTCCGCCGGCGATGACTACGCGCATCAGTTGTGTCCCTCCGTCGCAAAGACCTGTGAATCATCGGCGAAAGCCTTGAACTCCAACGCGTTTCCAGCCGGGTCGCGGAGAAACATCGTCCACTGTTCGCCGGGTTTGCCCTCGAAGCGCAGGTACGGCTCGATGACGAACTCGGTGTGGTTGCCTCGTAGCCGTTCGGCGAGCCGGTGAAACTCGGTGACGGACAGCAGCAGTCCGAAGTGGGGCACCGGCACGTCGTGGCCGTCGACGGGATTGTGCGCGCCGGCCGGCCCGACGGGAGTCAGATGGGTGACGAGCTGGTGACCGTGCAGGTTCCAGTCGACCCACGATTCCGCGCTGCGGCCCTGCTCGAGTTGCAGCATGGTGCCGTAGAAGTGGCATGCGGCGTCGAGGTCGTCGACGGGGATGGCCAGATGGAAGCGTGGGATGGGGGAGTCGAGAACGGTCACCTCTCCAAGCTAGCCCCGAGAGAGGAATGCGCCGATCTCCCTGGCGGTCTGTTCGGGTTGGTCGAGCATGATCAGCACGTGTGCGTCGTCGACGTAGCGCAGGGTGGCGTTGGTGAGGTCGGCCAGTCTGCGGGCATGGCAGTCGGGCATCACCGGGTTGTGGCTCCACAGCACCAGGACGTCGCCGTCGAAGCGGGCCAGGCTCTCGGTGGCCCGCACCAGCTCGCTCTTGACGAACCGGGATCGTGCGTACCTGATGACGTCGCGCCGAAGGGCAGTGTGCTGCAACGCGTTGCCGAACCAGTGGTCGACGATGGACTGCGGAATCGGCTTCTTGGCCATCATGCCGAAGACGAGGTACCGCCGTCGCAGCCAGCCGACGGCGAGCATCCGCATCGCGATCGACACCGTCAATGGGCTACGGGTAGCCACCCAGGTGACCTTGCCGGGAAGTCCCGGTGGAAAGTTCTCGAAGGCCTCCGACGGGCAGATGATCATCCTGCCCACTCGGTCGTCCCGGCCGATGTCGGTGAGGAACAGCGGTCCGCCCCAGTCGGTGACGACCAGGTCGACGTCGGTCAGGTCGAGTGCGTCGAGGAAGTCGGCGACCAGGTTCACCATGCCGGGCATCGTGAGGTCGGCGTCGTCTCGCATCGGCACGCGGTGGCCACCGAAGGGCAGCACGGGCAGCAGGTAGCGGTGGCCGGCGGGCAGCAGGGGGAGCGCCAAGTCCCACTGGCTGTCGTTCATCAGGAGGCCGTGCAGCAATACGACCGGGGGACCGGTGGGGTCGCCTTCGTCTCGGTACTCGAGGGTCCCCGCCGTCACGTCGACCGATTTCATCTGAGCCACCCTGTTAGAACGACCATTCTAGAACGTATGCTCTAGTGTGTCTTGAGGAGGCGACGTTGGCAAGGTCAACCAGGGAGTCGATTCTCACCGCGACCGCGGAGTTGATGCGCGTCAAGGGTTTTGGCGCCGTCGGCATGAAGGACGTCGTCGCGGCGTCCGGCGCGCCGATCGGCTCCATCTATCACCACTTTCCCGGCGGCAAGACGCAGATCGCGCGAGAGGCACTCGTCGCCGCAGGCGCCGCCTACGGCCTCCTGATCCCCACGCTGGTCGCGCCGCACGACGACCTCGGGGAGGCCGTCGAATCGGTGTTCGCGCAGGCCGCGACGGACATGGCCGAGACCGGGTTCGCGAACATGTGCCCTGTGGGGACCGTCGCAGCCGAGGTCGCCGACACGGTGGAGGAGCTGCGCCACGCGACCGCGGCCGTCTTCACCGGCTGGCTCGACGGCGGCACCGCGTACTTCGCGTCGCGGGGCATCCCGCCGACGGCCGCCCGCGATCTGACGATCACGGTGGTCGGCGCACTGGAGGGCGCGTTCATCCTGGCGCGCAGTCTGCGCGACGCCGAGCCGCTGCGTGCCGTCGGTCGCGTCCTCGGCGCCCGGTATCGCGGCACGACGCTGACGCCGGGCGTGTCCCTAACCGCCAACGTCGGTGCGGACCACTAAGGTATCGAACAGCTGTTCGTACCACGGGCGGCATTCGTCGCAAGGGAGTCGCAGTGCGGGTGATGGGCGTCGACCCTGGGCTGACGAGATGCGGGCTCTCGGTCATCGAGAGCGGCCGCGGTCGACAGGTGATCGCATTGGACGTCGACGTCGTCCGCACCCCGTCGGACCAACCGCTGCAGATGCGGCTACTGACCATCAGCGACACCGTCGAGCACTGGCTCGACACCCACCGGCCGGACGTGCTCGCGATCGAGCGGGTCTTCGCCAACAACAACGCGAACACCGCGATGGGCACCGCGCAGGCGGGCGGAGTCATCGCCCTTGCCGCCGCCAGGCGTGACATCGACGTCCACTTCCACACGCCAAGCGAGGTCAAGGCGGCCGTCACCGGAAACGGGCGCGCAGACAAGGCGCAGGTCACCGAGATGGTCACCAGAATCCTTGCGCTGCAAGCCAAGCCGACGCCTGCCGACGCCGCCGACGCGCTGGCGCTCGCCATCTGTCACTGCTGGCGGGCGCCGATGATCGCCAGGATGGCCGAGGCCGAGGCGATGGCGGCCGAACAGCGCCGAAAGTACAAGGCCAAGCTGAAGGCGGCCACGTGATCGCCTCGGTGCGCGGCGAGGTCCTCGACATCGCCCTCGACCACGCCGTCATCGAAGCTGCCGGGGTCGGATACAAGGTGATGACGACGCCGACCACGCTGGCGACGTTGCGACGCGGTACCGAGGCACGGCTCATCACCGCGATGATCGTGCGCGAGGACTCGATGACGCTGTACGGGTTCGCCGACGCCGAATCGCGAGACCTGTTCACCATCCTGCTCTCCGTCTCCGGCGTCGGCCCGAAGATCGGTCTGGCCACGCTGGCCGTCTATGACGCCCAGGCCCTGCGGCAGGCGTTGGCCGACGGCGACGTCACCGCACTGACGAGGGTGCCCGGCATCGGCAAGCGCGGCGCCGAGCGCATGGTCCTCGAGTTGCGGGACAAGATCGGGTCGGTCGTCACGGCCGGCGGCACCACCGCCGTCGGTGGTCACGCCATCCGCGGGCTCGTCGTCGAAGCCCTTGTCGGGCTCGGCTTTCCGATCAAACAGGCCGAGGACGCCACCGACAAGGTGCTCGCGGCGGATCCCGAGGTCACGACATCGAGCGCGCTGCGTGCCGCCTTGTCGACGCTGGGGAAGAATTAGCACGTGGGCCGCTTCGACTCCGACGAACACGAAGACACCACCGACCGCGAGGTGTCCGCCGCGCTGACGGTCGGGGAGGGCGACGTCGACGCCAGCCTGCGACCCCGCACACTCAACGAGTTCATCGGCCAACCGCGGGTTCGCGAGCAGCTGCAGTTGGTCCTCGAGGGAGCCAAGAACCGCGGTGGCACCCCCGACCACATCCTGCTGTCGGGGCCGCCCGGGCTCGGCAAGACGTCTCTGGCCATGATCATCGCGGCCGAGCTCGGCACGTCGTTGCGCCTCACCTCGGGCCCGGCGCTGGAGCGCGCCGGTGACCTGGCCGCGATGTTGTCGAACCTGGTCGAGCACGACGTCCTGTTCATCGACGAGATCCACCGGATCGCCCGGCCCGCCGAGGAGATGCTGTACCTCGCCATGGAGGACTTCCGCGTCGACGTCGTCGTCGGGAAGGGCCCGGGCGCCACGTCCATTCCGCTCGAGGTCGCACCGTTCACGCTGGTCGGTGCGACCACCAGATCGGGGGCGCTCACGGGTCCGCTTCGGGACCGCTTCGGGTTCACCGCGCACATGGACTTCTACGAGCCCGCCGAACTGGAACGGGTGCTGGTGCGTTCGGCGGGGATCCTCGGCATCGGGGTCGGTGCCGATGCCGCCTCGGAGATCGCCAGGCGTTCGCGTGGCACGCCACGGATCGCCAACCGGCTGTTGCGCCGGGTGCGCGACTACGCCGAAGTCCGCGCGGACGGCATCATCACCCGCGACGTCGCGAAGGCGGCACTCGCGGTCTACGACGTCGACGAGCTCGGGCTTGACCGGCTCGACCGGGCGGTATTGACGGCGTTGACCCGCAGTTTCGGCGGTGGCCCGGTGGGTGTGTCGACGCTTGCGGTCGCCGTTGGCGAAGAGGCGACGACGGTCGAAGAGGTGTGTGAGCCGTTTCTGGTGCGGGCGGGCATGATTGCGCGGACCCCGCGTGGCCGCGTGGCGACCGCTCAAGCTTGGATGCATCTGGGCATGACGCCGCCCAGCGGCGTGATGGGCCTCGGGCAACAAGCCCTCTACGACTAGCCGACCGAACGGATTCAACGAAAAACATGATCATTGCCGGTGTGATCTTCGCGGGACTGGCCGCCCTACTGCACGTCTACATCTGGATTCTGGAATCGTTCCGGTGGACGGCGCCGCGCACCCGGGCAACCTTCGGCACGTCGGCCGAGGAAGCCGAGACCACCAAGCTGATGGCCTTCAACCAGGGCTTCTACAACCTCTTCTTGGCGATCGTCACCTTCGTCGGGGTGGCATTCACGATCTCCGGTGGCACGCGGGTCGGCGCTGCGCTGCTCTTCGCCGGTGTCGGATCGATGTTGGCCGCGGCCGCCGTGCTCCTGGCGTCCGCTCCGGACAAGGCACGCTCCGCCGTGACCCAGGGAGCGTTGCCGTTGGTGGCCGTCGCACTGCTCGCCATCGGCTTCTCGACGTAGGTCTCCTGGGGGTGGCCGACGACGTGGATGCGGTTGCCACCCGACCGCTTGGCCCGGTACATCGCCCGATCCGCCGATTCGACCAGGCAGTCCACGTGCGTGATGAGGTCTCGCGACGGGACGCGGTAGAGCGACGCGCTGGCCACGCCGATGCTGGCGGTGACCCGCGTTGGTGCCTGGGCGATCTCCCGGCGGATCCGCTCGGCGAGGCCGATGGCGTCCTTGCGATCGCCTGACACCGCGACCACGAACTCCTCGCCACCGATTCGCGCGGCGATGGAGTCGCCGCGGCGGATGTGCCGCAGGATGCCGCCGACCACGACCAGGGTCTGATCGCCAGCCGCGTGCCCGGCGGTGTCGTTGATGCGCTTGAAGTCGTCGAGGTCGACCATCACCACGGTTAGATGGGCCGCGCCGTCTCGGCTCGACTCGGCGGCAAGGATTCGGACCGACCGTCTGAACGCTCGTCGATTGGGCAGGTCCGTGAGGGGGTCGATGTCCGAATTGAGCGCGTCGATGCCCAGGGTGTGGACCAGCACCTGGACGCAGAACGGCACGGCGAAGATGGTGATGCCGAGGACCAGCAGCTTGCTGGCGGCCAAGGGGAGATCCCCTTCGCTCGCGATCTCCGCGGCGCAGGCAAGCGCGGTGCCAACGGCGGCCGCCAGAGTCAACGCCAGATATCGGGCGGTGTGGAAGAAGGCGACGTATCCGGCGAGCGCGGCAAAGACGGTCGCACCCTGGATTCCGGTGCCCGGTCGGCCGCCGACTAGGCAGGTCGCGGCGATGAAGACGTTGGCGACGACGACGAAGGCGGCGGACTGGCTCCGATTGGGCCACCTCGCCAACCACAGTGCCGCCATCACCGCACAACCCACGGCGATGACGATCGAGGCCACCCTGGCGGCGGTGGCCTGCGGGCCTGCGGGCGTGAACAACATCAGCACCGGCACGACGCCCAGAGAGAAGACGATGGTCGCCATCATGTGACGGGTGAACCGTTGGAGGTTGCGGACGGCCAGATACGCAGACAGCCACTGGTAGTGATCGGGCTGCCGCCACCAGCGACACATCCAGTCCACTTTGCCTGTTCGCCCTTGCCGTTCGAGTGCCTCGGCCGTCACGGCGTTGTCTCAGCTCACGTGACGAACTCCCCAGCCGGATCGTACAAGAACGAGGGACAGTTTGCCGGAGGTCGACGAGATACTGCCGGCGGATTGGCGGGCGGACGGTACCCCGATGGACCCGTCGTGACCGGCGGATTGCTGGCGGTCCACGAATCGCGCATGGTGGCGAACGGATGCGGCGTTGCCGCCACGGTCCCGACGACATCGTGACGACCCGCAGCCAGGGGCGGGTACCGGGACCGATGTGCCGTCGTCTCGCGCAGAGCTACCTTCGCTGGGGTCGCCAAGAACATTCGCCGGCGACCAACTCGTTAGGTCGTCGAGAACTTGGGTACTCCTGCGGCTAAAGAGGAGGTCGACATGTCACGGGTCGTTTCGGACGATGCGGTGCACGGCGGAAGGATGCGCATCCCCCGCAGCCGTGGTGCGGGTAGCGGGTTGCTGATCGTCGTCTTGGGTCTGTGGGGTGCGTTGGTGCCGTTCGTCGGGCCCGCGTTCGACTTTGCGTACAACCCCGACCAGGGCTCGGAGTGGAGCAGCCCCCGAGGCTGGCTCGAGGTGCTTCCGGGTGTCGTCGCCGTCATCGGCGGCTTGCTTCTGGTGCGCTCCCGCAACCGTGCCACTGCGATGCTCGGCGGATGGCTCAGCGTCGTCGCGGGCGCGTGGTTCGTCATCGGGCGCGTGATGGCGACGACCTTGACCATCGGCGAGATCGGGCGTCCGGTCGCGGACAACGACATCAAGGCGGCCTGGTTGGAGCTGACGTACTTCTACGGTCTCGGGGCGCTGATCATCTTCCTCGGCGCAATGGGGCTGGGACGGTTGTCCGTGCGCAGCGTGCGTGACGTCGACTACGCCCAACGGGTGGCCACCGCCGACCGTGTCGAGCACGTCGACGCCGGCAATCAGCCGACCACGACGATGCTCCCCGCGACCGGGCCGACGCCTACGAGCCATACGTACGGCGGGAACGTTCCGCGGCGCAGCTGGCGGGACCGGTTCAAGCGCCGCGGCCAGGAAGACACCCTCGTCGGTCGGTAGCGCCGAACTATCCGGTGTAGACCATCACGTGCTTGATGCGGGTGTAGTCCTCGAGGCCGTACATCGACAGATCCTTGCCGTGTCCCGACGACTTGAATCCGCCGTGCGGCATCTCCGCGACGAGCGGAATGTGGGTGTTGATCCACACGCACCCGAAGTCCAGGGCGTTGGACACGCGAACGGCGGTGGACACGTCCTTCGTCCAGACCGATGACGCGAGCGCGAACTCCACGCCGTTCGCCTTCTCGAGGGCGTCGTCCTCGTCGGCGAATGACTGCACCGTGATGACGGGTCCGAACACCTCGGTCCGAACCAGCCGGTCGTCCTGCCTTACGCCGCCGATGACGGTCGGGGCGACGTAGAAGCCCGTGTCGCCCTGCCGATGTCCGCCGGCCGCGACGGTGGCGTGGTCGGGCACGTCGTCGAAGAAGCCGAGTACGCGTTCCATCTGGTCGACGTTGTTGACCGGTGGCACCCAGGCATCCTCGTCGCCGGCGGCTCGCCCGAACGTGGTCAAGGCCTTGCCGGCCTGCTCGGCGAGCGCCGCGGTCAGCTCGTCGACGACCGAGGCATGCGCGAGCACCCTGGTGGCCGCGGTGCAGTCCTGCCCGGCGTTGAAGTAGCCGGCCGACGCGATGCCTTCGGCCGCCGCGGCGAGGTCGGCGTCGCCGAACACGATGACCGGTGCCTTGCCGCCCAGTTCGAGGTGGGTGCGCTTCAGGTGGCCGCCGGCGCTGACGGCGACCGCTCGGCCCGCCGCCACCGACCCGGTGATCGACACCATTGCCGGGGTCGGGTGGGCGACGACGGAGGCACCGGTGACCCGGTCACCGGTCACGACGTTCAGCACCCCGGGCGGGAAGTGCTTGGCCGCCAACTCGGCGAGCATGACGGTGGTCACGGGCGTCGTGTCGCTGGGCTTGATGACGACGGTGTTGCCCGCCGCGAACGCCGGGCAGAACTTCCAGACCGCCATCATCATCGGGTAGTTCCACGGTGCCACCTGACCGACCACGCCGACGGGCTCGCGCCGGATCCACGACGTGTGGTCCGGCATGTACTCGCCGGCCGACTTGCCTTCGAGAATCCTTGCGGCACCGGCGAAGAACCGAATCTGGTCGACCATCGGCGGAATCTCTTCCGCCCTGGTGACGTGGTCCGGCTTGCCGGTGTTGCGGCCCTCGGCAGCGACCAGGTCGTCGGCCGCGCGTTCCACCTCGTCGGCGAAGTCCAGAAGTGCCTTCTGTCGAACCGACGGGGTGGTGCGCTTCCAGTCCTTGAACGCCTTCGCCGCCGCGGCGTAGGCGTCGTCGACGTCCTGCTGGTTGGACACGGGCGCAGTGCCGTACCGCTCACCGGTGGTGGGGTCGACCAACGGCATCGTCGCGCCGCTCACCGAGTCGACGAGTTCCCCGCCGATGAAGTTCTTGACCGTCGTCATGGTCAGAGGTCTTTGAGGACCAGAGCGAGTACGTCGAGACCTTCCTCGAGCAGTTCGTCACCGATCGTCAGCGGCGGAAGGAAGCGAAGCACGTTTCCGTAAGTGCCACAAGACAATACGATCACTCCGGCCGCGTGCGCCCCGGCGCACAGGGCCTTGGTCAGCTCCGCGTCCGGCTCGTTGGTGCCGGACTTGACCAACTCGACGGCGATCATCGCGCCGCGGCCGCGCACGTCACCGATACGGTCGTCGTCGGCCTGCATCCGCCCGAGGCGCTCCTTCATGAAGGCCTCGATATCGCGGGCGCGGGCGACCATGCCCTCGCTCTCGATCGTCTCGATCGTCGCAAGGGCGGCGGCGCAGGCGATCGGGTTTCCGCCGTAGGTGCCTCCCAGGCCGCCGACGTGAGGGGCGTCCATGATCTCGGCGCGGCCCGTCACTGCCGCCAGCGGCAGTCCGTCGGCGATGCCCTTGGCGGTGACGATGAGGTCGGGTTCGACGCCGTCGTGCTCGCAGGCGAACATCGCACCCGTTCGGGCGAACCCCGACTGCACCTCGTCGGCGATGAACACCACGTCGTTCTTGCGGCACCAGTCGAGCAGGGTCGGCAGGAAGCCCTCGGCGGGAACGATGAACCCGCCCTCGCCCTGGACCGGCTCGATGATGATCGCGGCCAGGTTGGCGGCACCCACCTGCTTGTCGATGACGTTGATGGCCCGCTTGGCGGCCAACTCGCCGTCGGTCGCCATCTCCTTGCCGAACTCCGCGTCGCGGTAGGGGTAGGACATCGGCGCGCGGTAGACCTCGGGCGCGAACGGACCGAAACCGTGCTTGTAGGGCATCGACTTGGCGGTCAGGGCCATCGTCAGGTTGGTCCGGCCGTGGTAGGCGTGGTCGAACGCGACGACGGCCTGCTTGCCGGTGTAGGTGCGCGCGATCTTGACCGCGTTCTCGACGGCTTCCGAACCCGAGTTGAACAGCGCCGACCGCGCCTCGCCTGCCACGGGGGTCAGCCGGTTGAGCTGCTCGCACACGGCGACGTACCCCTCGTAGGGGGTGACCATGAAGCAGGTGTGGGTGAACGCCTTGGCCTGGGCGGCGACGGCCTCGACGACGCGAGGGGAGGCGTTTCCGACCGTGGTGACGGCGATGCCGGACCCCAGGTCGATGAGCCGGTTGCCGTCGACGTCTTCGACGATGCCGCCACCTGCACGGGCGGCGTAGACCTGCATCGTGTTGCCGATGCCACGAGCAACGGCGCCGGACTTGCGGGCGATCAACGCCGAGGACTTGGGGCCGGGGATCGCGGTGGCGAGGTGGCGGCTCTGTTCGATGGTGCTCACGTCATGACTCCTGCAAACGAAGAGGGGGAGGAGACGTCGAAACGTCAGGGCAAAGCCTAGTCGCCGCTACGGACGACGCGAACGGAAACCTCGGCATGTGCGCAATCCGACGCTCGGATTCGTGCCCAAGGGACCACATTTCTGACGCTTTCGGTGCTGCGCGGCGCTCGGTGCGACGGAATGAGCGGTTAGCGGCACTAACTGCCCTGACGTCGTGACGGGGCAGGTCGGCGGACGGTCGCGGTAATGGCACACTGGTCGGTGACTAGGCCCCCGTGTAATTGCATCCGTTCCGGGGAGCCATGACCGAAATCGATACGAAAGTCAGAGTTGACATGGATCTCGCCATCTTCGTCCCACTGCTCGTCGTCATGGGCGCGTTCATGTTCTTCGCGTCACGTCGGCAAAAGAAGGCCATGCAGGCGACCATCAACCTGCACGACTCGCTGGCGGTCGGCGACGAGATCATGACCACGGCCGGGCTCTACGGCACCATCGCCGCCGTCTCCGATTCCAAGGTCGACGTCGAGATCGCCCCCGGCGTCGTGGTCACCATGCTGAAGCTCGCCGTCAAGGAAAAGACCGTGGTCGACGAGGACGAGTACGACGCCGACGAGTACGAGGACGACGACACCGTCGTGGCCGAGGAGTCGACGGCTCAGGAACTCGACCGACCCGGCGCCGGCACCGAGGTCAAGTCCGACCCGGACCGTCTCACCAAAGACTGACGGCTGAGCACACAGCGCAACCACGTACTCTTTGCGGGTTGACGTACCGATCTGAGGAGAACCAAGAACGTGGCATCGCCTTCGGCGCCGGTGCATCCCTACCGTTACCTGACGCTTTTTCTGGTTCTACTCATCGGTGCATATCTGCTGGTGTTTCTGACCGGAGACAAGCAACCGAAGCCCAAGCTGGGCATCGATCTGCAGGGCGGCACCCGCGTAACCCTGACCGCCCGCACCCCGGACGGCACCCGACCAACTCGTGAGTCCCTCCTGCAGGCGCAGGAGATCATCACCTCCCGCGTCGACGGGCTCGGCGTCTCCGGCTCCGAGGTCGTCGTCGACGGCGACAACCTCGTCATCACCGTGCCGGGCAACGACGGCAACGAGGCCCGCAACCTCGGCCAAACGGCGCGGCTGTACATCCGCCCCGTCATCCACGCCATCCCCGCGGGACAGACGCCACCGCCGGCAGGTCAAGCGCCGGTCGGCGCACCAGGAGCACCCGGTGGCTTGCCGGGAGCTCCCGTTGGTCAGCCGGGGATGCCGCCGGGCATGCCGCCCCTGATCTCACCTGCGGAGCCGGGCGCTCCGATCGTGCCGCCCAGCCAGGACGGCGCTGGGGTAACCGCGCCACCCGCCGGCGAACCGGCACCCGCCGAACCCGCACCCCAGCCGCGGCCCTATCCCGAGGAACCGGCGCCCACGCCCGCACCGACGCCAGGACCTGCACCGGCACCCGGCGCGCCCGCTCCCGGCGGTCCTGCCGCGCCCAATCCCAACCCCAAGGGTGCGGATCTGGCGCAACGCATCTCCGACGAGAAGGCGCTGCGGCAGAGCGCCGATCAGCAGATCCAGCTCCTGGCTCTGCAGTTCCAGGCCACTCGCTGCAACGACGAGGACATCCTCGCCGGAAACGACGACCCCAACCTCCCCCTGGTGACCTGCTCGCAGGACCACAAGGAGGTGTATCTGCTCGACAAGTCGATCATCAGCGGCGAGCAGATCGAGAGCGCGTCCTCCGGCCTTGACCAGCAGCGCGGCGAGTACGTCGTCGACCTGCAGTTCAAGGGCGAGGGCTCCGACATCTGGGCCAACTTCACCGCAGCCAACGTGGGCACGCAGACCGCGTTCACCCTCGACTCGCAGGTGGTCAGCGCCCCGCAGATCAACGAGGCGATTCCCGGCGGGCGCACCCAGATCACCGGCAACTTCACCCAGGACTCGGCCCGTGAGCTCGCCAACGTGCTCAAGTACGGCTCGTTGCCGCTGTCGTTCGAGTCCTCCGAGGCCGACACCGTCTCGGCAACCCTCGGGCTGACGTCGCTTCGGGCTGGTCTCATCGCCGGTGCGATCGGCCTTGGGCTGGTGCTGCTGTATTCGCTTCTGTATTACCGCGTGCTGGGACTGCTGACGGCGCTGTCGCTGGTGGCCTCGGGCGCGATGGTCTACGCGATCCTGGTGCTGCTCGGCAGGTACATCGGTTACACGCTCGACCTGGCAGGTATCGCGGGTCTGATCATCGGCATCGGCACCACCGCCGACTCGTTCGTGGTGTTCTTCGAACGCATCAAGGACGAGATCCGGGAGGGCCGTTCCTTCCGGTCGGCCGTGCCACGAGGCTGGGCCCGCGCCCGCAAGACGATCCTGTCCGGCAACGCGGTCAGCTTCCTGGCCGCCGCGGTGCTCTACGTGCTCGCCGTCGGACAGGTCAAGGGCTTCGCGTTCACCCTTGGCCTGACCACCATCCTCGACGTCGTCGTGGTGTTCCTGGTGACCTGGCCGCTGGTGTTCCTCGCATCCAAGTCGGCGACGTTGTCCAAGCCGGCATTCAACGGCCTCGGTGCGGTGCAGCAGATTGCCCGTGAACGCCGAGCCGCCGCCACGTCAGCGGGAGGGCGGTAGCGACATGGCCAAGCATGAATCCAAGAACGACGTGACCGACGACGGTGCTGCAGTCGAACTCGACGACTCGGCTGCCCAGGATCTGGGCACGGCAGGCGCAGGCGCACCTCGACACAATTTCTTCGTCCGCCTCTACACGGGTACCGGCGCGTTCGACGTGGTCGGCAAGCGCAAGCTGTGGTTCGGCATCAGTGGCGCGATCGTCCTGGTCTGCCTCGTCAGCATCGCCATTCGCGGTTTCACCTTCGGCATCGACTTCGAGGGCGGCACCAAGGTGTCGATGCCCGCGGCGGGCATGCAGGGTCAGGTGACGACCCAGCAGGTCGAGGACGTCTTCAACAAGACGCTCGGCGGCACGCCCGAGTCGGTGGTCCAGGTGGGCAACGGTGCCTCGGCAACGATCCAGATCCGTACCGAGAAGCTGAGCAACCCGGACAACGAAAAACTGCGCACCGCGCTGTTCGAGGCGTTCCAGCCCAAGGCTGCCGACGGTCAACCCAGCCAGGCCGAGGTCAGCAGCTCCGACGTCTCGGAAACCTGGGGCGGCCAGATCACCAAGAAGGCGCTCATCGCGCTGGTGGTCTTCTTGGTTCTCGTCTCTGCCTACATCGCGATTCGTTACGAGCGGTACATGGCGGCGGCGTCGCTGGCGGCGCTGGTGTTCGACCTCTTGGTGACGGCCGGGGTCTACTCCTTGGTCGGCTTCGAGGTCACCCCAGCCACGGTGATCGGTCTTCTGACGATTCTCGGCTTCTCGCTGTACGACACGGTCATCGTGTTCGACAAGGTCGAGGAGAACGTGCACGGATTCGAACACACCACGCGCAGGACCTTCGCCGAACAGGCCAACCTCGCGATCAACCAGACGTTCATGCGGTCGATCAACACCAGCTTGATTTCGGTGCTGCCGATCCTCGCGCTGATCGTCGTGGCGGTCTGGTTGCTCGGTGTCGGCACCCTGCAGGACCTCGCGTTGGTGCAGCTGGTCGGCGTCGTCGTCGGCACGTATTCGTCGATCTTCTTCGCAACGCCGCTCTTGGTGGCGATGCGGGAGCGGACGGAGTTGGTCAAGGCACACACCCGGCGGGTGAACAACAGGCGCAAGGGCCGGAGTTCGACGCCGGTGGACTCGGCGGGGGATCCCGTCGACTCGGTGACCGATGCCGAGCCCGAGAAGGTGTCCGTCGCGGCCACCCCCGCCCCCGAGAAGCCGGTACCCGGTGCCAAGCCGAGCCGTCCCACCGGTAGGCCGTCGGGTAAGCGGAACACCAGGCGGTAAGCCTCGATGATCGCCCGACCTCGGCGGGTCTCGATCCTGGCGGCAGTGATGTCGCTGGTCGGCTGTCTCGGCTTGTCGTCCTGCGCGAGCGGACCGGCCGACGACGTCGACTACGCCGTCGACGGCACCTTGGTCACCTACAACACCAACACGGTGACGGGGGCCGCCTCGGCGGGACCGCAGGCGTTCGCGCGCGTGCTGACCGGGTTCAACTATCACGGGCCCGAGGGCCAGGTCGTCGGCGATCGCGACTTCGGCACCATCTCGGTGGTGGGGCGCGCACCGTTGCTGCTGGACTACGTGATCAGCGACGACGCCGTGTACTCCGATGGCAAGCCCGTCACGTGTGACGACATGGTGTTGGCGTGGGCGGCGCAGTCCGGCCGGTTCCCCGGATTCGACGCCGCCAGCCGGGCGGGGTACGGCGACGTGGCCGACGTCGACTGCGCCCCTGGACAGAAGAAGGCCAGGGTGTCGTTCGCCCAGGACCGCGGGTTCGTCGACTTCGGACAACTGTTCGCGGCGACGGCGATGATGCCGTCACACGTCATCGCCGACGAGCTCGGTGCGGGCGACGGCGCGGTCACCGCCGCAATCCAGTCCGGTGACCTGCCGAGGATCGAGCGCATCGCCCAGCTGTGGAACACCATCTGGAATCTGACCCCCGATCTGGATCTGAAACGGTTCCCGTCGTCGGGGCCGTACAAGCTGAGCTCGGTCGGCGACGACGGTGCCGTCGTGCTGGTGGCCAACGACAAGTGGTGGGGCGCAATGCCCGTCACGGGCAAGATCACCGTGTGGCCGCGTGGCGCCGACGTCCAGGAGCGGGTGAACGCGGGCGACTACGACGTCGTGGACATCGCGGCCGGGTCTTCGGGCACACTGAACCTGCCCGACGACTTCGTGCGGACCGACAGCCCGTCGGCGGGCATCGAACAATTGATCTTCGCGCCGAGCGGGCCGCTGCTGAACCCGGCGGCGCGTCGCGCGGTTGCCCTGTGCACGCCGCGGGACGCGATTGCCAGGAACGCTGAAGTGCCGGTGTCCAACAGTCGGCTGAATCCGACCGCGGAGGACTCGACGACGGCCGCAGAGAACGCCGCGGAGGGCGGCCGGTTCAGCGCGTCGAATCCCGTGGCGGCGCGAGAAGCGATTGGCGGCAAGCCGCTGACCGTTCGCATCGGCTATCAAAGCCCGAATGCGCGACTGGCGGCGACCGTCGGTGCGATCGCGAAGGCGTGCGAGCCGGCGGGCATCGCGGTCGAGGATGCCGCGTCGGATGCGATCGGCCCGGACTCGTTGCGGCAGAACCAGATCGACGTGTTGCTTGCGAGCACGGGCGGTGCGGCGGGCAGCGGGTCGACCGGTTCGTCGGCGATGGACGCCTACGACCTGTTCAGCGGCAACGGCAACAACCTGTCGGGGTACGCAAACGAGCAGGTGGACGGTGTCATCGGCGCATTGGCGGTGACGTCCGACCCGAAGGAGTTCGCCCGCCTGTTGGGTGAGGGTGCACCCGTACTGTGGGACGACATGCCAACTCTGCCGTTGTACCGTCAGCAGCGAACTCTGCTGGCGTCGACGAAGATGACGGCCGTGAACAGCAGTCCGACGCGATGGGGTGCAGGGTGGAACATGGACCGTTGGGCACTGAGTCGATGAGTGAAGCGACCGTGAGCGGCTCCGCCGTCGACGTTGCGGCGGTGATCGAGTCGTTGATGCGCGAGGTTCCCGACTTCCCGGAGCCAGGAATCCAGTTCAAGGACCTCACTCCGGTGCTCGCCGACGCGCGCGGACTCGCGACGGTGACCGACGCGCTGGCCGCCGTCGCCGGCGAGGTGGACCTGGTGGCGGGCATCGACGCGCGCGGCTTCCTGTTGGGCGCCGCGGTCGCGATCCGCCTTGGCACGGGCGTGCTGGCGATCCGCAAGGGTGGCAAGCTGCCGCCGCCGGTGCACCGCGAGACCTACGATCTCGAATACGGCAGCGCGGCGCTCGAGATTCCGGCCGACGGAATGGATTTGACGGGTCTGCGCGTTCTGCTGGTGGACGACGTCCTCGCGACTGGTGGCACCCTTGCCGCAGCGGCCAAGCTGCTGCGGACCGGTGGCGCGACGGTAACGGACACCGCGGTCGTGTTGGAACTCGCGGCGCTCACCGGCCGCGCGAAACTGCCAGACCTGGCAGTCACCAGCCTGTACGTGGTGTGATGCGAACAGTTGCGGGGCCGACGGGGATATCCTCGGTGGGTACCGGCATGGGCAGGAGGTGAGCGCGGTGGCCGACGATCACGCGTTGACGCAAACCCAGCCGATGCCCGTCATCACCCCGGACACGGTCGCGCCCGAGACCGCCAAGAGTTCCTCGAGTGCATCCCGACGAGTGCGGGCCCGGCTCGCCCGCCGGATGACCTCACAGCGCAGCGCTGTGAACCCGGTCCTCGAACCGCTGGTTGCGGTGCACCGCGAGGTCTACCCGAAGGCCGACCTGGCACTGCTGCAGCGCGCGTACGAAGTGGCCGAGATGCGGCACGCCGACCAGTTGCGCCGCTCCGGTGATCCGTACATCACCCACCCCTTGGCGGTGGCCAACATCCTCGCCGAACTCGGCATGGACACCACCACGCTCGTCGCCGCGCTGCTGCACGACACCGTGGAGGACACCGGCTACACCCTCGAGGCGTTGACCACCGACTTCGGGGTCGAGGTCGGCCACCTGGTGGACGGCGTCACCAAGCTCGACAAGGTGGTTCTTGGCAACGCCGCCGAGGGCGAGACGATCCGCAAGATGATCATCGCCATGGCGCGCGACCCGCGGGTGTTGGTGATCAAGGTCGCCGACCGGCTGCACAACATGCGCACCATGCGCTTCCTGCCGCCGGAGAAGCAGGCCCGCAAGGCCCGCGAGACACTGGAAGTGATTGCGCCGCTTGCTCATCGGCTTGGCATGGCGACGGTCAAGTGGGAGCTCGAGGATCTGTCGTTCGCGATCCTGCACCCGAAGAAGTACGACGAGATCGTGCGGTTGGTTGCCGACCGCGCACCGTCGCGGGACACCTATCTGGCCAAGGTGCGGGCCGAGATCGCCAACACCGTGAACTCGTCGAAGATCAACGCCACCGTCGAGGGCAGGCCGAAGCACTACTGGTCGATCTATCAGAAGATGATCGTCAAGGGCCGCGACTTCGACGAGATCCACGACCTGGTGGGCGTGCGCATCCTGTGCGACGAGATCCGCGACTGCTATGCCGCCGTCGGTGCGGTGCACTCGCTGTGGCAGCCGATGGCGGGCCGGTTCAAGGACTACATCGCCCAGCCGCGCTACGGCGTCTACCAGTCGCTGCACACCACGGTGGTCGGGCCCGAGGGCAAGCCGCTGGAGGTGCAGATCCGCACCCGCGACATGCATCGCACCGCCGAGTACGGCATCGCCGCCCACTGGCGGTACAAGGAAGCCAAGGGCCGCAACGGCATTCCGGCCAACAACGCCGCCGCCGAGATCGACGACATGGCGTGGATGCGTCAACTCCTCGACTGGCAGCGGGAAGCCGCCGACCCTGGTGAGTTCCTCGAGTCGCTGCGCTACGACCTTGCGGTGCAGGAGATCTTCGTCTTCACCCCCAAGGGTGACGTGGTGACGCTGCCGACCGGGTCGACGCCGGTGGACTTCGCCTACGCGGTGCACACCGAGGTCGGCCATCGCTGCATCGGTGCGCGGGTCAACGGTCGACTGGTGGCGCTGGAGCGCAAGCTGGAAAACGGCGAAGTGGTCGAGGTGTTCACCTCCAAGGCGCTCAACGCCGGCCCGTCGCGGGACTGGCAGACGTTCGTGGTGTCCCCGCGGGCCAAGGCCAAGATCCGGCAGTGGTTCGCCAAGGAGCGCCGTGAGGAAGCCCTCGAATCCGGTAAGGATTCGATCGCCAGGGAGGTGCGCCGCGGCGGTCTTCCGTTGCAGCGCTTGATGAATGCCGAGTCGATGGCGGCGCTGGCTCGGGAGCTGCGCTACGTCGACGTGTCGTCGCTGTACACCGCGGTCGGCGAGGGACACGTCTCGGCGCGGCACGTCGTGCAGCGGTTGGTCGCCCAGCTCGGTGGGGACGAAGAGGCCGAGAACGAGATCGCCGAGCGGTCGACGCCGGCGACCATGCCGGTGCGGCAACGCACCAGCGAGGACGTCGGCGTCGCGGTTCCCGGTGCGCCCGGGGTCCTCACCAAGTTGGCGAAGTGCTGTACTCCGGTGCCCGGTGACAACATCCTCGGCTTCGTCACCCGCGGCGGCGGTGTCAGCGTGCACCGCACCGACTGCACGAACGCGACGTCGCTGGAAGCGCAGTCCGAACGCATCATCGACGTCAAGTGGGCGCCGTCCCCGTCGTCGGTCTTCCTCGTCGCCATCCAGGTGGAAGCCCTCGACCGTCATCGGCTGCTGTCCGACGTGACGCGCGTGCTGGCCGACGAGAAGGTCAACATCCTGTCGGCGTCGGTCGCGACGTCCAACGACCGGGTGGCGATCAGCCGCTTCACCTTCGAGATGGGCGACCCCAAGCACCTGGGTCACGTGCTGAACGTGGTCCGCAACGTGGAGGGCGTCTACGACGTCTACCGGGTGACGTCCGCCGCCTAGATCCCCTCCGCCGAACGTGGACATTTGTCACGCGATTCGACTGCCCGGCGTGGGCGAAGTCCACACTCGGCGGGGTCAGGTCAGCGGTTGCGTGAGCTGATCGCGCCGACGCCGGCGGCGACGAAGCACGCCGCGGCCACCGCATAGGCGAACCACGGGAACACCTCACCGAGCGGCCAGCGGGTCGCGGCCCAGCCCGCGGCGATGGTCGGCACTGTCATGGCGCCGTAGGCCATCAGGTAGAACGCCGACATCGTCTCGCCGCGGCGGTTGGCGGGCACGACGTGGGACAGATGGCGCAGCGAGCCGCCGAAGCCGAGCCCGAACGTCGCGCCGAGGAACGCGGCTGCGACGAGCACCATCGGCCAGCTGTGCGTCGCCAAGACGGGCACGGTGAGGATCAGGGCGATCGCCATGCCGACGTCGCCGACGATGGCGGACCGGCGGGCCGGTATCCGGGTCGAGAAGAGCTGGGCCAAGGCCGCCGCAAATGCCGTCGTCCCGACCACCGCGCCGCCGAACACCAGGTTGTGGACGTGCGTCTGCTGGGCCGCCAACGACGGGTAGAGCGAGAGCAGGACGCCGAGAACCGACCACGACGCGGTGGCGCCGAGGGCGGCGAACCAGAAGTCGGCGCGGATCTCGGGGGGCACGGCGGGTTTGGCGATGCGGATGGGGCCGCGGGTTCGCGCCAGGTGTGGCTCGCGCAGCGCGACGAGGCCGATGCCGAGGACGGCGCAGAGCACCGCGACGATCGCGTACGGCGTGCGCATCGGATGCGGCGCGTACTGCGCCAGCACCGCCGAGCCGACGATCGCGACCGTCATGCCGATGTTGAAGGCCACCCCGCTGAGCTGACCGGAACGGACTCCGTGGTTGGGGCGCAGGTCCAGCAGGGCCGCCGCGCCTGCCACCACGATCGAGCCGACGGCAGCGCCGTGAATGACCCTGGCGAGCATGAGCATCGCCATGCCGTCGGCGATCAGGAAGATGCCGAGACCGACGATCATCGCCACCACGGCACCGATGAGCACGGGCTTGCGTCCGACGACGTCGGAGACCTTGCCTGCGACCAGGACGGCGGCAAGTGCGGCAACGGCGTAGACCGCGAAGACCAGGGTGGTGGACAGCGGGGAGAGGTGCCACTGCTCCTCGTACATGCCGTACAGCGGTGCGGGCAGGCCCGAGACTCCCAGCGCGACGCCGCTCAGGACGAGCAGCAGGGTGTAGGCCCCGCGCTGTGTCTCGGCGGTGCCTGGTGCGGAGGCGACCACTGCCACGAATCCTCCTCGTGCGGACGGAGTTCGACGGGCGTCGAACTCGGTCAAGAGTACGCTCGGTTCGATGAACGTCGAACCGGCAGTGGGGGAGAACACGGTGGAGTCGCCGTTTCCGACGTTCCCCGTCGCCGGCGTGCAGCAGCTCTTGGCCGCGCTCGCCGACCCGGTACGGCTGGAAATGGTCCGACGCTTGATGAACAGCGGTGGGCCGATGATCTGTTCGGCGCTGTACGACGGCATCAACAAATCCACGGCGACCCACCACTTCACGATCCTCCGCGAAGCGGGGATCACCGAGCGGCTGGCGATCGACGGACACACGGTGCTGCGATTGCGGGTCGAGCCGGTCGAGGCGGAAGTCCCCGGTCTCCTCGGGTCGATCGTCGGCAAGGCCAACCGCGAACTGAGCGCGCCCGGCTCCTAGTCGAGTCGGATCGACCCGATGGTCACGTCGACGGCGGGCTTGCCGTCGTCACCGCCATCCTTGACGCCACCCGCGGCGATCCGGTCGACGACCGCGAGTCCGGTCTCGTCGACCGTGCCGAACACCGTGTAGGTCGGCGGCATCTCGGAGTCCTCGTAGACGATGAAGAACTGACTGCCGTTGGTTCCCTGCCCGGAGTTCGCCATTGCGAGGGTGCCCCGTGGATAGATCACCGTGGACTGCAGCGCCGGGTCGGCGAGCCGGTACTGATTGGTCGGGTACTCGTTGGGGAACCGGTAGCCAGGCCCGCCGTCGCCCTCACCCGTCGGATCGCCGCACTGCAGCACGCCAAGGGTGCTCGACGTGGTCAGCCGGTGACACGGCGTCTCGTCGTAGAACCCCTGCTGGGCCAGGCTGACGAAGTTGTTGACCGTGCAGGGCGCCTTGCCGTTGTCCAAGCTGAGCCCGATGGCACCGTCATTGGTGACGACGGTGGACTCGACGGTCTCCGGGGTGGTGGGGATGCGTCCCGTCCGCGGCGGGTTCACCGGCTTGCTGGCCGGCGCGGTCGTGGCCGGGTACTGGCAGTTGGACCCGAGTGTCGCCGACGGCTTGAACGGCGGTAGCGGCTGACCCGGCGGCGAGGCGGTGACGCCCGGTGAGCCCGACCGCGAGCGGTTCGCGTCGACGTCCTCGGCGAAGCGGATCAGCACACCCGCCAGGACGACCGTGGCGACGACTGCCAGCACAGTCAACACCGCCACCACGTAACTGATCACCAGGCCGGCGATCGCCAGGCCGTGACCACCTTCGCGGGACTTCTTGATCTGCGACAGGGACATGTGTCCGAAGACGATGCCCAGCGGAAAGAACAGGAACGCACAGATGAGCGACGCGATCGCCAACCCGTTGGTGTTCTGCGGCTGCGGTGGCGGTCCGTAATAAGGGGGTCCGGGCACCGGGCCCGACCGCAATGGCGGGTACTCCCCGTAGGGCGGGGGAGGCGGGATGGTCACTGCGGTCGGCCCGGTCCGGCGTCAGTCCAGTTGGAGCGACTTGATTTGAACTGGCGTCTTGGGCGCGCCGTCGTCGGCACCGCGATCGCCGGGGACCACGCCGCCTGCGGCGATCTTGTCGAGCGTTGCCAGACCCGTCGCGTCGATCGTGCCGAACGCGGTGTAGTTCGGGGGCAGCTGAGAATCCTTGAACACCAGGAAGAACTGGCTGCCGTTGGACCCGGGTGCGCCCGTGTTGGCCATCGCCAACGTGCCGCGGGGATAGATCACCGGCGACTGCAACGCTGGGTCGTCGGGCCGGTACTGGTTGGTCGGGTACTCGTTGACGAAGCCGTAGCCGGGTCCGCCGGTGCCCTTGCCAGTCGGATCGCCGCACTGCAGGACCGAGAGGCCCGGGGACGTCGTCAGCCGGTGGCAGGGGGTGTCGTTGAAGTAGCCCTGCTGCGCGAGGCTGGCGAAGCTGTTCACCGTGCACGGCGCCTTCGCATTGTCGAGCTGGAGCCCGAGGTTGCCCGCCGAGGTCGTCATGGATGCGCTGATCTGCGCCGGTTCCGTCGGCACCTTGCCCGAACGCGGTGGGTTGTTCTTCTTGCTGGCCGGCTCGCCCTGCGAGGCCGGGTACTGGCAATCGGCGCCAAGGTCGGCCGGGGCGACGAACGGCGGAAGACCGCTGCCGCCCGGCGGCGGGGTCGGCTCGGCGGCGCTCGTCGGCGACGGCGTGTCGGCCGAGGCCTGGGTGTCGGAGTCCTTGCTGGTCAAGGTCACCGTTGCGACGACGGCGCCGATGACCAGGAGCACTCCCGCCGCGGAACCGATGATGGTGAAGAGGCGTCGCTTGCGCTCCTGGGCGGCGCGGCGCTCGAGCTGCCGCTCCAGTTTGCGCTTGGCCGTTTCCCGCCGCTGTTCGTTCGTCGGCACCGCGAAGTCCTCCTCGTGTTCGTGATCGGCAACGAGTGTGCCAGCAATGTCTGAGAAGAGGCCCTGCGACCCGCGATTGTGGTGGATGGGAAACTGGTCGGCGTGTTCCTCACAGGGTTTCCGGCAGGCATGTTGCAGTGCAACTGCTACGTGCTGGCCCCGAAGCAGGGGGCCGATGCGATCGTCGTCGACCCTGGCCAACGCGCGATGGCGCCATTGCGCAAGATCCTCGACGAGAACCGGCTGACCCCGGCCGCCGTCCTGCTGACGCACGGCCACGTCGACCACATGTGGTCGGCGCAGAAGGTCGCCGACACCTACGGGTGCCCGGTGTTCATCCATCCCGAGGATCGGGAGATGCTCACCGATCCCATCAAGGGCTTGGGACCACGACTGGCTCAGCTGGCGTTGTCGACGATGTTCCGCGAACCACGCCAGGTGGTCGAGTTGGACCGCGACGGCGACAAGATCGAGCTGGGCGGCGTCACCGTCACCGTCGACCACACGCCGGGGCACACCAGGGGGTCGGTCGTGTTTCGGGTGTCGCCGGGCGCTAGCGGCGACCTGGCGTTCACCGGTGACACACTGTTCAAGCAGTCGATCGGGCGTACCGATCTCTACGGCGGCAGCGGGCGCGACCTGCTGACGTCGATCGTGTCAAAACTGTTGGTGCTCGACGACGACACCGTGGTACTACCTGGGCACGGTCCCAAGACCACGATCGGTGCCGAGCGTCGCACCAACCCGTTCCTCGAAGGAATCTGACTGAAATGTGCCGCACGTGAGTGACTTTCAGGCGCCCAAGGGCGTCCCGGACTACCTTCCGCCGGAGTCGGCGCAGTTCGTGGCGGTCCGCGACGGCTTGCTCGACGCCGCCCGTCGGGCTGGCTACGGCCACGTGGAGCTGCCGATCTTCGAGGACACCGCGCTGTTCGCCCGTGGCGTCGGCGAGTCGACCGACGTAGTCAGCAAGGAGATGTACACCTTCGCCGATCGCGGCGAGCGATCGGTGACGCTGCGGCCGGAGGGCACCGCGGGCGTCATGCGGGCCGTCATCGAGCACAACCTGGACCGCGGCCAACTGCCCGTCAAACTGCGCTACTCGGGTCCGTTCTTCCGCTACGAGCGACCGCAGGCCGGCCGATACCGTCAGCTGCAGCAGGTCGGCGTCGAGGCCATCGGGGTCGACGATCCGGCGCTGGACGCCGAGGTGATCGCGATTGCCGACGAGGGTTTCCGCTCACTTGGCCTCGACGGGTTCCGGCTTGAGCTCACCTCCCTCGGCGACGAGACGTGTCGGCCGCAGTACCGGGAGTTGTTGCAGCAGTTCCTCTTCGGTCTCGATCTCGACGAGGACACCCGTCGTCGCGCCGAGATCAACCCGCTGCGCGTGCTCGACGACAAGCGCCCGCACGTGCGCGAGATGACGGCCGCGGCACCGCTGATGCTCGACCACCTCTCCGACGTCGCCAAGCAGCACTTCGACACCGTGCTCAGCCACTTGGACGCGTTGGGCGTGCCGTACGTGATCAACCCGCGGATGGTGCGCGGTTTGGACTACTACACCAAGACGACGTTCGAGTTCGTCCACGACGGGCTCGGCGCGCAGTCGGGCATCGGCGGCGGTGGTCGTTACGACGGTCTGATGAAACAGCTTGGCGGCCAAGATCTCTCGGGTATCGGCTTCGGTCTCGGCGTCGACCGCACGGTGTTGGCGCTGGCGGCCGAGGGCAAGACCGTCGGGGAGACCGCCCGCGTCGAGGTGTTCTGCGTACCGCTGGGTGACGCGGCGAAGCTGGCGTTGGCGACGGTGGCGGGTGAACTGCGCGCGGCAGGCCTTCGGGTCGACGTCGCCTACGGGGACCGGGGACTCAAGGGCGCGATGCGCGCGGCCGACCGGTCCGGTGCGCGGATCGCCCTGGTGGCGGGTGACCGTGACGTCGAGGCCGGAACCGTGGGTGTGAAGGACCTCGGGACTGGGGAGCAGGTCGACGTTCGATCCGACGCCGTCGCGGCCGAGGTTCGCTCCCGGCTGACCTGACCCGCAGGAGCGAGCGTGCGAGTTCTGGTGCAGCGGGTGACGTCGGCTCGGGTCGTGGTGGACGGCGTGTCGGTCGGGGAGATACACCCCGACCGACAGGGATTGGTCGCGTTGGTGGGTGTCACGCACGGGGACGACGCGGACGTCGGGTCGCGGATGGCAGACAAGCTGTGGCGGCTGCGCATCCTCGACGGCGAACTGTCGGCCGCCGACGTGGGTGCGCCGATCCTCGTCGTCAGTCAGTTCACCCTCTACGCCAACACCGTCAAGGGCAGGCGGCCGTCGTGGAACGCCGCCGCACCTCGGGCGGTCGCCGAACCGGTGGTGTCGGCCTTCGCCGACGCGCTACGAGGCCTCGGAGCGCACGTCGAGACGGGTGTCTTCGGCGCCGACATGGCCGTCGAGCTCGTCAACGACGGTCCGGTGACGCTGATGCTGGAGCTCTGACCGCCCCCGCGGTGTAACGGTCCGGTACCGTTCGACGATGTGACGATCATGCGAAAAGCGACAAGCAAGATCGGGGCAGCCTTCGGAATGGCGGCGCTGGTGGCCGCCGCAGGGTTGGCCTCACCGGCCACTTCGAACGCCGAACCTGCAGGTCATCAGGTTCGATACACGCTGGTCTCGGCGGGCGACGCGGACTTCGACCTCTTCTATCTGGTCAACCAGCCGGCGGACAAGGCGGCGTACAACGCCGATTCCTACGCCTATCTGAAGAAGGAAGAAATCACCCTGGCCGCCGGTGTGCCGTGGGTGTTCGAAACCACGCTCGCAGACCCGCAGTGGGCGATCCTCACGGTCAGCAGCACCACTCACGGTGGTCGCGCGGCGCCGAACCCGCACTGCGACATCGCCGTCGACGGTCAGATCGCCGTGCAGCAGGACGCACCGTACAACCTGCAGTGCCAGCTCGGTCAGTGGTAAATCACTCGTAGCCCTTCGGACGCGGCGGCCCACATCAGTGGTCGTCGCGTCCGATTGCGTTGACGCAGTGCATCGTTCAGGCCGCGCCGATCTCAAGGGGGCCTAAAACGGACTATGGGCTGGCAAGGTTTGCACCTTGCCAGCCCATAGAAGGAAGTTCTTAGATCGCGGTAACTCCGGTGGCCTGGGGGCCCTTCGCACCTTGTCCGACATCGAACTGAACCCGCTGAGCCTCTTCCAGCGAGCGGTAGCCGCCGCCTTGGATCTCAGAGTAGTGGACGAAGACATCCGGGGAGCCGTCGTCGGGGGCGATAAAGCCGAAGCCCTTTTCGCTGTTGAACCATTTCACAGTTCCCTGTGCCATACTATTTTACTTCTTTCATCAGGAGCGGATGTGTCTTACACCCGTAGGAAAGTCTACTGCACAAACCGCTGCGTATCTCACTAAAGATCGCCAATTTTGCGGATTGACTTTCGGATCGAACATATGTTCGCATTGGTTATGCGATGGGACGGTCAAGGCGTCGAGGTCGACGACGGGGCATTGCCCGGTTTGCAACGCATCGGTTTCGCGCGATCGGTCCGAACGCCGCAGTTCGAGGGCCTGACCTTCCACGAAATCGTGTGCAAGTCGGCGCTGAACAAGGTGCCGAACGCCAGCATGTTGCCCTTCAAGTACACCGTCAACGGTTACCGCGGCTGTAGCCACGCGTGTCGGTATTGCTTCGCCAGGCCCACCCACGAATATCTCGACTTCGACAGTGGCAGGGACTTCGACACCCAGGTCGTGGTCAAGACCAACGTCGTCGAGGTCCTGCGCAGGGAGTTGGCGCGTCCGTCGTGGACACGCGACACGGTGGCCCTCGGTACCAACACCGATCCCTACCAACGTGCCGAGGGGCGATATGCCCTGATGCCGGGAATCATTGGTGCGCTTGCCCATTCGGGGACGCCGTTCTCGATTCTCACCAAGGGCACGCTGTTGCGGCGTGACCTGGCGCTGATCGTCGACGCCGCCGATTCCGTCGAGGTCAGCGTGGCGGTCTCGCTGGCGGTGGGGGACCCCGACCTGCACGCGGACCTGGAACCCGGCACGCCGTCGCCGCGCGCTCGGCTCGAGTTGATCCGCGCGATAAGCGACGCCGGCTTGAACTGTCACGTGATGATTGCCCCGGTACTGCCGATCATGACCGATTCCGTCGAGCACCTCGACGGATTGCTGGGGCGGGTCGCCTCAGCGGGCGCCGCCAGCGCAACGGTGTTCGGGCTACATCTGCGCGGGTCCACCCGCGGCTGGTTCATGGATTGGCTGGCTCAATCGCGGCCCGACCTGGTCGGGCAATACCGCCGGTTGTACGGCCGCGGCGCCTACCTTCCGAAGGATTACCGCGACGAACTGCGCGCCCGTGCCGCGCCGCTGCTCGCGAAGTACCGGTTGGCGGGCGACCACCGGTCCTTTCGGTTGACAACCACGCCGACCCTGACGCCGCCTCCCGTCGTGGCGGAACTGCAGCCCACGCTGTTCTGACCGTGGCGCGTCGCCCAATACCGACAGGAACGTGCCTAGGCGGCGTGCCGTGGGACGTGTCCGACGGGGCCGTCGGACTTGGTGAGCGCGCGGCGCAGGGCATGCCTGCTTCGGTGCATTCTGGTCAGTACCGTGTTGGTCGACACCCCGAGAAGTTCGGCGGCGTCTCGGCACAGCATGTCGCCCACGACGACGTGAAACACGGTGGCGCGCATCTCCTCCGACAGTCCGGTCAGTGCCGCGATCAGTTCGGGATCGATCTCCTCGCGCAGCAGTTCGTCTTCGGCGGACGAGCTTGCGCGCGCATCGGGAACCGTCGGTCGGTGGTCGACGTCCGTCATGTCGGCCAAGAGCACCTCTGGACGTAGTTTGGCCGTCCTGCAGGCGCTGAACCACGTGTTCCTCATGATGGTGAACAACCACGCCTTGAGGAACGTCTCCGGTCGAAGCCTGTCGTATGCCTTGAAGGCCTTGAGCATCGTGTCTTGGACGAGATCCTCGGCGTCTGGTGAGTTTCTGGTGAGGCTCACTGCGTATCGGTGCAACTCCGCCCGCAACGGCACCACGTCTTCGTCGAATGATCCGGTGAGGTGATCCGGGGTCGGTGGGGTGGCTGTCATGAGGTCAATAGTGGTCGTCGAAGAATGGAACCACGTGAAGATTCCATGGAGATTTCATAGAGGTCGACGGCTGTCCACCTCGCTGGGCGTCCAGTCAACTGACAGCTTAGGTGTGATCCGGGTTACGTTTTCGTGCAACGGAATTGGCGAATGAGCGATTACCTGAGCGCCAGCTATTCTTCGACGCTTGCGGACAACGATCCCAGCAGGCTCAGGGCGTCGGCACTCGGGGAACCGGGCTCGGCGTGATAGACGACGAGTTCCTGCCCCGGAGTGGACCGAACGTCGAACGCCTGCATCGTCAGTGTGATGCGGCCGATGTCCGCGTGCTGAAAACGCTTCTCGCGCAGACTCTTCCCCCGAACCTCATGGCCGTGCCACAGGTCGGCGAACTCGGGGGACTCGGTCAGCATCCGCGACAACATCTCGAGCACGCGAGGATCGTTCGGATGCCTTCCGTGGTTGAACCGGAAACCGGCGACGGTGTCGGCGGCGACGTCGGCCCAGTCTACGTAGAACGACCGGGCCAGCGGGTCGCCGAACACCACCTCGAGCAGGTTGTGGGAGTGTGGCCAGCCGCCAAAGAGTGCGTCCGCCATCATGTTTGCCGCCAGCACGTCGTAGGCGAGGTCGTAGATCAGGGCCGGGTTGTCCGGCCAGGCGGCCATCAGGGTCACCAGGGCGGGGTCGACCGCAGTGGAGGCGGGAGCCGCCGCGGTGATCGCGGCACCGGCGAGCCGGAAGAGGTGGTCGCGAGCGTCGTCGCTCAACTGCAACGCTCCGGCGATGGCAAAGAGAACCTCGGGCGAGGGACGACGTTCGCGGCCCTGCTCCAGCCGGGTGTAGTAGTCCGGGCTGACGCCGGCGAGCAAGGCGACTTCTTCCCGCCGCAGTCTCGGCACTCGGCGCCGCCGCCGTGCGTGCGGACTCAGCCCGACGTCGTCCGGGGTGACCTGGTCGCGGCGGGCCCGCAGGAAGGCGCCGAGGTCGGCCCCCTTGCGAGATTCCGGCATGTCCCCACGGTACGGAATGAGCGTCCGCTCAACCTGGGTGCGTCGCACCCAGGTTCCACGCGGTCTTCCTGGCGCGGGCCGTCGTCGGCAGGGTGGTGACATGACCAACACCCTCCAGAAGATCGCCTTCGTCACCGGTGCCAGCAGCGGCATCGGACGCGCGATCACCAAGCGTCTCGCCGCCGACGGCCACCACGTGATCGCGGCCGCACGACGTACCGACCTGCTCGACGAGCTCGCGAGAACCGACGGCGTCGAGGCGTGTGCCCTCGACGTGACCGATCTCGAGGCGGTGCGGGCCGCCGTCACCGCCACCGTGGAACGCCACTGCAGGCTCGACGTGTTCGTCGCCAACGCAGGCGTGATGCCGCTCTCGCGCCTGGACGCCGGTCTGGTGGACCAGTGGAACCACATGATCGACGTGAACGTCCGCGGGCTGCTGCACGGGATCGCCGCGGTGTCGGGCCCGTTCGCCGGACGGGGGAGCGGCCACTTCGTCACGATCGCCTCCATCGGCGCGCACGGGGTGACTCCGACGGCGGCGGTCTACTGCGGCACCAAGTACGCGGCGTGGGCCATCACCGAGGGTCTGCGGCTGGAGTCGCCCCCTGGCATTCGCGTCACCACGGTCTCGCCGGGCGTCGTGGAGTCCGAACTCGCGGACACCATCACCGATCCCACTGCGCAGCAATCCATGTCGGAGTATCGGCGACATGCCATCCCGGCAGCGGCGATCGCCGACGCCGTCGCGTTCGCGGTCTCGCAGCCGCCCGAGGTCGACGTCAACGAGATCGTGGTGCGTCCCGCGAGTCAGCGCTGAGCCTGGCGGGCAGGACTACTCTTCGGGCATGGTGATGCAACGATGACCGTCGTCTTGGTCCACGGCGTGCCGGAGAACGCCGCGGTGTGGGATCTGCTGGTCGACGAGTTGACCGCGTTGGGCGAGTCGGACGTTCGCAGGTTGTCGCCGCCGGGATTCGGGGCGCCGGTTCCCGACGGCTTCGCGGCCACGATGGACGGCTACCGCGACTGGCTCGTCGCCGAGCTCGAGTCAGTGGACGGTCCCGTCGACCTCGTGGGGCACGACTGGGGTGGCGGCCACGTCCTGAACATCGTCATGGCCCGGCCCGACCTGGTGCGGACCTGGGTGTCGGACGTTCCCGGCATCTTCGACGCCGAGTACGTCTGGCACGACCTCGCGCAGGCGTGGCAGACACCGGAGGTTGGCGAGGCGGCCGTGGCCGACTTCACCTCGATGACCGACGCCGACCGCGCCGATTTCCTCGTCGGCGCAGGCATGTCCGCCGACGTCGCCGCCCGGGTGTCTCCCGCCGGTGACGAGGCGATGGGCCGGTCGATCCTCACGCTGTATCGGTCGGCGGCACAGCCCGTCCCGGCGACCGCGGGGCGGAATCTCGAGGCCGCCGCCGCCCGACCCGGGCTCGCGTTGCTGCCCACCGAGGACCACTTCGTGGGCACCGACGAGCAGAAGCGGCGCGCTGCGGCCCGCGCCGGCGCCCGGGTCGAAGTGCTCGACGGGCTCGGCCACTGGTGGATGACCCAGGATCCGGCCGCCGCCGCACGCGTGCTCGTCGACTTCTGGTCGGCGCACCGCTAGATCTTCAGATAGCCCTTGTCTGCCGGGATTTGGGCGGCCGTCACCAACGACGACGCGTCGCTCGCGAGCCAGACCACCACGTCGGAGATCAGGTTGGGCGCGGCCAGCGAGTCGGTTGGCAGGGCGCCGGGGGAGTAGCTGTGGATGAAGTTCGGGTGCGCAGCGAACATCTCGTACATCGAGACGTCGTTGCCCATCGGGGTGTCGGTGCCGTAGGGATGCACCGAGTTCACCCGGATCCCGAACTCGCCCAGCTCGACGGCAAGTGAATTGGTCAGACCCACGACGCCGAACTTGGACGCGCAGTAGTGCCCGCACCCGGGAACGGCCTTGATGCCGGCCGCCGAACTGACGTTGACGATCGACCCGCCGTTGCCCGCCGCGATCATCGCGGGCACGGCGGCCCTGATGGTGTTCCACACCCCGGTGAGATTGGTGTCGATGGTCTCCTGCCACTGCTGGGCCGAGATCTCCCATAGCCGGCCCCAATTCAGCACGCCTGCGTTGGCCACCACCACGTCGAGGCGACCGAACTGTTCGACGCCCTCGGCGACGACGCGCTGCTGTCCCTCGGCGTCGCGGACGTCGACCTCCTTGGCCAGGATCTTGCGGCCCTCGCCCTCGACCAAGCTGACGGTCTCCGCTAGGTCCTGCGGCGTAGCCGGCTCGTATCCGTTGCTGACGGCGACGGGTCCGCAGGCGTCGACGGCGATGACCTCGGCGCCGGCGCGAGCCAACCGCACGCAGTGCGACCGTCCCTGGCCGCGGGCGGCGCCGGTGACGTAGGCGACCTTGCCCGCCAACGGCCGATCGGAACTGCTCATGCGGGTTGCTCCTTCGGTGGCGTACTCATCTGGTAGTCGCTCAGCGGTGACCGCCGTGCGAAACGCCGTGAGCCGGTGATGGTCTGGGGTCGGTGGTACACCGTGTCGCGCTGCGAGTTCACGAAGTAGGTGTTGAGTGCGGGGTTGCACTCGGTGAAGTACAGCCGCGCGGTCTTGCCGCGGCGTTCCATCAACGCGTTCCATCGGTTGAACGCATCCTGGCTGACCTCGGCGACCAGCTGGCCCCGTCTGCGTGTCTCGTCGACGATCCGGACGGCGTGCAGTGCCGTCGTCTCGACGAAGTCGGGCCAGGCGAAGCCGACGAAGCCCAGCGGCCCGACGATCTCCCACCGGTTTGGCAACCGGGGGTGCGCCGTCCCGGCGTACGCCCGAAGCCCGTGGCTGCGGTAGTACTCGGCGAGGTCGAACCCATTGGCGCCCAGCACCGTTCCGGTTCGGTAGGTCTCGGGGTCGGTCCACAGCTCGTAGCCGGTCGCCACCACGATGAGGTCCGCGGGATGGTCGACGCCGTCGGCCGTGCGGATGCCGTCGGCGGTGACGCGCTCGATGGGAGTGGTGATGAGATGCGTCGTCGGATCGTTGAGTGCGGTGAGGAACGCGCTGGAGATGACGGGTCGCTTGGCCATGATGCCGTATTGCGGCACCAGGGCTCGCCGGGTCCGGGGATCCTTCACGACGGCGCGCAGCAGCAGTCGGTACAGGGCCCGGCAGTACGCGTCGTAGAAGGGCATCAGGCGAATCAGCACGCGGTCGGGGAGACGGGCGAACACGTGCACGATCGGCGCGATCATCGCGACGTCCATCAGGGCGCGTCCCGCGGCGTTGACCCCGGCGACGACACCGGGTACGCGCAGCGCTCGCCGCATCAGCGGCGGGATGTCGAAGTCGACCTTGGGGAGCACCCACGCCGGAGTGCGTTGGTACACGTCGAGATTCGCGGCCTCGGCGGACAGCGCGGCGGCGATCTGCACGCCGCTGGACCCGGTGCCGATGACGGCGATGCGCTTGCCGCGGGTGTCATAGGAGTCGTCCCAGGCGTTGGGCCGCAGGACGGTTCCGGTGAAGTTCTCGAGACCCTCGACGCCGACCGTGTCCTTCGCGTTGACGTAGCCGCCCACCGAACTGATGAGGAAGCGGGCCGTGAGCTGCGGTTGGTCGCGGATGGACAGTCGCCACAGGCCTGCGGCGTCGTCCCACTGCTGGCGAAGCACCTCGGTGCCCGTCCGCAGTCGCGGATAGAGGTTCAGCCGGGTTGCGGTGGCGCGCAGGTAACCCTGGATCTCCGGGCCGGGTGCGAACAGTCGCGACCAGTCCGAATTGGGTGCGAAGGACAGCTGGTACCACAGCGTGGGGATGTCCACGGCGAGGCCGGGATAGTGGTTGTCCCGCCAGGTGCCGCCGACGTCGTCACCACGCTCGAGGATGACGAAGTCGTCGATTCCCTTGCGCTGCAACTGGTGTGCTGCGGCGATGCCGCCCGGCCCCGCGCCGATGACGACGACCTCGAAGTCGGGCTCACTCACTGGGCGCGCCTCCGGTCAAACCGGCCACGACGTGGTCGGTGACGAAACGTCGCACGGCCCTTGGGTTGTCGAGGTTGACGCCCATGGGTGGCAGGAGTTCGAAGCTGAACAGGATGCGCACGATCCACTCGCCGGCCCGTGCGGGATCAGTCGACTGGGCGACCTCGTGGTTCCCCTTGGCGGCCTTGACCAGCGGCTTCCACAGGTCGACGGCCCGCCGCATCAGGTCGTCGCCGCTGTTGCGGAGCAGCAGCAGCAGGATGCTCTCGTTGACGCCGCGCGGCGTGACGTGGTCCGAGCGCTGACGGTGGGCGCAGATCAACACCGCAGCCGCCCCGACCTGCTCGGCGAGGGTGTCGTGCCGGTCCACCTCGGCGGCCATCGCGTCGACGAAGGTCGACGCGAGGTGCTCGAGAGCAATTCTGATGGCGTTGTCGCGGCTGCCGAGGGCGTTGTGCACGGTGCCGCGGGACACCTCGGCGGCCTCCGCGACGGCGGTGAGGCTGAATTGGCGCGGGCCTAGGCGGCGCAACGTGTCGGCGTTGGCGGCCAACAAGGTCGTGGACACCGGTCGAACAGGTGCCGCCCCTTCTCGCATTTGAACACACTAGCGATATGTGTTCAACGCGGTCAATGGCGTCAGCGGCGCGGGCTGACGTCCCAGGTGTGGTGCACGACGTCGTGCAGGTGGTACAGCGCGATGGTCGCGACCGTGAATTCGCTTCCGTTGCTGCGCAGTCCACGTCGAGACCAGGCGTCCGCCGGGACGGAGTCGTACACGTCGGCGACGTCTGCCGCCGCCCGCTCCAACTCGTCGGCCACGGTCGAGGGATCCTGGGAGGCGTAGTCGTCGGCCACGGCGGTCTCGTCCTGATCCCAGTTGGGGAACTGGGGGTCGATCTCGGTGAGCATCAAGCGGACGCGCTCGGCGAATATGCGGTGCACGTCGCGAATGTGGCAGCCGTACTCGAGCACCGACCACACGCCCACGGCCGGGCGCTCGGTGACCGACGCACCGGCCAGCCTCGCCACCCAGTCGTCGGCGTCGTGTCGAATCCGTCCGGCGACGTCGTCCGGACGGGTCGACACGGCGTCGTAACCGCAGTCCGGACACGGTTCGCCGAGGACCCAGGTCCAGTCCTTGGTGTCGGGTTCGATCCCGGTCACTCGTGCAGGTCCGTTGCCGAGAAGGTGTCGCACTTCTGCGGATCACCGGTCCGGTACCCCTCGGTGAACCAGTATTGCCGTGCGGCCGACGACCCGTGCGTCCACGACTCCGGGTTCACCCGGCCGCCTGAGGACTGCTGAATGCGGTCGTCGCCCACCGACGACGCGGCCGAGAGCGCGTCCTCGATGTCCTTGTCGGTCAAGGGCTGCAGGAAGGTCACGTCGGTGCCCTCCTGCTTGGTGATCGCCGCGTAGTGTGCCCACACCCCGGCGTAGCAGTCGGCCTGCAATTCGGTGCGCACCCCGTTGCCCTCGGCTCCGCCCGGTCCTTGCTGCGCCCGCCCCAGCGTGCCCTGCAGATCCTGGACGTGGTGTCCGAATTCGTGGGCGACGACGTATTCCTGGGCGAGGGGGCCACCGCTGGAACCGAACTGAGACACCAGCACGTCGAAGAACGACGTGTCGAAGTAGGCGGTTTGGTCGCCAGGGCAATAGAACGGGCCGACGTCGGTGGTGGCCGGTCCGCACGAGGTGCTCACGTTGTCGCTGAACAGCCGGACCTTGGGCCGGGTGTACTCGGGCATCAACTGCGACCACACGCCGTCGACGGAGTTGCCCGTCGCCACCACCCGGCACTGGACGATGTCGTTGGCGTCCTTGCCCGTCTGGCACTGGCTCAGATCGAATCCCTGGGCGTCGGCGCCCTGCGGGTCGTACTGACCGGTTCCTTGCTGCGGGAGCACCGTGCCGGGGTCGACGCCGAGGAACAGGGCGACCACCACGATCAGCAGACCACCGATGCCGCCGCCCACCGCGAGGCCGCGGCCGCCGCCACCCCCACCGCCGCTGGACGACGTGGTGCTCGTGTCGATCCGCATACCCTCGTTGAAGGTCATCTTCACCCCGTCCGTCGACACCGCCGATGGTTCCCGTTTCAGCCGGGTTCAGCTTCCCACACTACGATTCGCCCGGTGGCCGCCCAGCGCGAAACCGTCGACGCTCCGACCGTCGCGCACACCGTGCACGGAACGTTGCGCGGCACCACCGAGGGCGGCGTCAACGTGTGGCGGGGCGTCGCGTACGCCGAGCAGCCCGTCGGTCAGCGACGATTCCAAGCGCCTGCCCCGCTCGCGCCGTGGAGTGGTATTCGCGACGCCGTCGAGCATGGGCCGCTGCCACCGCAGGGGCGGTCGTTCGTCGGCGGCGGACGCGACGATCCGAAGATCCGCGACGAGGCGTGTCTGACACTGACGGTGTGGTCGCCCGACCCCGAAGCCAGCCTGCCGGTGATGGTGTGGATCCCCGGCGGCGCGTTCGTCTACGGGGCCGGGCAGCTGCAGCTCTACAACGGAAACAGGCTGGCGGCCAACGGGAACGTCGTCGTGGTGAACGTGACCTACCGCCTCGGCGTCTTCGGTGGCTTCGAACTCGGTGACCTCGGCCCCGGCTTCGACGACAACCTCGCGCTTCGCGACCAGGTGGCGGCCCTGCGGTGGGTGCGGGACAACATCGCGTCGTTCGGCGGCGATCCCGACCGCGTCACCGTCTTCGGCGAGTCGGCAGGCGCCACGTCGGTGTTGGCGTTGTTGGCCAGCCCGCTCGCCGACGGGCTGTTCTCCCGCGCGATCGCCCAGAGCCCGGCGCTGCCGCTGATCGCCGATCGAGAGACCCGCGCCCGGCAGGCCCGCACGTTCGTCGAGCGGTTGGGAGTGCCGGTCGACGAAGTGAAGTCGTTGCCGCAGCGCCGACTTCGTCGTGCCGCCGGACAGTTGCAGGGCGAGAGCGCCGCGAACACGCCGACGTTGGCCTACGGGCTGACCCACGGCGTGGACTCCCTGCCTTGGCATCCGGTCGACGCCGCGCGGCGGGGTGCGGTGTCGGCGATCCCGCTGATCGTGGGGACCAACAGCCACGAGGCGTCGATGTTCGCTTGGGGCAAGCCGCCGATGCTGCCGACCACGCCGCCCATGGTCGAGGCGTACTTTGCCAGGGCGGCACCGGGGGCGAGGGATCGGCTGCTCGCCGCCTATCCGGACTATCCGCGCCGCCGTGCGTTGATCGCCTTCGGCTCCGACACGATGTTCTGCGCTCCCACTTGGGCATTCGCCGACGCGTACAGCGAGCATGCGCCGACCTACGTTTACCGCTTCGACCACGCCGCGTGGAGCCTGCGGTTGCTGGGACTCGGCGCCACGCATGGCAGCGAGATCGTGCACGTCCAGCACAGCTACGGCTCGTACCTGGGCCGCAAGGTGCACCCCTTGGGCAGGCGGGTGCAACCGTCGGTCGGCCGCCGCATGCAGAGGACGTGGCTCGACTTCGCGATCGCCGACCTCGACGAGGATTGGCCGCGCTACGACGCGACCTCCCGTCATACCAGGGTGATCAGGTCGACCAGGGACGACACCGTCGGCGACCCCGATGGGGTCAGGCGGGTGGCGTGGGAGGGGCTGTACTGAAACGCTTTTCGGCGTAGCGGTTGAGGTTGTGCAGGAACCGCTGGAACATCCAGGCCATCACCGGCCTGCCGACCAAGATGCCGATGTGCGCCGCGATGCCGTTGGGCTTCATCGCCATTACCCAGGTGAGGTGGCAGCCCCGCGGCGTGCGGACCACCCGGTAGTCCTCCGCGAATGCCGAGATCGACCCGGACGTGCTCTCGTTGAACCGAAAGGCCATGCGGGAGTGAGGTTCCCAGGCCAGAAACTCCTCGTGCCCGCTGATGCCGCCGCGCATGTCGACCGTGCGCGTCGTGCCGACGCCGCGTGGCTCCGGGCTGGTCCACGTCACCTTGGTGATCACGGTCGCCCAGTGTGGCCACGACTCGGCGTCCCCGAGCACCTCGAAGAGTCGTTCGGGGGTGATCGCGAGGTCGACGGTGCTGACGAACCGGAACGGGGCGTCGTCGACGAAGGTGAGGTCGACGCGTTCACAGGGGTAGGTCTTGGCCATGGGTAGACACTCTAGGGCGAGGTGTCTACCCGATGGATCACCCGGGTCCGTCGCTGGCGGCGGCGAGAAGCGGCACCACCAGGTCGCTGATGGGCGTTGCCACGCCGTGTAGCGCGCCCTTGCGTGCGACGACACCGTTGCGGACGTCCCACTCCAGCGGCCTGCCCTGTTCGCGGTCGGTGAGGATCGAGGTCGTCAGATCCTCGGGCAGGCCGACGAACAGTTGCGTGGTCTCCTCGATCACCTCGTCGTCGAGTCGGGCGCCTTCCGCCCGTGCCACGGCCAGGCATTCGGCGAGATAGGCGCGGCCAAGGGCGGCGACGTCGTCGCGGCGGAACATCCCCGAGCGTCGACCCGTCAGGACCATCAGCCCGGCCACGGCGTTGGTCAGCAGCTTGCGCCAGGCGTCGTCCAGGAACGTCGGGCTGCACTCCACCGTCAGCGACGGCCCTCGCAGCACCTCGGCGAGGGCACGGGCCGCCTCGTCGTCGGGAAGCACCAGTCGCACCGGGGTGCGAAGCCGGATCCACCCGTCCGGCTGGGACTGGGCCGAGAACCACACCGCACAGGGCACGACGGTGCCGGCGGGGCAGTAGCGGCCGACGCGCTCCACCTGCTCGACGCCGTTCTGCATCACGCACACGAGCGTGTTCGCGCCGCACAGCCGCTCGAGCCAGGCCGCGGCAGCCTCGTTCTGGGTGTCCTTGACGGCGAGGATCACTACGTCGAACGGCCCGTCGACCGACGCGGGGTCGGTGCGTACCGGGTCGGGGATGACGACGGGCTCGCCGCCGAGGATGCCGGGATCCGGCCTGACCTCGACCGACGCCCGCGCAGTGCGACCGCACACCACGACGCGGTGACCGGCGGCGTGCAACAGCGCCGCGACAGTCGAGCCGATGGCGCCTGGACCCACGACTGCAATGGAAGGGCTCATTAACGCCAGGCTAGCCACCACTACACTGTGGCAGTCCTCTCGTCAGGCAATTCCCAGGGAGTTTTCGTGTTGCGCAGTCATGCCGCCGGTTCGTTGCGGTCCTCCGATACCGGCCAGAAGGTCACGTTGGCCGGATGGGTCGCACGTCGGCGTGATCATGGGGGAGTCATCTTCATCGATCTGCGAGACGATTCGGGCGTCGCCCAGGTCGTGTTCCGCGACACCGAGGTTCTCGAGCAGGCCCACCGGCTGCGCTCCGAGTTCTGCGTCCTGGTCGAAGGCGTCGTCGAGGGCAGGCCCGAGGGCAACGCCAACGCCGACATCGCCACCGGCGACATCGAGGTCAACGCCACCGTGCTGACCGTGCTGAGCGAATGCGCGCCGCTTCCGTTCCAGCTCGACGAGACCCCCGGCGAGGAGGCCCGGCTCAAGTACCGCTACCTCGACCTGCGCCGTGAGGGACCCGGCCACGCACTTCGCTTGCGCTCCAAGGTCAACGCCGCCGCGCGGGCGGTGCTCGCCGGCCACGACTTCGTCGAGATCGAGACGCCGACGCTGACCAGGTCGACACCCGAGGGCGCCCGCGACTTCCTGGTCCCGGCGCGGCTTCAGCCCGGCTCGTTCTACGCGTTGCCGCAGAGCCCGCAGCTGTTCAAGCAGTTGCTGATGGTGGCGGGCATGGAGCGCTACTACCAAATCGCGCGCTGTTACCGCGACGAGGACTTCCGTGCCGACCGGCAGCCGGAGTTCACCCAGCTCGACGTGGAGATGAGTTTCGTCGACCCCGACGACGTGATGGCCGTGTCCGAAGAGGTGCTCAAGGCACTCTGGGCGCTCGTCGGCTACGACCTCCCGACGCCGATTCCCCGCATCACCTATGCCGAGGCGATGCGCCGGTTCGGCTCCGACAAGCCCGACCTCAGGTTCGGTCTCGAGCTCGTCGACTGCACGGAGTACTTCTCCGACACCACCTTTCGGGTCTTCCAGGCGCCCCACGTCGGTGCCGTCGTCATGCCGGGCGGCGCGTCGCAGCCGCGCCGCACCCTCGACGGGTGGCAGGAATTCGCCAAGCAGCGCGGCCACAAGGGACTGGCCTACGTGCTGCTCGCCGAGGACGGCACGCTCGGTGGTCCCGTGGCCAAGAACTTGACCGACGCCGAGCGGGACGGCCTGGCCGCATTCGTCGGCGCCAAGCCGGGGGACTGCATCTTCTTCGCCGCCGGCCCGGTGAAGTCGGCCAGGGCGCTACTTGGTGCGACGCGCATCGAGATCGCCAAGCGGCTTGACATGATCGACTCCGGCGCGTGGGCGTTCACCTGGGTCGTCGACTGGCCCTTGTTCGAAGCCGCCGACGACGCCACCGCCTCCGGTGACGTCGCCGTCGGGTCGGGCGCCTGGACGGCGGTGCACCACGCGTTCACCTCGCCGAAGCCCGAGTCGGAGGCGACCTTCGACACCGATCCGGGAAGCGCCCTGGCCAACGCCTACGACATCGTCTGCAACGGCAACGAGATCGGCGGCGGATCGATCCGCATCCATCGTCGCGACGTCCAGGAACGGGTGTTCGCGATGATGGGCATCGACCACGCCGAGGCGCAGGACAAGTTCGGATTCCTGTTGGACGCCTTCACCTTTGGCGCACCCCCGCACGGCGGCATCGCGTTCGGCTGGGATCGCATCACCGCGCTGCTTGCGGGCACCGACTCGATCCGCGAGGTCATCGCGTTCCCGAAGTCCGGCGGCGGCGTCGACCCGCTGACCGACGCACCCGCACCGATTACGGCGCAGCAGCGCAAGGAATCGGGAATAGACGCCAAGCCGAAGAAGTCTGAAGAGTCATGACAGAGGACTTCGACAAGAACAAGCTCGTCAACGACACCGCCGCCCTCGACGACTTCAACAGTGGCGTGGTGGCGGAATTCCGCGCCAACGGCGGCAGGGTGGGCGGCCCCTTCGAGGGCGGCGACCTGCTGCTGCTGCACACCACGGGCGCGAAGTCGGGACAGCCGCGGTTGTCCCCGCTGGCGTACCTGACGGTGGACGGCAAGATGCTGATCGTGGGGTCCTATGCGGGTGCCCCGAAGGATCCGGCCTGGGTGCACAACCTGCGGGCCAATCCGCGTGCGCACATCGAGGTCGGCACCGAGGCCTACGACGTCGTCGTGCGAGAGCTGCCCGGCGACGAACGTGACGCCACGTACCCGAAGATCACCGCGGTGGCGCCGGTCTTCGCCGAGTACCAGGCGAACACCACCCGCGCGATTCCGTTGTTCGAGCTGATTCGCTAGTTGCGTCCGGGGCTGCCCGGATTTCCTTGCGGTCCTGCGTTGTCGCCCGGCATCGAGTCGCCGGTCGGCGGCGAGGGCGTGCGCACCGTGGTTTCCGTGGCGGAGTTGCCGCCGCTGACCGTCTGGCTCGGGCCGCCGCTCTGGCTTCCCGTGGTCGGGGCAACGCTTGCAGGTGCCTGACCACCGGTGGTCGACGGCGCGGGCGATACCGACGAGCTCGGGCCGACGGACGGCGGTGAGGTGCTGGCCGGCGTGCTGCTGAGGGGTGTGGTGGCCGGAATGCTGGTTTCGGTGCCCTGATCGTCGCTGCCACAGCCGGAGAGCATCATGACCGTTGCGGCTGCGGATGATAGGGCAAGCAGACCGACACGGCCTACGCGATGAGAGTTGTTCACAGCGGCGGGTTTTCCCGAAGCCCCTCACGCCAAAACGTCGAGACGACCGACGTCACGAATGCGTCAGCGGTCAGCGTGGCGCAACCTGCCAGTGTCGTTGCCCGGCATACTTCTCGGGCATGGGGCTCGACGAGCTGGATCGTAGAATCGTAGGCGCGCTGCAGGTCGACGGACGCGCGTCGTGGCGGCGGATCGCCGAAGTCCTCGACGTACCGTTCACCACCGTGACCCGGCGAGGAGCTGCGCTGCTCGGATCGGGCGCGGTGCGGGTGGTCACCTTGCCCAGGCATTCGCAGACGGCGATCATCGAAGTCACGGTCGCCCCACAGTGTTTCGAGGGTGTGGCCCGGGCACTGGCGGAGCGGGCCGACACGGTGTTCGTCTTCGCGCTGAGCGCACCGGCGCGGATCATCATCGAGGAGCTACAGCCCTCCGACGGTATGCTCGCCAAGGCGGTGCTCGACGAGATCCCGGCGATCGGCGGTGTCACCGGTGTCGACGCGGCGCCGATCCTGGCGTACTACCGGACTCTGAGTACATGGATGCCCGCACTCCTCACGCCCGAGGAGGTCATGGAGCTCAATCCGAAGTTCGGACGGCTCTACGACGACGCGATCCCGTTGGCAACTGCCGCCGACCACGAGCTGTACGACATCTTGGCAACGGACGGCCGGGTGTCGGTCGCCGACATCGCTGCCCGGGTCGGGCAGTCCGAGTCGGCGGTGCGGCGCAGGCTGGCAGGACTCGTCGACACGAAGGTCGATGTGCGCGCGGTCGTCTCGCCCAAGCTGCTCGGTCTGGGCGTGGCGGCCATCCTGTGGATACGGGTGGCGCCAGGTGACGTCGACCGGGTAGCGGGACAGCTCTTGCAGTCCCCGTACGTCCGGTACGCCGCGATGACGATGGGAGACCACCAATTGATCGTCGACGTCGCGGTGCCGACGCTCGACGACCTGCGCCGATTCTTGACGGAGCAGCCGTGGAACGCTGCCGTGGAGTCGATTCGGAGTTCGCCCGTGCTCAAGACGTACAAGCGCAGCGGTCTGGCGGTCGATGAATGCAACTGACGTATTTGAACCGCTAGAAGTCATCGATCAACTGATTTGAGTCGAAAACTTGAAATAATCTATTGATTTAGGCCACCTTCTCCGTATAGTGGGATCGGTCATGGTCCAGCCGGACTGTGACGTGACTCAAGGGAGTGGCGCAGCGTGTGGTCGAAAGGCGAACTCGTCGGACTGTCGGCTACCGAACAGGCACGGCTTCTGCGGTCAGGTGAGGTCAGTGCGGTCGACGTGGTCCGCGCCCACCTCGAGGCGATCGACGTGCTCAATCCGCAGATCAACGCGATCGTCACCCTGGACGGCGATGGCGCCATTCGGCGGGCAGCTGTCGCCGATGACGTGCCGATCGGTCGACGCGGACCACTGCACGGGCTACCGGTGGCGATCAAGGACACTGCCCAAACCGCTGGAATGCGAACCACTTTCGGACATCCGCTGTTCAGGGGCAGTGTGCCAGCCGTCAACGATCCTCATGTCGAGCGCATCCTGAGGGCTGGCGCGGTGCTGATCGGCAAGACCAACGTGCCAGAACTGGCTGCCGGCTCACACACGGTCAATCGGGTCTTTGGTGCGACCCGAAACCCTCATGACGTCACGCGATCGGCGGGCGGTTCCAGTGGTGGGGCAGCCGCCGCCTTGGCGGCGCACCTCGTCCCGATCGCGGACGGCAGCGACATGGGTGGGTCCCTGCGGAATCCCGCGTCGTTCTGCGGTGTCGTGGGGATGAGACCCACGCCCGGGCTGGTGCCCAACAGCGGCGAACGCGACGCGTTCAATCCGCTCGCCACGAACGGACCGCTCGGCCGTACGGTCGCCGACGTTGCCCTGCTGCTCTCGGTGATTGCCACGACACCGTCGTCGGACGTGTTCGACGCGCGTCTCGACACGGCCGGATTGCGATCGATATACCCGTCAGATCTGCGCGGCCTCCGCGTGGCCTACGCGCCAGACCTCGGCGGCCGGGTTCCGGTAGACCCGGAGGTGTCCCATGTAATCGACTCCACCGCAACAGTTCTCGAGAACGCTGGCGCCCGAGTGGAATATGCGTGCCCCGATCTCAACGGATCCGACAGCGCATTTCGAACGCTGCGGGCCGCCGAATTCGACACCAGCTGGCGCGATCTCCTGGCGTCGCACTCGGACGACTTCGTCGACTTCCTGGCCGAGAACATCCGTCAGGGCGCCGGACTATCCGGTCGCGACGTCATGACCGCCTACGCCGAACTCACCCGACTTCACCAGTCGGCGGCCCGATTCTTCGACGACTTCGACCTCGTCCTGGCACCGGTGACGCAGATCCCCGCGTTCCCCGTCGAATGGTCGTGGCCGCGGTCCGTCGGTGCCACCCCCATGAGCGACTACCTCGAGTGGATGCGGTCCGCCTGGCTCTTCACGCCGCTCGGGATACCTGCACTGTCCTTGCCCGCCGGATTCACCCCTGCGGGCCTCCCCGTGGGTGCGCACCTGCTCGCCGGGCCCGGCCGCGATCTGAGGCTGCTGAGCATCGCCTTGGCACTCGAAGCTGCGCTAGACCTTCCCACGGCCAATCCACTACGAGGAGATCTGACGGCATGACACCAGTCCCGCAGGGTGACTCCACCGGCCGGCGCGTCGCGACACCCGGCCGCGTCACCGCCGCATGCGTGCCCATCGTCCTGATGACGGTGACACCGCTGCTTCCCTTCGCCACGACGCCGACCATGTGGTTCGGCATCCCCGCCGTGCTGTTCTGGATCGCCGGACTGGTGGTGGCGACCGTGGCCACCCTCCAGGTCATCGACCGCGGGATCAACCGCGAGACCGCCGCGGCCGCTATCGAGGGCGACGCCCGATGACGACCGCCATCATCGTCGCCGGCATCGTCGTGATCGGGGTGATCGGCTTCTCGGGGCGTCGTCGTCGCGATCTCTCCGGTTGGACCGTGGCCGAGCGCGACCTGCCCCGCTGGACCTCTTGGTTCTTGCAAGCCGGCGAATCGCTTACCACCTTCAGCTTTCTCGGACTGGCGGGCATCGCCTTCACCGGCGGCGTCAGCGCCACGTTCGCAGTCTGTTACCTCACCGCCAGCGCCGTGGGGTTGTACTTCGTAGCGCCTCGCCTCCGCGATCTCGGGGCCGCGCGCGGATATCTCACGATGTCGGACTTCTTCCACGATCGCTACCGCTCCCGCTCGCTAAGCGTGGTGATGGCAGTCGTGGGCGCCCTGTTCTTGGTGCCATACCTAGCGCTGCAGATCACCGGCCTTGGGCTCATCGTCGGGCTCGCCACCGGATCGCCGTCGGCACGCGGACTGAGCATGGTGCTGGCCTGCGTGCTCGTCGTGGTGTTCGTGGCATGGGCGGGCATCCACGGCATCGCGCGGGTTGCCGTATTCAAGGACTTCGGCATGCTGCTCGCGCTGGTGCTGGTGGCGGTCTTCGTCGTCAGCGCGGCAGGTGGTTTTCCGGAGGTGTTCACCAAGGTCGCCCAGGTCAGCGACCAGTTGCTCACCACGCACGCACCCGGGTACGACGCCACGTTCTTCATCACAGCGGTGGTCGTCACCACCATTGGGTCCAGTTTCAACGTGTTTCCGCACTTGTGGCCGCCGGTATTCGCGGCCAAGAGTGGCCAGATCCTGCGGAGCAACTTCAAGTGGCTGGGTGTCTACCAGCTTCTATTGCTGCTACCGATCACGGTCGGCATGGCTGCGGTCCTGCTGATCGACCCGGATACCAAGAGCAATTCCGTGCTGTTCACCGTCAGCCAGCAGACGATGCCGGAGTGGTTGGTCGCCGTCGTGGCGGTGTGCGGTTCTGCCGCCGCGATGGTTCCCGCCGCCGCCATCACCATGGGGATTTCGTCGTTGCTCGCCAACAACGTGTGCTTTGCTGCATCGGACCGCACCAGGTTCCGGCTCAACAAGCTGTTCGTCGTGGTGGCAGTGGGCGCCGCGCTGTGGTTCAGCGTCTCCGGTGCCGACATCGGCGCACTGTTGCTCTTGACTTACGGAGGGTTGACGCAACTGGCTCCGACCATCGCCGCGGCGCTGCCCCACCGGGTTCGGCTGAGTGCGCCGGCGGCGATGAGCGGGACCGTGGTGGGCACGCTCGTCGTCGTCGTGCTCACATTTGCCGACATCCCCATCGGCAGTTGGGATTCCGGCCTGATCGGTCTGGGGCCCAACCTGGTCGTGCTCGCGATCGTCGAGCTCCTCGTGCGCGCCGGTCGACGCGGGGCCGGCAGCCCTGCGGCCAGATCCGCGTTGGCGCCCGACCCGGTATGAACGGCTAGCCCAGCCGTTCGATGATGGTGGCATTCGCCATGCCGCCGCCCTCGCACATCGTTTGCAACGCGTATCGCCCACCACGCTGCTCCAACGCGTTGACCATGGTCGTCATGATCCGGGCGCCACTCGCGCCCAGCGGGTGGCCGATGGCGATCGCGCCGCCGTTGACGTTGGTCTTGGCGAGATCGGCCCCCGTGTCGCGAGCCCACGCCAGCACGACCGGGGCGAAGGCCTCGTTGACTTCGAACAGGTCGATGTCGGCCAGGGTCAACCCTGCGCGGGCGAGCACCTTCTCGGTCGCCGGGATGACGCCGGTCAACATGTACAGCGGGTCGGAGCCGACCACCGTCGTGGTGTGGATCCGTGCCAGCGGGCGAAGGCCGAGCCTGCGGGCGGCGGCGCCGCTGGTGATCATCACCGCGGCACTGCCGTCGGACAGCGGCGACGAGTTTCCCGGCGTGATCTCCCAGTTGATCTGTGGGAAGCGCTGCGAGTACGCCTCGTTGAAGAACGCGGGTCTCAGTCCGGCAAGGGTGTCGACCGTCGTTCCCGGACGGATGATCTCGTCGGTGGACAAGCCGGCGATAGGCGCCAGCTCGTTGTCGAAGAGCCCGTCCTTGGTGGCCCGCGCGGCCTTTTCGTGGCTGCTCGCCGAGAACCCGTCGAGCTCGGTACGGGAGAGTCCCCACTTGGCGGCGATCAGTTCGGCGCTGATGCCCTGGGGGACGAGGCCTTCCGGATACCGCTCGGCCATTCCGGCGCCGAAGGGGTCGCTGCCGGGGAGAATCGAGCTGCCCATGACCACCCGCGACATCGACTCGACGCCACCGGCGATCACGACGTCGTAGGCCCCGGCGAGCACCCCTTGTGCCGCGAAACTGATTGCCTGTTGGCTACTTCCGCACTGACGGTCGACCGTGGTGCCGGGCACGCTCTCGGGAAGGCCCGCCCCGAGGAGGGCGTTGCGGGCGATGTTCATGGACTGGTCGCCGACCTGGGTGACGGCGCCGGCGATGACGTCGTCGACCTGGGCGGGGTCGACGCCGGTGCGTTCGACGATTTCACGAAGGCTGTGCGCGAGCAGGTCGACGGGAAGCACGTCGTGCAGCGCGCCGTTGGCCTTGCCCTTGCCGACGGGGGTGCGGACGGCACCGACGATGACGGCGTCGCGATCCGAATAAGCAGACATGGTGTTCTCCTCGATGACTCGTCGCTGAGTACTACTATCTATACTTAGATGTAACACCTCGGTATAGTTCAAACAACCCAGCTAGGGAGTGACGTCCATGACAGTCCTGCAAGGCCGGCTCGCCGACCGCGACTCGTGGTCGCCGGTGGGGCGCTGCCCAGTCGAGAAGACGATGGGCCTGGTGGGCACCAAGTCGGCGATGCTGATCATGCGCGAGGCCTTCTACGGCACCACCCGCTTCGACGACTTCGCCCGCCGCGTCGGCATCACGAAGGCGGCCACGTCCGCAAGGCTCTCCGAACTCGTCGACGCCGGACTCCTCGCCAAGCAGCCGTATCAGGAACCCGGCCAGCGCAGCCGAGACGAATACGTCCTCACCGAACAGGGCACGGCGTTCATGCCCGTCGTGTGGGCGATGTTCGAATGGGGACGGGGTTACTTCGACGACACCCGGCTACGGCTGTCCCACCAGGGCTGCGGCGCCGAGGCGACCGTCGAAATCCGTTGTGCCGACGGTCACCACGTGCCACCAGACGAGCTGGCGGTGCGTGTCGCGGGACGCCGCTCCGTATAGCCGCGAGCAGACGCAAACGGCCCTCGATCACGCCGATCGAGGGCCGTTTGCGTCTGCTCGCGAGGTGGGTCAGACGAGCTGCTCCCGGAACTTCTTGGCCTCACCCATGAGCTCCTCGACCCGGGTGCGGTCGGCCCGGTTCTCGAAGACGCCGTCCTTCTTGAAGTAGGTGCCGACGATCGCCCCGTCGGCGATGTCGAGCTGGCTGCCCACGTTCTCGGCCCGCACGCCCGTGTTCACGAACACCGGTACCGCGCCGGCGGCCGCCTTCACCACCTTCAGCGCCTCGGCATCGGTCGGCGCGCCGGCGGTCGCACCGGAGACGCAGATCGCATCGGGCAGCGTCGCGAACACGGTCGTGCGCGTGATGGCGGCGAGGTCGCGTGCGGCAAGGTAGGTCGCCGACTCGGGGACGATGTTGAAGAACAGCTTCACGTCGGCGCCGCCAACCCGCGCACGGTGGCGTGCGACCTCGCCGACGTTGGTGTCCCAGAGGCCGAAGTCGCTGGCGTAGACGCCGGTGAAGATCTCGCGGACGAACTTCGCGCCGGTCGCGACGGCGAGGTCGATCGAGGCCCGGCCGTCCCACAGCACGTTCACGCCATAGGGAACTTCGAACGCCGGCAACAGCTCTCCGATGATCCTGGCCATCGTGATCGCGGTGATGGGTTCGGTCTTGGTGAGGTACGGCAGGCTGAACTCGTTGGACACCATCACGCCGTCGACGCCGCCGGCCTGCAATTCGTCGAGTTCTTCGCGGGCTCGCCGGACGACGGCGGCGATGCCGCCCGTGCCGTCGTACGCGGGGTCGCCGGGCAGGGCGGCGAGATGAAGCATGGCGATGACGGGCTTCTTCGTGGCGAAGACGTCGTCGAGCCAGGTGGTGCTCACGGGTGTACCTCTTTCGTTCGAGTTGTCGTTCTTCAAGGTCGCTGCTAGTCCATGTAGGCGCCGCCGTTGACGGCGAGTGCCTCACCGGTGATGAAGCGGGCGTCGGGGGAGAGGAGGAACGCGACCGACTTGGCCACGTCCTCGGGCTGCTCGAGTCGCCGCAGCGGGGTGTCGGCGAGCATCATGGCGCGGACGCCGTCGGTCGTGGTGCCACGGAGCTGGGCCTCCCACTCCAATTCCCTTGACTGCATGGGCGTTTCGACGTAGCCGGGGCAGACGCAGTTCACGGTGATCCCATGTTCGCCGAGTTCGTATGCCATCGCCTGGGTGAGTCCCACCACGCCGAACTTGGATGCGACGTAGTCGGAGAGGAACGGCACCCGGCCCTGCTTGCCCGCCATCGACGCGGTGTTGACGATGGCACCCGCCGTACCGCTGCGGACCATCGCCCTGGCGGCCGCCTGACCGCAGACGAACACGCCCTTGAGGTTGACGTCCATCGTCTGGTCGTACCGGGCGATGGGTGCGTCGAGGAAGCTGTGCATGAACGAGATGCCGGCGTTGCTCACCCATGCGTCGAGTCCGATGCGGTCGGTCACGTCGAACGCGACCGCGGCCGCGTCGGCCGGCGAGCTGACGTTCAGCACCGCCGATTCGTGCCGGACGCCGTCGTCGGAGGGGAGTGCGGCGGCGACCTCTGCGGCCGAGTCGCCGTCGACGTCGGTCACCACTACCTGCCAGGACCGCTCGGCGAGGGTGAACGCGATGGCTCGCCCGATTCCGCTGCCAGCGCCGGTGACTACGACTGTCTTGCTCATCAATGACGTCTCTCTCGGTGGGTGTCGTCGCCGACGATGCGTCGGCCGGTCTGTGCGTCGAAGACGTGGACGGTGCCCGGTCGGGCCGACAGCGCGACCGTGGCTCCCTCGGTGATCCCCGACATTCGGGCGGTCTCGACGACGCTGGTGAGCTCGGTCCCCCTCGCGTTGATCGTCACGATCGCCCGGGGTCCGAGCAGTTCGACCAAGGTCACCGTGGCGTCGCCGTCCTCGGTCGCCGTCGGGATCAGGTCGTCGGGCCGTACCCCGAGCGTGACGTCGCCGCTGGCGAAGCCCTGAGTGACCGAGAACGTGAAACCGCTTGGCAGCGTGAAACTCCCGTTGGTGAGCTGTCCGTCGAGCAGGTTCATCTTGGGACTGCCAACGAACGAGGCGACGAAGGTGTCGACTGGGGCGTCGTACACCTCGAGCGGGGTGCCGACCTGAGCGGCGCACCCGTCGCGCATCACCACCATGCGGTCCGAGAGCGTCATCGCCTCCTCCTGGTCGTGGGTGACGTAGAGGCAGGTGATGCCGAGCCGACGCTGAATCTGCAGCAGCTCGGTGCGGGTTTCGACGCGGAGCTTCGCATCCAGGTTGCTCAGCGGCTCGTCGAACAAGAAGACCGACGGCTCGCGGATGATCGCCCGGCCGATCGCCACCCGCTGCTGCTGACCGCCGCTGAGATCCTTTGGCTTGCGGGACATCAGCTGTCCCAGTCCGAGCGACTCCGCTACCGCGTCGGCCCTGGCGAGCGCCTCGGTGCGGGGCACCTTCGACGCCCGCAGGGGGAAGGCGATGTTCTCCCGCACGCTCAGGTGCGGGTAGAGCGCGTAGTTCTGGAACACCATGGCGATGTCGCGATCGCGCGGCTGAAGATTCGTGACGTCGCGATCACCGATGGTGATGGTGCCCGAGGTGACGGATTCCAGGCCGGCGAGCATGCGCAGCGACGTCGACTTGCCGCAGCCGGACGGGCCGACGAGAACGGTGAACGACCCGTCGGGCAGCTCCAGGTTCAGATCGCTGACCACGGGGATCGCGCCGTAGGACTTGGTGAGGTGTGCGAATCGGACGACTGCCATGAGTGGTTGGCTACCTACCTTCTTAGAACTTCACCGCGCCACCGCTGATCCCCTGCACCAGCTTGCGCTGAATGAAGAAGCTCGCGACGACGACGGGGACGACGGCGATCAGGATGGCGGCACTCATGGAGCCGATCTGAACGCCACGGAACGTGTTGAACCCGGCGATGGCCACCGGCAGGATGGCGGCCTTGCCTGGCGCAAGGATCAACCCGTAGAAGAGGTCGTTCCATGACAGCGTGAAGCCGAAGATGGCCGCGGCGCCCATGCCCGGGTAGACCTGCGGCAGAACGACCAGCCGGAAGGCCTCGAAGCGGCCGAAACCGTCCACCTGGGCCTGTTCCTCCAGGGATCGGGGCACCGCCTCGAAGAAGCCGATCAGGAACCACGTCACCACCGGCAGGACGAAACTCAGGTGCGCGAAGATCACGGGGACGAGGGTGTCGTTGAGCCGAAGCGCGTAGGCCATGGTGAGGAACGGGAACACCAGCACCGCCGGCGGAAGGACTTGCGCGGCAAGCATTCCGAACCGGGTTGCCGTGCCGCCGGCGCGGAAGCGCGCGATCGCATAGGCCCCCATGCCGCCGACCACGACGCTGATGCCGACCGTGACGAGAGCGACGACCGCGCTGCGCCCCGCGGCCGACAGGATGCCCGACGCCAGCACGTTGCGCCAGGCGTCCAGGGTGGGGGTGAAGGACAGCAGGAACGGATCGTTGAGTTGCTCGGGGTTCTTGAAGCTGGCCAGTGCGATCCACGCGATCGGGAACAGCACCGAGATGCCCGCCGCCCACAGCAGCGCGATCCGGCAGATGGTAAGGGCCAGTGAACTTCTCATGACTGCTTGGCCTTGTCCATCCGGCGGAACGCCACGACGATGATCGTCAGCACCACCACGAGCACCACGAACGCCATCGACGACGCCGATCCGAGACGGAAGAACTGAATACCGGTCTGGTAGATGAAGTACTGCAGCGTCTGCGTCTCGGTGCCCGGTCCGCCGCGAGTGGTGGCGAAGACGTATTCGAAGACCTTCATGGCGTCGAGACAGCGCAGCAGCACTGCCACCACGAGGACCGGCGCCAGGAGCGGCAGCGTGACCCGGCGCAACACGTACCAGCCGCTCGCGCCGTCCACCCGGGCCGCTTCGAGCGGCGCCTTGGGGATGGACTCGAGGCCGGCGAGCAGCAGCAACACCATGAACGGCGTCCACTGCCAGACGTCGATGAAGGCGATGGTGAACAAGGCCCGGCCCGGTCCGAAGAAGTCGTAGTCGACGCCGATGGCGTGCAAGAGGTGCGGGATCGCACCGATCTGGTCGTTGAGCAGGAACCGGAAGATCAACCCGACGGCGATCGGGGTGATGAACATCGGCGCCAGCAGCATCGACCGGGTGAGATCGCTTGCCCAGCGCTGCTTTTGCAGCGCCAGTGCGATGGCCAGGCCAATCAGCAGTTCGAACCCGACGGCCACCGCGACGAACAGCGCCGTCGTGCCGAACGCCTGCCAGAACGCGGCGTCGCCAAACGTGGCGGCGTAGTTGTCGGCGCCGACGAGCCGCGGAGTCCCGCGACTGGTCAGCTTGTAGTCGGTCACGCTGAGGTAGAACGCGTAGCCGAGGGGGAAGCCGACCACCCCGACGAAGAGTGCGACGAGGGGGGCGACCATGCCATGTTTGAACGTCACGGTCGTCGTCGCTCCTTTCGGGGGGTGGTCGGCTTCATGCGGCTAGCCCTGGGGGCGGGGGCTAGCCCTGGATCTTCTCGGCGGCGGCCTGCGCGGCCGCCAGTGCGTCGTCGACGCTCTTGGTGCCTGCGACCGCCTCGTTGAGTTCGGTTCCGACGGCCTGGATCATCTCCTCGCCGCTGGGACCCTGGCTGAGCGGCGCGGCGTTGCCGAGCATCTTCTCGACGGTCTTGTAGTAGTCGGCGCCGAGCGGACCGTTCAGGACGGCCGGATCCTGCAGTGTGCTCTGCCGGATGGCGGCGCCGCCCTTCTCGGTGCGCTGCACGTCGTGTGCCTTTGACGTGAGCCACGACGTGAACGCCCAGGCAGCGTCGGCCGCACCCGAGTTGGCCGGAATGGACCAACTCCACGAGCCGAGAACCTGCTTGCCGCCGGGGATCTCGGCCAGCTTGTACTTGCCAGCCGAGGGACCCGAGCCGGGTGCGTTGAGCGCGGGCAGGTTCCAGTTGTAGCTGATCATCGAGGCGGCCTGGTCACTGGAGACCGACCGGAACGCCTCGTCGAAGGCCCAGTTAAGGCTGTTCGGCGGCGCGGCGGTCTTGTACGTGTCGACGTAGGCGTTGAGGGCCTGCTTCGCCTGCGGGGTGTTCAGCGTCGGCTTGCCGTCCGGGCCGTAGATGGAACCGCCCGCGGCGAACAGCCAGTTGCCCCACTCCTCGAAGATCTTGTAGCCCCGCTGGGGTTGCATCGCGATGCCCGCACGGTCGCCGACCTTCAACGCCTTGGAGGTGCTGACCAGTTCGTCGAGGTTGGTGGGCACCGGAAGCTTGGCGGCGGTCAGGTCGTCGGCGTTGTACAGGTAGCCGAGGGCGTAGTTGTAGAACGGCACGCCGTACTTCACTCCGTCGACTTCTGCGATGTCGGTGAGCGGCTTGAAGAAGTCGGCGTCGTCGTAGTCCGGGGTGCTGGCGATGCGAGAGTCCAACGGCTGCAGGAAGTTCGCCTTGGCGAAGTCCACCATCCACGGGTTGTCGACGATGATGAGGTCGTAGGTCGGCGACGACGACTGGAAGGACGACACCAGCTTGTCGCGCATCTGGTCGTACGTCAGGGTCTCGATGTCGACCTTGACGTTTGGGTAGTCCTTGTTGAACTCCGGCACCATCGCCTTGACGACGTCGGTGTCCGGCACGTTCTCCATGAGGATGCGGACGGTTCCCGAGACGTCCTTTCCGACGTCACCGGTGCCCGTCGCCTGGGTCTGCTCGGGGCCGCCGCTGCCCGCGCAGGCGCTGAGCATCAGGGTGAGGACGGCCAGTAGCGCGAGGACGGGCGCGGCCAAGACCGGCCGCCTCCGCCGTGGTGTCGGGGGAGTCGTTGACTTCATTTGCGGCACAGATCCTTTCACTTGTCGAAATCTCTTCGGGGACGTCTCGCCATCGCGTGTGAGATGGGCGCCACCGCCGTTCCGAGGCGGCGCCAGTTCTCATATGCGTCGTCGTAGATTGCGCGTCGGGTCGGGTCGGGCACGACGGGTGGGTCGAAGCTGACGAACCGGGCGGCGTCGGACCAATCGTCGAGCGCCCCCACGCCGACCGCAGCGATCACGGCGGCGCCGAGGGAGGCACCGGGATGTCCTCTGACGGGCCGCATCTCGATGCCGAGGACGTCGGCGTGGATCTGCTTCCAGAGCGTGGACTTCGACCCGCCGTTGGTGATCATCACCCGGCGCGGTGCGATGCCTATGTCGGTGAAGACGTCGACGTGATGCCGGAACCCGAACGCGATCGCCTCCAACACCGACCGGTAGAGGTCGGCGCGCCCGTGGCCCAGGTGCATGCCGGCGAAGACGCCGCGGAGGTCGGGGTCGTGCAGCGGGCTCTTCTCGCCGAGGAAGTACGGCAGGCACAGCACCTCCGCCGGTGCGGTGGCAGTGGCGTCGACGTCGAGGTCGGCGAGGTCGGCACCGCCGACGAGCGTCTGAAACCATCTGATCAGGCTGCCGCTGGTGGCCATGCACCCGTTCGGCAACCAGTGGCCAGGGACGGGATGGGCGTCGAGGTACAGGCGTTCGTCGACCACCCGGGTGTCACTGGCGACCAGGATGTCGCCTGCGCCGCCGAGTTTGACCAGGGCGTCGCCGGGTTCGTTCACCCCCGCCGCGAAGGCGGACAGGACGTGGTCGGCGCCGCCGACGATCAGCGCAGTGCCCGCCGCCAAGCCGGTCGAACGTGCCGCCTCGCTGCTCAATTCGCCGACCTTGGTGCCAGGACGGTGGACGGGGGCGAGCTTGCCGGGGTCGAGATCCGCCGCTGCGAGGACGGGTGCCGCGACGTCGCCGTCGATGGTGAACAGTCCCGACTCGAGCGCCCAGTTCTGCTCGACGTGAACGTCGGCGCCGAGGGCCGTCAGCACCCAGTCGTAGGAGCCGACGAAGTGCGCGGTGCGCTCGTAGACGTCCGGTTCGTGCGTGCGCAGCCACGCCGTGGTCGGCGCCACCGACTGTTGGGTCAGCGCCGACCCCGTCATCGTCACCAGGTCGACGTCCGCCAGTGCTCCGGCGAGGTCGGCAACTTCACGGTGCGCCCTGGCGTCGTTTTGGAGGATGGCGGGACGCAACGGCTGACCGCGGTCGTCGAGCGCCACCACGGCGGGCACCATGCCCGTGACGGCGATCGCCGTCACCGACTCGCCCTTGATTCCGCTGGTGTGCAGGGCCTCTCGGATGGAGTCGACCACGTTGCGGTGCCATTGGCCGGTGTCGGCTTCGGCGTACCCGGGGCCGGGTGAGTGCAGTGCCGTCTCACGCGAGGCTTGGGCGACGATGCCGAGGTCGGTGTCGAAGACCACCGTCTTGGTGCCCGTGGTGCCGACGTCGACGCCGATGGTCTTGGTGCTCACAGCGATTCGACCTCGCCGGCGGGGGCGTCAAGTCCGTCGACGCACACGACCACGACGCCTTCCTTGCGCGCGGCGACCAGGGTCGGGTGTTCGGGATCGCCGTCGGTGATGATGACGTGAATGTCGCCCAGCGCGGCGATGCTGGTGAAGGTGACCCTGCCGAGCTTGCTCCGATCGGCGGCCACGATCACCCGGTCGGCGCGCGCGATCGCGGCGCGCTTCACTCTGCTGTCGGCTTGGTGGTAGTCGGAGATGCCGCGAAGACCGTCGATGCCTGCCACGCCCATCACGAACGTGTCGCAGTTGTATTGGGAGAGGGTGTCTTCGGCCGCGGGGCCAATCAGGCTGAGCTCGCTGGGGCGCAGCTCGCCACCGGTCAGCACGACGGTGGTGTCGGCTTCGTCGACCAGTTCCAACGCGGCGAGAACGCTGGGGGTGAGAACGGTCAAACCAAGGCGGCGCCCGCGGAGGGACTGCGCAACCGCCAGTGCGGTACTCCCGGAGTCGAGGATCAGCGTCTCGCCGGGCCCGATGAGTTCGGCCACTGCATCGGCGATGTGACGCTTCTCCTCTGCGGCGTTGGCGATCCTGGTCTCGAATGTCGGTTCGCTGTCCTTGCCCTTCAACGCGATGGCGCCGCCGACCACCCGACGGACGACGCCCAAGGCCTCCAACGCCTCCATGTCGCGCCGGATCGTCATCTCGGAGACGTCGAATTCGGCGGCCAGGTCGGCGTAGCCGACTTCGCGCTCCGCGTGGACGCGTTCTTCAATCCGCGTCCGCCGCGCCTTGGCGTCCACGTCAGGCACACCCAAACTGTGCAAAATTCACAGCGTTGATCTCCAGTTTCCTGCCGAAATAGCGAAATGAGTGACAGCGATGTGAATTTACAACAGGTTCGTGTGGAGTGCCCACATTTAGCGCCAGTTCGTTTCGACCGCGTGATGTTCGGGCTAACGTGCGCACCGTGCTGCACTTGCGTGTGATCGCGCCGGAGGACCTTCGCGACGAGGTGATCGACATCCTCCGCGGGGAGGTCGGCGTGGCAAATCTGTTGCTCTACCCTGGCGCCGCGCTCGACCCCGTGGGTGACGAGATCACCGCCGACGTCGCGCGCGAATGCGCCAACGGCCTCATCCGCCAACTCAAGGCCCTCGACGTCCAGCATCGGGGCGCGATCACCCTCGAAGTCCTCGACACGGTGTTGTCCACCCGCGCGCATCGCGCCGAGGACGAGGCGGTCGGAGATCCCGCCGACGCGTTGCTGTGGGACGAACTGATCGGGCGCACCCGCGAGGAGTCCACGCTGTCGGTCACCTTCGTGTTGTTTCTCACCCTGGCGTGTCTGCTCACCGCCGTCGGGGTCGTCACCGATTCCACGGTGACCGTGGTGGGCGCGATGGTGCTCGGACCGGAGTTCGGTCCACTGGCGGCGCTGTCCGTTGCGCTGGTGCAGCGCAGGCGAAGTCTGGCAAAGCGCGCCGCCACGGCCCTCGTCGTCGGGTTCCCGATCGCCATGGGCGTCACCGGGCTCGCCACCATGGCCGCCGAAGCGCTCGGCTGGTTGACCCTGGACAGCGTCCAGCACGTCAGCGAGGTCGACTTCATCTTCAAGGTCGGCCCCATCTCCTTCGTCGTGGCGTTGCTGGCCGGTGCGGCGGGCATGCTGTCCTTGGTCTCGGCGAAGGCGACCGGACTCGTCGGCGTCTTCATCTCCGTCTACACCGTGACCGCGGCGGGTTTTGCCGTCGTCGCAGCAACGGTCGGGGCGTGGGACGTTGCCGCCAAGTCGGCGCTCCAGCTCGTGGTCAACCTGGTTGGCATCGTGATTGCCGGTGTTCTCGTCCTGGTGTTGCGCCCCAAGGGCACCCTGATCGCCCGCGACGCCCAGGGCTGACTTCGCCCCCTTCGACGATGCACCCCCCGTCCGGGTGTGGTGGGATCAACGCCTATGGGAATCAAGGTGGGGCTGGAGCATCGGACCAGTTACACGTTCGACCGGCTGGTAGAGGTTCATCCGCACGTCGTCCGTCTTCGTCCGGCGCCGCACTCGCGCACCCCGATCGAGGCGTATTCGCTGCAGGTCGAGCCTGCCGATCACTTCGTGAACTGGCAGCAGGACGCGTTCGGCAACTTTCTCGCCCGGCTGGTGTTCCCCACTCGGACGCGCGAACTGACGATCACCGTCGGCCTGATCGCCGACCTGAAGGTCATCAACCCCTTCGACTTCTTCATCGAAGACTTCGCCGAGACGTGGCCCTTCCAATATCCGAAAGCGCTGCTGGAGGATCTGAAGCCCTACCTGCGGCCGGTCGACGAGGACGGCGAGGGCTCCGGTCCCGGCGAGCTCGCCAAGGACTGGGTCAGAAACTTCACCGTTCGTCCCGGCACCCGCACCATCGACTTCCTCGTCGCGCTCAACGGGGCCATCAACGCCGACGTGGGCTACAGCGTCCGCATGGAGGCCGGTGTGCAGACGCCGGACCACACCTTGCAGACCGCGATCGGATCCTGCCGCGACTCGGCCTGGTTGATGGTGTCGGTGCTGCGCCAAATGGGTCTGGCTGCCCGCTTCGTGTCGGGCTACCTGGTTCAACTGACGTCGGACGTCAAGGCGTTGGACGGGCCGTCGGGACCCGTCGCCGACTTCACCGACCTGCACGCCTGGACCGAGGTCTACATTCCCGGCGCGGGCTGGATCGGTCTGGACCCCACCTCGGCGCTGTTCGCCGGTGAAGGCCACATCCCGCTGTCGGCGACGCCGCATCCGGCGTCCGCCGCGCCGATCACGGGAGCCACCGACCCGTGCGGGGTGACGCTCGACTTCTCCAACCTCGTCACCCGGGTGCACGAAGACCCCCGCGTCACGCTGCCGTACACACCCGCCGCGTGGGACTCCATCGTCGACCTCGGCGCCGCAGTCGACGCCCGGATGGCCGCGGCCGACGTCCGGTTGACCATGGGCGGCGAGCCGACGTTCGTCTCCATCGACAACCAGGTCGACCCGGAATGGACCACCGACGCCGACGGACCGCACAAACGCGAACGGGCCTCGGCCCTAGCCGCCAGGCTCAAGGAAATCTGGGCGCCGCAGGGGCTGGTGCAGCGATCGCAGGGCAAGTGGTATCCCGGAGAACCGTTGCCGCGCTGGCAGATCATGCTGCACTGGCGGGCCGACGGGCAGCCGCTCTGGACCAATCCCGCGCTCCTCGCCGACCCGTGGGCCGAGTCTCCCGCCGACCCGGTGCCTGCCGATTCGGCAGGACGGGTCCTCGGAGCCGTGGCCACCGGGCTCGGACTGCCCGATTCCCAGGTTCGACCGGCCTACGAGGACGCCCTCGGCCAGTTGGCCGCAGCGGTTCGGCAGCCCGCCGGTGACCCGGTGGCAGGCAGCGACGACCTCGAGTCCGACACCCCCGACGCCAGAGCGAATCTGCTAACCCGGTTGGACCAGTCGGTCACCGAACCGAGTGCGTATGTCTTGCCGCTGCACCGCCGGGAGGACGAAACCGGTTGGGCCAGCGCGGACTGGCAGTTCCGACGGGGACGCATCGTGCTGCTGTCGGGCGACTCGCCGGCCGGCCTGCGCCTGCCGCTCGACGCCGTCAGCTGGAAGCCGCCCCGCGCCTCGCACGAAGCGGACCCCCTTGCTCCTCGCGGCAAGCTTCTCGACGACGACTCGGAGGACGTCGAACCCGAAGTCGAGGAGGCCGACGGCGCCCCCATCACCGCGATGGTCGCCGAGGTCCGCGACGGCGTGCTGTACGTCTTCCTTCCGCCGACCGAGGAGCTCGAACACTTCGTCGACGTGGTGTCGCGGCTGGAGGCGGCGGCCGCCGAGGTCAATTGTCCGCTGGTGCTGGAGGGTTACGGGCCACCGTCCGACGAGCGGCTCACGACGATGTCGGTGACGCCAGACCCCGGCGTCATCGAGGTCAACGTCGCCCCGACCACCAGCTTCGCCGAGCAGCGGCAGCAGCTCGAAACCCTTTACGAGCAAGCGCGACTCACGCGCCTGTCGACGGAGTCGTTCGACGTCGACGGCACCCATGGGGGCACCGGCGGCGGCAACCACATCACTCTCGGCGGAATCACGCCCGCCGAGTCCCCGATGCTGCGGCGGCCCGACCTTCTGGTGTCGATGCTGACCTATTGGCAGCGCCACCCGGCCCTGTCCTATCTGTTCTCGGGACGCTTCATCGGGACCACCTCGCAGGCGCCGCGCGTCGATGAGGGCCGCCCGGATTCGCTGTACGAGTTGGAGATCGCCTTCGCCGAGATCGCCCGCCTCACAGCGGAACCCGAGAGCGAAGACAATTCATTGCCGTGGATCACCGACCGCGCCCTCCGGCACCTCCTCACCGACATCACCGGCAACACCCACCGCGCCGAGTTCTGCATCGACAAGCTCTACAGTCCGGACAGCGCACGGGGGCGGTTGGGGCTGTTGGAGCTCCGCGGCTTCGAGATGCCACCGCACTTCCAGATGGCAATGGTCCAGTCGCTGTTGGTGCGCTCCCTGGTGTCATGGTTCTGGGACAAGCCGCTGCGCGCGCCGCTGATCCGTCACGGGGCCAACCTTCACGGCCGGTACCTGTTGCCGCACTTCATCATTCAGGACATCGCCGACGTGGCGGCCGATCTTCGTGCGCACGGCATCGCGTTCGACACCAGCTGGCTCGATCCCTTCACGGAGTTCCGCTTCCCGCGTGTCGGCACGGCCGTGTTCGACGGTGTCGAGATCGAACTTCGCGGCGCGATCGAACCGTGGAACGTCCTCGGCGAGGAGTCGACCGCAGGCGGCACGGCCCGCTACGTCGACTCCTCCGTCGAACGCCTGCAGGTCCGCTTGATCGGCGCAGACCGCGACCGGTACGTCGTCACCGCCAACGGATACCCAATCCCGCTGCTGGCGACCGGCAACGGCGACGTCCAGGTCGGCGGCGTTCGCTACCGGGCGTGGCAACCGCCGAGCGCATTGCACCCCTCCATCACCGTCGACGACCCGCTGCGGTTCGAGCTCATCGACCTCGCCAGCGGGACCTCGCGGGGCGGCTGCACGTACCACGTCAGCCACCCCGGCGGCCGGTCCTACGACAACCCTCCCGTCAACGCCGTCGAAGCGGAATCGCGACGGGGACGACGGTTCGAGGCCACCGGATTCACCCCCGGTCACGTCGACGTGTCCGACATTCGGGAGAAACAGGCCCGTCAGTCCACCGACGTGGGCGCGCCGGGCATCGTGGATCTGCGTCGGGTGCGTACCGTGCTGCGGTGATGGTCTTACGCACCAGCGGCCCGCCGGAGCCCACATCCGCCGTCTCCGGTCTCGGCTTCACCGCTGAGACCGGTGCCCATGACCTGTTGGCGAAATACGGGGCCGCTCGCGCACAGGAGTCGCTGTTCGACGTCCGTGAGGCGGCTGGCAGCGGCTACGACGAGTTCGTCGACTCGGCGGGCGGTGTCCGGCCGGCCTGGCAGGAGATGGCCGAATGCGTCGCCGAACGCGGCCAATTCGGCCTCGAGCGGCTGCGTTCGGTGGTCAGCAGCCTCGTCGACAACGACGGCATCACCTTCGTCCAGGTGGATCATCCCGGTGACGCCGTCACGCACGGAGACGGCACCCAGGTACCCGGTCCGTGGCATCTCGACCCGCTGCCCATGGTCATTTCCTCGTCGGACTGGGAAACCCTTGAAGCCGGATTGGTGCAACGGTCGCGGCTGATGGATGCCGTGTTGACCGACCTGTACGGAGCGCGCCGGTCGATCACCAGCGGTGTGCTGCCACCTCAGTTGTTGTTCTCCCACCCCGGCTACATCCGGGCCGCCCGCGGTATCGAGGTGCCCGGTCGGCATCAGTTGTTCATGCACGGAGTCGACGTCAGCCGCGGCGGATCCGGCGAGTTCCGCGTCAACGCCGACTGGACGCAGGCACCGTCGGGGGCCGGGTATGCCCTCGCCGACCGACGGGTGGTCGCCCACGCGTTCCCCGAACTCTACGAACGCATGGGTCCGCGGCCGGCGTCACCGTGGGCGCAGGCGCTGCGACTGGCACTCATCGACGCCGCCCCGGAGTCCGCCGAACAACCCGTCGTGGTCGTGCTCAGCCCGGGAATCCACTCCGAGACGGCCTTCGACCAGGCCTACTTGGCCAGTGTTCTCGGCTTCCCCCTTGTCGAGAATGCCGATCTGGTGGTTCGTGACGGCAAGCTGTGGATGCGGTCGCTCGGCACGCTCAAACGCGTCGACGTCGTGCTCCGCCGGGTCGACGCCGCGTACGCCGACCCACTCGATCTGAGGTCGGACTCGCGGCTCGGTGTCGTCGGTCTCGTCGAGGTGCTGCGCCGCGGTGCAGTCACCGTCGTCAACACCCTCGGCAGTGGGATCATGGAAAGCCCAGGGGTGCAACGGTTCCTGCCGCAACTGGCCGAGCTCCTCGTCGGCGAAGTTCCGCAGCTGACCACGGCGCCGATGTACTGGGGTGGCGTCGACGTCGAACGCTCGCATCTGCTGAGCCACCTCTCGACGCTGCTGATTCGACCGGTGAACGGTGGCGAACCCATCGTCGGACCCGCGCTGACGACCGAGGAACGCGACAACCTGGCGGCGCGGATCGGTGCCACCCCGTGGCAGTGGGTCGGTCAGGAACTGCCGCAGTTCTCCTCGGCGCCCACCGCGCATTCACCCAACGGCTTGTCGCCGGGCAGCACGGGCATGCGGTTGTTCACCGTCGCCCAGCGCGGCGGATACGCCCCGATGGAAGGCGGTCTCGGCTACCTGCTGGAGCCGGGCAACGCCGCCTACCGGATGAACACCCTTGCCGCCAAGGACGTCTGGGTCAGGTCTCCGACCAGGGTGACGGCCGAACGGACGGCCGCCCCCTCGGTGGATCTGCCGTCGATCACTCCGAGCCCGACCCGCGCGGTCAGCTCGCCGCGCGTGTTGTCCGACCTGTTCTGGCTTGGGCGCTACTGCGAACGGGCCGAGAACATGGCTCGACTGCTCGGCGTCACCCGCGAGCGCCATCACGAGTTCCGCTACCGCCAGGACATGCCGGGCAGTGAGTGCGTCCCCGTCCTCTTGGCCGCGCTCGGGCGCATCACGGGTACCGACACCGGTGCCTCCGGGGACGACGCGGAGATGATCGCCATCGCACCGACGACGCTGTGGGCGTTGACCGCCGACCGGCGGCGCGCCGGATCGCTGGCGCAGTCGGTGGAGCGGCTGGGGTCGGCTGCCCGCGCGGTCCGCGATCAGATGTCGAACGACACCTGGATGGTGCTTGCGGCAATCGACCGTGCCGTGCTGCGGCATTCGGCGATGCCACCGGATTCCCACACCGAGGGTGACGGCTATCTGGCGACCGCGCACAGCCAGACGCTGGCGGGAATGTTGGCGATGTCGGGCGTGGCGGCGGAGTCGATGGTGCGCGACGTCGGCTGGACGATGATGGACATCGGCAAGCGCATCGAGCGGGGCATCTGGCTGACCGCACTGATGCGGGCCACGCTCACCACGGCGCGCAGTCGCGGTGCCGAGCAGACGATTACGGAGTCGACGTTGGTGGCCTGCGAGTCGTCGGTCATCTATCGCAGGCGCACGCTGGGCAAGGTGAGCGTGGCTGCGGTGGCGGATCTGCTGTTGTTCGACGAGGAGAACCCGCGTTCGTTGGCGTATCAATTCGAACGGCTGCGGGTGGACCTCAAGGCGCTTCCCTCGTCCTCGGGATCCACCGGCCCCGAACGGCTGGTCGACGAGGTCGGGGCGCGGCTGCGACGGCTCGACCCCGACGACCTCGAGGACGTCACCGACGGCATGCGGCCCGAGCTCGACGGTCTGCTGGGCGCCATCCATGCCGACCTGCGGGAGTTGTCCCGTCGCATCACCGCAACGCACCTGTCGCTTCCCGGTGGGATGCAACCGATCTGGGGCCCTGACGAGAGGCGGGCCATGCCATGACCTCCGTGGTGGGGACGAGGGCCTACGAGATCACGCATCGGACGATGTACACCTACTCCGACGACGTGACGAGCTCCTACGGACGTGGTTTCCTCACGCCGCGGGACTCGGCCCGGCAGCGGTGCGTGTCCCATGAATTGCTGATCGAGCCCGAGGCGGCCGACCGGTCGACGAGCCGCGACGGCTACGGCAACGTCAGCTCGTACTTCCACGTCACCGAACGCCATCGGGCCTTGACCATCACCAGTCACTCGATCGTCGAGGTCGACCCGCCGCCGAACGAGCTGTACACCGGGGGAGCGGCGCTCGCGCCGTGGGAGATCTCCCGGCCCGTCGGCACCGACGGCGCCTTGGCCGTCGAATTCACCCTCGATCTGCAGCAGCCCGAGATCACCGACGCGGTCCGCGACTACGCCGCGCCCAGCTTTCAGCCGGGCCGGCCGCTCGTCGAGGTGCTCCGCGACTTGAACGCCAGGATCAACCACGACTTCACCTATCGGTCGGGTTCGACGACCATCTCGACCAGGGTCGCGGAAGTTTTGGTGGCCCGTGAAGGGGTATGTCAGGACTTCGCGCGGCTTGCGATCGCTTGTCTGCGCGCCAACGGTCTCGCCGCCAGCTACGTCTCCGGCTATCTCGCGACGGACCCACCTCCTGGAAGGGAACGCATGGTCGGGATCGACGCGACGCACGCTTGGGCGTCGGTGTGGACACCTCAGAACCAGTGGTTCGGATTCGACCCCACCAACGACGCGCTCGTCGATGAGCGGTACGTGGTCGCAGGTTTCGGCCGCGACTACGCCGACGTGCCACCGCTGCGCGGCATCATCTACACCGACTCGGAGAGCAGCAAGATCGACGTGTCGGTCGACGTGGCCCCGCTGGCCGGAGGTGTCGCCGGTGCGTGACTTCATCTGTCCCAACTGCGGACAGCACCTGGCCTTCGAGAACTCGGTCTGCCTGTCGTGCCGCAGCCGGCTTGGCTTCTCCCTCGACGACATGGCCTTCCTGGTCATCGCGACGGGTGAGGAGAGCGAGCACGGCGGCGCAGTCGACGCCAGCGAGTACCGGCTGTGCGCCAATCTCCATGCCGCCAAGTGCAATTGGCTGGTCAAGGTGGCTCCCGTGCCTCAGCTGTGCACGTCGTGCGCGCTGACCCGGATGCGCCCCAACGACGCCGACACGCAGGCAATGACCGCGTTCGCGATCGCCGAGAGGGCCAAGCGCCGGTTGATCGTCGAGCTCGTCGACCTGAAGCTTCCCATCGTCGGTCGCGACGTCGACCCCAACTACGGGCTGGCGTTCGACCTGCTGTCCAGTGCGATGGAGAAGGTGTTCACCGGACACGAGAACGGCGTCATCACCCTCGACCTCGCCGAGGGTGACGACGTGCACCGCGAGCAGCTGCGGATCGCAATGGCCGAGCCGTATCGCACGCTGCTCGGGCACTTTCGCCACGAGATCGGCCATTACTACTACTACCGACTGGTGGGAGTGGCACCCGAGTACCAGGAGCGGGCGCGCGAACTCTTTGGTGACGCCGAGGCCGACTATCAGGCCGCCCTCGACCGGCACTACAGCGAAGGTGCGCCACCTGGGTGGGAGCGCGACTACGTGTCGTCCTACGCCACGATGCACCCCGCCGAGGACTGGGCGGAAACCTTCGCGCACTACCTGCACATTCGCGACACCCTTGACACGGCCGCGGCCTTCAGCTTCGCCCCGGCCGGGGCGACGTTCGAGCGAAGGAACCTGGGCCCCAGCGGTTTCGACGCCATCATCGACCTGTGGTTGCCACTGTCCTGGGCGCTGAACATGGTCAACAGATCCATGGGCCACGACGACCTCTACCCGTTCGTGCTGCCTGCGAAGGTGCTCGAGAAGATGCGGTTCATCCACACCGTGATCGACGAAGTCACCTCCGACCCGGCCAAGCTCGCCGCAGCGAGGGGTACCGACTAGCGTCCGACGAGACCGCCGTCGAGCAGGCTCCGGGCCGTGTCGACCAGCGTGTCGGCCACCGGACGAGGTTGCCAGCCAAGCATTTCGGTGGCCTTGGTTGCCGAGATCCGCTTCGGCTCGCCGAGCAGTCCGGCCAGTTCGCGCAGCGCGGGCACGAACCGGGCTCCCGCCCGCACCAGCCAGTCGGGCGCCGTCAGCCGGGGCACGCGACGCCCCGCCGGACCCAGTCGGGACCGCAGCGTCGCGGCGGTCTCGGGAAACGACACGGGCTGGCCGGCCGCGGCCAGGAATCGTTCGCCGATCGCCCGCGGATCCTCCAACGCCATGACGTGGAGGTCGGCGACGTCACGCACGTCGACCACCGCGAAGGACGCGTGGGGCAGCAGCGGAGGTCGACCGTTGAGCAGTTCCTTGACGATCTGCACCGACGTCGCCAGGTCCGTCCCGAGGACGGGCCCCAAGATGCCGACCGGGTTGACCACCGTCAGCTCGACGTCGTTGGCGGCGGCGAACTCCCACGCGTCGCGCTCGGCGAGCGTCTTGGACTTCACGTAGGGGGAGTTGGGCGCGGCGGCGTCCGTCCAGTCGCCCTCGTCGTACGGCTCGCCCGTCGGTTTGGGGCTGTACCCGACGGCCGCGAACGACGAGGTCAGCACGATCCGTCGAATCCCTGCGGCGGAGGCGGCACGCAACACCCGCAGGGTGCCCTCGCGGGCAGGCACGATCACGTCGTCCTCGTTCTCCGGTTGGCGGGCGGGGAACGGCGACGCCACGTGCAGGACGGCGTCGCAACCGTCGACGGCTGCCGCCCAGCCGTCGTCGGAAGTCAGATCGGCCACGACGAACTCGAGCACGGCGTCGTCGGACGCCCGCCCCAACGCGGCCCGCACGCCCGCTTCGCGGCCCAACGAGCGGACCGTGGTGCGAACGCGGTAGCCACCCGACAGCAGTCGCAGGATGACGTGTCCGGCAAGGAATCCCGAGCCGCCGGTGACCAGGACCAGCCGTTGACGCTCAGCCATGGGTGGTCACCGCCTCGTCGGTGAGCAGGCGGGCGCCGAGGTCGAGGACCGTCTCGACGATCTCGCGTTCGGCGGCCACGTCACCGGCCTCCCTGGCGGCCCACATCTTCGCCTTGGCGGCAACGTAGCGCTCCCGCAGCTGCAGCCGGGCTATCTCGTCGCGCAATCTCACCGCGTGCGCCTCGAACAGCCTGCGTTGGTCGGCGGTCGCCTCGGCGCCGCGCCGAATGTTGGCGACGTACCTCCTGATGTCCGCGACCGACATGCCGCTTCCGCGTAGGCAACTCAGCGACTCGACGGCGCCGACGAGGTCGGCCGGATAGCGCCGGTGACCGCTGCTGGGATCCCTGGGCACCGCCTCGATGAGGCCGATGCGCTCGTAGTACCGCAGGGTCGACTCGGCAAGGCCCGTGCGGCGCGAGACCTGCTGGATGGTGAGGTCGCGATCAGCCGTCGCGACCGTGTCGTCGGTCATGACGTCAGTGTGCCGAACTTGAAGCGCTTCAAGTCAAGCGTCGGTCACCGATCGGTCACGGAGTCGGCGCGGCAGCCGACGACCGCCGCGATCGTTCCTAGGCTCGTCGGCGTGAAAGATCGATACGGCTCCGACATTCTGGCCAGGGATCCACACGCTGCGCGGCGAGTGCGGTCCACCGAGATGGCTGCCGACGTCGGCCTGGTCGTCGAGGACGTCGAGACCGGCTACGTCGGCGCCATCGTGCGGGTCGAGTACGGCCGGATGGTGCTCGAGGACTTCGACGGTCACCGACGCCCATTCACGGTGGGCCCCGGATATCTGGTCGACGGCAAACCGGTGATCCTGACCCCGCCGAAGGCCAAGGCACCCGCGGCGCCCACCCGCACGGCATCGGGTTCGGTGGCCGTCGCACCCGGCCGCGCGCGAACCGCGCTGGCCAGCCGCATCTACGTCGAGGGACGCCACGACGCCGAACTCGTCGAGCAGGTCTGGGGTGCCGACCTTCGCGTCGAGGGCGTCGTCGTCGAATACCTTGGCGGCGTCGACGATCTCGCGGCCATCGTGTCGGAGTTCAACCCGGGCCCCGGCCGTCGGCTCGGCGTCCTCGTCGACCACTTGGTCACAGGATCGAAGGAGGCGCGGATCGCCGACTCGGTGCGGCGGGGTCCCGGCGGGGCGAACACCCTGGTCGTCGGTCATCCCTACATCGACGTGTGGCAGGCGGTGAAGCCGGCCCGGTTGGGGCTCGAGAAGTGGCCCGTCGTCCCGCGCAGTGTCGAGTGGAAGCACGGCATCTGCGACGCGCTGGGGTGGCCGCACGCGACCCAGGCCGACATCGCGGCCGCGTGGCGTCGCATTCGCGGGAGGGTGCGCGACTGGAACGACCTCGAGCCCGCACTGATCGGCCGCGTCGAAGAACTGATCGACTTCGTCACCACCGGTTAGTGGTGGACGCCGCCCCGGTAATGGGACATCATCCGTGGCATGTCAGTGCCTCCGCCACCGCCGCCGCCCGATTCGAACCCGCCGTACCCGCCGCCGCCGTACGGTTCTGATCCGTCGTTTCCGCCGCCCGTCGGCGATTACGGCGGATACCCGCCACCCCCGCCGTACGGCGCGCAGTACGGCGGCTATCCGCCGCCGCCGTATCCCGGGCAGTTCGGCGTGGACCCCTGGGGCAGGCCGCTGTCTGACAAGAGCAAGATGGTCGCCGGTCTGCTGCAGATCTTCCTCGGCACCTTCGGCATCGGGCGGTTCTACCTCGGCTACAACGGCATTGCCGTCGCCCAGCTCGCGGTGAGCCTGCTGACCTGCGGCATCGGTGCGATCTGGCCGTTCGTCGACGGCATTCTCATCCTGCTCGGCAAGGTGCAGGACCCCAGCGGACGGCCACTGCGCGAGTGAAGTGGTAAGCCTGTCCCGTGGCTGATGGTCTGTTCGACGTGTCGCCCGAGCCGGGCGACGGTGAGGGCATTCCCGGTGGGGGACCGTCGTCCCCGCTCGCCGTTCGGATGCGCCCCGCGAGCCTCGATGAGGTGGTCGGGCAGGATCATCTGCTGCGCGACGGCTCACCCCTGCGGCGGCTCGTCGACGGGTCTGGGGCCGCGTCGGTCATCCTCTACGGCCCGCCTGGCACCGGCAAGACGACACTGGCGTCGCTCATCTCCCAGGCGACGGGACGCCGCTTCGAGGCGCTGTCGGCGCTGTCGGCGGGGGTCAAGGACGTCCGGGCGGTGATCGACGTTGCGCGCCGGGCGGCGGTCCACGGCAAGCAGACGGTGCTGTTCATCGACGAGGTGCACCGGTTCTCCAAGACCCAGCAGGATGCGCTGCTGGCCGCCGTCGAGAACCGCATCGTGCTGTTGGTGGCCGCCACGACGGAGAACCCGTCGTTCTCGGTGGTGGCGCCGCTGCTGTCGCGTTCGCTGATCCTTCAGTTGCAGCCGCTGGGCGCCGACGCGGTACGGGCCGTCGTCGAACGGGCCGTCGCCGACCCACGTGGCCTTGGCGGATCGGTCTCGATCGACGCCGACGCGGTCGAACTCCTGGTGCAACTCGCCGCAGGAGACGCCCGCCGCGCGCTGACCGCGTTGGAGGTTGCTGCCGAGGCGGGCGATCGCGTGACCGTCGAGGTCATCGAGCAGTCCCTGGACAAGGCCGCCGTCCGCTACGACCGTGACGGCGACCAGCACTACGACGTCGTCAGCGCCTTCATCAAGTCGGTGCGCGGGTCCGACGTCGACGCCGCGCTGCACTACCTGGCGCGGATGCTCACTGCGGGGGAGGACCCTCGCTTCATCGCGCGGCGGTTGACGATCCTGGCCAGCGAGGACGTCGGAATGGCCGACCCGACTGCGTTGCTCACCGCCGTGGCCGCGGCGCAGACCGTGCAGCTGATCGGGATGCCGGAGGCGCAGCTGACCCTCGCCCACGCCACGGTGCACCTGGCGACCGCGCCCAAGTCCAATGCCGTCACGATGGCGCTCGCGGCGGCGATGGGGGACATCAAGGCAGGCAAGGCAGGGTTGGTGCCCCCTCATCTGCGCGACGGCCACTACTCGGGTGCGGCCGCGCTCGGCAACGCCCAGGGTTACTCGTATCCCCACGACCACCCGGATGGCATTGTCCCGCAACAGTATTCTCCCGACGACCTGCTGGGCGTCGACTACTACCGGCCGACGACGCACGGCGTGGAGCGGGACATCGCCGGGCGCCTCGACAAGTTGCGCGCGATTCTCCGGAGGCGGCGCTAGCCCAAAACGCACTCAGGGCCGCGATTCTCGTCGAATCGCGGCCCTGTGCGTTTTGGGGACCTGAGTGTTCCTGGGGACTAGCGGCGCAGAGCGCCCGTGCGACGTCGGCCCATCAGGCCAGCCACCAGGGCCACGCCGAGCGCGGCCACGATGACCTGGACGAGCAGTTCCATCCAGTCGATGCCGTTGGTCGCGGTCGGGATGCCGAGCTGACGGGCCAGCCAGGTGCCGATGAGGGCCGACACGATGCCGACGAGGATCGTGACGAGCAACCCGATGGGCTGCTTGCCCGGCAGAACCAGCCTGCCGAGAAGGCCGATGATGGCGCCGATGACGATAGCGGTGATGATGCCTGTGGGAGTCATTGCTGGTCACTTTCGTCGGGGTGTGCGAGGTGCGTTGAGCTGGAACGGGAGTACCCCCGCGGGGCACCGATAAACGTGGCCGTGAATAGGGGCGCGACGTAATCTCGGGATCGTGAACACCGAGACGATCGACGTCGACACCTCCCGCCGCCGCACCGTGGACCTGACCGACGCCGTCCGCACCTTCTGCGCGTCGCGCGGGGACGGTTTGTGCAACGTCTTCGTGCCCCACGCCACGGCCGGCGTCGCGATCCTCGAGACCGGCGCCGGGTCAGACGACGACCTCGTCGACGCCCTGGAACGCCTGCTGCCGCGCGACGATCGCTATCGCCATTCCCACGGCTCGCCGGGCCACGGCGCCGACCACGTACTGCCCGGCATCGTCGCGCCGTCGGTGACGATCCCCGTTCAGGCGGGGCAACCACTGCTCGGCACCTGGCAGAGCGTTGTTCTGGTCGACTTGAACAGGGACAACCCTCGCCGCAACGTCCGCATCAGCTTCGTCGGCGGTTGAGCCGCTCCCTTGCCAGGTTGATCGTGATGGGCCGGTAGTGTGATGCGGTCGAGAATCGGCGCAGGCAAGACCCCCATTGATTAAGGACAGCAGCACGTGCAGACACACGAGATCAGGAAGCGCTTCCTCGATCACTTCGTGAACGCGGGCCACACCGAAGTGCCAAGCGCATCGGTCATCCTCGACGATCCGAACCTGTTGTTCGTCAACGCAGGCATGGTCCAGTTCGTGCCCTACTTCCTCGGTCAGCAGAAGCCGCCGTGGGACCGGGCGACCAGCGTGCAGAAGTGCATCCGCACCCCGGACATCGACGAAGTCGGCATCACCACCCGCCACAACACCTTCTTCCAGATGGCGGGCAACTTCTCCTTCGGCGACTACTTCAAGAAGGGCGCCATCGAGTTCGCCTGGACGTTGCTGACCAATCCGCAGGATCAGGGCGGATACGGCTTCGACCCCGAAACGCTCTGGGCGACCGTCTATCTGGACGACGACGAAGCCATCACCCTGTGGCAAGAGGTGGCCGGACTGCCGCTGGAGCGCATCCAGCGCCGTGGCATGGCCGACAACTATTGGTCGATGGGCATCCCCGGCCCATGCGGTCCGTCCTCGGAGATCTACGTCGACCGCGGACCCGAATACGGCGTCGACGGCGGCCCGGAGGCCAACGAGGACCGCTACATCGAAATCTGGAACCTCGTCTTCATGCAGAACGAGCGGGGTGAGGGCACCGGCAAGTCCGACTTCGAGATCCTCGGCCCGCTGCCGCGCCAGAACATCGACACCGGCATGGGCGTCGAGCGCGTCGCCTGCTTGCTGCAGGGCGTCGACAACGTCTACGAGACCGACCTGATGCGCCCGGTCATCGACCTCGTCGCCGGCATCGCCCCGCGTGGATACGGAGCCGGCGTCCACGAAGACGACGTCCGATACCGCATCATCGCCGACCACAGTCGCACCGCGGCGATCATCATCGGCGACGGCGTCACGCCCGGCAACGACGGCCGCGGCTACGTGCTGCGCCGGCTGCTCCGCCGGGTCATCCGGTCGGCCAAGCTGCTCGGCATCGACACGCCGATCATGGGCGAGCTGATGGCGTGTGTGCGCGACGCGATGGGTCCGTCCTATCCCGACCTGGTCACCGACTTCGACCGGATCAACCGGATCGCGATCGCCGAGGAGACGGCGTTCAACCGCACGCTGGCCTCCGGTTCGCGACTGTTCGAGGATGCGGCCCGCACGACGAAGGCGTCAGGTACCGACGTCCTTTCCGGCAGTGACGCGTTCGCCCTGCACGACACGTACGGCTTCCCGATCGAACTCACCCTCGAGATGGCCGCCGAGGCGGATCTGCGCGTCGACGAAGAGGGCTTCCGTGGGTTGATGGCCGAGCAGCGTCAGCGCGCCAAGGCCGACGCCGCCGCTCGCAAGCACGCCCACGCCGATCTGTCGGCGTACCGCGATCTCGTCGACGCCGGTGCAACCGAGTTCACCGGATTCGACGAATTGACTTCCGAGGCAAGGATTCTCGGCATCTTCGTCGACGGCAAGCGGGTGCCTGTCGTCGCGCATGACGGCGCGGCCGCCGAACGCGTCGAACTGGTTCTGGACCGCACCCCGCTCTACGCCGAGTCCGGCGGGCAGATCGCCGACATCGGGTCCATCTCGGGGACCGGGTCCAGCGTCGCAGCGAAAGCCGCCGTCACCGACGTTCAGAAGATCGCCAAGACGCTGTTCGTGCACCGCGTCAACGTCGAGTCCGGTGAGTTCGTCGAGGGCGACACCATCGTCGCGAGCGTCGACCCGACCTGGCGCCACGGCGCCACCCAGGGCCACACCGGCACGCACATGGTGCACGCCGCGCTGCGACAGGTGTTGGGCCCCAACGCCGTTCAGGCCGGCTCGCTGAACCGGCCCGGCTACCTGCGATTCGACTTCAACTGGCAGGGCGGGCTCAGCGACGACCAGCGCGAGCAGATCGAGGTCGTCACCAACGAGGCCGTCCAAGCCGACTACGCGGTCAACACCATGTACACCAAGCTGGAGAAGGCCAAGGCCATGGGCGCGATGGCGCTCTTCGGCGAGGCCTATCCCGAGGACGTCCGGCTGGTCGAGATCGGCGGGCCCTTCTCACTCGAGCTGTGCGGCGGTACGCACGTGCACAACTCGGCTCAGATCGGACCGGTGACGATCCTCGGCGAATCCTCGGTGGGCTCCGGCGTCCGCCGAGTCGAGGCCTACGTCGGACTCGACTCGTTCAAGTACCTGGCCAAGGAACGCGCGCTGCTCGCCGGCTTGGCGTCGTCGCTGAAGGTTCCCTCGGAGGAGGTGCCCGCCCGCGTCGCCTCACTCGTCGAACGGCTCAAGGTCGCCGAGAAGGAACTCGACCGGTCCCGGCTGGCCAACGCGCGGGCGGCCGCGGCCGACGCCGCCGCGGGCGCCGAGCTCGTCGGTAGGGTGCGTGTCGTGGCACAGCGCATGGCCGGCGGCATCTCGGCCGCAGATCTACGCAGCCTCGTCGGTGACGTCAAGGGCAAGCTCGGATCCGAACCAGGCGTCGTCGCATTGGTCGCCGAGGGCGAGGGCGACACGGTGCCCTTCATCGTCGCCGTCAACCCGGCCGCGCAGGATCTCGGCCTCAACGCAGGAGACCTGGTCAAGGTGCTTGGCGGGCCACTCAACGGGCGCGGCGGCGGAAAGGCCGACCTGGCGCAGGGCTCGGGTAGCGGGGCGTCCAACGTCGACGCGGCGCTGTCGGCGCTGCTGGCAGAGATCGCCCGGAGCTGACCTCCTTGACCGACACCGACGACCGTCAGCCCGACCGGCCCGGCGGCGACGACCCCGGACGAGGACGACGGCTCGGGGTCGACGTCGGCACAGTCCGGATCGGCGTGGCCACCAGTGACCCCGACGGGATCCTGGCGACGCCGGTCGAAACGGTCGCCAGGGACCGAAGGGACGTCAAGGGCAAGCACATCCGCCGGTTGGCGCAACTGACCGAAGAACTCGACGCCGTGGAGGTCGTCGTCGGCCTGCCACGCACTCTCGCGGACCGCGCCGGGCCGTCGGCACTGGATGCGATTGCCGTCGCCGACGCACTCGCCGCCAGGATCGCCCCGGTTCCGGTACGGCTGTCCGACGAGCGGCTGACCACCGTGACCGCCCAGCGGTCACTTCGGGAGGCCGGCATCCGCGCGAAGGGACAGAAATCGATGATCGACCAGGTGGCCGCCGTCGGCATCCTGCAGACCTGGCTGGACCAGCGGCGAGACGTCCTTGCCAAGAGCAGCGGAGCGGCCGATGCCTGACGAGTGGGTTCGCGACCGCCCGGAGCCCGAGGCCGTCGGACGGCCCCGCCGGACGATGAGTCGCACCGAGCGCGCCCGCGCCAACCGCAACCGTCGTCGGCGCAGGCACCTCACCGTGCTCTCCGTCACCGTCCTGCTCGCCCTGGTCGTCGGCGTCGTCTTCCTCGGTTCCCGCGTATGGCACGGAATGTTCGGCACGCCGACCGATTACCAGGGTGACGGCGTCAAGGACATCGTCGTGCAGGTTCACAACGGGGACTCCACCACCACGATCGGCAAGACCCTGCAGGACGGTGGCGTCGTCGCCACGTCCCAGGCCTTCGTCGACGCCGCGGCGGGCAACGCGTCCATCTCGGCCATCCAGCCGGGGTTCTACAAGGTGCGCACCGAGATTCCGGCCGCGAACGCGGTCACCCGGCTCGCGGACCCCCAAAACCGGGTCGGCCGGTTGGTCATCCCCGAGGGGCGTCAGCTCGACGACATCGCCGACGTCAAGACCAGCGCGGTGACCAAGGGCGTCTTCTCGCTGATCGCCGACGCGACGTGCGTCGACCTGGACGGGGAGAAGTCGTGCGGCGTCAAGGCCGACGACTTGAAGAACGCCGCGACTGCGGCCGACCCCGCGGCACTGGCGATTCCCACGTGGGCGCTCGACCCCGTCAAGGCGCTGGGCGCCGACCACCGGCGCATCGAGGGGCTCATCGCCCCCGGCACGTGGAACATCGACCCGTCGGCGACCGCCCCGGACATCCTGGCGACGCTGATCGGTGCCAGCGCAACGCAGTACGAGCAGAACGGTCTGCTCGCGGCGGGCAACGCCGAAAACCTGTCGCCGTACGAAGTCCTGATCGTGGCGTCGCTGGTGCAGCGGGAGGCGAAGCCACAGGACTTCGCGAAGGTCGCCAGGGTGATCTACAACCGACTGCTCGCCCCCGATCACCGCCGCCTCGAGTTCGACTCGACGGTCAACTACTCGCTGGACCGGCAAGAGGTCGCCACCACCGACGCCGACCGCGGCAGGGACACGCCGTGGAACACCTATGTGCGCGAAGGGCTTCCGGCCACTCCGATCTGTGCACCCGGCCAGCCCGCGCTCGCCGCGGCGGAGAATCCGGAACCGGGGGACTGGCTGTACTTCGTCACCGTCGACATGCAGGGCGGCACGCTGTTCACCCGCGACTACCAGCAGCACCTGGCCAACATCGAGATCGCGAGACGCAACGGTGTGCTCGACAGCGCACGATGAGCCCGCACGATGAGTTCTAGGGCGGCCGTCCTCGGTTCGCCGATCACGCACTCCCGGTCACCGCAACTGCACCTGGCGGCCTACCGTGCGCTCGGATTGGCCGACTGGACCTACGAGCGCATCGAATGCACCGCAGACGATCTGCCCCCGCTGGTCGCCGGATTCGGGCCAGAGTGGGTGGGGTTGTCGGTGACGATGCCCGGCAAGTTCGCCGCGCTGCGGTTCGCCGGCGAGCGGACCGCCCGCGCGGAACTCGTCGGCTCGGCCAACACCCTCGTCAGAACGGCCACCGGATGGCTGGCGGACAACACCGACGTCGACGGGGTGACCGGCGCCCTCGGGCGGACGACGACCGTCGAGACTGCTGCGGTGCTCGGCGCGGGCGGGACGGCGCCCGCGGCCGTCGTGGCGCTGGCCGAGCTTGGCGCACGCGACGTCTCGATCGTGGCCCGTAACCGCGACAAGGCCGACGCGCTGGTCGAACTCGGAGCCCGACTCGGCGTCGACGCCCACTGGGTCGAGCTGGGCACGACGATCGTGGGCCTCGACGTCGTGGTCAGCACCGTCCCCGCCGACGTCGGCGGGCAGTACGCCGACACCGTCGACACCGCTGCGGTGCTACTCGACGCGATCTACGACCCGTGGCCGACGCCATTGGCCAGAGCCGTCGAGGCCCGCGGCGGCCGAGTGGTCAGCGGTCTGCAGATGCTGCTGCACCAGGCGTTCGCCCAAGTCGAGCGATTCACCGGCCGGCCAGCGCCGAAAGAGGCGATGATCGCAGCCCTTGGCCGAACTTAGGCTCCTCCCATGGGGTGGGTCGGTCTGGGTGCCGCCGTGGCGTGGCTCGCCGCGTTGACCGTCTACGACGTGCGGCAGCGTCGGCTGCCCAATGCGTTGACTTTGCCGGGCGCGCTGGCCGTCCTCGTCGTCGCGGCGCTCGCTGGGCGCGGCACCTCGGCGCTCCTCGGCGGGGTCGCGCTGGCGGCGCTGTACCTCCTCGTCCACCTGATCGCGCCCGCCGCGATGGGCGCGGGCGACGTGAAGTTGGCGCTCGGCGTCGGAGCCCTGACCGGTGCGTTCGGAAGCGACGCGTGGGTGATCGCGGCGGTGGGGGCTCCGGTGCTGACCACGCTGTGGGGTCTGCTCGTCATCCGGCCAGGTCGGAACTGGGCGCGGGTCACCGTGCCGCACGGGCCGTCGATGTGCGTGGCGACCGCGGCCGCAGTGGCCATGGTGATCACCTGATCGCCAGGTCCTACCGTTGGGCATGCCGACCCGCACCGCCACCTTCGAGCTGGAACCACCCGACGACGAGTGGCGTCGTCGCTCCGAGGCGATCGTCGGAGCCGGGCTGCCGTTCCTGGTCACCGAACGCGACGGCGTGGTCGCCGGGTACGCCTACTGCGCGCCGTGGAAGACCAGGCCCGCCTATGCCGACACCGGCAACCCCACCTCGGTCGAATTGCACCGGAGGTTCGGCTTCACCGACGCGGGTCGGCTGGTTCGGGTCGGCGTCAAGCACGGTCGACGGGTCGACACGTTGTTGCTGCAACGCAGCCTGGCGTGACGGATTACCTCAGGTCGAGGGCGCCATGGGAAGATGGGACGCGTGTTGCGATGGACCACAGCTGGTGAATCACACGGCCGCGCGCTGGTAGCGATGGTCGAAGGAATGGTGGCCGGTCTCGAGGTCACCACGGCAGACATTGCCGCCGAATTGAAGAGGCGCAGGCTCGGCTACGGGCGAGGCGCCCGGATGAAGTTCGAGGCCGACGCCGTCACGGTGCTGACGGGGGTCCGCCATGGCCTGACGCTCGGCGGACCGATCGCCGTCGAGATCGGCAACACCGAATGGCCCAAGTGGGAAACGGTGATGGCGTCGGACCCGGTCGACCCATCCGAGCTCGACGGTGCCCGCAACGCCCCGCTGACCCGGCCGCGACCCGGCCACGCCGACTACGCCGGCATGTTGAAGTACGGCTTCGACGACGCCCGCCCGGTCCTGGAGCGGGCCAGCGCCCGCGAGACCGCGGCCCGAGTCGCCGCAGGCACCATCGCCAGGGCGTTCCTGCGCCAAGCGCTCGGCGTCGAGGTGCTGTCCCACGTCATCTCGATCGGCGCGTCCACCCCCTACGACGGCCCGCCGCCGCTGCCCGAAGACTTGGCCCGCATCGACGACAGCCCCGTGCGGGCCTTCGACGAAGAGTCCGAGAAGGCGATGATCGCCGAGATCGAGGCGGCCAAGAAGGACGGCGACACCCTCGGTGGCGTCGTCGAGGTGGTCGTCAGCGGCCTGCCCATCGGACTGGGCTCGTTCACGAGCGGCGACAATCGGCTCGACAGCCAACTGGCGGCGGCCGTCATGGGAATTCAGGCCATCAAGGGCGTCGAAATCGGCGACGGCTTCGAAACCGCCCGCCGCCGCGGCAGCGTCGCCCACGACGAGATCTACCCCGGCCCCGACGGTGCTATGCGGTCGACCAACCGTGCTGGCGGGCTCGAGGGCGGCATGACGAACGGCCAACCGGTACGCGTGCGCGCGGCGATGAAGCCGATCTCGACGGTTCCCAAGGCGTTGGCCACCATCGACATGACCACCGGCGAAGAGGCCGTCGCAATCCACCAGCGTTCCGACGTGTGCGCAGTGCCCGCGGCCGGCGTCGTCGTCGAGACGATGGTGGCCCTGGTCCTGGCGCGCGCCGCCCTCGAGAAGTTCGGTGGCGACTCGCTGGCCGAGACCAAGGCCAACGTCGACGCGTACCTGGCCTCGATCTCCGCGCGCTCCGGTGGGCAGGAGCGCAGCGACCCGGGAGTCGACGGCGCCGCACGGGCGACGGGCTGATGGCCCCCCTGGCCGTGCTGGTGGGCATGCCCGGGTCGGGCAAGTCCACCATCGGGCGCCGACTGGCCAGGGCTCTGGACGTTCCACTGCTGGACACCGACGCCAAGATCGTCGAGACCACCGGCCGCACCATCGCCGACATCTTCCGCGAGGGCGAGCCGGAGTTTCGGCGCATCGAGGCCGACGTGGTGTGCACCGCCCTCGCCGAACACGACGGCGTCGTGTCCCTCGGCGGTGGCGCGATCACCACGCCACGCGTGCGAGAGGCACTGGCGGGACACACCGTCGTCTACCTGGAAATTAGTGCGGCAGAAGGTGTTCGGCGCACCTCGGGCGGCACCACCAGGCCGCTGCTCGCCGGCGTCGACCCCGGCGAGCGCTTCCGGGAACTGATGAGTCAACGCGTGCCGCTGTACCGACAGGTCGCCACCATGCGCATCAACACCAACCGCCGCAACCCTGGGGCCGTCGTCCGCCACATCGTCGCGAAGCTGGAAACCGCGAACGGCGACCGTCAGCAGCCGCGTCGGCGCCGCCGGTCCGCGTGGCGCAGACTGCCCACCGTTCTCAATCCAGCACCCACCACAGAGGCCCCGCCCAGTCCCGCGGCGTTGGCCCGTCGAGCAGAGGCACGCAATGACTGAACCCGTGACCGTGAACGTTCTCGTCGACCGGCCCTACCCGGTGATCATCGGGACGGGACTGCTCGAGGACCTCGGCCGCGTTCTCGACGGACGCCACCGGGTGGCGATCCTGCACCAGCCGGTGCTCAACGCGACCGCGGAGTCGATCCGAGCCCACTTGGCGGAGAAGGGAATCGACGCGCATCGCATCGAGATCCCGGACGCCGAGGCAGGCAAAGAGCTTCCCGTCGTCGGCTTCATCTGGGACGTCTTGGGCCGCATCGGTATTGGGCGCCAAGACGCCATCGTCAGCCTCGGTGGCGGCGCGGCGACCGACGTCAGCGGCTTCGCGGCGGCCACCTGGCTGCGCGGCGTCGACGTCGTGCACGTGCCGACGACGCTGCTCGGCATGGTCGACGCGGCCGTCGGCGGAAAGACCGGCATCAACACCGACGCGGGCAAGAACCTGGTCGGCTCATTTCATCAGCCGCTCGCGGTCCTGGTGGACCTTGCGACGCTGGAATCGTTGCCGCGCAACGAAATCGTGGCCGGGATGGCCGAGATCGTGAAGGCGGGCTTCATCGCCGACCCGAAGATCCTCGACCTCATCGAGGCCGATCCCGAGGCGGCGCTCGATCCGACGGGTTCGGTTCTGCCCGAACTCATCCGGCGTGCCGTCACGGTCAAGGCGGAGGTCGTCGCAGCCGACGAGAAGGAATCGCAGCTGCGCGAGATCCTCAACTACGGGCACACGTTGGCCCACGCCATCGAGCGCCGGGAACGGTATCGCTGGCGCCACGGTGCGGCCGTGTCGGTTGGTCTCGTGTTCGCCGCCGAATTGGGCAGGCTCGCGGGGCGACTCGACGACGAGACCGCCGACCGGCACCGGTCGATCCTCACGTCCCTCGGACTCCCGGTGACCTACGACGCCGATGCGCTGCCGCAACTGCTCGAGTACATGGCGGGTGACAAGAAGACCCGTTCCGGGGTGCTGCGCTTCGTCGTGCTCGAAGGGTTGGCCAAGCCGGGGCGACTGGAAGGCCCCGACCCGGCGCTGCTCGTGGCTGCGTACTCGGAGATCGGAACGCGATGAACGTCAACGTCTTCAACGGACCCAACCTGGGCCGGCTCGGCAAGCGCCAGCCAGAGGTCTACGGCAAGACCACCCACGATGATCTGGTCGCGCTCATCGAACGCGAAGCCGCCGAGCTGGGCCTGACCGTCGTCGTAAGGCAGACCGACAGTGAGGCCGAGCTGTTGGGCTGGGTTCACGCTGCTGCCGACGCGAAGGAGCCCGTCGTGCTAAACGCGGGCGCGCTGACCCACACGTCGGTCGCCCTGCGGGATGCGTGCGCCGAGCTGACGGCCCCGCTGATCGAGGTGCACATCTCCAACGTGCACACGCGCGAAGAGTTTCGGCATCACTCGTACTTGAGTGGCGTCGCGACCGGCGTGATCGTCGGTCTCGGCGTCCAGGGTTATCTGCTGGCGCTGCGCTATCTCGCAGGCCGCTAGGAGCTAGGAGCGCTCTTCGACCTTGGTCGGCGCGGTTTCGCCGGCGGGAACGCTGGCGGTCTCTTCGCCGCGGTCGTCACGGACGGCCTCGAAGACGTCGGTGTCGGCGCGGTCGCGCTCGCTGTCGGCGACGCTGTAGCGCTGCACCGGCGGTGCCTTGCGGTCGACGAGCCCACGACCCAGTGCCACGCCCGCGATGGCGAAGACGAACATCAGCAGCGCGGTGAACGCGGCGAAGGTGGTGACCTCGTTGAGCAGACCCTGGGCGTACAGGTTCTCGTAGAACAGCGAGATGAACCAGGCGACGAACCCGCTGACGATGCCTGCGAAGAGGCCACCGACGAGCCAGGTCATCGCCAGATCGCCACGGCGGTCGGGGTCTGGGTTGGCCCGCGCGTCGGCCCGGCCGTCGGCCAGACCCCACACGAAGGCGGCGATCGCGTACACGGCGACCAGCAGAACGCTGATCCACAGCGCCTGACTTTCCATCAGATTGATCAGGGCTCCCTGAAGCAATCGGATGATGACCATCAGGGCAGCGAACACCAGTCCGCGCAGCAACCACTTACTCATGAGGGCACAGCGTAGCGAGTACCGTCATGCGCTGTGACGATTTCCCAGCGCAGGGCGCGCCTGCGTCGCCGACTGGCCGCCGCCGACCTGGACGCAATGCTGGTAACGGACCTGGTCAACGTCCGGTACCTGTCGGGGTTCACCGGTTCGAATGCGGCGTTGCTGATTCGCGTCGACGACGACGTTCCGGTGTTGGCGACCGATGGGCGGTACGTCACTCAGGCCGCGCAGCAGTCGCCCGACGCCGAGGTGGTCATCGAACGCGCGTGCGCGCCGCGTCTGGCAGCGGCCGCGGCGGACCGTGGGGTGCGACGGCTGGGCTTCGAGAGTCACGTCGTAACCGTCGACAACCACGCTCAGCTGGTGAAGGCGGCCGGTGACGTCGACTTGGTGCGGGCCGCCGGCGCGGTGGAAGCGCTCCGCGAGGTCAAGGATGCGGGGGAGATCGCCCTGCTACGGCTGGCGTGCGAGGCCGCCGACGCGGCGCTCGCCGACCTGGTCGCCGCGGGTGGGCTGCGAGCGGGACGCACCGAGAAGGAGGTCGGTCGTGACCTCGAATCACGGATGCTCGACCACGGCGCCGACGGGGTGTCCTTCGAGACAATCGTCGCGGCGGGAGCGAACTCGGCGATCCCACACCATCGCCCGACCGACGCCGAACTCGCCGCGGGCGACTTCGTCAAGATCGACTTCGGTGCGCTGGTCGCCGGATACCACTCGGACATGACGCGGACCTTCGTGTTGGCACCCGTTGCGCAGTGGCAGATCGACGTGTACGACCTGGTGGCGACCGCGCAGCGCCGTGGCCGGGAGGCCCTGGCGCCCGGGGTGTCGCTGTCCGGGGTGGACGGGGTTTCGCGGCAGGTCATCGCCGATTCGGGGTTCGCCGAGAACTTCGGGCACGGTCTCGGACACGGAGTTGGGCTGGAGATCCACGAAGCGCCGGGAATTAGCGCGTCGTCCGCCGGTACACTGCTTGCTGGCTCTGCTGTGACCGTGGAGCCCGGTGTCTATCTGCCCGGCCGTGGTGGCGTCCGCATTGAGGACACGCTGGTCGTGGGCAGTGATGACAAACCCGCACCCGAGTTGCTGACCCGGTTCCCCAAGGAACTGGCGATTCTCTAAAAGGCTAGGAGTAGTACCCCCGTGGCATCGACCGCCGACTTCAAGAATGGGCTCGTCCTCCAGATCGACGGCCAGCTGTGGCAGATCACCGAGTTTCAGCACGTCAAACCGGGCAAGGGTCCGGCGTTCGTGCGCACCAAGCTCAAGAACGTGCTGTCAGGCAAGGTCGTCGACAAGACGTACAACGCGGGTGTGAAGGTGGAGACCGCGACGGTCGACCGCCGCGACACCACGTACCTCTACCGTGACGGCAGCGACTTCGTGTTCATGGACGCCCAGGACTTCGAGCAGCACGCTCTGCCGGAGACGCTGGTCGGTGACGCGGCCAACTACCTCCTCGAAGGCATGCCCGTCCAGGTCGCGTTCAACGAGGGCGCGCCGCTCTACGTCGAATTGCCGGTCACCGTGGAACTGATCGTGTCCCACACCGACCCCGGCCTGCAGGGCGACCGCTCCAGCGCGGGCACCAAGCCCGCCACCATGGAGACGGGCGCCCAGATCAACGTGCCTCTGTTCATCAACACCGGTGACAAGCTCAAGGTCGACTCCCGCGACGGCAGTTACCTCGGTCGCGTCAATGGCTGACCATGCCTGACCGTCGCGGCGACCACGGTCGCCATAAAGCGCGCAAGCGTGCCGTCGACCTGCTGTTCGAGGCCGAGGCTCGCGGGTTGACGCCTGCCGAGATCGCCGAGGGCAGGACCACGTTGGCCGCGAGCGATTCCGAGCTGTCCACGCTGAACCCGTACACCGTGACGGTGGCGCGTGGCGTCACCGAGCACGCCGCCCACGTCGACGACCTGATCTCTGCTCATCTGCAGGGGTGGACGCTGGACCGCTTGCCTGCCGTGGACCGCGCGGTCCTGCGGGTCGCGGTGTGGGAGCTGCTCTACGCCGAGGACGTGCCGGAGCCGGTCGCGGTCGACGAGGCCGTGGAGCTGGCCAAGAGTCTGTCGACCGACGAGTCGCCTGGCTTCGTCAACGGCGTCCTCGGGCAGGTCATGTTGGTGACTCCTCAGATTCGTGCGGCTGCCGCCGCGGTTCGAAGCACCCCCGAGGTCTCCTAGCCCCAGATCAGGGGCACATGAACGCGAATGGCGGGCAGACGAACGTGCCTGGAGGAAGCGGGCCTTCGGCCCACACCCCTGGCTGCCCGGAGACTTGATGGAATTCGTGGCAGACGGTGGAGTCCCAGGAGGCCGCCAGGCTTTCGAATGGATAGGTGATTGGGTCACCCGGGCACCAGGTCCCGTGGCAGACCGGATCGCACCGCGTGTCGGCTTGGGCAGTGGCGACGTTGGGTGCCAGCGCCGCGATCCACAGGGCGGCAACCGCGCCGACCCCCGAGATCAGTGCACCTGCGAGCGCTTGCTTGACCGTGTTGGCCATGAGACCTTCCTCTCCATGTCGTTCGCGCCCCGTTGTCGGCGGCGTCTTCATGGCGTCGACTAAACGCCTTCGGCATCGCTACCGATCTCAATTTCGCTTTCGCACTCCCGGCGATCCCGTTGGATGCGGCTGGCGCGGTCTTGGGTGCGGGTGGTCTTGCGGCGGGGCATGGTCAGTCCGGCGGTGTG